>NZ_CBCSCA010000006.1:0-402957 GCF_965137885.1 Bordetella sputigena
ATCCGGATCGTGTACCGGCCGTCCCTCCCGCCCCCGCCGTCGATCCCGTTCCGACCCAGGCTCCTGGTCCGATCGACGCTCCCGNTCCGACCCAGAATCCCGCTCCGGTGGACGCTCCCGCTCCCACCCAGCACCCTGGTCCGATCGACGCTCCCGCTCCGACCCAGGCTGTTGTTCCGGCCGATGATCCCGCGCCCGCGGCCAAGCCGGATCCCAAGCCGGAGCGACACCCGAAAGCAGCGCCGACATTCGAAACGCGCGCGGACATCGACGATGAGGACAAGGACCAGGCCGATGCCGCGCCCATCGACAAAGCGCAAGCTGATGCCGCCGCGGATGGCGAAGCAGAAGGCCAGGCAGAAAGCGGAGCGGGAAGCCCCGCAAAGGCCGAAGCCGAAGCCCCGGCCGAGGCGGCCGCGGCGGATGAAGCCAGGGAGCCGGAGGCCGCGGAGCCGGCCGAAACACCGCCGGAAGCCGAGGCAGTCGTCGCGGCCCCGCCGGCGCCCGCCGTCCCCCTGTCGGCCCAGGACACGCTGGCGGTCAACAACGCCGCGCTTGCCGCCGGCCAGGGCATCTGGAACGCGCAGTTGGGCGCCATCGACCGGCGGTTGCGCGCGATCCGTCACAACAGCGGCCTGGCGCCACCCAGCGGCATCCATGCAGTCGATTCCGCCAGCCTGGGCATCTGGATCGAAGCGCTGGACGGGCGACAGAAAATAGACCATCCACTGACCGGGACGTACCGGCAAGACCTGTATGGCTTCATCGCCGGCATCGACCGCGCCATCGATGTCGCGGCCGGCCGCTGGCACATCGGCCTGCTGGCCGCGCAGGCCCACAGCCGCCGCGACTTCGACAAGGGCAAGGGCAGCACCCGCGGCGCGCACCTCGGCGGTTATGCGACTTTCGTCGGCCCGCGCGGCAGCTATGCCAGCGCCATCGTGTCGGTGGGCCGCTATCGGCATGACATGCATGGCCGGAAGACCGACGACACGCCACTGGACGGATCCTTCCGCAACAAAGGCATCGGCGCCGCGCTGGAGGCCGGCCGCCGCGTCGAACTGCCGCGCGCCTGGTTCGTCGAGCCTTATGCCGGTGTGAGCTATCTGCACGTAGGCAGCGCGCGCTACAGGCTGAACGATGGCACCCAGGTTCGCGATCGTGGCGGCCATTCCCTGCAATGGCGTGCGGGTTCACGGGTCGGCCGCGTGATCGAGACCGGCAACGGCGGCACCGTGATGCCCTATGTACGGTTGGGCTATGCGTATGAACGGGGCAACCGCAACCGGGTCTCGGTCAACGACACGACCCTGAACGCCGATCTGGGCGGCAGCCGTCTGGAAGCCGGCGCCGGCGTCGAGGCGCGGCTGGGCAAGGCGCACAGCCTGTACGTCGATCTGGGCTACGCCAAGGGCAAGCGTTTCGAGCAATCCCGCATGGTGACGGTCGGCTACCAGTACCGCTGGTAACGCCATGGCGCGCGGGGCGCGGCCGCACCGCGGGTAACGCCGGCGAACCGCGCGGATGGACTCGGCACCGGCACCGCCACGGAACAGAAAAGCCGGCCGGCGTACATACCGCTCTGTCCTTCCCACGCACCGCCGGCCGCGATCGCCAACAATGAAGACGATCGCGGCCGGCTTGCGTTGAGCCCGGTCTCTGCCGGGCGGGAACCGTATCGCAGATGCCGGAGGAGCAAGCAGTCATGGTTGGTCTACACGTCCATAAAGCTGTCTATGGACCCGAACGCAAGCGCAGCGTCCCCAACGCTGTCCCCTCTGGCCGCAAGACACGCCGGCCGAAAACCATCATAGGCGTGGGAGAACCGGCACGAGCCAGGTCGGCCTGGAAAGGCGGCGGCGCACTCGGTGGCGCGCTGGGGGGAGCGATCGGCGGCGCCGCGGCGCTGGGGTTGTTGATGAATCCGTTCTGCGATGCGCGCGCGCAGGAGTACGCCGCCGAATACGGCTGGTCCGACCGCGGCATCGAGGTCACCGACGGCGACCGCGACCGCAGGACCCGGGTCCTGGGTCCGGTGCGCACGCATGGGGACACGGAACACGGCGTCAAGGCGCTGCGGCATGGTTCCTCCGATCTCACGGGCCCGACCATCCATACCTTCGGCAGCGATGCGTACGGCGTCTACTACAGCGGCGCCGCGCGGCTGTTCATTACCGGCGCCCGCATCACCACGCGCGGCGAGCGTTCACACGGCGTCGGCAGCGTCGACGAACGAGGCGACGATCTTCCCGACTGGGCCTATGCCAATACGGGCGAGCTGCGCATGGCCGGCAGCACCATCAACCTGGAAGGCAACAACGCCCATGGAGTGCATGCCGTCGGCGACACCGGCATCATCCACCTGGGGCCGGCCTTCGATGCGGGATCCGGCGCGCAAGGGCACGACGGCGGGCCGGCGCCGGCACATCAGTCCGATCGCGACGTGTGGATCTTCGGCAAAGGAGAACGCAACACCGCCATCCACGTCGTCGCCAACCGCCGCGTCACCTTCAACGGCGTCAGGGCAATACTGTACGGACCCGCCAGCACCGGCATCCTGGTGCGGGAGAACGCCACCCTCGACGGCCGCAACCTGTGGCTGTACGGCGGCAACGCGGATAGCGTCGGCCTGCGCGCCGTCGGCCGGATCCCATGCGCCATCGATGCGCGCCGCAGCCGCTGTCCCGAAGCCGATACCACGCTGCGCATCACGCATGGCTTCGTCCATATGCAGGCGCCGCGGTCTCCGGCGGTGGAAGTGCAGCGCGCGCGCGTCCATCTGCGCGACGTATACCTGACCACCGGCCCCGATACCCCCTACGCGGTCGGCAACGAAGCCGGACGTTTTCGATTCAGCGGCGACGAAACGCGCGCGGTGCTGAAAAGCAGGGGTGCCGCGCTGCGCGCATGGGTGCGGGCGCCGGAAGAAAGCGCCGCCTTCTACCTGAGGAAAGCCGACATACGCAGCGGCAACGATACGCTGCTGGAGCTCGTCCGGCCGGACGGCGCGGCAACGCCGCGCCCGCGAGCGGTCCCGCGCAAACACTACGTGATGCTGCAGCTGGACGACACCCAGGCACACGGCGCCGTGCGCGGCATACCGGACTCGCGGGCGCACATCCATCTCGCCCACGGTTCGGTCTGGCGCGGAAATACCGATATCGGCGGCAAGGTCTACATCGATAGCCGCAGCACCTGGGTCATGGACGCGAACTCCACCGTCGATAGGCTGACGATGTCGCCCGGCGGGACGCTGCGCTTTGCCAGGCCCGAGGCCGGCGGCGAACGTGCCCCGCGCTTTCATGGCCTGACAATACAAGAACGCCTGCGCGGCAAGGGGCGCTTCGAGATGCACACGCATCTGACACGCGGCGCCGCCGACCGCGTGGACATCCTGGGCGGCGCGCGGGGCTCGTACGCGGTACTGATCACCGATCATTCGGGCGACGACGACACCCTGGGCCCGCGGGCCGTGCCCATCGTCCAGGCCCGCCGCGGCAATGCATCGTTCGTCCTGGAGAACGACGGCCAGGCCGTGGACGTGCAGGGCCATCGCTACACCCTGGTCAAACGCCGCACCGCATCCGGCGTCGTGTGGTCCCTGGAGCGCGAGCCCGACGACGCGCCGGTCGACGACACCGCTCCGCGGGGATCGCCGGGAACGCCGGCCACCGGCGGCCCGCAAGGCGACGACGGCGGCAAGGGCGGCGCGCCAGGCGGGGGCCAGGGACCGGACGGGCAGCGGACGACGGATGGCGGCAACACGCCTGCCGCCGGCGGATCGGACGCGAGCGATGGCGGAGACGACGGCGTGGATGCGCCGATCGCGCGGGACGACGACGGCTTCGACGAGGACGGCGATCGCGACGGCGATAACAGCCCCGGCCCGGAAGCCGGCGAGCCGGCGGCCGATCGCGGCGCCATCGCACTCGGCGCGTTCGAAGACGATACCGTCGAGCCTCCGCCTTCCATCCGGACGTCCCTGGTAAACAACAGCGGCATCGCCTCGGCCAGCGCGCTGTGGATGGCGGCGCTGCGCGCCGTCGAAGATCGCGGCCAGGCCTTGCGCGCTGGCGGCGACGGCGGCATCGACGGGCCGGACGCGATGTTCGCCCCCATCGGCGACGGCATCTGGATACGCGGCATAGACAAGCGCCAGCATCCGCGGTCATCGGCCGGCGGCTACAGGCAGTCCCTCTGGGGCTATACCCTGGGCGCGGACCGTACCGTGAAAGTCGCCGCCGGACGCTGGCGCCTGGGCGGCAGCGTCAGCGAGGTCGACGCGCACCGCGACTTCGACGACGGCAAGGGCCGCGCGTCCACGGTGCTGTTCGGGGCCTATGCGGTATTGCAGCTGGACAACGGCGCCTATGCCAGCGTGGCGGCATCCGCGGGACGCTTCCGCAACACGGTACAGGCAAGCGGGCCGGACATCGGCGGCACCGTCATCGGCAAGTATCGCCAGAGCGGCGGCGGGCTGTCCGTCGGCGGCGGCCAGCGCCTGAACCTGTCGCAAGGCTGGTTCATCGAGCCCGGCGCCGGACTCAGCTACTTCAAACTGGGCGGCGCGCGCTATACGCTCAGCGACGGTACGGCGGTGCACGACCGCGGCGGCCATACCCTGCAATCACGCGCCAGCGTGCGCGCCGGCCGCGGCATCGACCTGGGCAACGGCAACACGGCCGCGCCGTACGTCAGGTTCAGCTGGCTGCGCGAATTCGGCAACCGCGGCAGAATACGGGCCGACGACGCCGCCCTGCGCACGGATATGTCCGGCAACCGCTATGAAATCGGCGCGGGAGTGGAGGCACGGCTGGGCAAGCGCCACTTCCTGTATGCCGACGTGGAGGTAGCCAAAGGCGCCCACCTGACGCGATCCCGGGCAGTCGTGGCGGGCTACCAATACCGCTGGTAGATCGTCGCCGCCGGCCCGCTTCCGCCGCCCGGACCGGCGCCGCGGCCGCGCGGCGTCAGTCGGCGGTGATCCCGGCGGACTTGATCACCGTGGACCACTTGGCGGCTTCGGCGTCCAGGTATTTGCCGAAGTCCTCCGGCGTGCCGGGCCTGGTGGTGACGCCCATGCCGGCCAGCACCTTCCGGGCATCCGGACTGGTCAGCGCCTTATTGATTTCCGCGTTCAAGCGGCCGACGATTTCGGGCGGCGTGCCCTTGGGCGCCATGAAGCCCCACCATACGCTGGCTTCGAATTCGGGGAAGCCGGCTTCGGCGGCGGAGGGCACGCCGGGCAGCAGCGCCAGGCGTTCCTTGCTGGCCACGACCAGGCCGCGCAGGCGGCCGGACTGCAGTTGCGACAGGCCCTGCACCGGATCGAGCAGCATGAAGTTCACGCGGCCGGCGGTCAGGTCCACGATGGCCGGCGCGCCGCCTTTGTACGGCACGTGCAGCATATTGGTCTTGGTCACGTACTTCAGCAGTTCGGAACCCAGGTGGGCGGAACTGCCGGGGCCGGCGGAAGCGTAACTGATCTTGCCCGGATCCGCCTTGGCGGCATCGACGATGTCCTTCAGCGACTTGGCCGGCGAATCCGCGGGCACCATCATGATCAGCGGCGAGGATCCGACATAGGCGACAGGCGTGAGCGACTTCAGTTCGGCGAACGGGCGCTTGGGATACAGCGCGACGTTGGTGGCCAGGCCGTTGGCGCCCAGCAGGATGGTGTAGCCGTCGGCGGGCGCCTTGGCGGCGGCCTCGTTGCCCACGCTGCCGTTGGCGCCCGAACGGTTTTCCACGACGATGGATTGATTCATCTGCTGGCCGATGTGCTGCGCCACCAGGCGGCCCAGGATATCGACCGCGCCGCCGGGCGGGAACGGCACGATCATCCTGATGGGCTTGTCAGGGTAGTGGGCCTGGGCCCGCGCGGCGCCCATGGGAAGGACGGCCGCGACGGCCAGGGATGCCGCCACCAGCCAGGCCGGCGCGCGGAAACGTGCTGATTTCATGTCTGCTCTCTTTGTTTGTATAAAAAAAGGGGGCCTCGCCCCCACTGACGTCAGGCGCCGCCGTCGAAAGCGGATTCCGGCCAGCGCAGGATTTGCGCGGCCGCCTTGCCCATGACCCACGCACGGCTGTCGTCGTCCAGGAAATCCAGCGCGACGCGGAAATGGTCGACGCACTCCTGGTACGTGCATGGCAGGCGGGTGTAATCGGAACCCCACATCGTGCGCCGCGGGCCGAAGGCCTCGAAGATGCGCCGCAGATAAGGGTTCAAGTTGGCGAAGGGATAAGGCTCGTTGCTGTAGCACGGCGCGGCCGAGGCCTTGACCGAAACATTGGGAAAGCGCGCCAGCGCCAGCAACTCGTCGAGGTCGGCGAAGGCGGCGTCATCGCGCAGATTGCTGCGGCGAGCCATGTGGTCCAGGACCAGGCGCAGGCCGGGATGGCGCTGCGCCAGATAGGGGATTTTGTCGACGTGGCCGGGCACGAAGACCATCAGCGGAATGTCCAGGCGCTCGCAGGCCGCCCAGAACCAATCCATGCCGCCCGGCTCCAGCCAGCCGCTCCATTTGGGCTTGTGGAAGGTCATGCGGATGCCCAGCATGCCGGGCTGGTCCAGCCACTGCTCCAGGCGTTCGCGCGCGTCGGGCGCTTCCGGATTGAAGCGGCCCATGATGGCCAGGCGCCTGGGATGGCGCGCCGCGGCTTCCAGCGCGGTGTCGTTGCTGTCGCCCACCGGTGACGGCGGCACGATGATGGCGCGCTGCACGCCCGCCGCGTCCATGGTCGCCAGGAATTCTTCCGCGCCCAGCGGTTCTTCCCGATGCGGGCGGGCGCCCTCCACGGCCACGAAAACCTTGCGTTCGACTTCTTCCGCCGGCCACGGCCGGTCAGGCCGATGCGCTTCCCACAAATGCACCTGGGTGTCGGTAATCAACACGCCGCTCTCCCGCGCGCGCCGTGTCGCCGGCCGCGTCAAATGTATGGGAGTGTGACTATAGAGCCGGCAAGGCGAGAGCGAAACGGCATTTCCGGTCTAGCTGCTATTACAGGAATGAATATCGTGATTGTGGTGCCGCACTGAATGCCGCTGTATTGCGGCCGCCGCGCCAGCCTCGGCGATCACGCTCCGCGTCGCGATGCCGCGCGCTGAGCGGCCCGCGCCAGCGCCTTGGGGACGAACTCGGCGATCAGTGTGGCGGTCTGCCGGCCCAGCACCGTCTGCGGGCGTTCGGCGGAAGTGGCCAGCGCCAGCGTACTGGTGATGCGCGGCGACACGATGCGGCGGGCGGAAAGCTTGGCCGCATCGGCGGCGATCAGCAAGGCGTTCTGCGTGACGATGGCGTGACCGTGGCCCTGCGTCACCAGGTCGACGATCGCGCCGACCGCATCGATTTCCAGCGCGACCGCGATCTTGCGGCCCAGGCCGGCCAGCCGGGTTTCGACCAGCATGCGCAAGGGATGCGGACGGCTGGGAATGATCAGCGGGACATCGGCCAATTCCTTGACCATGATGGAGGCGCCCTGCGCCGCTTGTCCTTTGGCGCGCCGTTCGATCAGGAAGAGCGGGTCTACGCTGAGCGGCAGGAATTCCAGCGCCGGCGATGGCATGGGATCATGCAGGACCGCCACATCGATGCGGCCGGACAGCAGCCATTCGTGCAGATGCACGGTCAGGCCTTCGGTGATGCTCAGCGTGGCGCGCGGGAAGGCGCGGCGGAACTCAGCGACGAAGGGCGCGGTCAGCAGGCGGCCGATGGAATGCGGCACGCCGACGACGATACGCCCCACCGGCGATCCGCGGGCCTCTTCCACTTCCTGGCGGGCGCGATCGAACTGCAAAAGGATCCCGCGCCCATGGGCGAGCAGTCGCTTGCCGGCCTCGGTGGGCGTGACGCCGCGCCCATTGCGATAAAGCAGCGTCTGCCGCAACTCGATCTCCAGCCGCCGCACCTGCCGGCTGAGCGCCGGCTGCGCCACATCCAGGATCGCCGCCGCCTTGGTGAAGCTGCCGAGTTCGGCAACGTGGACGAAATATTCGAGTTGTCGCAGGTCCATGAAGTCTCCCACTGGCCAGCCAGGTATGGCGGGACGTGCATGGCCCGCCATACCGCCGCGGCCGATGGCCAAGCGGGACGATACAACATGGGGAACGGCCGGGACCCGGCGCTATCAATCCAGCTGCAGATGCGCTTCGTCGACGACCTTCTTCCACTTGTCGATTTCCGCGCGGCGGAAGGTGTCGAGTTCGGCGGGCGTCGAGCCGACGAGTTCCGCGCCCATGTCGGTCAGCTGCTTCGAGACCTGCGGGTCCTTGAGCACCTGGGCCAGCGCCTTCGAGACCTGTTCGACGATGGCCGGCGGCGTGCCGGCCGGGGCGAAGACGCCGTTCCACTCGTAGGAGGCGTAGCCGGGCACGCCGGATTCCGCGATGGTGGGCAGATCCGGCGCCGCCGCGGATCGCTGGGCGCCCCCGGTGGCCACCGCGCGCAGCTTGCCGCTGCGCACGTGGGCCCATGACGAACCCATGCTGGCGAACATCACGGGCACCTGGCCGGACATGACGTCGACCATGGCGGGACCGCCGCCTTTGTAGGCGACGTGCTGCATATGGGTATGCGCCAGGAAGTTGAACAGCTCACCCGCCAGGTGCTGCGCGGATCCGGGGCCGGACGAGGCGTAGTACACGTAGGGACCGTCCTTGGGCTGCGCCAGCTTGATCAGCTCGGCCACCGTCTTGACGGAATACGACGGCGTCACCACGAGGATATTGGGCACGCGCAGCAGCAGCGATACCGGCGCGAAATCGCGCAACGTATCGAAGGTCATCTTGCTGTGCAGGGCCGGGTTCTGGCCGTGGTTGGACGCATCCATCATCAGCGTGTAGCCGTCCGGCGCGGCCTTGGCGACGTAGGCTCCGCCTATCATGCCGCCGGCGCCGCCCTTGTTCTCGATGACGACCGGCTGTCCCAGCTCGGCCGACAGGCGCGGGCCGATCAGGCGCGCGACCAGGTCCACCGTGCCGCCGGGCGGATAGGTGACGACCAGGGTGATGGGGCGTTCGGGATAGGCGGCCGCGGCGCCCGTCGCGGCAAGCGCCATGGCCAGGGGCGCCAGCAAACGGCCGGCGTGGCGTGCCAGCGAGTACAGAAGGTCGGATTGCATAAGTGTCTCCGTCGTATTGGTATGAGGTTGGAAATAGTTTGAGGATGCAAGAACCAGGCGTCTATCGGGCGGGTACCGGCATCATCGATCGATCCGGAACAGCCGGGACGGCGCGTCCCCCAGGATGATGCGCCGCGTATCGGCATGCGGAATCCAGCGGTCCAGCCAGTGGCGGGTGGGTTCATACGTGATATGGCGGTGTTCGGTATGGGGCCAGTCGCTGCCCCATACCAGCCGCGCCGCGGTATACGCGTCCAGCAGCTGGCGCGTGGCCTCGCGGCCCGCCGTGGCCGCCTGCTCGTGGGACCAGTTGCGGTAGGCGCCGGACAGCTTCACCCAGACGCGGTCGCTGCCGGCCTGGCGCAGCAGGTACTGGAAGCCCGCATCGGCCACACCCAGCGCGGGGTCGGGGCGGCCGAAATGATCGACGACCACGGTGCAGCCGGCGGCCAGCAGGTGCGGCAGCGCGTCCGGCAGGCGGCGGGCGGGCACATGCAGTTCCACGTGCCAGCCCAGTTCCGTCACGCGCGCCAGCAGGCCGCGCCAGGGCGCCGTATCCAGCGGCGGCGTGGCCTGCCCGAACAGGTTCAGGCGCATGCCCATCACGCCGGCGGCCGCCATCTGCCGCAAGGCGTCGTCCGCGATGCCGGGATCGATGACCACGACACCGCGCAGCCGCGCCGGGCAGGCGCGCAGGGCGTCCAGCAGATAGCGGTTGTCCATGCCCAGGAAGCTGGGCTGCACCAGCACGCCGTGCGTCATGCCGTGCGCATCCAGCTGTGCCAGATAGTCGGCCAGCGTGGCGTCGTGGCCCGGCGAGTAGCGGCGCCCTTCCGCCAGGGTCAGCCCCTGTTCGAAAACGTGGGCGTGCGTATCGATGGCGACCGCACGCGGAGGCGCCCCGGCCGAGGGCGACACGCCCGCCGGCAAATCGCGCCCGGCATCCGCGTCCTGGGATTCGGCGAAAACCGCCATGTATTGCTCCGGCCTGTATGGATCTGGATCGGGCGCATTCTAGGCAAGCCATGTATAGTTTTCTATGCTCCAATTGTCGCTTTTATATATCTTCCCGATATGGAAACCCGTCACCTTCGCTACTTCCTGGCCGTCGTCGACCACGGCAGCGTGAGCCGCGCGGCCGCCTGGCTGGGACTGGCGCAGCCGGCACTGAGCCAGGCACTGGTACGGATGGAAAAGGAACTCGGCGTGCGCCTGTTCGAGCGGTCGCGCCGCGGCGCCCTGCCGACGCCGGCGGCGCAGGCCATCCTGGAAGATGTGCGCGCCAGCGTCGCGCGCATCGACGCCGCCGCCGCGCGGGCGCGCGACATCGGCCGCGGCAGCGCGGGGCAGCTTACCGTCGGGCTGGTATCGTCGGCGCTGTTCGACACCCTGCCGCGCGCGCTGCGCCAGATGCGCGAGCGCGCGCCCGGCGTGCGCGTGATCCTGCGCGAAATGAGCAACGCCGAGCAGGCGGAAGCCCTGCAGACCGGCGAAATCGATATCGGCCTGATGCATACCCCGGTCGCCGTGGGCGGCCGCATGCGCGAACGCCAGCTGCTGCGCGACCGGCTCGTGGCCGCCGTTCCCGACGAGTTCGACGTCGCGCGGGACGGCAGCGTCACATTGGCGCAGATCGCCCGGGCAGGCCTGGTGCTGTTTCCGCGCTCGCAGTTGCCGGTGCTGTACGAATCCATACTCGACGCGATGCGCAAGGCCGGCCATCCCGCCCGCGTCGTGCAGGAGGCGAACCGCACGCTGACGGTGCTGGCCTGCGTGGCCGGGGGCTGCGGCGTCGGCCTGTTGCCCAGCTGGATACGGTCGCTGGATTTCCGCGGGGTGCGCTTCTGCCGCGTGGCCGACGGCCAGGGCCTGCCCAGCTTCAACCTGAGCGCGATCTGGCCCGCACGCTCCACGCCTACCTTGGCCGATATGTTCGCCAACCTGGACCTGGTACCGGCATAGGCGATTGCAACGCCGTGCCGGCCGGCGGGCCTGGGGAAGCGCCGGATGGCGACGGCGGGACTTTTACGCCATAGTGCCAGCGGCCGTTCCGGCATAAACCCGCGATGCCTCATGCTCAATACCGCGCTCAAGTATTTCCTGGAAGTCGTCAACAATGGATCGCTGACCGTCGCCGCGCAGATGCTGCACGTCGCGCCGTCGGCGGTCAGCCGCATGATCCGCAAGCTGGAAGACGAGTACGACACGGTGCTGTTCGACCGCCATGCGCGCGGCATGGTGCTGACGGAATCGGGCCAGCTGCTGGCCGCGTACGCGCGGCGCGCGCACCTGGATGCCGAACGCGCGCGTTCCGACGTGCGCGACCTGAGCCAGGTCGGCCAGCGCCTGGTGAAGATTTCCGCCAACCAGGCCTTCGGCCGCGACCTGCTGCCCCGCCTGATCGGCGAATTCCGCAAGGTCGAACCCAGCGTCCGCTTCCAGCTGAACATCCTGCAGTCGGAAGAAATCAACCGCCGCGTGCGCGAAGGCAAGGACGATATCGGCGTCAGCTACAGCCTGTCCGCGCCGGAAGGCGTGCACGTCCAGCACGTCGGCATCCTGCCGGTATGCGCGGTCATGCCGCCCGATCACCCTTTGGCGGGACGCCGCGAACTGTCCATGCAGGAAATCGCCGGCTATCCGGTGGCGTTGATGGGCCACGGCAGCACCATCCGCTTCATCGTCGATCTATGCTGCATGCACGAAGGCATAGAGCTGGACGTGGTGATGACCAGCAACAACATGGGCGCGCTGCAGAATTTGAGCCGCAACTACGGTCCCATCATCTTCGGCAGCCGATTGACGGTGCTGGCCGGCATACAGCGCGGCGAGCTGGTGGCCGTGCCGCTGACCAATGCCGACCTGCACCAGCGGCACTTCCATATCCAGACCATGCTGGGCCGCGAGCTGCCGCCCAGCGTGATGCACATCGTGCAGGCGATCGTGCGCGATGTGACGGCGGCGGCCTGATCCGCTATTCCACCGTCGCGGCCCAGTCCGGCTCCTGCCAGGCCACATCCGTATCGAGCGGCCACACCGGCCGCGGCAGGCGCTGGAAGTTCACCCGCCGCAGATTCGGCGTGGTCAATCCCGGGCTATCCACGTCGTGGATGCGGTCGGGCGTGAAGAACTCATCGAAGCCGGCCCGGTAGTGTCCGCGGCTTTTGACGATCAGGTTCCTGACCGTCGCGATGTCGATGCCGTGCATCTCCACGATGCGCGGCTCGGCCAGCTGACGGCGCAGGCTGCCTACGATGACGCGCAGTCCGGAACCTTCGAGCCGCAGCAAGGCGCTCGGCCCCAGCGAGAACTTGCGCCCGCGCATGACGCCGCGGCGGCCCGTGCCTTCGCCGTCGGTCAATTTCAATATCTCGGCGCGCGCCTGGAAGCGCTTGGAGAACGCCGACTCCTGCCGATTGAAGACCGCGTCGAACGAGGCGCCCTCGCCCAGCGCGTGCGCCTCCGCCGCCAGATCCGCGTCGACGAACACACCCAGCACCGTATCGGGAATACGCGCCTGGTGAAACGCGGCCAGCAGCCACGAGGTATTCCCGCGCCCGCCGCCGCCGGGGTTGTCGGCCACATCGGCGAACAACAGCGGAACGGTGGAGGCCGCCGCCACGGCGACGGCGCGTTCGACTTCGATCATGTCCGGCACATAGCGGTGCCTATCGTTCCAGGCGGCGCGCGCCAGCGTCAGGGCGGTGCGCCGCGCCGCCGCCAGGTCGCCGCGCGCCGTCACATTGATGGTCAGGCCGCACTTGGGAATGTCGGCGAACACGAAACCGCCCAGCACCGACACATTGGCGATGGGTCCCTGCCCGGCCGGCGCCATGCAGGCCTGGGCCTGGGCGATCAGATCGGCATAAGGCCCTTCCCGGGTACCCAGCGTGACCGAGGGCGGCGTCAACGGCAGGCGGATATGCGCGGTGGCGGTTTTCATGCCGGCCAGCATCTCGTGCAGCAGGTCGGCGGCCTCCGCAGCGCGTTCGCGCTGGTCGACGTGCGGGTTGGTGCGATAGCCGATCAGCGCGTCCAGCGCATCGACCGTGGCCGCCGATACGTTGGCATGCAGGTCATGGGTCGCGACGATGGGCACATCCGGTCCCACCATCCGGCGCAACATGGTGGCCAGCACGGCTTCGGTATCGTCCTCGTTTTCCGCGGTCGACGCGCCGTGGTTGGCGACGTACACCGCATCCACCGGCAATACGGCCCGCAGGCGCTCGCGCACTTCGCGCAGGAAGGTCTCCCAGACCGATGCGCTGGCCGGTCCGCCCGGCGGCGCGCCGATGACGATCAGCGGCAAGGGTTGCCACGCGCCCAGGGCGTCCATGCGTTCATAGAAACCGGGAAGTTCGCTGGGCAAATGGCTGACTTGCCGCGCCAGGGTGCTGATGCCCTCGCCCTCTTCCCAGCATTGGGCACGGAAGTCGGCCTCCACCGACAGCGGCGCGAAGGCGTTCGACTCCAGATGGAAACCCAGTACGGCGACGCGCGGACCGGATGCGTTCATGACGGTCTCCCTGCCTCAGGCCTTGCGAGCGGTATAGAACAAAGGTAGCTGCGGCTGGAAATCCTTCCATTCCGAGCCATAGGCGCTGACCTGGTAGCTGGCGCCCAGCGGCACGTACGGGACGTCCTCGATCACCT
This sequence comes from Bordetella sputigena, assembly GCF_965137885.1. Lineage (NCBI taxonomy): Bacteria > Pseudomonadati > Pseudomonadota > Betaproteobacteria > Burkholderiales > Alcaligenaceae > Bordetella > Bordetella sputigena. The sequence goes on from NZ_CBCSCA010000006.1 coordinate 13,777, forward strand.
GCAGCTGGATCTGTTCGCAGATTTTCTTCTGCGTCGCCAGGTCCGGCGCGTTGAACCAGTCCTGCCGCAGTTGCTCCAGCTTGGGGCTGTCCGGCCAGCCCCACCACGCGGCCTTGCCGTTGCCGCGCAAGGCCAGGTGGCCGGCCGGATCCAGGTTGTTGGGACCGGTCAGGCCGGTGAAGGCGACGTTCCAGCCGCCTCTGGACGGCGGATCCTGGTTGTTGCGCCGCTGCACCGCGGTGCCCCAGTCCATGGTCTGTACATCCACGTTGAGGCCGATGCGCTTGAACAGGTCCGCGGTGACCAGCGCGGCCGCATGGTAGTCCGGAAAGTCGGCCGGATCGATCAGCACGATGGGCTCGCCCTTGTAGCCGGCGGCCTTGATATCGGCGCGCACCTTGTCCAGGTTGCGCTTGCCCGTCAGCTTATCCATGCCGGCGTCGCTCGCCATCGGTGTGCCGGGCACGAATACGCCCATGCGGTCGGTCCAGTATTCCTTGAACTCGGTGCCGTTGATGGCGGTCATGTAGTCGGTCTGGTTGATCGATGCCAGGACCGCACGGCGCATCAGCACATTGTTGAACGGCGGTTGCAAGTGGTTGAAGCGCAGGATGGCGACGGTGGGCAGGCTGCGCTTCAGCAAGGTAATGGAGGGATCGGCCTTGAGCACGCCGATGAAGTCCTTGTCCACGGCTTCCACGCCGTCGACTTCGTGCGCCTGCAGGGCCGCGACGGCGGTGGCGCGGTCAGGCACGACGTTCCAGCGCACCTCGTCCATGTAGGCCACCTTGGGGCCGGCGCTGAACTGCGGCGGGAAGCTGTCCTTGCGCGGCACGTAGCCGGTGAATTTCTCGTAAACCACGCGCGAGCCCGACACCCATTGATCGCGCATGAAGCGGAAGGGACCGCTGCCTATCATCTCGGTGACCGGCTTGTCCTCCGGCCCCTTGGCCAGGCGCTCGGGCATGATGGCGGCCATGCTGCCGGTCTGGCGCGCCAAGGCATGCAGCAGCAAGGGAAACGGCTGTTTCAGCTTGAACTGCAGCTGCTTGTCGTTCAGCGCGGTCAGCTCGGCGGTGGCGGCCATCAGGGATTTGCCCATCAGGTCGCGCTGCGCCCAGCGGCGCAGGCTGGCGACGGCGTCCTGCGCCCGCACCGGCGATCCGTCGTGGAACACCAGCTGGTCGCGCAGGGTGATCACCCAGCGCAGCTGATCGGCGTCCATCTCATGGCCGGCGGCCATTTGCGGGTGCGGCAGGTAGTCGTTGTCCATGCCGTACAACGTGTCGAAGACCATCTGCGCATGGTTCTGCGTGATGGTGGCGGTGGTGAAGGTGGGATCGAGCAGCGTCAGGTCGGTCTGCGGAATCCAGCGGAATTCGACGCGCGGCGCGGCACGCAGATAGCCCGGCAGGGCCAGGCTCGCCGCGCTGGCGGAGGTGGTGATCAGGAAGGTCCTGCGGTCCATGTGGTGCTCCCGTGCTCAAGAGTGAATGAGGCCGCGCGGCGGGCGCATGGCCGGTGTCCGGGCGCCGCTGCCGGATTGCCCGGCGACTTCGCGGCGGCCGTGCGACCGCGAATCGCGGATCGATGAATCGCGGTTCAATACAAGCCCCCGACCTGGTGCCGGGCGACGAAATGCCCCGGCCCCACCTGCTCCAGCGGCGGGACGTCCGGTTCGTAGCCCAACGGCCGGACCGGGCTGGGCAGCTCCGCGTTGTCGACGCGGACTTCGCGGCGCCGCGTCGGGTCGGGCACCGGCACAGCCTGCATCAGCTTGCGGGTGTAGGGATGGCGCGGGTCCTCGAAGACGGCCTGGCGCGGGCCGATTTCGACGATCTGGCCCAGGTACATCACCGCCACGCGGTGGCTGACGCGCTCGACCACCGCCATGTCGTGCGAGATGAACAGATAGGACACGCCCAGCTCGCGCTGCAGGTCGATCAGCAGGTTGACGATCTGTGCCTGGATGGAAACGTCCAGCGCCGATACCGATTCGTCGGCGATCAGCACGCGCGGATTCACCGATAACGCGCGGGCGATGCAGATGCGCTGGCGCTGGCCGCCGGAGAACTGGTGCGGCCAGCGCGTCGCCATGGCCGGATCCAGGCCCACGCGCTCCATCAGCGACGCGACCCTGCGGTCGGCCTCGGCGCCGCTGGCGACGCCGTGGATCAGCATGGGCTCCTTGATGGACTCGCCCACGCGCATGCGCGGGTTCAGCGATGCGAAAGGGTCCTGGAAGACGAACTGCATGCCGCGCCGCAACGCGCGCAGCGACAGCGGATCGTCGGGGCGCACGTACTGGCCGTCGAACTCGACGCTGCCGGAGGTGACGCGCGCCAGCTGCAGGATGGAGCGGCCGGTCGTGGTCTTGCCGCAGCCCGACTCGCCGACCAGGGACAGGGTTTCTCCGGCATGCAGGTCGAAGCTGACCTTTTCCACCGCATGTACCCGGCGCTTCACGCGCGCCAGGATGCCGCCGCGCACGTCGAAGCGGGTCACGAGATCGCGCACGCGCAGGATGGGGTGCTTGCCAGGCGCGTCCCGGCCCGCGACGGCCGCCGCGGACGACGCCGCTCCGGGTGCGGGAGCCGTGGGCGGCGCTGCCGGCGGTTCCATTGCCGACGCCGGCGCGGAGGCCGCGGCCTCACGCGGCGCCGTCTCCAGCAGATCGAACCGCGCCGGCGCGGTCGTGCCGCGCATGGCGCCCAGCTTGGGCGCGGCGGCCATCAGCGCCCGCGTATAGGGCTCGCGCGGATGCGCGAACAATTCCGTCGCGCCATTGCTTTCGATGGCGCGGCCATGCCGCATCACCATCACGCGGTCGGCCACTTCGGCCACCACCCCCATGTCGTGGGTGATGAAGATCACCCCCATATCCATATCCCGCTGCAGCTCCCGTATCAGCTGCAGGATCTGCGCCTGGATGGTCACGTCCAGCGCGGTGGTCGGCTCATCGGCGATCAGCAGCGCCGGCTTGCAGGACAAGGCCATGGCGATCATCACGCGCTGGCGCATGCCGCCCGACAACTCGTGGGGATAGCGCCGCATGACCGCCCCCCCATCCGGAATCCGCACGCGGTCCAGAATGCGGCGCGTCTCGGCCTCCGCGCTGCGCGCATCGCCCGGCTGATGCAGCCGGATCGCCTCGACGATCTGCGCGCCTATCGTCATGACCGGGTTCAAGGAGGTCATGGGTTCCTGGAACACCATGCCCAGGTCCGCGCCGCGCATGGCGCGCATCTGCTCGTGCCCGGCGGCTGCCAGGTCGACGATCGTGCCGTCGCGGCGGCGAAACGCCATGCTGCCCCGCGCGATGCGGCCGCCACCGAATTCCACCAGGCGCATGATCGCCAGCGAAGTCACCGACTTCCCCGAGCCGGACTCGCCGACGATGGCCAGCGTCTCGCCGCGGTCCACGTGCAGGGCGATGTCCGCGACCGCTGGAACGCTGTGCGCCCCCGACCCGAACGTCACCGTCAAATCATTGACATCGAGTACGCGGCGCGCGTCCCGGCCCATGTCGATGGCCGGCCCGGCGTGGCCGCCGGCCGCCGGCTCTCCCTGCCGATGCGAGACATTCATTTCCGTCGCCATGGTCAGATCCTCTTCGCCATGCGTGGATCGATGGCATCGCGCAAGCCGTCGCCCAGCATATTGATCGCCAGGATGGTCACCGACAGGAAAATGGCCGGAAAAGCGATCAGGTAAGGCTTGATCTGCCACAGCGCGCGGCCTTCCGCCATGATGTTGCCCCATGACGGCGTAGCCGGCGGCACCCCGGCGCCGATGAAGGACAGGCCCGCCTCGGCCAGGATGGCGACCCCGCAGATATAGGTCGCCTGCACGGTCAGCGGCGCGATGGTATTCGGCAGGATGTGGCGCAACACCACGCGCAGCCGGCCGGCGCCCGCCGCGACCGCCGACTCCACGAATGGCTGTTCGCGCAGCGACAGCACCACGCCGCGCACGAGCCGCACGACGCGCGGAATCTCCGCCAGCGTGATGGCGACGATCACGTTGTGCAGCGAGGCGCGGCTCAGCGAAATCAGCGCGATCGCCAGCAGAATGGTGGGTATGGACATGAAGCCGTCCATGATGCGCATCGCCACCGCGTCGATCCAGCGCACGAAGCCCGCCGCCAGCCCTATCGCCACGCCGACGACCGTCGACAGAATGGCCACGGTGAAGCCGACGATCAGCGATACCCTGGCGCCGTAGATGACACGCGAATACACGTCGCGGCCCAGCAGATCGGTGCCGAACCAGAACCGTTCGCTGGGGGGCCGCGTCCGGTTAACCGGCGACAGCGCCGTGGGATCGACCGTGTGCAGCCACGGCGCGCAGACGGCGATCAGTATCAACAGCAGCAGGAGCAGCCCGCCCAGCGCGATGGTCGGATGCTCGCGCATCGTCCGGAGGAATGCGCGCATCAGTATTTGATCCTTGGGTCGAAAACGCGATAGAGCAGGTCAACCGCCAGATTGATCAGGACGTACATGAAGCTGAACAGCAGGATCACGCCCTGGATCACCGGATAATCGCGGCGCAGGATGGCGTCCACGGTCAGCCGCCCCAGTCCGGGTATCGAAAACACCGTCTCGGTGATGACGGTGCCGCTGATCAATAATGCGACGCCGCTGCCGATCACGGTCAGGATAGGCACGGCGGCATTCTTCAAGGCGTGGCGGAACAACAGCGTACGGTCATGCACGCCCTTGGCGCGGGCGGTGCGCACGTAATCCTGCGATAGCGTCTCCAGCAGCGTGGCGCGCGTGATCCGCGTGATCAGGGCGATATACACGCTGCCCAGCGCCAGCGCCGGCAGCACCAGCGTATGCAGCGACGTCCACAGGCCGCGCGAGAGCGGCGCGTAGCCCTGCACGGGAAACCAGCGCAGTTGCAGGCCCAGCGTCCAGGCCAGCAGGTAGCCGACCACGAAAGAAGGCACGGAAAAACCCAGCACGGCGCCGACCATGATGCCGCGGTCCTGCCAGGCGTTGTGGCGCCACGCCGCCAGCGCCCCCAGCGGCACGGCCACCAGCACGGACAGGATCAAGGTCATGACCATCAGGCTGAAGGTCGGCGCCAGTCGCTGGCCGATCATGTAGGTGACGGGCTGGCTGGTGAACAGGGAGGTGCCGAGGTCGCCATGCAGTACGGCCCATATCCAATGGCCGAACCGCAGCAGGAAAGGCTGATCCAATCCCAGCGTGGCGCGGATGCGCGCGATGTCCTGCGCCGTCGCATCCTCGCCCGCCAGCAGTGCCGCGGGGTCGCCCGGCGCCAGGTCCAGCAGCGCGAAGACGAACAGCGCGACGAACAGCATGACTGGCAAGGTGGCGAGCAGCCGGCGCAGGATGTAGGAGAACATCTGACCTCGTCGTGGAAGGTCCAACGAAGCGCCGTGCCGCGGTCGCCGGCGCGCCTTCCCGCGCACGCCCATCGGCGGTTTTGCGCGGTGCAAAAAATTCTAGGGTTGGGTTAGGCGCGCAACAATTTCAATATTCGGCGCAGGCCGTTGCCGAAATTAGAACTGCCCGCAAAGCCAATGCCGGCGCGGCTTCCCGGGCAGTACGTAGTCGCCCTGATGGGGATATCCCCAGGCGGCCCGGCCGGTGCGCGGGGGCGCAACACGCGGACAACGCTCAGACCGCCACGTCCACCGAGCCCGCCGCCCGCGGCGCGCCGGCATGGCCCCGCGCCAGCGCCGCGTCCGGCGGCGCGGTCACGATGCCGCCGCGGAAATCCACCGGCGGCTGCGCGCGCAGGCGCGCCAGATCCGGCAAGGGCCGGGCCAGCGCCGGGTCGCGCGCCCAGGCCCATTCCAGCGATTTGCAGATTTCCAGCAACGCCAGGTCTTGCCGGAAACCGCCGATGACCTGCATCCCGAACGGCATGCCCGCGTGATCCCGGCCGCAGGGCATGGACAGCGCCGGATTGGTCATCAAGGTGACGACATAGGTCAGCGCCAGCCAGCGATAGTAGTTCTCCTGAGGCTTGCCATTGATGCGATCCAGCGCCAGCTGGGTCCAGGGAAACGGCGACACCGGCGTGGTCGGCGCCAGGATCACGTCGTAGTCGCGGTACAGGTTCTGGAAGGCCTTGAACATGCGGGTCTGGTCCAGGTGGGCCGCGGTATGGTCGGCCAGCGTCATCGACGCGCCCATCTCGTAGTTCGCGCGCGGGTTCGGCCCGAGATTGTCAGGGTTGGCCTCATAGGCCTCGCGATAGCGCGCCACGTAATTGGCGGCGCGTATCACGTCGAAACAGCGATGCGCGGCGCCCAGGTCGGTACGCACCTCGTCGCAGCTTTTGAACAGGCCGCGCATCGCATCGATCTTGGCCAGGAACACGCGGCGGATGTCGTCGTCCACGTCGCACACACCGAAGTCCACGGTATAGCCCACGCGCAGGCCGGCCAGGTCGCGCGGCCGCAGGCTGGCGAAGGCCGCCGCCTCCACGTCATAGGACAGCGGATCGCAATCGGCGCGCCCGGCGATGGCGGACAGGTGCAGGCCCACGTCGTCCATGCAGCGCCCCATGGGCCCGACCACGGAAATCGGCGTCCATCCCAGCGCGCGCCGCTCCACCGGCACCAGGCCGGGCGACGGCCGGAAGCCGATGACGCCGCACTTGGCGGCCGGGATGCGCAGCGAACCGCCGGTATCCGATCCGGTGCACAACGGCAGCATGTCGGTGGCCAGCGCCACCGCCGAGCCGCCCGACGAGCCGCCACAGTTCAGCCGTGGATCGAAGGGATTGCCCGTGGCGCCCCACACCGGGTTGCGCGTATTCGCCCCCGCGCCCAGTTCCGGCACATTGGTCTTGCCCACGACGATCGCGCCGGCGTGCCGCATGCGGCCCACCATCAGGTTATCGGCCGCCGGCACATGCCCCCGGTACATCGGCGAACCGAAGGTGGTCAGCAGGCCCTCGGTTTCCTCCAGGTCCTTCACCCCCAGCGGCAAACCGTGCAAGGCTCCCAGCGGCAGTCCGCGCAGCACCGCGGCCTCGGCGGCCTGCGCTTCCGCCCGCGCGCGCTCGTAGCAGGTGGCGGTGATGGCATTCAGGTAGGGATTCAAGGCTTCGATGCGCGCCAGGCAGGCCTGCAGCAGTTCGACGGGGGAAATCGTCTTGTCGCCGATGGCGCGGCGCAGATCGGCGGTGGTCCAGGAAACCAGGGATGCCTCGGAGGTGGACATGGACATATTCCGGAGGAAAAAGGACCGGACGATTCTGGAAGTCGCGCAGGCCCGTGTCCATTAGAGTTTTTCGCAGCGCCCGTTCTTGAAATTAGAACCGGGCCGGCCGGTGCAAACGGTGGACGCCCGCATAGGCGTGTCCGCCGAATGAGCATCGCACATCGCGAGCGCGCGGCAAGGCGGTAATCAGCACTTGTAGCGAAGCATGCGCAGTTGCTTGGCGTAGGCCGACCGCGTCGCGAAACCTGGAATACCGCTATGGCGTTCGACAAAGCGATGGAATTCCGTGGCGTGCCGCAGGATATGCGTACTGTCCTTCCGCAGGATGCGCTTCCAGTTATTGAAGCCTTCGCCTGCGTGCAAATCGATGGCGCCCGAAGCATGGACGGTGATGCCGCCGCCATTGGTCAGTTGCGCCCACACGCGAGCCTCGTCGGGAAACTGCGCTCTTTCCTGTTGCAGCTTTTCCATCAGGAACCGGTGTTCCCTGGCGGCGAGCGCCTGCGGGCCCTGGCGGTCGCAGGCTTGCAGGCGTTCGTACAGCCCGGCCAGGATCTGCTGCTTTTTCTTGAGCGCCGCGTCGAGCTCGCGTCTTAGTTTATCGGCCCATCTCTTGACTGCCATCTCCGCCTCGTCCGGAGTGGTTGCCTGGGCCGGCAAGACCGGCGACCGCGCGGCGGCGGCTTGATCGGCATCCTGTACGTGGTTGGCGAAGGCAAGCACCACGGCCGCCGGCGCATGGGCGTTTCCAGCCGCCGTTCCATCGGCGGGCCGCGCCGCGTCCGCCATACCGGCGCCAGGAGGCGGCACGTGTGCCGGAGCCGGTTCCGTCAACGCGACGGGCGACGAAGCGGTGGAAAGCTGCATGGTCATGTCCTCCGATGGGGCAAACCTTCGTATCGAGCCGCGAACGTCGCGGCGCCGGTACGTTTCGCCTTTCAGCGACGGGTTCCATGCCGCAACCCCACCCGTCATCGCGCTGGCGCCGGGCGCGAGGCCACCCGGCCCCCGCCCATCACGAAGCGAACAAGGACTGCAGATCCACCCGTGGCGCGGGTTCCGGCTCTTCCAGGGCCAGTGTCGCCTCGATATGCTCCAGATGATGGCGCATCAAGGCCGCTGCCCGCGCGCCGTCCCTGGCTTCGATGGCATCGATGACCGCCTCGTGCTCATGATGCGGACAAGCCGGCGTATTCGGCTTGTCGTACAGCGTAATGACCAGGCAGGTCTGGGCGCAAAGCTCCCGCAACGTCCGCGTCAGGATGCGGTTGCCCGTGAGTTCCGCCATCAGCAAATGGAATTCACCCGACAGCCGGATAATCACGGCCCGCTCCCCCGCCGCGCGCGCCGCCGCTTCCCGCCGCACGTGCACCCGCAAGCGGTTGATTTGCGCGGCCCTGGCATTGCGCGCCAACAGCTCGGTCATGGGGGGCTCGATCATGTGCCGCATCGCGAACACTTCGCGCGCCTCTTCGACGCTGGGCTTGGCAATGAACGCGCCGCGATTCGGCACGAGCGTCACGAGATTTTCGTGCGCCAGCCGGGCCAGCACCTGGCGGATTCTGCCCCGCGTACTGCCCGTGATCTCGGCCAGGTGGTCTTCCACCAGCCGGGTCCCGGGCAGCAGCCGATGCTCGAACACCGCCTGCTGGAGCCTGCGATAGATCTCGTCGTTGGCGATCATCGCAGGCGGCGCGTCGGCGGCATCGGCTCCGTGGCGGGAGGGGCGCTTGTCGATCTGGGATTCCATGGAAAGCGGATAAGGCGTGACGAAAGACGGTCGATGAACGCCATTCTAGATTGTGCGCAATCCAAAGGAAAAGGAATTCGCATGCACCGCCCCTTGCGCCCGCGCGGTGCATCCCGCCCCATGATGGCGCAAAACATGGCCGTACCATATCGCCCTCCCCCCACGCTGGAAGCCCGACTCGGCCACGCCTGCCCTGCCCATCATCAGTGAAAACAAAACAACCTGAGATTGTGCACAATCTGGCCCAGAAATTGGCACACCTATTGCTTTGATCCGACGGGGACACCGCTACGCGGGCCGTGGCGGCCGGCGTCCGCCCCCTATCGACGACGCACCACAGGAGCCCTTCCCCATGTCCTTTCTCAAAGCGATGGCAGCCCTCGCCCTGGTCACCCTGGCCGGGCCATACGGCGCCGCCCATGCCACCGACGCCGAAATCAAGCTCGGCTTCGCCAAATGCGCCCACTGCGTACCCATGAGCCTGACGCCCCAGCTGGCCAAGGGCGTGACCATCGACGCCACGGCGTTCACCTCGGGCAACGACGTGCTGACGGCGCTGGTGTCCAAGAGCGTGGACGTGGCCCAGGTCACCTATCTGCATTTCGTCACCGCGCTGGACAAGGGCTTCGACGTGGTCGCCATCTCCGGCCAGGTCAACGGCGGCTCCGAACTGCTGTCCGCGCCGGGATTGAACCTGAAGGCGGACGACTGGGATGCGCTGAAGAAGCTGATCGCGGAACGCAAGAAGGCCGGCCAGCCACTGCGCGTGGCGGCCTCGCGCGGCAATGCGCAGGACCTGCACATGCGCGGCGTCCTGGCGACGCACGGCATCAATCCGGACAAGGACGTGCAGTTCATCAACATCCCCAACCCGGCCGACCACGCCGCGGCCCTGCAGCGCAACGAGATCGACCTGGTCTCCACGGTGGAGCCCTTCGCCTCGCAGATCCGCATGAACGGCGCCGGCAAGCATTTCGACTTCCCCTATGACCAGGCCGCCGGCAAGCTGACCAACCTGATCGTCACCCGCTCCGACGTCATTAAGGACAAGCCCCAGGCCGTACAGGCGACCGTGGATGCGGTGGTGGCGCTGGTGGACAAGCTGAAAAGCGATCGCGAGGTCTGGATCGCCAGCATCACCAAGTACACCGCGCTGGATCCCAAGGTGGCCGCCTCGGCCCTGGACAATGCCTACCCCGACTACGCGATGTACCAGAAGCAGACCCTGGCCATCGCCAAGATGATGAAGGACCTGCGCTACGTGTCGACCGACGTCAGCGGCCAGATTCCCGCGCACATGGACTACAGCTTCCTGGCCAAGGCCACGGGCAAATCCAAGAGCGACCTGGGCGACTGATGCGCCGGCACGGAGAACGCCATGCGTCTATTCGCCCATAAAGAGCGGCTGGTGGTGCCGCTCGTCGTCCTGCTCGCCTGGGAGGCGTTCTCCCGGTCCGGCCTGATCCCACCCGCGCTGCTGCCCGCGCCGTCGCGCGTGCTGCTGACCTGGGCCGACTGGATGTTCGGCACCGACGGCAGCACACTGTCCTATAGCGGCGAATGGCTGCCGGCCGCCTTCGCCAGCCTGCTGCGCGTACTGGCGGGCTATGCCATCGCGGCGGCCAGCGGCATCCTGCTGGGCATCGCCATCGGCTGGTGGCGCTGGGTCGAGAAAACGATAGAACCGACGATACAGGTGCTGCGGCCCATTCCACCGGTGTCGTGGATCCCGCTGGCCATCATCTGGTTCGGCATCGCCAACAAGCCGGCCATCTTCCTGGTGTTCCTGGGCGCCTTCTTTCCCATCCTGATGAATACCATCCATGGCGTGAAGAACGTGGACCGCAACCTGATCCGCGCCGCGGCCATGATGGACGCGACCCAGTGGCAGTTGCTGCGCCACGTCGTGCTGCCGGCGGCGCTGCCCAGCATCTTCTCCGGCCTGCGCATCGCCATCGGCTCGGCATGGATGCTGACGGTCACGGCCGAAATGGTCGCGGTCAAGAGCGGGCTGGGCTATTCGCTGTGGGATTCCTACTACTTCCTGCGCTACGACCTGGTCATCGCGGCCATGGTCAGCATCGGCCTGCTGGGCTATCTGTCGGACCTGCTGCTGAAAACCATCATGAACGCCTGCCTGCACTGGCAGCGCGGCTCCACGCTGCAAGGCAGCCAGCAGGCCGCGGGAGGATCGCGATGAGCCACGTCGTATTCGAGAATATCGGCAAGACCTTCTACGACACGCGCCGCAATACCGAGCTGCTGACGCTGCAGGATGTCTCGCTGAGCGTCGGCCGCCATGAGCTGCTGTGCCTGCTGGGGCCCTCGGGCTGCGGCAAATCGACGCTGCTGAACATGCTGGCGGGTTTCGAACATCCCACCAGCGGCCGCGTCACGGTGGAAGGCAAGCCCGTTACGCGTCCGGGCGCCGACCGCGGGATGGTGTTCCAGCAAGCCACGCTGATGCCCTGGCTGCCGGTCTGGGACAACGTGGCCTTTCCCTACCGCCTGCGCGGCAAGTCCAAGGATGAACGCCGGCGGCTGGCGCAGCCCTACATCGACCTGGTGGGACTGACGGGCTTCGAGGACCACTATCCGTCCGAGCTGTCGGGCGGCATGAGCCAGCGCGTGGGCATCGCCCGCGCCTTGCTGCTCAACCCCGGGGTGATCCTGATGGATGAGCCCTTCGCCGCGCTGGACGCGCAGACCAAGGCCGATATCCAGGAAGAACTGGTATCGATCTGGCAGAAGTCGCAATCGACCATCGTTTTCGTCACGCACAGCGTGGAAGAAGCCCTGATCCTGGGCACGCAGGTCGCGGTGATGACGCACCGGCCCGGGCGCATCCGCGAGCTGATTCCCATCGATCTGCCCCGCCCGCGCGACACCACGTCGGCGATGTTCAACGAGATCAAGCGCCACGTGCTATCGCTGATACGCGAAGAAGCCGCGCTGGCCCGCGCGGCGTGAACGCATCCCTAACGCTGGAATCTTATCCATGACCGTCAAACGCCTGCTGCTCGGCATGCTTACCCCTTCTTCCAACACCGTGCTGGAACCCGTCACCAGCGCCATGCTCGCCGGCCTGGATGATGCAAGCGCGCATTTCGGCCGCTTCCCCGTCACCGAGATCGCGCTATCCGACAGCGCCCTGGCGCAGTTCGACGACACGCCTATCCTGCGCGCCGCGGAACTGCTGGCGCACGCCAGGATGGATGTGATCTGCTGGAACGGCACCTCATCCGGCTGGCTGGGTTTCGAGGCGGACCGTGAACTGTGCCACCGCATAGAAGCCGCCACCGGCATCCCCGCCTGCACTTCGGTACTGGCGCTGAATGAAATTTTCGATCTCAAGCAGGTCGGCAAATATGCGCTGGTGACTCCATATACCGACGATGTACAGGCACGCATCCTGGCCAACTACGCGCAGGCCGGCTACGAATGCGTAGCCGAGCGGCATCTGGGCAAGCGCGACAATTTTTCCTTCTCGGAAGTCGATGCGGATACGCTGCGCGGCATGGTACGCGACGTCGCTTCGGCCAAGCCGCAGGCCATCTCCATTTTCTGCACCAACCTACGCGGGGCGCCGCTGGTGCAAGAACTGGAGCAGGAAGTCGGCGTACCTATCTACGACACCATCGCCACCGCCGTGTGGAAATCGCTGCGCATGGCCGGCGGCGATACGCGGCGCGTGCAAGGCTGGGGCTCGCTGTTCCAGGAGCTGGCATGAATGACCTGGTGATACGCAATGCCCGCGTCGCCACCGCGGCCGATGTTTTCCAGGCCGACATCGGCGTGCACGACGGCCGCATCGTCGCGCTCGCGCAAGGACTGCCGGCCGGTGCGCGCGAGATCGATGCGCGGAGCCGCTGGGTGCTGCCGGGCGGCGTGGACGCCCATTGCCACCTGGCGCAGAAGACCGGCGACGGCTCGGTCATGGCCGACGACTTCCTGTCCGGCACGCGTTCGGCGGCCTGCGGCGGCACCACCACGGTGATCCCCTTCGCCGCGCAGCTGAAAGGCGAATCGCTGGCGCAGGCCGTACGCGACTACCACGCCGTGGCCGATGGCCGGGCCTGCATCGACTATGCCTTCCACATGATCGTGTCCGACGCCACGCCCCGCGTCACGGACGAAGAACTGCCGGCATTGATCGCCCAGGGCTACACGTCGTTCAAGATCTACATGACCTATGACGATCTGAAGCTGGACGACCGGCAGATCCTGGACGTGCTGTATGCCGCGCGGCGCCACGGCGCGATGACCATGATCCATGCGGAAAGCAGCGACTGCATCGCCTGGCTGGCCGACCGCATGCTGGCGGAGGGCCTGGACACGCCGCCCTACCACGCCCTGTCGCGGCCTCCGGTGGCCGAACGCGAAGCCACGCACCGCGCGATCTCGCTGGCGGAACTGCTGGACACGCCCATCCTGATCGTCCACGTGTCCGGGCCGGATGCCATCGAGCAGATCCGCTGGGCGCAGACGCGCGGCCTGAGGATTTATGCCGAAACATGCCCGCAGTATCTCTTCCTGACCGCGGCCGATCTGGAAGGCGACATGTTGCACGGCGCCCGCTGCATCTGCAGCCCGCCGCCGCGCGACGAAGCGGCCCAGCAGGCGGTATGGAACGGCCTGGCGAACGGCACCTTCCAGGTATTCTCCTCCGACCACGCGCCCTTTCGCTTCGACGGAGCCGGCGGCAAGAAACCGCGGGGCGACGCAACGCCCTTCAATCACGTCCCCAACGGCATTCCGGGTTTGGAGACGCGCCTGCCGCTGCTGTTCTCCGAAGGCGTGCTGCAGGGGCGCATGGACGTCAACGATTTCGTCGCGCTGACATCCACCCAGCCGGCCAAGCTGTACGGCCTGTATCCGCGCAAGGGCACCATCGCCATCGGCGCCGATGCGGATATGGTGATCTGGGATACCGGCATCGAGCGCGTCATCCGCAATGTCGATTTGCATCACAACGTGGACTACACGCCCTACGAAGGCCGCACGGTGAACGCCTGGCCCGCGGTGACGCTGAGCCGCGGGCAGGTGGTCTACGCGGATGGCGTCTTCCAGGGGCAGGCGGGCCACGGCCGCTTCCTGCGCTGCGAGCGCCCGGCCCCCGCGCGGCCGCGACGCGCCGAGCGGCGCCACGCACCGTGGCTGGCCGCGCTGTCGCGCATGGCCCCCTGGGAGGAAGCCGCGGCCGACGGCGATCACGCATGAACGCGCCACCCGTCTTCGACCTGCTGATCACCAACGTCACGGCGCTGACCGTGGATCCGGCGGCGCCGTGCATAGCGCACGCCTGCATAGGCGTACGCGACGGCCGCATCGCCTGGATCGGCAACGCGGCGCCGCCGGGCGCGATCGCGACGCGCATGCTGGACGGCACCGGCCGCGTGGCCACGCCGGGCTTCGTCAACGTTCACACCCATTCCGTGCTGACGATGGTGCGCGGCGTGGCCGCCGACCTGGGGTTCGCGCCGTCCTATACGCCCGGCATTCCCAAGGCGTCGGACCTCGATGACGAACAGGCCTGCGCGCTGGCTCGCCTGGGCGCGATGGAAGCCCTGCTGGCGGGCTCCACCGTCATCGGCGACCACTTCACGCACGCGGACAGCACCACCGAAGCCATCGCCGGCCTGGGCCCGCGCATCGCGGCCAGCTGGCGCATCCTGGACGTGGACTTCGACCGCGTCGCGCGCAGCCGGGAGTGGGTGCATGAACCCGCGATAGGCCAGGCGCTGCTCGACCATGGGCTGCAACTGGCGGAGCGCTGGGCGGGGCATCCCCGCGTCACGGTGCAGTTGGCCGCGCACGCCGCCGATACCTGTTCGGAGCAGCTGCTGGCCGCCGTCGCTCAGCATGCCGAACGGCGTGGCCTGCGCGTCAACACGCATCTGGGCCAAAGCCAGGCCGAGGTCGAACGCGTGCGCGCGCGCAGCGGCAAGACGTCGGCGCAGGTGATGGACGAGGCCGGCCTGCTGAACGACAGGCTGATCGCCGGGCACTGCATCTACGTATCGCCGGACGACGCGGCCCGGATGGCCGCGGCCGGTGTGCACGTCGCCCACATCCCCAAGTGCAACGCCGCGTCGGGCCGGCTCGCGCCCATCCCCATGCTGCGCCGCGCCGGCTTGAATATCGCCCTGGCCACCGATACCCAGCATGGCGACATGATCGAGCTGATGCGCTGGGCGTTGGCGACGGCGCGCATCCAGGAAGGCAAGGTCGACGACAGCTGGCAACCCGCCGACGTTCTGCACATGGCCACCCAGGGCGGCGCCGACGCGCTGGGACTGGGCGACCAATTGGGCAGCCTGAGCGTGGGCAAACAGGCGGACATCGTCCTGCTGGACGCCAACCGGCCGCACTGGGTGCCGCTGGTCCATCCCGCCGGCACGCTGGTGCATACGGGACAGGGACGCGACGTCGAAACGGTGATCGTGGCGGGCGATATCGTCGTCGACCAGGGGCGGCCGGTATACGCGGACCTGGACCGGATATGCGAAGACGGCCGGCGCGCGGCGCGGCAGGTATGGGAGAAGGCTAAAGGCGGGGCATGAAGCTCATGGCGGCGCTCCGCCCGCGCCTACTCCGGATACGCCAGTGTCTCCGCCATCGGCATCCGATAATCCGCAGCCGTCAATTGCCGCTGTAATTCACGGCCCTGCTCTTCCGACAACTCCACCAGCGGCGGCCGCACGATGCGCCATTTATCGTCGTCCGACTGCCAGGCCATGGCTTCTTTCATCGCGGAAATCATCGGCAAGGCCTGGAATATCCCGCGGATCTTGCGGATGCGTTCATGCCAGACCTCCGCCTGCGGGGTCTGCCATACGCGATAGAGATGCATGATCTCCGCGGCGTTGACGTTCGCGGTGGCGGTGATGCAGCCCACCGCGCCGGCCCGCAGGCCGGGCAGCAGGAATACCTCGCTGCCGGGGAATACATCGAACCCATCCGCGGCGAATTCGCGCACCATCGCCGCCGTGTTGTCCCAATCGCCGGAGCTGTCCTTGGCGCCCGCGATCTGTTTGGGATACGCCTTCAGCAGGCGCTCGATCAGGCCCAGGGTGATCGGCACGCCGCTGACGGGCGGTATGTGATACAGGTAGACCCGCAGGCGGTCGTCGCCCACGCCTTCGATCAGGTTGGCATAGGCGCGGAACAGGCCCTCGTCGCTGACCCCCTTGTAGTAGAACGGCGGCAGCACCAGCACGCCGGCGCAGCCTGCCCGCACCGCATGGCGCGTCAGCTCGACCGCATCCGGGATCGCGCAGGCGCCCGTGCCCGGCATCATGCGATCGGGCGGCAGGCCGGCCGCCAGCAAGGCGTCCAGCAACGCGCGTTTTTCCGCCACGGACATCGATGCCGCTTCCGAATTGGTGCCGAACACCGCCAGCCCGACCCCTTGTTCGATCAAGGCGCGGCAATGGCGCACCAGGCCTTCCGCGCTGGGCGTGCGGTCCAGATTGAACGGTGTCAGCACCGGCGACAGCACGCCGCGCAGACGATGATCGTGGGGGTGGGACATGGGGACTCCTCCTGGCGGACCGGGCGCCACATGCGTGTGGCGCCATAACGGCACGGTAGCAGTGTCGCCTGACCGGCAACAAGGAGAAACTACCTTCCGTTACTATCACACCGCAATAATTTTCAGGGTCGCACGCACAAGATCCCGGACACACGATCGCGAACAAGGGCCGCAAGGGCGCGCATGGGCTTCGCGCCGCTGCCGGCGAAAGACATGGACACCCGCTATCTGCAGA
The DNA here is from genome assembly GCF_965137885.1 of Bordetella sputigena. NCBI lineage: Bacteria > Pseudomonadati > Pseudomonadota > Betaproteobacteria > Burkholderiales > Alcaligenaceae > Bordetella > Bordetella sputigena. The sequence continues at coordinate 30,504 of NZ_CBCSCA010000006.1, forward strand.
GCTTCGTCACCGTCGTCGAGAGCGGTTCGTTCGCGCAGGCCGCGCGCCGCCTGGACCTGACGCCCACCGCCGTGGCCGCGCGCATCAAGGCGCTGGAGGAAACGCTGGGCCTGTCGCTGATCAAGCGCGCGGGGCGCTCGGTACGGCCGACGGAAGCCGGCGTGCGCATCCTGGAACGTGCCCGCGCCCTGCTGCGGGACGCCCGCGACCTGGCGGCGCTGGCCGAGGACGAAGCGTCGTTCGGCGAACTGCGGCTGGGGGTCTTCGTATCGGCCATGACCAGCGTGCTGCCGCCGGTGCTGAAGCGCGTCTACGACCGCTATCCCAGCCTGTCGGTGTTCGTCATGCCCGGCGCGTCGGTGGACCTGTGCCACCGCGTGGCCGCCGGCGAGCTGGACGCCGCCATCGTGGTCGAGCCGCAGTTCGCCATCGGCAAATCGGTGCGCTGGCAGTCCATCATGGAAGAACCGCTGGTCGTGGTCGCGCCCGCCGCCATGAAGGGACGCGACCCGCACGATCTGCTGCGCACCCAGCCCTTTATCCGTTACGACCGCTCCGTATTGGGCGGCCAGCTGGCGGACCGCTACCTGCGCGACCACCGCATCGTGCCGCACCAACGGCTGGAAATGGACAGCCTGCTGGGCGTGGCGGCGCTGGTGGACCAGGGGCTGGGGGTCGCCCTGCTGCCGGACTGGTCGTCGCTATGGTCGGCGCGCTATGCCTTGACGCGCATCCCGCTGCCGGGCCGCGCACCGGTGCGCCGCGTCGGCCTGGTGTGGCAGGCACAGGGCGCGCGCACCGCGCTGGCGGAAGCGCTACTGGACGTGGCGCGCGCGATCTTCGCCGCGGGCGGCAAGCGCCAGCCGCGCGGGAATCGCTAAGACTTGCCGACCGGCGTACTGCCGTTGTCCCTGGTGCCGCGCAGGAAATCGAAATCGCAGCCCTGGTCCGCCTGCGTGACGGAAGTCAGGAACAGCTTGCGATAGCCGCGTTCGTCGCCTTCCCGCGGCGGGCGCGGCTGCCATTGCGCCTTGCGGCGCGCCAGCTCGGCATCGTCCACCAGCAGCGTCAGCTCGCGCTGCTTCACGCTGAGACGGATGCGATCGCCGGTGCGCACCAGCGCGAGCGGCCCGCCGATGGCGGATTCCGGCGTGACGTGCAGGACGATGGAGCCCGACGCCGTGCCGCTCATGCGGCCGTCCGAAATGCGCACCATATCCTTCACGCCGGCCCGCGCCAGCTTGCGCGGGATCGGCATGTAGCCGGCCTCCGGCATGCCCGGGGCACCCACCGGGCCGATGTTCTTCAGCACCATGATGTCGTCGGCGTGGATGTCCAGCGCGTCGTCGTCGACCCGCGTGGCCAGGTCTTCCAGGTCTTCGAAGACCACCGCGCGGCCCTCGTGCTCCATCAAAGCGGCCGTGGCGGCGGATTGCTTGATGATGGCGCCGCCCGGCGCCAGGTTGCCGCGCAGCACGGCTATGCCGCCCTGGGCGAAGATGGGCTTGTCGAACGGGCGGATGACGTCCTGCGGAAAAGGCGGCGGCGCATCGTCCAGCTCTTCGCCCAGCGTGCGGCCCGTCACCGTCAGCGCGTCCAGGTGCAGCAGCGGCCGCAGTTCGCGCAACAGCGTGCGCACACCGCCCGCCTTGTGGAAGTCTTCCATATAGTGCTGGCCGGACGGCTTCAGGTCCACGAGCACGGGCGTTTCCTTGCCGATGCGGTCGAAGGCCTCCATGTCCAGGCGTATGCCCAGGCGGCCGGCGACGGCGGTCAGGTGCACGATGCCGTTGGTGGAGCCGCCGATGGCGAGCAGGACGCGCAAGGCGTTTTCGAAGGATTTTGCCGTCAGGATGCGGTCGGGCGTCAGTTGCCGGCCTATCAAGGCCACGGCCTCGCCGCCGGTGCGCTCGGCGATGCGGATGCGGTCGGCGGTGACGGCCGGCGGCGAAGCGCTGCCGGGCACCGCGATGCCCAGCGCTTCCGCGATGCAGGCCATGGTGCTGGCCGTGCCCATCACGGAACAGGTGCCCACGCTGGCGACCAATTGATTGTTGACGTCGGCGATTTCGGCGTCATCGATTTCTTCCGCGCGGTATTTGCCCCAGAAGCGGCGGCAATCGGTGCAGGCGCCGACGCGTTCGCCGCGATGCGAGCCGGTCAGCATGGATCCCGTCACCAGTTGGATGGCGGGCACCTTGCCGCTGGCGGCGGCCATCAATTGCGCGGGCACGGTCTTGTCGCAGCCGCCGATCAGCACCACCGCGTCCATGGGCTGGGCGCGGATCATTTCTTCCGTGTCCATGGACATGAGGTTGCGCAGGAACATGCTGGTGGGCGAGGCGAAGCTTTCGTGCACCGAGATGGTCGGGAACTCCACCGGCAGGCCGCCGGCCAGCATGACGCCGCGCTTCACGGCCTCGACCAGCTGCGGCATGTTGCCGTGGCAGGGATTGAAACCGCTGCCGGTGTTGGCGATGCCGACGATGGGCCGCGACAGCGCGTCATCCGTCAGGCCGGCGCCCTTGATGAAGGCCTTGCGCAGGAAGAGCGAGAACCCGGCATCGCCGTAGCTGGTCAGGCCCTTGCGCATGCCGGCGGGCGTGCCCTCCTGTCGCCGCGCGACTTCCTCCCCAGGGGAGGATTCGCGCTTGGGGCGGCCCGACTCGTTCGATGATGAGGAAGACTTCGATGACATGTACATCCTTCGCTTGTTGAAACGTCAATCCACCGTAATTTTGGCGTCCTGGATCACCTGCGCCCACTGGTCCACTTCCGCCTGCAGGCGCTTGCGGGCGTCGTCGGCCGAGGCCGGCGCCACCGCGTAAGCGCCTTGCTGCAGCAGCTTTTCCTTGGTGTCCGGCATGACGAGAATCCTGCCCAGCGCGGCATTCAGCTGGTCGACGATGGGCCTGGGCGTTTTGGCCGGCACCAGCACGCCGAACATCGACGCGACATTGAAATTCGGCAGGCCTTCCTCGGCCGCGGTCGGCGTGTCGGGCAGCATCGAAATGCGCTCCGGCATCGTAACCGCAAGGGCGCGCAGCTGGCCGCTCTTGATGAAGGGCAGCGAGGCCGGCACGGTTTCCACCATGGTCAGCACCTGGCCGCCGACCAGGTCCGTCATGGCGGGACCGCTGCCGCGATAAGGCACGTGCAGCATATCGACGCCGGTCTGCCGCTTGAAGAGCTCGGCGGCCATGCGCTGCGGCGCGCCCGCGCCGGAGGACGCATAAGTCAGCTTGCCCGGGTTGGCCTTGGCGTAGGCGATGAGTTCCTTCAGATTGTGGATGGGCAGCTTGGGATTGACCACGAACACCAGCGGCACGGCCGCGATGGTGGCGACCGGCGTCAGGTCGCGCATCAGGTCGTAGGAGATGGTTTTCTTCTCCAGGGTGGCCATGATGGAATGCGAAGTGATGGCGCCCATCAGCAGCGTATAGCCGTCGGGCTCGGCGCGCGCCACGGCGTCGGCGCCCAGGTTGCCGCCGGCGCCGCCGCGGTTCTCCACGACGACCTGCTGCTTCAATTCTTCGGCCAGCTTCATCGCGATCACGCGGCCGACCACGTCCGTGGCGCCGCCCGGCGGATAGGGGATGACCAGTTTCAAGGGGCGGTCCGGATAGGCGGCCCGCGCGACCGGGGCCAGGACGGCGGCGCCGGCGGCCAGGGCCAGCGTACAGAAAGCGGCCAGCAGCCGTCTGCGCGGCGTCGGGTTGCGGTTGGGCATGGTTTGTCTCCGTGGGTTCTTGTGATGTGTTTTATGCGCCGGTTTCAGGGACGCCCGAACCGCCGGCGATGCACCGAAATGCCGAGGCGTATGCGGATTATTGGGGCGCGGGCCGCCGCATAGCGCAGCTTTTTCATGGTTCAAAGTGAAATTTTGTTCAGGTCCGGTTCGCGGCGCCCGGGCCTCGGTGGCGCGGTACGATGTCGCGCGGCGCATTACCGCGCCGCCCCACGCATCCGGATGCACCCTGCCATGAAAGACACGCCGCAGTCTTCGTTGCCCCAGGATTCCGACCCGACGCGAGCGCCAGCCGCGACGCCCGCGGGGACCGCGGGCGGGCGTGGCGAGGACGGCGCCGGCGGCGCGAGCAGCGTTGGCAGTACGGGCGGCGCGGGCAATACGGGCGACGCCGGCAACCCGGGCAACCCGGGCAACTCGGGCAACTCGGACACCGCGGACAACTCGGGCACCACGGGCAACGCGGCATCCCGCGCGGCTCACGCCAGCAGGCCGGCCGGCGCCACCGGCATCATGCCTTTATGGGTGCTGGCGCTCAGCACCACGCTGGGCATGCAGACCGTCGCGTCTTTCCTGGACATGAGCCTGCCCGTGATCGCGCCGCTGCTGACGGCCGGCGCCGGCCTGTCGCCGGAGCGCGTGGGCAACCTGTCGTCCCTGAACTCCCTGGGTACCGTCCTGTTCCTGCTGTTCGGCACGCCGCTGCTGGCACGCCTGGGACCGGTCCGCACGCTGCAGGCCGGCGCGTTGATGGCGGTGTTCGGCCTGGCCCTGGCGGCCACCGGCTATTGGCCGCTGCTGATCGTCGGCGCCATCCTGATGGGCATAGGCTACGGTCCGTCGCCGCCGGCCGGCAGCCGCATCCTGGCGGCGACCGCGCCACCCCGGCATCGCACGCTGATTTTCTCGATCAAGCAGGCCGGCGCGCCGGCGGGCGCCGCTTGCGCCGGCCTGATCCTTGCCCCGGCGGCGGCCGCCTGGGGCTGGGAAGGCGCCATGCTGATTTCCATGGCCATCGGCATCGCCGCGGCCTGCATCATCGCGCCGGCCCGCGCCGCGCTGGACACGGAGCGCGACCCGCGTCGCTCGATTCATTTGAAGGTGCTTATCCACCCGCGCGCCTTCGTCAGGCCCTATCGGGTGCTGCGCGCCGCGCCCTCGCTGTTCGCGGTGTCGGCGCTGGCGTTTTCCTTCGCCATCGTGCAGGGTTCGCTGTTTTCCTTTTCGGTCACCTACCTCGTGACCGCGCGCGGCATGCCGCTGGCCACGGCCGGCATCGCCTACGCCTGCATGCAGTTCGCCGGCGTCTTCGCCCGCATTTTCCTGGGCTGGCTGGCCGACCGCACCGGCCGGCCGGCGTACAACCTGACCATCCAGGCCTTTATCGCGGCCGCGCTGGTCGCCGCCTACGCGCTGCTGCCCGCATCGCCATCGCTGTGGCTGGCCGGCCTGGTCGCGGGCGCGGCGGGCTTCTTCGCCGCCAGCTGGAACGGCATCTATCTCGCGGAAATCGCGCGCCTCTCCCCGCCCGACAAGATCGTCGAGGCGACGTCCGCGTCGGTGCTGGTTTCCTTCCTGGGCTACTTCGCCGGCCCGTCTCTGTTTTCCGTACTGGTCACGCTGACGGCCAGCTACGAAACGCCCTTCTTCGTCGTGGCCGCCCAGCTGGCGCTGATGGCCGCCGTACAACTCGCGGTGCTGCGCCGGCGCACCCGCGCCGGCGCGGGCCACCGTTAGAAGCGGTGGCGTACGTCGAGGGTGCCGCTGTTCTGGCGATTGCCATCGCCGAACTGCCCGCCGTAGGTCAGGCCGACCGTGGTATTGCGGGTGACCGCCATATCCACGCCCAGCGTGACGACCGCCGCGTCGCGGGCGATCGGCGCGCCGACCACGCTGAACGACTGGCTGCCGTCGAAGGCCATGGTGGTCTTGGGATTCAGGTCGCCATACGAATGGCGCCAGCCCGCCGACGCATGCAGCCGGCCCTGCGCATTGCCGCTTTCAAAGGCATACTGCGCACGCAGGCCCAGCGTGGAGCTGCCGACCTGGTCATGGCTGCTCTGGCCCATCAACGCCGCGTCGCCGCCCGATTCACCGAAACCGCGCGTACGCTGGTCGCTGAAATCCGCGCCCACGAAAGGCTCCAGCGTGACACGGGTATTCAAGGGCAATGCATAGCCCAGCTCGGTGAAGAACTGCGTCGTGCTGGCGCTATACGAAGCCTTCAAATCCTGGCCGACGCCCGCGGCGTTCACATTGCGCTCGGTATCGATATCGTGCCAGGTATAGGCCGCGCCCAACGTCAGGTTGATCTTGCCGGGACCCGCCTCGAAGGCCTTGCCCCCATAGATCACGCCGCTGTAGCTGTCCACATCCGCGCGCGAGGACAAGCCCTTCAGGCTGCTATGGCTGCCGGTGTAGCCCACCGCGCCGCCCAGACGCCAGCCGCCGCCCACGCCCTGGTCGCCGCCGACGAACACGCCGCCGTCGGATTGACGGACCTTGGCGCTATCGTCGCCGCCCGACAGCGTGCGCCAATTGCCGAAGACCTGCGCCCACACAGGCTGGGCATCCGACTGCGGCAGGGCCGAGGCATCGCCCCTGCCCAGTTGCGCCGTCGGCGGCCCGGCACGCAGCCCCGCCGCCATATTGGCGCGCAGATGCGCCATGGGCAGGCTGACGACATTGCTGGTCACGCCGTTCAGCGTGTTCGCGACGCTGGCATGCGCTTCGCCGCTCAGGCTCTCGAACACGCCGGCCGGCGCGCCGTTGGGCAGGTTCAGTACACGGGAATACAAGGCGCTGCTGGTCGGCAGCGATTGCAGCGCGTTGGCCACCGAACGCTCGTTGGGCGTGTTGGCCAGATCGGCGAACTGGATCGGCCGCGTGGGATTGCCGCCGTTGCCGGAGCCGCTACCCGGGTTGCCCGGGTTCGCTGGCGTACCCGGGTCCACCGGCGTGCCGGGGTCGACCGGCGTGCCCGGGTCGACCGGCACATCCTTCAGGTTGACCACCAGGTTGACCTTGTTCGCATCGTACGTTAACGACGGTGCCAGGAAGGCGTAGTCGCTGCTGACTGCGCTGAACGTGCCGTTGATCCCGCCCGTGGCCTCGATGATGTTGTACGTAGTCGAAGCGGCGTAAGTCCCCTGCGAGCCCAGCTGCATCACCGAACCGCCCAACTGGGCCGCGCCGTTGACCATGACCTTGCTATGGGTGCCGTCCGGCGCCGCCGTGATGCGCAGCGTCGAGCCGGACATCATGTACAGCATGCCGTTGACCGTCAGCGTGCCCGTGGGCGAAGCGGCATTGCCAGGCGACAGCGTACCGCCGGTGCTTACCTGGGTCATGCCTACCTGGCCCGTACCCGACAGCGTGCCGGCGAACACGCCTACCGTGGCGCCGCTGAGATTGCCGTTCACTTGCAGCTCGCCCGCCGTCACCCCGACGATACCGGCGTAGGCGCTGCTGTTGCCGGTCAGCGTCAGCTTGCCCGTGCCGCCTTGCACGAAGAAGCCGGCGCCGCTGATGGTGCCGCCATAGACCACATCGTCGCTTCGATTGACACCGGCCGCGGCGTTCGGGCCGATCACCAGATCGCCAGGCAGGTTGCCTGTCGTGCCGCCGTTGCCGAACACCAGCGAGGCATCGCCGCCGACGGTGGTTATCCCGGTATAGGTGTTGTTGCCGGTCAGGATCAACTGGCCCGAACCGTTTACCGTCAGGCCGCCGTTGCCGTCGATGTTGCCATTGATGATGGCCTTGTCCGATTGCCCCACCACTTCGATGAGGCCGTCCGCATTCGACAAATGGACCGCGCGCTGCGAGTCGAAGGTGGTGCCGCTGATCTGCAGCGTGCCACCCTTGAAGGTGAGGTCGCCGGTGCTATCACCCAGCGCGCCGTCCGAGGTCACGGCCAGCTTGCCGCTGCTCAGGGTCCAGGGCGTAACGGCGGTCGTGGTGCCGGTCAGCGTCGCGGTGGACGAGCCGGTTTTTTCGAAAGCGTTGAAGCCGCGATACTGGCCGGTCGGGCCGACGTCGGATACGTCGAAGTTCTGGTCGGTAGTGCCGCCCAGCGCCAGCGTGCCGCCAGCGTTGGCCACCACATTGCCGAGGATGATGCTACCGCTGCGCAGCTCCAGGCGGTTATCCGTGCCGTAAAGATTTATCGCGTTGGCGCGTGTGACGCCGTCGCCCGAAACGCCGCCAACGATAGTCCCGCTGTTGATGATGCTCAGGTTGACGCCGAGGATGGCCTCGGCGCCGTCGCCCGCCCGGTAATTCGTGTTCGTGGCGCCATTGCCGCCGGCGCCGCCATTGCCGCCGGTGATCGTGCCGCTGTTCATGAGCGTGTTCCCGCTGCCGTTGAACATGATGCCGATCGCGCCCTTGCCCCCGGAGGCTTCGGCTACGTTCGAGGCATTCCTGGCACCATCGCCGCCTCTGCCGCCCTGGATCGAGCCGGTCGAACTCACGGTCACGTCGGCGTTGCCGTCCGAGAAGACCAGGCCAAAGCCGCCTTCGCCGCCCGACGCGCCGTAGTAGACACCGGTGCCATCATTGAGCAGCCCGGCCCCCGCCGCGCCGCCGTCGCCGCCTTTGATGGTACCGGCAATGACCAGCGTGCTGCCCGTGGTGCTGGTCAGGACGACGCCATTGCCGCCGGCGCCACCACCACCACCGGTACTGTAGGCAATTCCGTTATCGATGGCGCCGTCGCCCCCTTTGCCGCCGTTCCCGCCCGCATAGGTGGTACCGGAGCCCACCGTCATCGGAATGGCGTTACGCAGGATGGCCGTGGATCCGCCGCCGCCACCGCCGCCGGCGCCCCACGTGCCGCCATGACCGCCGGCGCCGCCGCCGCCGGAAGACAGCGAGGTATTGAAACCGCCGCTGGGTGACGTGGAGCTGCTCGCAGGGTGGCTCGCGGCCAGGCCGTCACCGCCGAACATGCCCGCGTCGCCGCCGTCTCCACCGTCATAGCCAGGCTCGTCTCCCGCTGCATCGGCAACGCCATGCAAACCGCCGGTGGCGCTGCCGAAGGTCGCCTGCTGACCATCGATCCCCGCCGCCCAGGCGGCTTGGGACGCCAGCGCCATCATGGCCACCGCAACGGCGCCCGCGAGCTTGTCGCGGTTGAACTTCGGAATGGGGGTCGCGCTTGCTTGGGATACTCGCGGGGACTGAGGCATCGTCACATCCAGGCTGGTCCGCATACTTCCGATCAATGGACGAACCTGAATGAGCGGCGTAACTGCAGAAATTGGGTAAGCCGCTCTAAGCGGGGTGCATCCGGATTGACGGGCGAGCCAAACAATTCTTAAGAATTTCTTGTTTTTGAGTAACAACTATGTCAATTTATATAAACTGAAGCGCATCAATCAGAAATAAACCCTCGACCACCGCTGCTTTCACGCTGGCCCTTGAGTGCATCGGGACGCGTCGGGGGTAGCCCTATCGAGGCGCCGGGGTAGCCCTATCGAGGCACCGGGGTAGCCCTACAAATGCGTAGGAATTATCGACGAGATATTTCAGATTGATTCTGTGGATATAAATCGATATATTTGCCCGTCCATTGCCGCCAGCGCGATCCGCATGCAGGTCCCCGGCAATGCCGGAGACATCGACGATGAGGAAGAAAGCAATCACCAGCGCGGCGGCGGTTCTGCTCTGCGTCCTGGCAACGGGCTGCGCGACCGAGCGCTCGCAGGCGGTCGCCGTACCCACGGTTGCCGCGGCCGCGGTTCCGTACCAGGGCGTCCGCAGCCCGATTTCGGTAGGCAAGTTCGATAACCGCAGCAGTTATCTGCGCGGCGTCTTTTCCGACGGCGTGGACCGGCTGGGCGGGCAGGCGAAGACCATACTGGTGGCGCAATTGCAGCGCACCGGACGCTTCCAGGTCATGGATAGGGACAATCTGGGCGAGATCGCGCAGGAAGCCGCCTTCAGCAAGACCTCCAGCAGCATCAAGGGCGCGCGATACGTCGTGACCGGCGACGTCACCGCCTTCGGCCGCAAAGTCACCGGCGACCAGCAGTTGTTCGGCATCCTGGGCCGCGGCAAGGAACAGGTCGCCTACGCCAAGGTCGATTTGAACGTCGTGGATGTGCGAACCTCCGAGGTCGTGTACTCGGTGGGCGGCGCGGGGGAATACACGCTATCGAACCGCGAAGTGCTTGGCTTCGGCGGCACCGCCGGCTACGACTCCACACTGAACGGCAAGGTCCTGGACCTGGCCATCCGCGAAGCCGTCGATCATCTGGTGCAAGGCGTGGAACAAGGCGCCTGGCGGCCGGCCGGGAACTGAGGAGTCCCGCGACCATGCCCGCCATGTCGTCCGTCATATCGTCAAAAGTCCGCGCCGCGCGCAAGTCGCCCGTGCCGCGACTGTTCGCTCTCTTCGCTATCGTGGGCGGGCTGACCGCCTGCGCCCCGCAGCAGAAGCCCTTGTACAGCTGGCAGGCCTACGAGCCGCAGGTGTATGCCTATCTGAAAGATGATGGCGCGGACTACGCGACGCAGGTCCAGGCGCTGGAAAACAACATCCAGACGGCCCGCGCGAACAACCAGGCGCTTCCGCCGGGTTTCCACGCCCACCTGGGGATGCTCTATCTGAAGATGGGCAACGGCGACAAGGCTGCCGAACAACTACAGAGCGAGAAGCAGGAGTTTCCCGAATCCGCGCCATTCATGGACTTTCTAATGCGCAATGCCGGCAAGCCTGGCTCAGGACAGGACCATCCCTTGGCCGCGCAATCCGTGGCAGCGCCGCCCGCGCCTCCAGCCGCCACCGACACCCGCAACGGGAGCTGATGACCATGTTCAGGATATTGACCCGTGCCGGCGTGCTGGCCATCGCCGCGCTACTGGCCGGCTGCGTGGCGCCCAACCGCAATGTGGACTATTCGGCGTTTCGCGCCAGCAAGCCGGCATCCATTCTGGTACTGCCGCCCTTGAACGTGTCGGTGGAGCCGGCCGCCGTGGCCGCGGTCCTGTCGCAGGCCACGCGGCCGCTGGCGGAGTCCGGTTATTACGTCGTGCCCATCGCTGTCATGGACGAGACTTTCAAGCAGAACGGCCTTGACGCGGCGGACGACATTCATCAGTTGCCTCCAGCCAAGCTGCGCGACATCTTTGGCGCCGACGCGGCCCTTTACATGACCGTCACGCAATATGGCGCGCGCTATGCGGTCATCAGCAGTTCAGTCACGGTCTCGATCGACGCCAAACTGATCGATCTGCGCACTGGCTCGACATTGTGGACCGGCAGCAAGACGATCGCCCAGGCCAATAGCAACAGCAGCGGCGGCCTGATCGGCCTGCTGGTGCAGGCCATGGTCGATCAGGTGGTCAACAACCTGTCCAACCGCAGTTATGCGGTCGCCGGAATGACCACGCAGTCGCTCTTGGGGGCGGGACAGCCCGGCGGCATCCTCTACGGCCCGCGGTCGCCGCACTACGAACTGCAGCAATAGCGGCTTCTGGAACCGGCGCGGCGGCGGGCAGCGGAAAAGACGCCGGCGGCGGCGCGGAGCAGGCACGCTGACAGCAGTGAGCGGGCGGCCGCCAGGCAGACCGGAGGGTGCCTGCGCGATAATGTCGCATCCGCGCCCCCGCGCCGTCCGTCGCGACGTCGGGCGCTTGCCTTCCCGTACCTCCATGCCCCGCTTACGACTCGATCTTCGAGGAAGCGTCTTCAAGGACGCCCTCGGCTTTACCTTTCGCCATTGGCGCCGCCAGCCGCTGCACGTAACGGCGATCGCCCTGCTCATGCTGATGTCCGCGGCCGCCGACGTCGTTACGCCCATGTACGCCGGCCGCTTGATCGACGCGGTCACCGGCGGCGCGGCCGCCGAGCCGGCGGTCTGGCATGGCGCGTTGACCGCGTTCGCCATTCTGATCGGGCTGGGCGTATTAAGCCTGCTTCTGCGGCAGTGCGCCTTCGCGACCATCTCCGCCATGACCGTGGCCATGATGAGCCGCATCTGCGCCGAGGCCTTCCAGCGCGTGCAGCGCTTTTCCAGCGACTGGCACGCCAATACCTTCGCCGGCTCCACGGTGCGCAAGATCACGCGCGGCATCTGGGCGCTGGACCTGTTGAACGACACGCTGCTGCTGGCGCTGCTGCCCACCCTGGTCATGCTGTCCGGGGCCGCCGTGCTGCTGGGCCTGCATTGGCCCGTCATGGGCCTGATCGTCGGCGTCAGCGCCCTGGTCTACCTGGTGGCCGTCGTCGCGCTGTCGCTGGGCTATGTGGCCCCGGCCGCACGGCTGGGCAACGCCTGGGATACGCGGCTGGGCGGCGCGCTGGCCGACGCCATCACCTGCAATGCCGTGGTCAAGGCCTTCGGCGCCGAACGCCGTGAAGAAGCCCGCCTGCAACGCATCATCCGCAAGTGGCGCTCGCGCACCTTGCGCGGCTGGCTGCGCGGCACGGTGAACGGCACCGCGCAGGGCAGCATGCTGGTGGTAATGCGCATCGCCATCGTCGGGACAGGCCTGCTGCTCTGGGCCGGGCAACGCGCCAGCGCGGGCGACATCGCCTTCGTATTGACGATGTTCTTCATCCTGCAAGGCTATATGCGCGAGCTGGGCACCAACATCCGCAACCTGCAGCGCTCCGTCAACGATATGGAAGAACTGGTGAGCCTGGAGCGCCAGCCGCTGGGCATCGCCGACCGCCCGGGCGCCGTGCCTATCACCATTACCGCGGGCGAAATCCGCTTCGACCACGTGACCTTCCAGTACGGCGGCCACACGACGCCGCTGTACCGGGATTTCTCCATACGCATCGCCCCGGGCGAACGCGTCGGGCTGGTGGGCCATTCCGGGTCCGGCAAGACGACCTTCGTCAAGCTGATCCAGCGCATGCATGACGTCAATGCCGGCGCCATCCTGATCGACGGCCAGGATATCGCGACGGTGCAGCAGGCGTCGCTGCGCGCGCAGATCGCGATCGTGCAGCAGGAGCCGATACTGTTCCACCGCAGCCTGGCGGAGAACATCGCCTATGCCCGTCCGGGCGCCTCGCGCGCGGAAATCGAAGCGGCCGCCCGGCTGGCCAACGCGCACGATTTCATCGCCACGCTGCCGCGCGGCTACGAGACGATGGTCGGCGAACGCGGCATCAAGCTGTCGGGCGGCGAACGCCAGCGCGTGGCCATCGCCCGCGCTTTTCTGGCCGACGCGCCCATCCTGATCCTGGACGAGGCCACCTCCAGCCTGGACAGCGAAAGCGAAATGCTGATCCAGCAGGCGATGGAACGCCTGATGGTCGGCCGCACCACGGTGGTGGTGGCGCACCGCCTGTCCACGGTGCGGGCGCTGGACCGGCTGATCGTCATGGAAAAAGGCCGCCTCATCGAAGAAGGCACGCACGACGATCTGGTCGCCATGCCGGACGGGGTGTACCGGCGTCTCTACGAACGCCAGGCCCTGTCGTTGACGCAACCGCTGGAGGAAGCGGACACCGCATTCCGCGCATGACCGCCGCATTAGCTGCCGGTGTCGCGGCGTTCCGGCAACCGGGCACCCGGCGTCCCGCACGGGCACCCGCTACCCGTCATCCGCCATCGGGTTGATAGCGCCCGCACCTGGCATGCGGCGTGCTAAGGGGCGGCGCGCCGTATCAGGATAGGATGTGCTGCCTTGACCCTGTTGCCTTGAACCGGCCCACCCCAGCTATTGGAGCGAGCATGCCCGATTCAGACAGCCACCTGCAGCACGGCGGCCTGGAGTTTCCCGACTTCATCATCGACAACTACAGCCTGTCGCTGCGCGACGACAAGGGCTTCGTCGGCGACAACGCCAGCCGGCCGGCATTCCAGGCAATCCTGGAAGCCTGGCGCAGGCTGTTCGAAGCGCTGCACGGCAAGGATCCCCTGGGCGACAAGCCGACCGAAGACATCCCCAAGAAGAAGCTGGACGTGATGATGCGGCGCGAAGGCGCGGCCGCGGCGGCGATCCATGGCGCGCTGGAAGACTACGCGGAACAGCTGGCCCGCGTCGTCAAGCGCTTCCTGGCGCAGAAGTCCTGGAAAGGCGTGCAGCGGATCATCATCGGCGGCGGCCTGAAACAGAGCGAGATCGGCAAGCTGGCGGTGGAAGCCGTGGCGCAGCGGCTCTTCCGCGATGACGTCCATGTGCAATTGCGGCTGCTGCATCACCACGCGGACGAAGGCGGGCTGATCGGCTGGCTGCACCTGATGCCGGCCGATCTGGCCGAGCGATATCGCGCAATGCTGGCCGTGGACATCGGCGGGACCAATATCCGTTGCGGGATCGTGCGACTGCCCAAGGACCGCGATCCGCGCAAGGCCAAGGTGGTGATCTCCGAGAAGTGGAGCCATGCCCGCGATGAGACCACGACCCGCAAGGAGCAGGTCGTCCAGGGCATCGCCGACATGCTGATCGAACTGATCGCCTACGCGCGCAAGCACCGGATCAAGCTGGCCCCATGGGTGGGGGTCGCATGTCCCGGGCGGATACGCCAGGATGGATCCATCAGCCGCGGCACGCAGAACCTGCCCGGAGATTGGGCGCACCGGGATTTCCACCTGCCGCGCGCGCTGTGCAAGCGCCTGCCCAGGATCGATGAGCAGCAGACCCAGGTGATGCTGCATAACGACGCCGTGGTGCAGGGCCTGTCCCAGCTGCCGTATCTGGACGATATCCGCCACTGGGGGGTGTTGACGGTGGGCACCGGCGTGGGCAACGCCCGGTATACGATGCGGCGGCGGCGTGGCGAAGACGCCGGCCATGCCGAGGAAGGCAGCCGGGAGGCAGGCGTGCGGAAGCACGCCCAGCCGCCGGCCGGCCCCGCCCTCAGAACGGCCGCGGCTAAAAAGGAAGCCGCGAAGAAAACCGCGGTGAAGGACGTCGCGGCCCAGAAACCCGCGGGGAAGAAACCCGCGGGGAAGAAAGTCGCGGCCGCGAAACCCGCCGCCAAGAAGGCGGCGATCAAAAAAGCCCCGGTTCGGAAGACCGCCGGAACCGGCAAAGCGACGGCGAAGAAAGCACGCTGAACCGGCGCCCGACCGACGGCGCGCGCCCTGTCCGGCCCGCGCGCCGTCGCGGGCACGCCGCATCAGGCGACCTGCGCCTCCAGCACCGGATAATCGGTATATCCCACCGGGCTGCAATTCTCTATGTCGTAGATCGTCGCACTATCCAGCGCATTCAAGGGCGCTTCGCGCCGCAGCCTTTCGACCAGGTCCGGATTCGCGATGTATGCCTTGCCGAAAGCCACCGCATCGGCTTCGCCGCGCGCGACGACGTCGGCCGCCGTGGCCGCATCGAAGCCGTCATTCGCGATGCACACGCCGCCGAACTCGCTTTTAAGCATCGAAAACAAGGCGCCCTCGCCCTGCGTTTCGCGGATGAACAAAAAGCCCAGCCGGCGTTCGCCCATCGCGCGCGCCACGTAGCCGAAAGTCCGCGCCGGGTCGCTATCGCTGATCGAATACGACGGCGAACGCGGCGCCAGATGCAGGCCGACGCGATTGGGACTCCAGACTTCCAGCACCGCGTCGATCACTTCCAGCATCAACCGCGCGCGGTTCGCCACGCTGCCGCCGTAAGCGTCCGTGCGGTGGTTGGTGCCATCCTGCAGGAACTGGTCCAGCAGATAGCCGTTGGCGCCATGTATCGTGACGCCGTCGAAACCGGCTGCCTTGGCGTTGCGCGCGCCCTGCCGGAAAGCGTCGACGATGCCGGGGATTTCGTCCAGCGCGAGTTCGCGCGGCACGACGTAGTCTTGCTTGGGCCGCAGCAGGCTGACATGGCCCTGCGCGGCGATGGCGCTGGGCGCGACGGGCTGGCGCCCTTGCAGCAGCAGCGGATGCGAAATCCGCCCGACGTGCCACAGTTGCGCCGCGATCCGGCCGCCCGCGCCATGGACCGCGTCGGTGACCAGTTTCCAGCCTTCGGTCTGGGCCTGGCTCCAGATGCCAGGCACGTGCGGATAGCCCACGCCGTCGTCCCTTACAGGTGTGCCTTCGCTGATGATCAGGCCGGCCGACGCCCGCTGTACGTAGTACTCGGCCATCAGCGCGTTCGGTACATTGCCGGGGGCTCGCAGCCGGGTCAGCGGCGCCATCACGATGCGGTTGGACAGATGCAGATCGCCGATGGAAAGGGGATCGAAGAGCGTCGTCATAAGGACATCCCTGTTGTGCGCGACCCCAGCCCGTACCGGGCCACGACGCCGCCGTGGAGAGGCGGACGGGGCTCTGCCCGCTACCGCCTCTCGTTGTTTAATGTTGAAACCATGGCGATCATACCCATCATGGTTTAAAATTGCAACCACAATATCGAGTGTCGGAAGCGTTCCCTCCGGGCGGCCCGGAAGCGTGTCCCGGAGGGACGCCCGAGACGGAGCCCGGCAGCGAAACCGAGAGGGAGACCGAAATGCGGCGCAAGCGCCTGTGCGAAGACCCCTGCCCCATCGCCCGCTCACTGGACGTGATCGGCGATTGGTGGAGCCTGCTGATCGTGCGCGAAGCCCTGCAGGGCACCTGCCGCTTCAGCGATTTCCAGCAGCATCTGGGGCTGGCGAAGAACATACTGAGCACGCGCCTGCGCAAGCTCGTCGAGCAGGGCGTGCTGGAAACGCGGCCGTCCGCGGAACGCAGCGACCATAACGAATATCACCTGACGCCCAAGGGACAAGGCCTGCAACCGGTGCTGCAGGCCTTGTACGCCTGGGGCAAGGAACACCTTTTCCCCGCGGCATAGCGACGCCTGGCCTCGCAAGCGCCGCCGCGCAAGGCGCCGGCCGATGTGCGCGCGGCCGGTGCGAAGAAGCGCCTCAACGCACGCGGCGATCGATGCTGTAGGCCCCGGCGCCGTGCAAGACCAGCTGCAGCAAGCCGCCGGCGATCGCCAGGTTTTTCAGGAAGTTGACCTGCTGGTTGGCATCGCTCCAGGCGCTATGGAACACCAGCGCCGTCACCACGGTGAAGACGGCCATCACGGCCGCCACCAGCCGGGTGCGGTAGCCCAGGATCAACAGCACGCCGCCGCCCACTTCGATCAGCAACGCCACGGCATAGGCGACCGCCGGCAGGGGAAGGCCGGCGGCAGTGATGTACGCGATGGTGCCGGCGGGAGCCGCCAGCTTGCCGATGCCGGCGATCAGGAATAGCGCCGCCAGCAGCACGCGGCTGATCAAGGCGCCCGGGCCCGTGGTATGGGTGCCGGCGACGGCGGCATCGTTGTAAGCAGTCTGGGTAGTCATAGGGGTCTCCCTTGGGAGAAAAATGAAGATGGCGCAGCTTAGGTCGTTGCGCTCCATATTCGGAAGCCCATATATTTCGATCCTATCCATCGAAAATATAGATACCTATGCTGGAAGCGATCTCCCTGGACCAACTGCGCACCTTCGTCGCCGCGGCCGAGGCCGGCAGTTTTTCGGCGGCGGGCCGGCAACTGCGCCGCGCGCAGTCCGTGGTCAGTCACACCCTGGCGAACCTGGAGACGCAAACCGGCGTCAAGCTGTTCGACCGGGGCGGCCGCTATCCCGTGCTGACCGAAGCCGGCCATGCGTTGTTGCGAGAAGCGCGCGCCGTCCTGAACGGCATGAACGCGTTCAAGGCCAAGGCCAAATCCATGGCCGAAGGCCTGGAGCCGGAGCTGACGGTCGTGATCGACGTCATGTATCCCATGCAGGCGCTGACCAAGGCCGTGGGCAAATTCCACCAAGCCTTTCCGCACACGCCGCTGCGCCTGTACGTTGAAGCGCTGGGCGGCCTGGTCAAACCGGTGCTGGACGGCACTTGCGCCCTGGGCGCGGTCGGCTCGCTGCCAACCATCCCCGACAGCCTGGCCACCGAGCCGCTGTTGGAAGTTCCCATGGTCAAGGTGGTCGCGCCGACGCATCCGCTGGCGTCCTTCGACGGCGAGCTGACGCGGCAGGAACTGGCCCGGCACGTTCAGCTGGTACTGACCGACCGCACCGATTTGACGGCCGGCAATCACTACGGGGTGTTCTCGCCGACCACCTGGCGGCTGGCGGATATGGGCGCCAAGCACGCCTTTCTATGCGCGGGTTTCGGCTGGGGCCATATGCCCCTGGCCATGGTGCAGGCACAGCTGCGCAGCGGCGAGCTGGTCGCGTTGACGCGGGTCAGCCCGGAATGCCATGTGCCGCCCATCACCGTCTACGGGGTGTATTGCCACGACAGGCCACCAGGACCCGCGGGCCGCTGGTTCCTGGAACAGCTGAAGGACGGCAGCCGCAGCTGCCCGACCACCCTGGAGGGCGCCTAGCCCTGTCCCGGACGCTTACTTCTTCCTGCCGACCGGATCCAGGCCGGTCTGCTTGACCACCGGCTGCGCCTTGGCGGACGCCAGGAATTTCAGCAGCTCCGCGGCTTCTTTCGGATGCGTGGAGCCGACCGGCACGCCGCCGGCGAAGCGGGTGATGGATTGCACCGAGGCGGGCACCTTGCCGACGAAGGTCACGCCCGGCACGGGCAGCAGTTCGGCGACCTGCTGGAAGCCGACCTCATACGTGCCGTCGGCCACCTTCGAGGCCACCGGGATCTTGGGCACCATCGTGGCCTTGGACTTGACCTGGTCTTCGATGCCCAGCTTCTTGAACATCTCCTTTTCGATGTAGACGCCGCTGGCGCTGTCGGAATAGGCGATGGACTTGGCGTTCAGCAAGGTTTTCTTCAGGCCGGCGACGGTGGAGATGTCGGGCTTGGGCTGGCCCTGCCGCACCACCATGCCGATGGGCGAATCGGCCAGTTCGACGCGCGAGGACTTGTTCACCTGGCCTTGTTTGATGAGGTCGTCCAGCGCGTAGCCGACCATGATCACGACGTCGGCCGGCTCATGCCGCGCCAGGCGATTGGGGATGGCTTCCGCCGATTTGCCCATGGAGGGGCCGTGCTCGGTGACCAGCGTATTGCCGGTGGCCTTGGTGAATTCCGGGCCCAGTTTTTCGTAGGCCGCGGAAAAGCCGCCTGAGATCAGGACGTGCAGCTCGGCGGCCTGTACGGGCGCGAAAGCGGCGGATGCGGCCAGCAGGGTACCGGCCAGGGCCAGGTTGCGCAGGGAAGTCTTCATGGTCTCCTCGGTGCTTAGCGTGGGAAAAAAACGTATGGTGGCCGCTCGAAATACGCGCCGGCGCGGCGATGGCGGGCCACGGTGGCAAGGTGGCAAGGTGGCAAGGTGGCAAGGTGGCACGGTGGCAAGGTGGCAAGGTGGCGTGGTGGCGTGGTGACGTGGCGGCGCGATGGCGTGGCGGCGCGGCGGCACCGCGCCATGGTCACGGTGGCGCGGCAGTCAGGTCTGCGCCGCCATGCGCGCGGCCGCGCGGCCGCGCGTGTACAGGGCCAGCGTCGCGGCGAATGCACAGACCGCGGCGAAGGTCATCCAATAGCCCGGCGCCGCCCGGTCGCCCGTGGCATGGATCAAGGCGGTGGAGATCTCCGGCGTAAAGCCGCCGAAAACCGCCGTGGCCAGGCTATACGCGACGGAGAACCCCGCCACCCGCACGGACGCCGGCATGATTTCCGCCAACGCCACGACCATCGCGCCGTTATAGACCGCGTACAGGAAGGACAGCCACAGCAAGACAGCAAGCATCTTGCCGAAGGTCGGCCCGTCCGCCAGGAAGGTCAGCGTCGGATAGGCGGTGACGATGGTCAGGGCGGTCATCGCCAGCAACACCGGCTTGCGGCCGACGCGATCGGAGATCGCGCCGCCTATGGGCAGCCAGATGAAGTTGGATACGCCGACGCACAACGTCACCAGCAGGCTGTCGGACGTGCTCAGATGCAGCACGGTCTTGCCGAAGGTGGGTGCGTAGACGGTGATCAGGTAGAACGCCGTCGTCGTCATCGCCACCATCAGCGCGCCGCCTATCATCAGCTTCCAGTTCGCCACCAGCGAGATCCACGACTCGCGCAAGCCGGGCCGGTGCGTGCGCGCCTTGAAGACCTGGGTTTCCTCCAGGCGGCGGCGCAATACGAAGATGAAGGGGATGATCAGGCAGCCCACGAAGAAGGGAATGCGCCAGCCCCAGGCCGCGATGGTCGCGGAGTCCATCCAGCGATTCAGGGCGAAGCCCAGCGCCGCGGCCACCACGATGGACACCTGCTGGCTGCCTGATTGCCAGGCGGTGTAGAAGCCCTTGCGTCCCGGCGTGGCCATCTCGGCCAGGTAGACGGAGACGCCGCCCAGTTCCGCGCCGGCGGAAAAGCCCTGCAGCAGCCGTCCCAGCAGGACCAGCAGCGGCGCCACCGGGCCGATCGCCGCATGTCCCGGCACGAAGGCGATCAGGATGGTGCCGCTGGCCATCAGCGACAAGGTGACGATCAGGCCTTTGCGGCGGCCGACGCGATCGATATACGCGCCCAACACGATCGCGCCCAGCGGACGCATGAGAAAGCCCGCGCCGAACACGGCGAAGGTCTGCATCAGGGAGGCGAATTCGCTGCTGGCGGGAAAAAACACGGCGGCGATCTGCGTCGCGTAGAAGCCGAACAGGAAGAAGTCGAACTGTTCCAGGAAATTGCCAGCCGTGACGCGCACGACCATGCGCGCCAGGGTAAAGGCGGAGGGTCGTTCCGCCGGTGAGGATTGCTGCATGTTCTTGTCCTAATGGGAATGCCGGGGAATGCGTAGCCCCGCCCCAGGCACGTTAGTCCGCCAAGCTGACCAGCGCATTAAAGCGCGTGGTAAGGATGGGGGCGCCCGGCGAGGGGCGCCCGGCCAGGGTAGCGGCGTCGGCGGCACGCCTATCGCCAGGCAGGGACTGGGGACGTGCGGCAAGGGCGTAATCACCAGCCGCGCCTGGCTCTATCCCGATCACGTCTTCCGGGCCCCCCCCGGGGCGAGCCCATCGCCCGGGAGCTGGGGCGCATCACCCGCGTTGAATAAAAGCGCAGCGCACACATTCCAAAACTTTTTCCACGAAAGTTATATGTCCGGCCGATGGCATCGCCGCCTTTCGGGCCCATCTGTGCCGGTACGGCCGCGTCTGTACCGGCCGGGCCCGCCGCTTGCTCTGCGCTAGGCCGAATAAAGACCTAGGGGAGAAGCGATATGTCCACGATCTCGTCATCCACCCAGCAGCCGTCCGGCTCGGATACGCCCCTGGCCCGCGTCATGGGCCCCAAACTGCTGCTGCTGTTCATCGTCGGCGACATCCTGGGCACCGGCGTCTATGCGTTGACCGGCCAGGTCGCCAAGGAAGTCGGCGGCGCGGCCTGGCTGCCCTTCCTGGTAGCGTTCGTGGTCGCCTTGCTGACCGCCCTGTCCTACCTGGAGCTGGTGACCAAATATCCGCAGGCCGCCGGCGCCGCGCTCTATGTGCACAAGGCCTTCGGCGTGCACTTCCTGACCTTCATCGTGTGCTTCACGGTGATGTGCTCCGGGCTGACCTCGGCCGCCACCGCATCGCGCGCCTTCGCGGCGAACCTGTTCGCCGCGCTGGGCATGGACCCGGGCGCGGAGATGGTCACACTGGGCGCATTGGGTTTCCTGGTCCTGGTGATGCTGCTGAACCTGCGCGGCGCCGCGCACGGCATCAAGACCAACGTGGTGCTGACGCTGATCGAACTCAGCGGCCTGCTGATGGTGATCCTGCTCGGCTTCTACGCCATCGCCGGCGGCCAGGCGGATTTCTCCCGCGCGATCGCCTTCGATACGCCGCAGGACAAGAGCGTCTTCCTCGCGGTGACCTCGGCCACGACGCTGGCTTTCTTCGCCATGGTGGGATTCGAGGATTCCGTCAATATGGCGGAAGAAACGCATTCGCCGAATCGCATCTTCCCCAAGGTCATGCTGACGGGCCTGGGCCTGACCGCGGTGATCTACGTGCTGGTGTCGATCTGCGCGGTGGCGCTGGTGCCGGTGGGCGAGCTGGCCGCCAGCAACACGCCGCTGGTGCTGGTGGTGCAACGCGCCGCGCCCGGCCTGCCCACCGACACCATCATGCCCGTCATCTCCATGTTCGCGGTCGCCAACTCCGCGCTGATCAATATGATGATGGCCAGCCGGCTGCTGTACGGCATGGCGAACCAGGGCGTGCTGCCGTCGTTCCTGTCGCGCGTCCACCCGCGCAACCGCACGCCGTGGGCGGCCATCATCTTCACCACCGTGATCGGCCTGGGCCTGACCGTGCTGGTCGCGCGCGCGGAATCGCAGGCCATCCGCGCATTGGGCGGCACTACCGCGCTGCTCCTGCTGGCCGTGTTCGCCTTCGTCAACGTCGCGGTACTGGTACTGCGCCGCGACCGCGTATCGCACGAGCATTTCCGGGTGCGGACCCTGGTGCCGTGGCTGGGGGCGGCCACCTGCCTGTTCCTGGTCACGCCGATGACCGGCCGGGATCCCATCCAGTACCAGGTCGCCGGCTGGCTGTTGCTGCTCGGTGTGGTCATGTGGGGAATCACCGTGTTGACCCGCCGCCGCGCCGGCGGCATGCGGCTCGACCCGGAACGGCTGGATCCGGAGCGCCAGGAGTAAGCGCCGCGCCGTGCGCCGGTAGGGGGATACACCCATTTTCAGCTGGCCGACAGGCGCGCGGCGGATAGTGCGCGCGTGACCGCCGCTTCCACGGCGCGGCCGCCGCATCCCCACCCGCAGAGGCAAGCATGAACGCGCACTCCCCTCGCCCCTCAAGCAACGCCGCATTGGGCATGTTCTGCGTACTGTTGCTCTCCTACGTCGTCAACGCCATGGACCGGCAGCTGTTTTCGGTACTGGCCACCGACGTACGCACGGCGCTGGGCCTGGACTTGCCACAGGTCGGCCTGGCGGCGACGGTGTTCACCCTGGGCATGGGGCTGGCCGGTGTGCCTACGGGCTATCTGCTGGACAGAATGTCGCGCCGCGCGGTCGCCATCATCGGGTTGGTGGTCTTTTCCGCCGCGACCTACCTGACCGCATACGCGACGGGCCTGGCAGACCTGCTGGTCTATCGCTTCATTTCCGGCCTGGGCGAAGCAATGCAGTTGACGGCGCTGCTGGCCATCGGAACAACGTACTTCCATGCGCATCGCGCGGTGGCCGCGAGTTCGCTGAATTTCACTTTCGGCATCGGCGCGGTGCTGGGACCCAACATCGGCGCGGCAATCCTGGGCGCCACCCATTGGCAGGCGCCCTTCATCGTATTCGGGCTGCTGGGCGCGGTGGCGCTGGTGCTGATCCTGCTGCTGGTGCGCCCCTGGTTCACTGAAGTGCGCGCCTCGGACGATGCCGTTGCCGAAACCGGCCGCGCCGAAACCGGCGTGGCCGATAGCGTATGGTCATGGACGCCGATGACGCTGGCGCTGGCCACCGTATTCGCGGGCCTGTCGATCTACGGCTATCTCGGCCTGTATCCGACCTATCTGCGAGAAGCGCTGGGCTTCGCGCCGCGTCAGGCGGCGCTGGCGGTCAGTTTCTACGGCTTCGGCGCGCTGCTTTCGCTGCTGGGTGGCTGGCTGGGCGACCGCTACAACTATCGCAGGCTGCTGTGCGTGTCGCTGCTGCTCTCGGCCATCGCCGGAGGACTGCTGTTCACCGGGCTGCAGAAATCGCTGGCGCTGCATATCGGGTTTTCCTTCGTCTTCGGCGGCGCGATCAGCGGGATGGCCTATGCCAATCTGTCCGCCGGCATCATCAAATCGGTCACGCGCGCCAAGGCCTCGCAGGCGTCGGGGCTGTTCGTCGCGGCGCTGTACATACCGGCGGCTTTTGCCGGCTATCTGTTGGGCGAACTGAAGGTGCTGTTCGGCTGGACGCCCGCCGGCGTCGCGCAGGTGGCCGGCTGCGCCGTCATCGCGGCGATCCTGTCCATCGTCGCGGCCGCTGGCGCCAGGTCGGCCAACCAGCCCGCCGGGGCACGAATCTGACGGCGAGTCGCCATGCCGGCGCCGACGCGCGGTCCATCGAAGGCCAAGCCGTGCCGGCCGGCGTGCGCACGGCCTGGTAGCGAACGGCCGGCGCAACGCGAGTAAAATGCCCGGGCCGGCCGCCGCGCCAGGCGCACTCCAACCCTTACTGCCGCCATGCCCGTGCACTACCTACGTGCGTTGACCAGCCCCGGCCGCACGACCGAAAGCAACCGCCGGCTGGGACGCTCGCTGGCCTTCGTCGCGGGCGCGGCGAACGCCGGCGGCTTTCTGGCGGTGGGCCAGTACACCTCGCACATGACCGGCATCGTGTCCGCGCTGGCGGACCACGCGGTGCTGGGCGACCTATCCCTGGTCGTCGCCGGCCTGTGTTCGCTGCTGGCCTTCACGATCGGCGCGGGGGTCTCGGCCATTCTCATCAATTGGGGCAGGCGGCGCGGCGCGCAAAGCGAATACGCCATGCCCTTGATGCTGGAAGCCGCGCTGCTGCTGGTTTTCGGCCTGCTGGGCGCGCAACTTGAACAACACCGCATGCTCTTCGTGCCGGCCACCGTCGGCCTGCTCTGCTTCATCATGGGCCTGCAGAACGCCATCATCACCAAGATCTCCAAGGCGGAAATCCGCACCACCCACATGACGGGCGTGGTCACCGACATCGGCATCGAACTGGGCAAACTGCTCTACTGGAATGTCGGCGACCGCGGCGCCGACAACAAGGTGATGGCCAATCGATCGCGGCTGCGCCTGCTGGGGTCCTTGCTGGCCATGTTCCTGCTGGGCGGCGTGGCCGGCGCGCTGGGATTCAAGCACATGGGATTTATCGCGACGGTGCCGCTGGCCGCGCTGCTGATCGTGCTGGCCATCGTACCGGTGTTCGATGACCTGGCCGCGCTGGGCCGGCGGCCCTGAGGGACGGCGGTCGATAGCATGCGACGAGCGGGCAGCGCCGATCTTCCCCTGCACGGCGGGCGCGTACCGGCCTGGCTGGGCGCGCGCATGTCGCGCCTGGGCGCGGTGATCGCGCAGGCCATCGTGCATCACTACGGCCGCGACGAGTTCCTGCGCCGGCTGGCGCATCCCTTCTGGTTCCAGTCCTTCGGCGCGGTCATGGGCATGGACTGGCATTCGTCGGGCATTACCACCAGCGTGATCGGCGCGCTCAAGCGTGGCCTGACGCCCTTGTCCGGCGAGCTGGGCCTGCACGTATGCGGGGGGCGCGGCAATCATTCGCGCAGAACGCCGCAGGAGCTGGCGCTGATAGGCGAACGCGTGGGGGTCGACGGCGACGCGCTGGCGCGCGCCAGCCGGCTGGTGGCCAAAGTGGACAGCGCGGCGGTGCAGGACGGCTTCGACCTCTATCTGCACGGATTCTTCGTTACCGACGACGGCAAGTGGACCGTGGTGCAGCAGGGCATGAACGGCGATAGCCGCCTGGCCAGGCGGTATCACTGGCTGTCGGAAGGATTGAGCAGCTTCGTCGATGCGCCGCATAGCGCCATCGATGGGCCGAACCAGGGGCGCATCGTCAACCTGACCGACCATCGGGCCGCGGCATCGCGCGTAGGGCAGCTGGCGCTGCTGCGGGATGATGGGCCGGACTTCATCGTTGCGCGGGCCGGCGAATTGGCCCTGCCGGATCGGCGTCCGGGCACCCGGCCTCCCCATCCTCGGGGTGGCGAGCCGGCGGCGGCGCGACAGCGGCAGCTCTCGCTGCTGGACCAGGAACCGTTGACGACGGTGGACCCAGGCCAGGCGGCCCTGCCGCACCTGGTCATGCCGGCGCATCACGACGTGCGCCCCAAGGACGTGAACATGCGCCGCCTGCACGGCGCGCTGGCCGCGGCGGCGGAATGCGGCCCCGCGGATTTCGCCGAACTTCTGCTGGTGCCCGGCGTGGGCGCGCGCACGGTGCGCTCCCTGGCGCTGGTCGCGGAGGTCGTGCACGGCGCGCCCTGCCGGTTCACGGATCCAGCGCGCTTTTCGACGGCGCATGGCGGCAAGGACCGCCATCCCTACCCCGTGCCGCTGGACGTGTACGACCGCACCATCGAGGTCATGAAGACGGCCGTGCATCAGGCCAGCCTGGGCAATGAAGAAAAGCTGGACGCCCTCAAGCGCCTGGATCGCCAGGCGCGCCGTCTGGAGCGGACCGCGCGGGGCCCGGCGCTGCCGGACTTCATCGAACAGGAGCGCGCGGATTCGCCGGACTATGGCGGGCGCAGCGTGTTCGGCTGGGAGTCCCGGGCGCGGGTCCTGCCGAACGATAAGAACGCGGCCGATCAGGCCGACGACTAGCTTTTTGCGCGTATCTGGGCTTGTTGCGCGTATTGGCCGCCCCGGGCTCAGCTGTCGCGCAGCAGGTCGTGGGAATTCAATATTTCGAAGGCGATATCGGGCCGCGCGTCCAGGCACCGCCGCACCGCCGCGGGAATGGCCTTGCGCGTCAGGCGGCACAACCCCGGACAGTCCTCCAGACGGATATCGAAGCCCCGCACGGTGCGCACTTCATTCGGGCCGGGGGCGATATGCAGCCGTATGCCAAGTTGCGCCTCGATGCGGCTGCCGACATGCCGCAGATCCGCCAGGTCTTTCGCCGCTTCGATACGCGCGATCAGGCGCTTTTCTTCCTGCTTGGTCAGCTGCAGGATGCGCACGTCGCCCTGCGGATCGCGGAGCAGGCGCTCGCGGTCGCAGACGCAGGCCCCGGGCGGGCATTCTTCGCGGATGGGAAACGGCAGGTTCATGGCGGAAGCGGTGATGGCGGCTGGCAGCCCGCGGGCAACATGATAAATCCTTTGCCGGCCGCCGCGGCTCCGCGGTCCCCCGATGCTCGCGCAATGCTCCGCGCCGCGCTCCGGCGCGATGCTCCGCGCCAAGCGCACCACGGCATGCGGCCATGGCGCCGCTTCCGCGACCCGCGACGCGGCGCCGTAAAATGGCGCCCGCCCGGCCCTCGCGCCGTTAACTCGACATTTCCAACATGCAAACCGCGCCCGCCACGCGACGCCCTGCCAATGCGGCAGTGGGCATCGCCGTTTTCCTGCTGATCGCCGTTCTCGGCCTGTTCTACGTCAAGTGGTTTCCCTATTACAACCGCGCCTGGGTGGCGGCGGACACGCATTCCATCGGCACGTCCATCCTGATGGGCACGGCGGCCAGCGCGCCGCCGCCCTCGCTGGAATCGGCCATCGGCTACGCCCTGGCCTACGGCAAGGCGATCTGGCAGGCGATGGTACTGGGCCTGCTGCTGGGTTCGACGGTGCAGGCCCTGCTTCCGCGCCGGTGGATCGTCCGCGCGCTGGGCGGCACCGGGTTGGGCAGCGTCGTCGCCGGCGGCCTCATGTCACTGCCGGGCATGATGTGCACCTGCTGCGCCGCGCCCGTGGTGGCCGGCCTGCGCAAATGCCAGGCGGCGCCGGGCAGCGCCGTGGCCTTCTGGCTGGGCAATTCCGTATTGAACCCCGCCACGCTGGTATTCATGGGTTTCGTGCTCGGCTGGCAATGGTCGGCCCTGCGTCTGGCCCTGGGCATCGTCATGGTGTTCGGCCTGGGCTGGCTGCTGAACCGCATGAGCGCGCCGTCGCAACGCACGGTGGACGCCGACGCGGTGCAGGGGCTGCAGGCACAGGCCACCGATAGCCAGGAGGCGAATCCCTTCAAGCGCTGGGCATCCATTTTCACTCGCATGGCGCTGCGCCTGGTGCCGGAGTACATCGTGCTGGTGCTGCTGCTGGGCGCGGCGCGCGCCTGGCTGTTCCCGCACATCGGCGCCGACATCGACAACCACCTGTGGTGGATCGCCGCGCTGGCCGTGGCGGGCGCGCTGTTCGTCATTCCCACCGCGGGCGAAGTCCCCATCATCCAGGCGATGCTGTCGCTGGGCATGGCGGCCGGCCCCGCCGCCGCGCTGCTGATGACCTTGCCGCCGATCAGCCTGCCGTCGCTGGCCATGCTGGCGCGGTCCTTCCGGCCGGTCGAACTGGCGACCGTATTCATCGGTGTCGTGGCCACCGGGCTGGTCGCGGCCGGTCTTGCGATCGGCTTCGGTTTCTAGGCAGGCCTCAGGCCATCGTCGCCGCCCAGACGCGCGCGTAGTTGCCGCCGAGCACCATGCCGGCTTCTTCGCGCGTGAAGCCGGCATCGATCAAGGCTTGCGCCAATCGGGGCAGCTTGCGATAGGAGTCCAGCGCGGACGGCCCGAGCAGGCCCAGCATATCGGTGCCCACGCCCACGTGGCGGACGCCGACCACGTCGGCCATGGCGCGTATGCCGCCGGCCATCGCCGCCAGCGTCGGAAAGGTGGCCGCCACCGGCCAGATGCCGATGACGCCGTCGGTCTGCGCGATCAGCCGCGCGTGATCGGCGGAGATCGCGCGGCTGTAGCGCGACGGCCGCGCACTGAGCGCGGTATGCGACAGTACCAGCGGCCGCGTGCTGACCTGCGCGGCGCGCTCCACCAGCGCCTGCGTGCCATGCGCGACGTCGACCACGATGCGCAGGCGATTGCATGCGCGGATGACCTCGGCGCCGAAATCGGTCAGGCCGCCATGCACGGGCGGCGCCGTCTGGATGTCGCCCAGCTCGTTGACGCGGTAATGGGTCAGCTGCAGATGGCGTAGCGCGTGGCGCCGCCAGGCATCTTCCAGACGGCCGAGATCGCCTTCCAGGAAATCGGCGCCTTCGGCCGCCACGATGGCGCCGCCACCGCTTTCCCGCGCCGCCGCCAGCGTTGCCGCGTCGACCACCGGTCGCAGGCCCTGGCGCGACATCAAGTCATGCAGCCGCAGGAACGCCGCTTCGCCCCGCGACGCCATTTCGCCGGGCGCCGGGTCGCGGTAGGCCACGATGCGGCGGCGTCCCGATGCCGTATCGACGATATGGTTGACGCTGGAATCGCTGACGGCGGCCAGGCAGACCACGTTGAGCCCGCCGGCGCGCATGGGCGCGGCAACCGGCGTAAAGGCCGGCGGAACCGGGGCGCGGCCCAGGTTGATATGGCCGGCATGGCTATGGATGTCGACGGTCACCTGCTCGCGCATCCAGTCCAGGGGATCCGGATCGGGATGCGTGCGTGATGAGTCCGTCGCCGCAGACGCCACGCGCGCGGTCGGCGATCCCGCGGCCGACGCCGATTCCGCGGCCGGCCCCGATGACGACGCCGGCGCCGCGCAGGCCGCCAGTCCCGAGACCATTCCCAATACCCCGGCCGACAGGAAGCGCCGCCGGTTCAGGCCGGCCGCCTCCCAGGGATCGCTGATCGGCGTAACGCTTGCCTCGCGTATCCTGAACCGCCATCCCGCGGGGTCGGCGTGCAGCGGCTCCCACAGGCCTTCGACGCGCACGGGCCCGGCGCAGGCCGCGATGGCCATCGGCGCGTGCACTTCCACCGCCATATCGGCCCTGAGGCCGCCATGGCCTCCGCAGCAGGGCTTGTCCGCCACCAGGACCAGGGTATCGGAAGCCGCGTCGGGCGACGGGAAGACCGCATAACCCGCCAATACGACGCGCGTGCCCGCGGCAACCGCCGAAGCACCGGAATAAACGACGGGCCATCGCAAACGCATTGCAGTCTCCTGCGGGTTCACGGAATTGCCGCCATGATGCACGTGCCAGCTGTCGGTGCGCTGACTTCGCGGATACCAGTCCTCAGCGCGACGCCGCGGCCTGGATCTCGCGCGCGATCGCCGAGAGCGGCACGGTGCGCTCCACGCCGCCGCGCTTGATGGCCTCCTTGGGCATGCCGAAGACCACGCAGCTGTCCTCGTCCTGCGCCAGCGTGCGCGCGCCGGCCTGGCGCATCTCCAGCAGGCCGGCGGCGCCGTCGTCGCCCATGCCGGTCATGATGATGCCCAGCGCATTGCCACCCGCATGCCGCGCCACGGAGCGGAACAATACATCCACCGAGGGGCGATGGCGGTTGACCAGCGGGCCGTCGCGCACCTCGACGAAATACTGCGCGCCGCTGCGTTTCAGCATCATGTGCTTGCCGCCGGGCGCGACCAGCGCGCGGCCCGGGATGACGCGATCGTTGTTCTGCGCTTCCTTGACGGAAATCCGGCAGATCCCGTCCAGGCGTGCGGCGAAGGCCGCGGTGAACTTCTCCGGCATGTGCTGCACGATCACCAGGCCCGGACATACGCGCGGCAAGCCCGTCAGCACTTCTTCCAGGGCCTGCGTGCCGCCGGTGGACGTACCGATGGCGACCAGCCGCTCGGTGGTCTGCAGCATCGTGTGACCGGCCCCAGGGCGATGATCGGGCGGCGGCAGCACGGCATCGGCGCTGTGCTTCGGCGTCGGCGCCGGCGCCGGCGGGGCGTTCGCCGCATTGCCGGCGGACATATGCCGCACCCGCGCCTTGGCCGCCGCGCGCACCGTGGCGATCAATTCCGCCGCGCTATCGGTCAGGAACTGCTTCAATCCCAGCTTCGGTTTGGTGACCACGGACACCGCCCCGGCCGCCAGTGCGTCCACCGTGACCCGCGCGCCTTTTTCGGTCAGCGTCGAACAGATCACCACGGGCGTCGGCCGCTCCTGCATGATCTTGCGCAGGAAGGTCAGGCCGTCCATGCGGGGCATTTCGATGTCCAGCACGATCACATCGGGCCATGCCTGTTTCATGCGTTCCGCGGCCAGGATCGGATCGGCCGCGGCGTGCAGGACCTCGATGCCGGGCGCCTCGGACAACAGTCCGGCCAGGACTTGCCGCGCCACCGCGGAATCGTCGACGACCATGACTTTGATGGATGACATAGGTTTCCTGGTTGGTCTTCAGGGCTTGCGGTACACGGACGGCATCACGCTGCGCATCGCTTCCGTCACGCCGTGCAGGCTTTCCGAATGGCCGATGAACAGATGCCCGCCCGGCTTGAGCAGGCCCAGCACACGCTCGACCACCTGCCGCTTGGTATCGCCGTTGAAGTAAATCATGACGTTGCGCAGGAAGATCACGTCGAAGCGTCCCAGGTCCGGCAAGGGCGCGTTCAGGTTCGCATGCACAAAGCGCACGTGGGCGCGCACGGCCCGATCGACCAGCAAGGTGCCCGCCTGCGGGCCCGTGCCCTTCAGGCAGAAGCGCTTGCGGTAATCGTCCGGCATCTGGCGCGCGCGCTGCTCGGAGTAGTGTCCGGTGCGCGCGCGTTCCAGCACCCGCGTGCTGATGTCGGTGCCGACGATTTCGAAGGGGCGGGTGCCGGCCAGGCAGTCGCGCAATACCATCGCGGCGGTGTAGGCCTCTTCGCCCGTCGAACTGGCCGCGCTCCACACGCGGAAAGGCGCCTGGGCGCCGGCCCGCGCCTGGCCGCGCGCGGCAGCCGCCGGTCCGGCCGTCGACACCGTCGCCAGCCGCCGCAGCACGTCGAAATGCCGCGGCTCGCGAAAGAAATAGGTTTCGTTGGTCGTCAGCAGATCGATGGCGATCTGCATTTCCGCCGCGCCTTGCGCCCCTTGCAGCAGCGCGAAGTAATCGCCATAGCTGTCCGCGCCGCGCGCATGCACGCGCTTGGACAGCCGTCCTGAGACCAGCGCCTTCTTGGCCGGCGTCAGCGTGATGCCCGCCGCTTCGTAGATGAAGCGCTGGAACTGGGCGAATTCCTTGTCGGTGATAGGTTGCATGGCGATAAGCGGACGCGAGCGTTCAGTCCTCGCTGGAAACTTCGGTTGGCGCGCGCAGCAGCGGCAGCCGCGCCCTATGCGTTTTCAGCCACGATGGAATATGTTCGCCCGGCATGGCGCGGGCGATGAAATAACCCTGGCCCAGCGCGCAGCCCAATCGCTGCACCAGGCGCCAGTCCTCCAGGGTTTCGATACCTTCGGCGGTGGTGGTCATGCCCATTTCCGACGCCATATCGATGGCCGCGCCCAGGATGGTGCGCAATTGCTTGCGGCCGTTGGCGCCATGCACGAAGCTGCGGTCGATCTTCAACTCGGTAAAGGGCACGCGCGTCAGTTGCTGCATGGACGAAAACCCGGTGCCGTAGTCATCGATGGACAGGCCGAATCCACGCAGGCGCAGCCGCGCCAGCAGCCCGCGCGCGCCGCTGTCGGCATCGACCAGCGAGCTTTCCGTGATTTCGAACACCAGTTGCCCGGGCGGCACCTGGAAGCGCTCCACTACCTCCAGGATGGCGTTCGCCAATCCCGGCCAGTCCAGCAGCAGCGGCGACAGGTTGACCGCCAGCGAGAGCCGTAGCCCGCGCCGGCTCCAGCGCGATACCTGGGCCAGCGCGTGTTCCATCACAGTGAAGGTCAGCGGATGGATCAGGCCGTAGCGTTCAGCCAGCGGCACGAAGCGCCTCGGCGCGATATCGCCTAGCTCGGGATGGGACCATCGCGCCAGTCCCTCCACGCCGCGGATCAAGCCGGTCCGCATATCGGCCTTGGGCTGGTAGTGCACGCGTATCTGGCCGTCGCGCAGCGCGGCTTCCAGCATGCTGGGCGGAATATGCGCCCCGCCATCCCTTTCATCCGCCGCCGCGCCGCCCGCCGGCCGCGCGCCGGGACCGCGCACGCCGCGCATGTCCAGCGCATCGGACAAGCCGGCCAGCGTCAGCGGCTTTTCCAATCCCGCCAGCACATGGAAACCCATGCCGGCGGCGACCGACACCACGGAGTCGATCATGGCGCTCTCGCGGCCGGAGGCGATCACCAGATCGGGCATGACATCGCGGATCAGCAGTTGTTCCAGCAGTTCGATACAGTCCATGCCGGGCATCTGGATGTCGACCACCATCACCGATGGCGGCGGCGACAGCTGCTCCAGCAGGAGCAGCGCCGCCGCGCCGCCGGACGCTTCATGCACGGGGTCGATGCCCAGCGCGCGGCACAGCAAAGCGATGTGCATGCGATGCACCGCGCTGTCGTCGACGATCAGGACCGAGGCCACGCCAAGCGGCGCCACCGCCAAGCCCCCGGCCCGGTCCTGTTCGTTCATATGCCGCTCGCCCCGTCCATCGGGGCCGGCGGGCGGACAACCGCGTCTGACGCCGCCTCCAGCCCGTCCAGCGCCATGACTGGACCGACCGCCAGCAGGATGACGAAGCGGCCGCGCACCTTGCCCACGCCGGCGATGAAATCGCTGCGCAGGCCCGCGCCGAAGGCGGGCGGCGGCTCGATGTCAGCCTGGGCGATCTCCAGCACTTCGTTGACGCCGTCCACCACCACGCCGGCGACCTGGCGTCCGCCATCGTCGGCGTCCAGCTCGACGATCACGATGCAGGTCCGCTTGGTGACCGGCGACGGCTCGCGGCCGAAGCGCGCCTGCAGATCGATGACCGGCACCACCGCGCCGCGCAGATTGATGACGCCGCGTATGCAGGCCGGCATCATGGGCACCGGCGTCAGGTCGTGGTATTCGATGATCTCCTTGATGGCCAGGATGCCGATGGCGAAGGTATCGCCACCCAGCATGAAGGTCAGGTACTGCGACGGCTCGGCTCCCGCCTGGCCGCCGGCGCCATATGGCTGCGGCATCGCGCTCATCGCCTTACCCCTCAATAACGCACGAACTGCGATTCATCGACGCCGTCGGCGCCGGCCGCCGCGTATGCCAGCTTGCCCGCCGGCTCCGCATCGGCGGCGTCCCTGGCGAGCGGCGCGGTCGGCCGGCGCGGCGGCAGGGAACGCTTGCGGGCGGCCGCGGCGGTGCCCGCCGCCCGTGCCACGCTATCGGACAGCTTGAAGAAACTCATCGCCTGCTGCAATTGCTCGGCCTGCGCGCTCATTTCCTCCGCCGTGGCGGCCAGTTCTTCGGAACTGGAGGCATTCTGCTGGGTGGTCTGGCTCAGTTGCGCGACGGCGGCATTGATCTGCCCGACGCCGGACGACTGCTCTTCCGACGCCGCCGTGATTTCCTGCACCAGATCCGAGGTCTTGCGGATGTTCGGCACCATCTGCTCCAGCAGGCGGCCGGCGCGTTCGGCCAGGTCCACGCTGGAGCCGGCCACGTCGCCGATTTCCTGTGCCGCCACCTGGCTGCGCTCGGCCAGCTTGCGCACTTCGGCGGCCACCACCGCGAAGCCCTTGCCGTGCTCGCCGGCGCGGGCGGCTTCGATGGCCGCGTTCAGGGCCAGCAGGTTGGTCTGGTAGGCGATGTCGTCGATGATGCCGATCTTCTGCGCGATCTGCTTCATCGCCGCCACCGTCGACGTCACGGCCTCGCCGCCTTCAGCCGCTTCCGTGGAAGCCTTGGTCGCCATACTGTCCGTGACCTTGGCGTTCTCGGTATTCTGCGCGATGGAGGCCGTCATCTGCTCGATGGAGGCACTGGTTTCCTCCACGCCAGCCGCCTGTTCGCTGGAAGCCTGGCTGAGCGTCTGCGCGGTGGCGCTGACTTCTTCGGATGCCCCGGCCAGCGCTTCGGCGCTGCTGTTCACTTCGGACACGACCTGGGCCAGGCGGCCGACCATGTTCTTGACGTTGGCCATCATGCTGGTGGTATCGCCCTTGCGGGTTTTCACGTCCACCGACAGATCGCCGCCGGCGACCTGTTGCAGGACTTGCGCCGCATAGGCCGGCTCGCCGCCCAGCAGTTTCAGCAGACCACGGGTGATGAACAGGCCTATCAACAGCGCCAGCACCACGGCGCCGCCGGACAGGCCCATCACCAGCATGCGGGTCTCGGCGTACATGGCATCGCCTTCGGCATCGGCGGCTTCCATCTGCTGCACCTGGTAGTTCAGCAGCTCGCGCACCGCGCTTTCCAAGGCGGTATTGGCTGGCAGGATGTCGCTGCGCAGGTAGGCGATCGCATTGGACTTGTCGGCGGCTGACGCCAGCGCGAAGAATCCGTCTATGCGCTGTTCCAACGCCGCGCGGCTCTCCTCGACCTTCTTCAACATGGCGCGGGGAATGTCGGCGGTGACGATCTTGTCCAGTTTGGCGAGCGCCTGCGCCCGCGCGGCGGCGTTGTCGGCCAGACGCTTGCGCAGACGGTTCGCTTCGTTGTCGTCGGCGACCAGCAACAGAGTGCGCACCTGCCTTCCGTCGTCCAGAGACCGCAGCATCACTTCGTTCAGGTGCGCCGTCTTGGGGTAACGGTCCTGGGTCACTTCCGTCAACGCGTCATTGATCTTCGCCAGCCGCGTGATGCTGAGCGCCGATATCGCGGCCAGCAGCGCAATCACGATGCCGAACCCCCATGCCAGTCGCGTGGCCACCTTCATATTCCCGAACATGCCTTTCTCCCAAATAAACTGCGTGACGGCCGATCCCGGCCGCGCTGGTGCCACGTCAAACAGACATGCGGGCATGGCCCGCCGTCGCGGAATTGCGCGCCTCGGCCATCAGGGCCGGGACGTCAAGAATCAATGCGACTTCACCACTGCCCAGGATGCTGGAGCCGCTGATGCCGCGCGCTTGCGCGAACAGGCGCGACAAGGGCTTGATCACCGCCTGCGTCTCGCCCAGCAGGGTGTCGACCACCAGGCCGATGCGCTCGCCGCCGTGGCGCACCACGACGATGTTCTCGCGCGTCGCCGCCTGCCCCGGCAGGTCGAACATGCCGCGCAGGCGGATGAAGGGCAGCACCTGGCCGCGCAGATCGGTGTAGTCGCGGCCCTGCACCGGCGTATAGGCGATGCACTCGTCGACCATGTCCAGGGGCAGCACGAACAGCGAACGCCCTACGGCCACCTGGAAGCCATCGATAATGGCCAGCGTCAGCGGCAGCCGCACGGCCACGGTGCTGCCCTGCCCGGCGCGGCTGGATACTTCCACGCTGCCGCGCAAGGCCTGGATGTTGCGCTTGACCACGTCCATGCCGACGCCCCGGCCGGACAGGTCGGTCACCGCGGGCGCGGTGGAAAATCCGGGTTCGAAAATCAGCCGGTAGACGTCCTCGTCGCGCATGGCGCGGCCATCCTCGATAAGCCCGCGCTCCACGGCCTTCGCCACGATGCGCTCGCGGTTCAGGCCCGCGCCATCGTCGCCGACCTCGATCACGATGTGGCCGGATTCGTGGTGCGCGTCCAGGGTAATGGTGCCGTGGGCCGGCTTGCCCAGCGCCAGCCGGGCCTCCGGCGACTCGATGCCGTGGTCCATGGCGTTGCGCACCAGATGGGTGAGCGGATCGCCGATGCGTTCGACCACCGTCTTGTCCAGCTCGGTATCCTCGCCGCGCACCACCAATTCGATGTGCTTGCCCAGACTGCGCGAAACGTCGTGCACCACGCGCCGGAAACGATTGAAGGTGGCGCCTATCTTGACCATCCGCAGCTGCAGCGTACTGTCGCGCACGGCCTCGACCAGATCGGCCACCTGGGAATTGCAAGCCTGCAACTCGGCGTTGCCGGCGCGCGCCGCCGCCACGCTGGCCCCCGACGATGCGGTGATCAGCTCGCCCACCAGCGATATCAGGTGATCCAGCTTGTCGGCGTCGATGCGCATCGACCGGCTTTCCTGCGACTTCAGGTCCTTGGCCTGGCGCTGCTTGGCCAGGGCGCGGTCCACCACCGGTTCCGCCACCGTCTGCTGGCGCACCAGGATCTCGCCGAGCGGGCCATCGACCGCGCCGCTGCGTTGCGCGCGCAGGGCCTCATCGAGTTCGCGCGGTGTCAGGGTGCCGCAACGCACCAGCATTTCGCCGAGCAGGGAGGGTTCTTCGCCCAGCTCCTCGATCATCAGCATGTAGTCCATCGTGCGGCTGCGCGGCGGAATAATGCGAATGTCGCAATCGTCCAGCACGAATTCGAAGGTGCTTTCGATGGTGGCCTTGTCGGCCGGGCTGTCCAGGCCGATCTCCAGACCCAGGTAGCAAGCCTCCGGGTCCATGGCCTCCAGCGTCGGCAGGCGGCCGGTCTGGCAGGCGACGCCGGTGACCCGGCCCAGCTTGTGCAGATAGCGCACGAAGGACAGCGGGTCCATGCCGTTGCGCAGCACGCCTTCGTGGAAGCGCAGGGAGATATGCCAATGGTCGGCCACCACGGCGGCCTGGACGCCGGCGCCTGGCGTCCCTGCTTGGGGTGCCTCGCGCGCCGGGGCGCCGGCCGCGGCAAGCCCAGGGCCCGCCCCAGCGGCCGCCTGGTCGCCGGCCGTATCCGCGCGCGGCGGACATGCGGGGTTTGCCCCCGCGCCACCCAGCTCCAGATAGGCCGCCAGACGCGGCAACAAGGCCGCGCCTTCGCTGCCGAGGTCCGGATCGACCTCGCCGCCACGGTCCGCGACACAGTCCACCAGCCCGCCGATATGGTCGCCGCAGGCCAGCATCAAGGCCACCAGATCGCTGTCGATGGGGATGCCGCCGTCGCGTACACGATCCAGCACGCTTTCGACCTGGTGGGTGAAGGCGACGATGTCGTCGATGCCGAACAGGCCGGCCGAGCCTTTGATCGTGTGCGCCGCGCGAAAAATCGCATTGATGGCGTCGCCGGGATCCTCGACATCCTCGACGGTCAATAGCGCCGACTCCATTTCCGCCAGCAGCTCGCGGCTTTCGGTGATGAAGGTCTGCAGTGCCTGATCCATATTCATGGTGATACTCCGGGCGATGGCCGTCAGGCCGCCGAGGCCGTGGCGCCGGCGCGGGCCGCCGCGTACAGGTCGGCGCCGATGCCGTCGGGCGCCAGATCGTCGCGCGCGTCGGCGAATGCTTGTTCCAGGCCCAGCAGCTGGATGGCGGACTCCACGCTGGGCGCCATGCCGGCAAAGCGCACGTCGCGCCCGCGGGCCCGCGCATGCGCGCGCGCCGCCAGCAGCAGCTGCAGACCCGCCGTATCGGCCTCCGTGACGGCGCGCAGGTCCAGCCGTAGCGCGTCGGGGGCATCAGCGGCGGACAGCGCCTGCAACAGGCGCTGCCGCATGTCCTGGGCGGTGTAGATGGTCAGTTCGCCTTCCAGGCGCAGATGGACGTCGGTCACGGCAGGTCTCCAGGCAGGCTCTATGTCCGCCGGTCAGGGCAGGATCAGTTTTTCGACGGCGCCCAGCAGCTGCGCGGGCTGGAACGGTTTGACCACCCAGGCCTTGGCGCCGGCCAGCTGGCCTTCGCGCTTCTTGGCCTCCTGGCTTTCCGTGGTCAGCATGATCACCGGCGTGAAACGGTAGGCGGGCAGTTGCTTGACCTCTTTCAGGAAGGTGATGCCGTCCATCTGCGGCATATTCACGTCGCTGATGATCAGGTGCACCTTCTGGCCCGTCAGCTTGGACAGGGCGTCCTGGCCGTCACGCCCCTCGATCACGTCGTAGCCCGCGCCGCGCAGCGCGATACCGACGACCTGGCGTACCGATGCCGAATCGTCGACGATGAGTATGGTCTTTGCCATGCCGAGGCTCCTGGTTGTATGTCTGCGGGCGGGTGGCCCTGGATTCAGAAAAAGGTGATGTCGGTGGAGGCTGCCGCGGCCGGCGCATGGGCCGGCGCCGGCGCGCCCTTATGGATGTCGCGCTCGTCGGCCATGGCGTAGGTGCGCTCCAGCTCGCCCAGCAGCGGCGCCGCATCCAGCGGCCGCAACTCGCCGGCGGCGGCGCAGGCCTCGCCATAGTCATGGATGACGGCCGGCAGCCGCTCGATATTGGCGCCGACGTGCGCCATTACCTGGCCGACGCGGTCCTGGAACTGCAGTTGCACCAGCGCCTGGCTGACCTCTTCCTGGATGCCCTGGCTTTCCTCGCGCAGCAGATCGGTGGTGCGGCCCAGGCCGTCGGCGAAGGCGCGGAAGCGCTCCAGCACCTCCTGTATGGTCCCCTCGGACGCGGTGATCGCGGCCTGTTCGCTGCGGGTGGACTCCTCCGCCGCCGCGCAGGTCGCGACGATGGCGTCGCCGATGAAGGCGATTTTCTCGGCGATGCGCGCGCCGGTCTCGCCGGACTGCTTGGACAGGGCACGAACTTCCTGCGCCACCGTGGCGAAGCCGCGGCCCAGGCTGCCGGCGTGCGCGGCTTCGATCGTGGCGTTGATGGCCAGCAGGTTGGTCTGCTGCGTGATCTGCCCGATGGCCTGCACCATGCCCTGCAGCTCATCCACGAAGCCCTTCAAGCCCTGCACCTTGGCCAGCAGTTCGACCTTGGTCTTCATGCTCGCGCTCAACTGCTCGACCACGGTGTGCAGCTGCTCGGCGCTGCGCGCCGACACGCCGGCGGCGGACTCCCCATGGCCGCTGCTGTCGCGCGTGGACAGGCGCAGGGTCTGATCCAGCCGTGTCGAAATCTCGCCGAAGCGCATGCTCAAGGCCGTGATGGCGGTTTCCATCTGGGTGCGGGAAGACTCGATCTGGCGCGCCCACACCGGCGCCACGTCGCCGCAAAAGGACTTCAGGCTGAGCACGTGGGCCTCTACGTCGACGTCCTGGCGGACCGCCGAACGGCGCGCGGCGTAGCCCGCCAGCAGGCCGGCGCAAGCCAGCAGCGCGGCAATGGCCAGCGGCAGCGTCGCCCATGCCCCGGCCCAGGCGGTGGCGGCCCCGCCCGCGATCCCCAGCACGGGGGCGGCGGAGGAGGACGAGAATCCGGCGATATTCATGTAGGCAGTCCGTCGACATGGCCGCCGGGCTTGGCGGTTGTATCGGAACAACGGCATGCAGGGGCCCGCGCCTAAGGGCGCGGCCGGACAAGATAGGGCACTGCGCCGGCCAACATTGTCTTTTTGTTGGAATATGTGAACAATTGAACAGCGCCCCCCTGGGGTACCTTCAGTGGCGTACTGATAAGCGGCCCGCCGCCCACGGCCGCATTCTTGTTGCGATGACGATGCTCAGTAGCACTGAACCCCGACCGGGCCCGCCACAAGCCGGCGCGCCCGGCGTACCCGCCCCGCTCCCGCCCTCATCGGGCGTGACGGCGAATCCTGCCGTGGCCAATATCCGCCCGATTACCTTGCGCCAGCTGCTCAACGAAGTCGCGCGGCGCGGCCGGGATCCGCGGCCCTTGTGCGACGGCCTGGGCTTTTCGCCGGACGACCTCAACCAGGACGGTTTTTTCGTGTCCGGCAGGCAAGCCACCCAATTGATACGGCGCGCCCTGCCCGTGCTGGGCGATCCCGTGCTGGGCCTGGAAATGGGCGCGGGCGTCAACATCGTGTCATGGGGACTGATTGCGCTGGGCCTGATGGCATGCGCGTCATCGCGCCAATTGCTGGACTTCATCATCGAGCACCAGCACCATGCGGGCTGCCTGCCCAGCCTGCATGGCGAGGAAACCAGCCAGGCTTTCCGCCTGGTGGCGCGCGCGCCGTTCGCCGAGCGCGACGTGGCCATCTTCCTGATCGACAAGGTGCTGGCGTCGCTGACGCAATTGGGCCGCCAGGTGGTGGGCGCGCATTTCAATCCCAGCCGGGTGGACCTGGTCATGGAGCGGCCGCCGTATGGCGCGGCCTACGAACGGGTCTTCCGCTGCCCGGTCCGCTTCGGCAGCCCGGAGAACCGCATCTACTTTCCCGTCGAACCCTATGCCGTGCGCAGCGCCGACCCGGTCGTGCTGCGCCAGGTCCGGCGCGAGCTGGCGCGGGCCGAAGCGCCCGCCACGGTCTGCGCCATGCAGGCCTGCGTGGTGCAGGCCATACGGCGCGACCTGGCCGCCCCGCCGGCGCTGAGCGCGATCGCCGAATCGCTGCATATCAGCGAACGCACCCTGCGCCGGCGGCTCGCCGAACGCGGAAGCAGTTATGCCGACCTGCTATGCCAGGAGCGGCGCTCACGCGCCTTGTCGCTGGTGGCGCATTCCACCCGGTCCATACAGCAGATCGCGCTGGAATGCGGATTCAGCGACGCCCGGACTTTGCAGCGGGCGTTCAAGCGCTGGACCGGACTCAGTCCCATGGCCTTTCGCGTGCAGGCACGCCCGTCCCCGCAGGAC
Organism: Bordetella sputigena; assembly: GCF_965137885.1. NCBI lineage: Bacteria > Pseudomonadati > Pseudomonadota > Betaproteobacteria > Burkholderiales > Alcaligenaceae > Bordetella > Bordetella sputigena. The sequence continues at coordinate 70,881 of NZ_CBCSCA010000006.1, forward strand.
TTGGACGCCGCCTGACGCCTCAGGCCGCCCGCCCCAGCGCGCGGATGGTCTCGGCCAGCCTGTCCATTTCATCGTCCGTGGTCAGGTAGCTGACCGAGGCGCGGGCGATCTCGGCCAGCCCGCGAGCCCGCATATCCAGCGGCGTGTATGCCGGTCCATTGGCGCTGATCGAAATCCCCTTGCCGGCCAGCTCGCGCATCAGGGTACCGGCGTCCCGTCCCGCGAGAGTGAACGACACCAGCCCCGAGCGCTCCCGCCCCTGGTCCAGCACCTCCACGCCCGGGATGTCCGCCAACAGGCCGCGCAAGGAGCGCGCATTGCGGTCGACTCGCGTCCGTATGTTGCCGATGCCGATATCCAGGGCTTCGCGCAAGGCATTGGCCAGGCCGCAGCGCAGCACGTACGACCTTTCGGAAGGTTCGAAGCGCGCCGCGTCCGTGCGCATCACCGGCACGCCGTGCTCATCCAGGGGCGCGGTGTTCGTATCGGCCAGCGCGGGCGTCAGGCGCGGCAGGAAATCCTGGCGGATGTACAACAGGCCAGTTTCGCGCGGTCCCCGCAGCGCCTTGCGGCCCACGCCGGTCAACACGTCGCAGCCGACTTCATTGACGTCGATGGGTAGCTGCCCCACGGCCTGCGCGGCGTCGACGAAATACGGAATGCCGTGCCGGCGCGCCACCGCGCCGATGGCGGCCGCGGGATTGATCAGGCCGCCATTGGCGGGCAGCCAGGTCACGCAGACCAGGCGCACGCGCTCGTCGATCATGGCTTCCAGCGCGCGCGGATCCGCCATGCCGGTGTCGTCGGACGGGATGGCTTCGATACGCGCGCCGTGGCGCACGGCGGCCACGTGCATCGCGGCGATATTGCCGCCCCACTCGTGGCGCGCGACCAGTATGCGGTCACCGGTTTGCCAATTCCCCAGGGCGGCAAAGGCGCTGCCCCAGCCTATGGAATTGCCGGTCGTCAAAGCAATTTCGGCCGGCCGCGCGTTCAACAGCGTCGCGGCGAGTAGGCGGGCCTGCTCGCCCAGGTCGCGCGCCGCCGCGCCGGCTTCTATCGGCCCCATCTCGGCCTCGCGCCACAGCTGTTTGCGCATCGTTTCCAGCGTATCGACGGAAGGCAGCGACGAACCCGCGTGATTGAAGTGCACCGTGGTGCGCGTGCCCGGCGTACGGGCGCGCAGGGCTTCGATGGCGGTATCGTCGAGCGCGACGGGATCGGCCGCCGCGGCGGGGGAAGTGTCGTTCATGCTTGCTGGCTCCGGACCGGGATGCCGCCGGGCGGCGGCGCAGCGCTCTATGCTAGCCCAACGGGAAGAGCAGCCCCAGGTACTGGTCCTGCCACTCCACATAGCCTTGTACCGCGGCAATCCCGCCCAGCGCATCGAAAGCACTCTCCATGGCGGCATCGGGCACCGCCGCCCACGATCCATCGGGCAGCATCAGGGGCTGGCTGCGCGTGAAAGGCAATGGCGATATCCAGCAGTAATCCAGCTCCAATTCCTTGAAGATGCGCTGGACCAGATAGTCCACCGCGCCACGCTCGCCCGCGCCCAGCACGCCGACGCGCATCGGATCGACGCGCTGGTCGGCGCCCAGCCATGAGCCGCTATAGGGCAGCATGGCGCCCGTCAAGGCGCTGACGAAATAGCGCGCGGTCTGGCTGGCCGCGTTCATCGGCAGCAGTACGCCGCCCTTGAACAGGTAGTACTCATTGCCTAGCGGCCGCGAATCGCGCAGCGGGACAACAATGCGGCGCGTTCCCAGATCCGGGCCCATCTGGCCGTACAGCGCGGCGTCCGGGCCGGAGCCCGGCAGCGGACTCGTGCCCGACACGCCCCACCGGCCCGGGGCCGTCAGGGGCAGGCGCTTCAGTTCGACGGCCAGGCGGACCAGTTTCCGAAACGTGGGCGACTTGTCCATCTCGGTCAGGAACGTCCGCACGGCCAGCTTGTCGGTCTCCCATTGCCGGAATGTAGGCCCGGGCTCGAAATCGTCGCGCATGATGGCGTCGATGGCCTCGGCGGCGACGTTCACGTCGAAATACGAGATGGACGCCAGATCCCCTTCCGGCGGGACGGGAGCCCGGGCCGCACTCCACAGCAGCTGCGAGGCGTCCCATACCGTCTGTGTTTCGGAGATCAAGCCTGTCGGGCTGCGCGCGATACCTCTCAGGTCCAGATAGGGCAGCCGGCCCATGCGCAGGCTTTCGGGAACCAGGGCGGGGTGGGCAGGCATGCCGGGGTAAAGGGCTCGGAACGATCGTATGAAGTCATCGGCGGCGGTCGATGCGGCGGATGGTGCGGCGGAGGTCGATGGGCCTGCCGCCGATGCGCCGGCAGGCGCTATGGCCGGCGCCTCCAGGGCCGCCGGTGATGGCGAACCCGCGGAACGCGATGCCGCCGGATCCGCCGGCGCGGCCTCGGGCGTGGATACCGCGGGCGGCCGCGGCGCCATGGACACCACCGGCAGCAGGGTCGATGTCATAAGCTGGATGGAGCGTCCCGCGGCAGCCTGCGCCCGCGGCGTCTCGCAAACAGCGAACGTCACCAGCTTCACCTGACGCGGAAGCTCCCCCAGCCAGCTGGGCGGCAGGTCCAGCCGGGCAACAGCGGACGAGACCCTGAAGCCCAGGGCCCCCAGCAAGCCCCGGGGGGCGATGGCGGGCGGCGTACCGGGCGCGGACTGACCGCTCGAAGAAACGGGTTGCATGGGCGACCTCCAGGATCAATTCAGGGAAGCCGTCGCCAGCCGGAGCGGATAACGGGACTCCAGGTATTCATCCTGGGCCGCCACATACCGCCGGACGGCGTCGACGCCGCCGATGGCGTCCAGCGCCCGCTCGACCGCGTCGTTCAGGCGCGGCTCCGGCCACTGGCGTCCGGGCGGTGTCACCAGGCTGCCGTCGCCGAAAGGCAAAGGCGACAGCCATGCGCAATCAGGCAGATTCAGTTCGCGGCCGATCCGTTGGGTCAGGGCATCCACGGCGCCGCGTTCACCCACCCCGAGTTCACCTATGCGCCGCGGATCCACCTCCCCTTGAGCGTCCATCCACGACATATGCAGGCTGGGCGCCACGCCCGTCAGCGAGCTGACCATTGCCCGTATCATGCAAGCCTGCACGCTGCGCGGCCGCAGCGTTGCCCGGCACGGCGCCGCCGGCTGCGTGCCGGTTTCCGGCGGGGCAAGATAGTAGCGGCCGCCGATGGGCTCGCTGATCGGCGGCGGCAGCGTCAGCACGCGTTGCGCCGGATCGGATTGGAAGGGAATCACATAAGTCGCGTGGGTGCTTTCGAAGCCATGCAGGCTATAGGGACTACGGAGGACGTCCGGCTGGGCGACCTTCGCGACCCAGCGGCCTTGCGGCGCGATGGACAGGCGCCCCTGCGCGACGGCCATGCGTATGAGCTTCCGCATGGTCGGCGACTTTTCCAGATGGTTCATCGCGTGCACCACGTACTGAGTGAGCACCTGCCGGTAAACCATGGCCCGATCGCCATGCTCCGGGACGACCGCGTCGGCGCCCATATCCACCGCTACGTCGAAATAGGCGAACAGCGGCAGATCGCCTTCGGGAGGAACCGGCGCCTTCGCCGCGGCGGTCAGTATCTGGCCCGTGGTCCAAACGGTTTCCGTCGCGCCCACGCGGCCGGTGGGATGCCGAAGATCGCCGTTCAGGTCGTGGAAGGACGTACGGCCCATGGGAAATCCGTGCGGCACGATGTCCGCCAGCCTGCGGTCGGCCGAGCGCGCCGGCTTGATGGACGTGGCGATCGTGCCGCCCGTCGCCTGCGGCCCCTTCGATGGCAGGGCCGGCCATTCCAGCGGATTCAGCAGGACACCTGAATCCACCGAGGTGGCTCGCATGAGCCCGTGCCGCGCATGGGTGGACACATGACTCCGGCTCTGCGTCATCGTCGCGCGGCCCTGCCCGGGCGCGACATTGAAGGACCTGACGCGTGCCATCCTTTGCCGCGGCGCGTTGCCGCCCGCGGCGGTATGGATTGCGTCCTGTGAAGAAAATAAAGAAGTACCAACCTGCATGCGGCGTCTCCGGTTATATGAGCGCGGGGCGTGGCGGACATGCGCCCAGGCCCGGCGGCCCCGCCCACTATCGAAGCGCTTACGTAAGCGAGGGGCGGCGGCGGTTCCGCCTCGCCGCGACAAGTTTCGCGGCCTAGCGTTGCAGCGGAAACAGCTCTTCCAGATAAGCGTTCTGCCAGGCCACGTATTGCTCCACCGCGTCGATGCCGCCGATGGCGTCGAACGCGCGCCGCGCGGTCTCGCCAAGGCGCCAGACCAGGGGAACGTCGGTGGCGACGATGTCCGGTCCGCCCTGGGCGAACGTCAGGGGCGACAGCCATAGGTAGTCCAGGCCCAATTCCGCCAGGATGCGCTGCGACAGGTAGTCCACCGCGCCGCGCTCGCCCGCGCCCAGCTGGACAATGCGCTGCGGGTCGACGCGGCCGTCCGCGCCCGTCCATGCCAATGGGCTGTGCGGGTTCGCTTCGCTGAGCACGGATACCATGGCCCGTATCGCGTGGCACACGGGATCCATCGGCATCAGCCTCCCGCCCGCGAACAGATGCAGGAAGTTGCCTACCGGCCTGTCGTCGCGCAATGGCAGGGTGATCAGCCGCCTGGCGCGGTCGACGCCGAGGGTGGAATCCGCCGCGCCATAGAAGGCCATTCCGTCACGCTGGGCGCTGGGCGGCACCAGGGCGACGAACCAGCGTTGCGGGCCGGACAGGTTGAGGAGCCCTTGGTCGACGGCCCGCCGCAGCAGCAGGCGATACGTGGCCGACATGTCCAGGCGCGACAGCAGCGTCACCAGCGTCTGCCGTTCCGCCTGTTTCTGCGCGAGAAACGCCGCTATCTGGCCCGGCGCGGGCTCGGCCTGCAGCAGGATCGAATCGAAATACAAGGACGACGACAGATCCTGCCCGGCGGGAGTCGTGCGGCCCTGCGCATCCGACAGCACAAGGCAGCTATCCCACACGGTCTCGGTTTCGGAAATATTGCCCGTCGGCGTCCGCTCCACCTGATTCAGATCCAGGTAGCGCGACCGGCCCATGCGCAATTCATGCGGGACCAGGCCGATACAGGGCTGAACGCCCGGATGCGCGGTGCGGAACAGTTGCAGGAACTCGGCATTCGAACACGTGTACTGGGCTCCATCGCCCATGGCGCCCGCGTGCGTTCGGGGCGGCGAAGCGGATGGATCGTCGGGGATAGCGGCCGCCGCATGAGAGGTGCAAGCCACGTCGGCGCTGCCGCCCGCGGCGGGCGGCATGGCCAGGCCTGCCGCGCGCCGCGTTTCGGACGGCAGGCAAGCCACGAGCTTGGCCGGGAGCACGCCGGTGCACCACCTGGGCGGCAGGTCCACGCGCGCGGCACGGCCCTGCCCCGACGAGAACGAGGCGGCGCCGGGGGCCCTGGGCGGTGTCGGAGCTAGCGACGAACCGACGGGCGGGATCGGATTGGGAAACATGTGGGCTCCTTCAGCCACGCGCTACCGGGTAGCGCGCGTCCAGATAATCGTCCTGCGCCATCACATAGGCTTGTAGGCTGGACAGGCCACCGATTTCCGCCAAGGCCTGACGCAGGGCAGGCTGAAAGCGAGCGCTCTGCACAACCTGGCTGCGCGGTGGGATCAGGTCCTGGTCCCGAAAGGGCAGCGGCGACAGCCACGGGGCGGCAGACGGGTCGAGTTCCCGGACGATGCGCTGGGTCAAGGCATCCACGACGCCGCGTTCGCCCATCCCGAGCTGCACGATGCGCCGCGGGTCGATGGCGCCATCGGCGCACGTCCAGGGCTGATGGGCGATCGGCACGGCATTCGTCAGCGCGCTTACCAAGGACCGTATCATGCAGGCCTGCGCGCTCATGGGCTGCAGCACGCCGTCGGTGGCAAGGTAGTAGCGACCCGCGACAGGTTCGCGGGTCGACGCCGGCAAAGTCAGGATGCGCTTGCCGTGGTCGGCGCGGAAATCGCCGCCATAGACGGCCTGCTTGCCGTTGCAGTCGCTGGCGTACGGACTGTGATCGAAACCCAACGGCAATATCAGCCTGGCGGTCCAGCGACCCGGCCCGGACACCGGAAGGCGGTCTTTGGCGGCGGCCATGCGTACCAGCAGGCGGAAGGTCGGCGACGCATCCAGGCGCGTCAATGCCTGCACCACCTCGCACTTGATGCGCTGTTCACGCACGACGGCCGCATCCATGGACAGCGGCCGGAACAGGCCTGTCGCAAGCATCACGTCCACGTCCAGGTCCAGATAGGCGGCGATGGGCAGGTCGCGCGCCGCCGGCGCGGCGTACTGCAGCGCGGATTTCAATACCTGCCCCGTCATCCATACGGTTTCGGTATCGCAAATGCGTCCGGTGGGCTGCTGCATTTGCCCGTTCAAATCCCTGAAAGGCGCGCGGCCCATCGGAAACGAATGCGGGATGACGCCGCCGAAAGCGTGATAGTCCGAAAAGCCGGCGGTCGCCGAAGTTGCCGAAGGCGCCGCGGCCGCGGCGACGGAAGCGCCCTGCCCGCCGCGTACGCCCGGCGGCGGACCGGACTGGTCCATGGGCTCGGACCCGGCCGCGCGACGGTCCGCCGCACGGCCGGCCGCGAGCGCGGCCCTGTTCAACAGGCCGCGCGCGGATGGCTGCCCGTCATGCCACCTGGGCGCCGCCTGTGCACGGCTGCGTCCCGACGTCGCATTGAAGTTGCTGCGGTCCAGCGCATCGTCATCCGGCGCAATTCCATAGACATCGGGTGCGGAGCTTAAGAGTTGGGGAAAATCCATGCGGCGTCTCCGGTCTGGTTTGCGGTGCGGCCGGGAGATCCCGGCAAGCTTTCGAAGCGCTTACGTAAGCGATGCAGGCCCACGGTTCCGGCGCGCCGCGGGTTGCCTGCTTGCGCCCGCTCTCCCGCCGGTCCTGGAATAGAGACTTACGCCAATCGCGCGCACCGCCGCGCTCTGGTACAAACATTTGCCCGAAACCACCGAAGGACAGCCCATGACCCGCGATGCGGCCCTCGCCCGTGCCGACGACTACTTCCAGTCCGGCGGATTTCGTGAACGCCTGGCCCGCCGTATCGCCATGCCCACGGAAAGCCAGAATCCGGACCGCGCCGCGGAGCTGGCGGCTTACCTGCACACGGAACTGCAGCCCGCCTTCCAGGCCATGGGCTTCAACTGCCGCACGCTGACTCACCCCAAGGCACTCGCACCCTTCCTGTATGCGGAGCGGATCGAAGACCCCGCGGCGCCCACGGTACTGGGCTATGGCCATGGCGACGTCATCCGCGGCCTCGATGCCGAATGGCGCGAAGGCCTGTCGCCCTGGTCCCTGACGGAATCGCAGGGCCGCTGGTACGGGCGCGGCATCGCCGACAACAAGGGCCAGCACACCGTCAATATGGAAGCGCTGCGCACCGTGCTGGAAACCCGCGGCGCGCTCGGCTTCAATGCCAAGTTCCTGGTGGAGATGGGAGAAGAAAACGGCTCGCCGGGACTGCGCCAGGTTTGCGAGGACAACCGCGAACTCTTGGCGGCGGACTTGCTGGTCGCTTCCGACGGCCCGCGGCTGCGGGCGGAACGACCGACGGTCTTCCTGGGCGCGCGCGGCGGGCTGAACTTCGACATGACCATCGAGGCCCGCGAAGGCGGCCACCATTCCGGCAACTGGGGCGGCCTGCTGTCGAATCCCGGCATCCAGCTGGCGCATGCGATCGCCAGCATCGTCTCCCCGACCGGCCAGATCCGCATTCCCGCCTGGGTACCGAAGGAACTGCCGGCGTCGGTACGGCGCGTCCTGGCCGATTGCGACGTGGATGGCGGCGCGGATGGGCCGGCCATCGATCCGGATTGGGGCGAACCGGGGCTGACACCCGCGGAGCAGGTCTACGGCTGGTGCTCTTTCGAAGTGCTGGCTTTCAAGACCGGCAATCCGGAGACACCCGTCAACGCGATCCCGCCGCGGGCCTGGGCGCGCTGCCAGCTGCGCTTCGTCGTGGGGGTCGATACCGATGACCTGCTGCCCGCCCTGCGCCGGCATCTGGATCGGCATGGCTTCCCCATGGTGCGGCTGTCGCTGTCGCGTGAAAACATGTTCAAGGCCACCCGCCTGGATCCCGACGATCCCTGGGTGCGCTGGACCGTCGCGTCGCTGGAAAAGACCAGCGGCAAGAAACCCGCCATCCTGCCCAACCTGGGCGGTTCGCTGCCGAACGACATCTTCACGGAAGTGCTGGGCTTGCGGACGATCTGGGTCCCGCATTCATATCCGTCATGCGCCCAGCATGCGCCGAACGAACACCTGCCGCCGGAGCTGCTGCGCGAGGGCTTGCGGCTGATGACGGGCCTGTATTGGGATATGGGTTCGGGGCAGACCCCTGCCTTGCAGCGCGAATAGCGCGATGAGTGCCGCGAAGACTATCCGCCCGCGGCGCTCCTGATATCAGCCAGCTGGGCATAAACCGTGGCGCGGCTGATGCCCAGCACGCCCGCCACGTAGGCTGGCGCCCGCTTGCCATCGAAGGCCCCGGTGCGATACAGATCCTCGATCAGGCCGCGGCGCTGCTCACGATCCAGCCGCGCCACGGTAGTGCCGCGCGCCGCGATCCAGTCCGCGATATAGCGGTTGATGCGCTCGTGCCAGTCGTTGCGGAACAGATCGTCCGGACTTGGACCGTTATCCGGTACACGCAGGAAACCGTCCAGCATGCGACGGACCGTATCGAATTCCGTCACGTCGGCGTTCACGCACAGCAACCCTATCGAACGGCCTTGCTCATCGCGCAGCACCGCGGTCACCGATTTGATGCGACGTCCGTCCCAATTGATTTTCTCGTAAGGGCCGATGACCGATGCGTCGGGGGCGAAGTCGACCTCCTCCAGATCGGATGGGTCGCCGGCCGCGCGCGGCGAAAACGGATGGGCGACATAGGCGACGCTGTTCGTCCGCATATCGTGCACGACCGCCTCCACGAAAGGACTGAATAGCGCGGCGAGCGCATCCGCAATGACGTAGTAAGGCCGCAACGCGCCGGCGGACGATTGCGCCTTCCCGTCGTGCGACGCATGGGTCCGGGCTGTTTTGGCGCCCGATGCCTTGACGCCCGCCTTATCCCTCTTCGCCATACAGGCTCCTGGTATATTTTTCCAATCTGGATTTTATCGTCTAATATCCGGCGATACCCGAGCCGAGTCCCGCGGACCGCGAACCAGGAGCATCCCATGAACGACCTGCCCGCCGCCATCATGGCGGCCCATGCGGCCATCCGCCCGCACGTGCCCGTCTCCCCGCTGGAATACAGCGGACAACTGTCGGACGCGCTCGACTGCGAACTCAGCTTCAAGTGCGACCATCTGCTGCCTATCGGCGCCTTCAAAGTGCGGGGCGCGACCAACAAGATCAGCGTGCTGGGCGCGGCGGCGCGGCAGACCGGCGTGGTCACCGCATCGACCGGCAATCATGGCATGGCGGTCGCGTGGGCCGGCGCACGGGCCGGCGTGCCGGTTACCGTGTACGTGCCGGCATCGGCGGTCCGCGGCAAGCTCGACGCCATCGAACGATTGGGCGCCAGGCTCGTCGTCCTGGACGCGCCGCCCATCAATGCTGAATTGGAAGCGCGCCGCTACGGCGCCGAACATGGCGTGCCGTACATCTCGCCGTACAACGATTTCCATGTCGTCGCCGGCCAGGGCACCATAGGCGTCGAAATCGCCGAACAGGCCGGCGCCGACACGCTGGACGCGGTATTCGTATGCGTGGGTGGCGGCGGGCTGGCCGGCGGACTGGGGACCGCGATCAAGCATCTATCGCCCAAGACCCGCGTGGTCGGCGTCTGGCCGGAGAACTCCGTCTGCATGCTGCGCGCTTTGGAGGCCGGCCGCATCATCGACGTCGAGGAACGTCCCACCTTGTCGGACGCCACGGCCGGCGCCGTGGAAGAAGGCTCCATCACCTTCCCGATCTGCCAGCAGGTCATCGATGACCGGGTCACCGTCTCGGAAAAGGAAATCGCCACCGCCATGCGCGCCGTGGCCGAGGCCGAGCATTGGATCGTCGAAGGCGCGGCGGGTGTCGCAATGGCGGGGCTGATGCAGCGTAAAGACGAATGGCGCGGCAAGAAAGTCGCTGTGGTGCTGTGCGGACGGAATATTGGTGTGGATCGGTTCGTGGGGGCGATAGGGTGACGTGGTCGCAACGAGCGGATGAACGCCCTTCTCGCGGCTCGGCTTTCGCGTGGCAGCCCCTCGGTACAGTTTTATGGCTTGTTCGATTCCCGCCGAACTGAGCCACGGGACACGGCCCCATCTTCAGCCCAGTTTTCATGCCTGAAACGCCGCACCTTTATGCGGTCGTAGTGTCTGACATTGTTCGTGACCAGTACCGCATCCACATCTATTGCATGCGCCGCGATCAAGGTGTCAGCGCAACCAATCGGCGTACCCTCCTTATCCAACTGTGCCCGAACACGCGCATACCATCCGGCAGCGCCCGCCTCCCAAGGAAGGACGCGAATGGTGTCGAGCAAGGCATGAACCAAGCGCGCCAATCGAGTGGCATCGGGCCTGCGCTCCAGGCCGTAAAGCAGTTCGCCACGAGTAATCACTGAGATGCAGAGCTGGTCTGGATTAGCGCTACGTAGTCGAGCTTCCAAACGCGGGCTGCCGCCCCGCACCAGATAACTGCATACGTCCGTGTCCAACATAAATAACCGGGAATCCACGACAGTCCTCATTCTTTCCAGTCGTCAAAGATTCCATCGCTATTTCCCGTGCTGTTCAGCGGACGCTCCTTGAGAAAATCGGCCGGAACGACAGTCTCATCTCTAAGCTTAAAAAAAGCGTCCCAGGCGGGGGAAATAGGCCGCTCAGAAATCATTATTGTGCCGGTGGAGTCGTCGCGCGTGATGTAGACGATATCGGAGTTGAATCGGAATCCAGCTGGCAGACGGACTGCCCAACTATTCCCTGATTTGAATACTCGTGTCTGCCTGGTAATGGACATGAGGCGTCTCCGGTGCAACCCTCGTCGCATTATAGCGCTGTATATACGTGGCATATATACATCAAAAGACGGCACGTCCCCAGCATGCAGGATACTGCGGGAGTAATGGCGTAGGGGCATGTAGGACTCCAGTAATTAGACGCCAGTGCAAGGGCCAATATGGCACCACGCTAGCCACGATTGAAATGGCCTCCTAAAGTTTGGCACGGGGGGTTGAACCATCCCCAGTTCTGGTATGCCGGGACGGTCTGGTTTTTTTGGACCGTAACGTACGCCGACAGATCACGCATCCTTACCGGCCGCTGGCACCGCGCGAGTCACCTACGGCCCCAACTCAGCCCGCGCGTACCCCGGCGACCACTGCGGCTACAGGACCTCACCGCCGTCCTGATCTACACCCTGCGTCTCCGACACGGCCGGCTAGGTCACCATGATCAAGACCTGGTGCGCTTCTACGACCGCTGGGGCAATGTCCTTAGCATCACGGACCCGCGCTCGCCAACGGCAACGTCAACGGCAGCGTCTACGACGCCGACGGCGGCATCGAGCACTACGACTACAACGCCTTCGGCGACAAGGTGGCCTGGGTGGAAGCCATGGGCAACCGCACCGGCTACACCTACGACAAGCTGGATCGCCTGCTGACCACCAGCCATGCCGTCGTCGCCAGCTACACGGTAAACAGCGCCTTCCGACTGGTAAACACCGCGGTCTCCTCCCTGGTCGAGAGCAACACCTACGACCAGATGGGCCACCGCCTGACCACTACCGACGGCGCGGGCGCCACCACCTACTACCGCTACGACATGCGCGGCAATGTCGTCGGCGTACGGCAACCCGGCATAGGTGTCGAAGTGCGCAGCGCCTACGACGCCCAGGGCAACAAGATCTTCGAATCTGACGCCAACAGCAATGGCGCGACCTGGACCTACGATTACTTCGGCCACCTGATCGGCCACAAGGACATCGGCGGCGCCCAGTACTTCTATACCTACAACTCCGCCTGGCAACTCGTCGACGAAGCCAACACCCGCGGCCAGCACTTTACGTACAGCTACGACAGTCCGGCCAGCTGCCCCAGGTCGTCGACCAGGCACTGGGCCAGGTCACGCAATACCAGTACGACAACGCCGGCAACAAGATCCGTGAGAAAACCACGCAAGGCGGGGTTGTCTACCAGGACAACTACCTGGCCTACGACGCCCTGGGCCTGCTGCGCGACATCACTGACGGCGGCCACGTCCACGAGAGCATCGACTACGACGCCAACGGCAACCGGATTCACGTCCAGACCACGTATCTGGACAGCGCGTCCAACATGCAGTCCAAGAACCTGTGGTACGGCTATGACAGTATGAACCGCCAGACCACGGTCGACGGCATGGACGCGAGCCTGAACATCAACTCGGCCCAAGGCCACAAGCTGACGTTCGACTACAACGGCAACCGTATCAGCGATACATACTGGGCCAAAACACTGGGCGCCAACGGCAGCACGGCGGGCTACACCACGGAGCGCTATCAGTACGACGGCATGAACCGTCTGGTCAAGACCACGCGCGATGGCTACACCACCGACGTCCGCTTCTACGACAGCGCCAGCCGCGTCGTGCAGTCCGGTATCGACACCGCAGTCGGCGGCGCCTTCCTTGCGGCGAACGGGCTAGACAACACCTACCAACACAACCAGTACGACGCAGCGGGCCGGCTGATAGACCAGCACGTCATGATGCTCAAGTCCAACGGCGCCTTGACGCAGAAGTCGAACACCACCTACACCAGCTACGACAACGCCGGGAACGTCCTGCAGTATGTGGTGGAGAACTTCGACCAGCAGCATTACGTGAACACGTACACGTATACGATGCAGCGGTTCGAGGGGTATGTGCAAGCGTCGTTGTCGGGGACCAGCACGGTGTACGAGCCGGGTACGACGACCTACGGCTATGACGTCAATGGCAATCTAACGTCCGTCGTCGATCAGAAGGACAGCACGAAGAACCAAACCTTAATCAATGACGTTGATGGCAAGATCCTGGAAAGGACGCAGAATGGCACAACGATCAGATCCTTGGTGGTTAATGGTGAACTGATGGGGACGGTCGGTCCGACGGCTGGCCAAGGAGATTTCACGCCAACCTATCGACCAATCGACGGCGCCAATCACTAGGCTGCACCGGGCTTGTACACCGTGCAAGCCGGGGACACGCTTCAATCCATCGCACAAACGGCGTATGGCGATAGCAAGTTGTGGTATCTGATCGCGGATGCGAACGGATTGAGCGGCGATCGCGATATGCGTGTGGGTCAGGCGATCAACATCCCCAACCGCGTAGCTGGCAATAGAAACGACTACAAGACCTTCAAGCCTTACGACGCGGGAAAGATTATCGGCGACACCACGCCGACCATGCCCGTGCCAGAACCCGAAGACTCTGGGGGCGGTGGCGGCTGCGGCGGGATAGGCACCATTATCGTCGCGGTGGTGGCTGTCGTTGCGACGGTTTTCACCATGGGCGCACTCGCCCCTGTTACCGCGGCACTAGCCACATCGATTGGCACGGTCGCGGCGGGTGTCGCTACGGCTGCGGTTGCAGCCGCCGTGGGCAGCGTCGTCAGCCAAGGCGTAGGCATGGCGCTTGGGGTCCAGGACAAATTTAGCTGGAGCGCGGTCGGCACCAGCGCGCTTGCTGCAGGCGTCACCTATGGTGTGGGCGAAGGTCTCGGCGCTGCAGCCGAATCTTCCAATTCCACCCCTAAGTAACATCGGCAAAGCGCTTACCTCACCAAGCACCGGGTCGGCTATCGCACGTGTCGCGATCTCCAATACCCTGAGCCAAGGCGTCGCGATGGCAGTCGGCGCGCAATCCAGATTCAGTTGGGCCGGCGTTGCGGCAGCGGCTGTCGGCGCGGGCGTGGGAAGCAACGTCCGTACGGATCTGGGAAGTCGGTTTGGCGACAACCTTACCTCCCGTTTCGCTTCTGCCGTGGCAGCGGGTACGACGGTGTCCGTTCTATCTGGGGGCAAGGTGAACGCCATACAGGTGGCAACAGACGCTTTCGGGAATGCATTGGGAAATTCTGTTGTTGACCAACTGTCCCTAGGCGGTGACCTCAGCGGTCAAGATTACAGCGCTGGTTCAGGATTGGCCGCAGGTCATGGTCTCGGCTTGCGCGTCACGCAGGCCGATCTCGAAACCGTCGAGCCTCAAAGCCTACGTTACGGTGCCAACACGGACTCGTCGTATGTATCCTATGGATTCGACACGAACAGCGCGAAGCTTCCGACCCAGCTCTTGAGTGAGCCCGCCGCAATTGCGTCCGACTATCCGCGTAGCACCACCCCACCGGTAATGGTAGCCGCCGGATATGGGGGAACAACTGACTCCGGTTGGTCTGGTATCGACGAGGCTATGGCTTCCGGTCGCGCCGGGCGCGATTTTGCCACCGGCCTGCTGCGCAGCAGCGATGATCGGTCAGTAATGGATCCGCCTCCATCGGACGCGCAACACGCGGGATACATCGTTCACGACGGTATCGGAAAGGTCTTGAACGGGGTTAAAGAGGTCGCACTTGAATGGGCCGACCTTTTCCGAATGGGGTCGAACGCCTTGTCAGGGGGGCCTGCCTTTATGGCAGACACATCTGCCGGCCCACGCTCTGGGTCAGCAACATTTCAACCGTGGAGCCAAGCCGGAGTCGCTGCACAGAATGGCAGCCTGACCATTCAGGACCTCATACCTAATCCTTTGGCTCCTGTTGCGGAGATGGTGTTGCGGCCTACTTTGGGGATTGGGATACCGTGGCGCGCGAGGGTGTTGCGCTAGGGTTTGGCGCAGGTACAGGCTTGGTCATTGGGAAAGGTTTAGCTACAATAGGCGAAGGTATTGGCGGCATTGCGGGTGAGGCCACAAGACGCCTCGGGGATTCGTTTGCAGGTAACGTTGGCAATACCGCGCCTACTGTCGGTGGAACTGTCACCCATGCCCTGGAGGGCTGGACTCCTGCGCAGGTAGTGGCAGAGGCCAACCGCCTCGGACTCACCACCCCGCGCGACTCGTTCGTGCTCTGGTCTGGACTTGGAAAGGATGGGGTAAGCCAGTCGACGGCGTTCGCACAACGCGCAGGCGGCATGACGCTTGAGATGACGCCGGGCGGGCAGTGGCTCGATAGTCAACAGCTCTTCGGGGTGAACTCGCCGTTTACTCGTGCTGAAGCAACTGAAATCTGGGGTAAGGTTTCTCAAGCCGCAGCGGAACAAGCCAGCGGCCAAGTGCGCGCCGTGCTTGGTTCTGTCCGTCCCACGAGCGTTTTTCGGACGATAGAGTTACCAGCGCTCTCGACGAACCCGAACGTCACGGGCCTCGATGCCATCTATCTCAAACCGCGATACACCTTTGGGAACTGAATTATGTTTACTTGGCTGAACAAGCAAGGTGTGCAGAGCGACGAAGGCTTTGCGCTCCAATTCGTTGAGCGCTTCTCCGCCGAGTATCGGGAGGGCTCCAAGGTAATGGAGGTGGAAATTGAAGATGGCTTCCTCAATGGAAAACCCGCCGTCAACGTATCTCGCGAAGCCTTCAAGGCGTGGCAGGGTGATTCATCGACGCTTCCAGAAGATGTTCAGAAGCGCATTGCCGACAACTTTCGGCGTGCTTGCGAATTTCAGGGGCTGAGTGTCGTCTTCGATTGAATCGCGGCATACAAGACCGGCGTAGCTTGGCAATACCGGAGGTGCATGGGGCACCGGTCGAACGGGGCTGATCGACTTCAGCGCAGGCGGAGACATACCGCCGGGCTTCTATCGTGCGGACCCTGCTCAACTCCGCTTTACACAGTCCGATGCGAGCCCGTTTTTCTCTAAGGGCGGCACGGTCGACAGTCTCGTATCCGACCTCAGAGCCGGGAGGGTCACGGCGGACCAAGTCGGCGATCTGCTACAAGTCGTCATGCACGACTGGCTGCCGCTCTCGATCGACAATCGTCGTCTCGTCGCGTTCAACTTAGCGGGTGTCAAGGACGTTCCGATCCAAATCATGGACCTGGAAGACCCGGTTGTCGCCGCACGCTACTTTGACCGATTCGACCCGATTGGCGGTATTGGTCAGAACATCGTCATAACGCCGACTTCTGGTCGGACACCGGCGCAATTGATTATTCGGGACGCCGGCCTGATTAAGGGAGTTCAACTTGCCCATTGAGGCGAAGAAGGTTGCGACTGCTGCAGATTTTGTGGCTTGCCCGATTTGGCGCTATGACAATGAGGACGATCTCTACCACCCGGTGATGACTGGAGAAGAGCTTCCGGAATCGGAGCGAGCACTGTCGACCAGAGCCACATGGGAAGTCGTTCGACGGCTACGTCGTAGGAATCAAGCGCGTGTTTTCCTTCGGCCTATTTGGCGGCGAGCGCACATTTCACGTGAACATGAGTCTGGTCGCTCTCTCCAGAAAGCAGTTGGAAGCCTTTCTCAAAACGCAGCCCGGCATGACGGATATATCGGTCGAGGCGATGTTCCCGCTGGAGTACAAGACGACGATCAACAAGGACGCGTCCGTTGACTTCGGTGGACACTTTGAGCGGCTGGGCAAGGCGAATCAGTAGTAGCAATTGCACGGCGGAAGGCCGTCTAGTCCGCACGATCACCGCATCTACGCCCCACCCCATCGGGTTGAATTTTGACGTGGTACTTGCAGGCCTGCGCGGACGCACGGGTGCAAGCAAGAGGTGCTGGCGAACGAAAATTGAGCGAACGCTCGCTTCAAGGTTGAGGCCACGGGCGTTATGAACATCAGCGATGGGCCCGGAAGACCCAGCTCGGGAAGGGTTGTGCATTGGACATCTTCAGCGCAAACCTGCTGGACTTCGTGCCGTTGAACTAAGGCGACAGCAATGTATATCAATTACACTTGGCGAAAACGAGTCTACGAACTCGCGAAGCAACTGGCCGCCAAGGCAGTGCGCGCTGCCAAGGCCCAAGCGTTGACGCTCGGCGGCTAAACTTTTTAAAAGCTCTTCGGATAAGCAAAGGTGCTGTCGCCACGTTGGCGTGAGACGGCGCTAACCCGCATATCCGCACCGACATGTCCGACTCCGCGATCCAATGGCTTTGGGCGACGCCCGTATCTCACGTAAACCTGCTCGACTCCGGCGTCGTCGATCCATCCGTGCATCAAGCACTTCAAGACTTCGCCGCGGAGCACGAAGACGAGCTGGCGAACGACGAGCGGCGGTCCGCGACGGCGACTACCAAGTACACGCGCTACGACACCCAGGTTTTCGAGCGCACTCGCAACGACAACCTAGACGCGATACGCTCTATCATTCTGTCGCAATGCGACGCCTACGCGGCCGAGGTATATGGCGAGGCGATGCGAGAGTACGAGCAACGCGTCACGATGTGGTTCGTGGTCCAGCGCAACGGCCATGCGAAGGACGCGGTGCATGCGCACTACCACGAGGGGTCCGACCTGGCGTTCGTCTACTACCTGACGACGCCCAAGGATGGCAGCGGGCAGATCGCCTTGATGGACCCGCGCGGCCCGATCGGCCGTGGCGGGTTCGCGGTTCCGCGCCATAGCTTGATCAAGTTTATCGAGCCGCAGGAAGGCGACATGATTATCTTCCCGCGCTATCTGATGCACTACACCACGCCCAACACCGACACTCGAACGCGTCGAGTCATCGCAGGCAGTGTCGCGTACGAAGCGAAGCCTCGTAGCCAGGCTTGAGCCGTTCGCTCAGGAGACGAGAACAATTTTGGCAGCCAGCTGCGCGCTCTGTTCCGGAGCCAGGCCGGCGGTGTCAAGGACAGCGTCGCTGAAAGCGCGTGCTTGATAGCCTTCCCTATACATCTCGATGATGCGCTCTCGCTCGCCATCTGTGAGCTTCCGCGTCCCGCGATCACTGAGCGCGACCTCCAGCGGAGGCGCGAGCGTGAGCACGATAAAGCGTGCTCTCCGCCTCCCGGCGGCGACACGGAGCCGGTCGTAGTGCGCTTGGTCGAGAGGATAAGCGACGATCAGATAAGCCCCCGTAGCCTTGGCGATCTGGATTTCGATCCGGCACAAGGCGGCCTGGATCCTCACAGGAAGACTCGCGTCATCGGGCGCATCGTGATCATCGCCGTCGATGAAAGCAGCCTCTGGCAGAAGATCCGCCAAGGCTCGGCCGACCGAGGACTTTCCGCTGTTGATCGGGCCGTTGAGGTGAATGACGGTCAGCATTTTTTGGTTGCCTTCTTCGCTGAAAGAACGGCAGCGCTGTTCGCGTGACAGGCCGTTCGCTTTTGCCACCCGCGTCATTCCTTTCGCTCCTTGGCGTCGTGCGGTCATGCTCGATGACCATTAGCGCTACAGCCGATTACAACCGCTTCTATGTATGCTTGCCGATCGCCCGCGCGGCGCGGATCACCAGCGGTCCCAACTCGCCCCGCGCGCGCTCCAGCGACCATTGCGGCTTGGGGACCGAGATATTCACCGCCGCCACCGGTTCGCCGGCGTCGTCCAATATCGTCGCGGCGACATTCACATCCCCGGAATAGAACTCTTCATCCGCATAGGCGTAATGATCACGCCGCGCTTCGTCTATCAGCGCGCGCAGTGCGGCGGGGTCGGTGGTGGTACGGGGCGTGTGCTTGATGCGGGCGATGGCGCGCAGCTTTTTGTCCAGCTCCGCCGGCGGCAGGTGCGCCCATAGCGCGCGGCCTGATGCCGAAGCGACGCAGGGTATGCGCGTGCCAACGGGCATATAGACGGGAATGTGCTTGGCCGGCGCGACGCGCATGACGAAGACCATATTGTCCTGGTCGTCCGGCACCGAAAGGTTGACGATCTCGCCGCACTCCTGGTTCAACTGATGCATGACGGCATGCGCATGCTGAAAGAGCGGCTGGCGGTACAGGTAGCTGTAGCCCAGGCCCACGGCCTTCACGGTGGTGCTGTAGCGCTTGCTGCGTGGATCGCGGGTCAGGTAGCCGGTCTGCTCCAACGTATGGGCGACCCGTTGCGCGGAGCCCATGGTGATGCCGTTTTCCTTGGCGATTTCCTGCAGGCTCATCGACGCATGGGGTCGAAACGATGCCAGTACGGCCAGGCCTTTTTCCAGGGACTGGATCAACAAGGCGGATGCTTCGGGCACGGCGTCTCCTGAAAAAATTAGGGAAACCCTTACGTTGTTGCGCGGGATACCCCGCGTTATAAGTATCGCTATACGGATTTCATTATCGCATAGCGATAAAACAAAACAACAGGCTACACCGCGGCGAGGGTCCAGCTTGGATTCGAAAGAGATGTTCGACGTCGCCATCATCGGCGGCGGGGTGATCGGCGTGAGCACCGCCTATGCGCTGGCGCGCGCCGGCGTGCGCGTCGTCCTGTTTGAAAAGGCCACGCTGGCTTGCGAGCAGTCGTCGCGCAATTGGGGCTGGGTGCGCACCCTGAGGCGGGACTTGCCGGAAGTCCCCTTGGCGATCCGCTCCAATCAGTTGTGGGGCGATATCCAGACCCGTATCGACGTCGGCTTCCGGCGCACCGGCATGCTGTACCTGCAGGAAACCGACGCCGACGCCGCCGGCCATCAGGCGTGGATGGACCAGGCCGGCATCTACGGTGTCGATGCCGTCCAGTTGGACCGGCGCGCGACGCTCAAGCATATGCCGGAGTCCGGCCGCGCGTGGACAGGCGCGATGTATAGCGCCACCGATGGCGTGGCCGAGCCGCAGATGGCGGTGCAGGGCATCGCACAACTGGCACGTCGGGAAGGCGCTGTCCTTCGTGAACACTGCGCGGTGCGCGGCATCGAACGCGCCGCCGGACAGGTTTCAGCCGTCATCACCGAACAAGGCCGCGTATCCGCGCAGGCCGTCCTGGTCGCGGCGGGCGCATGGTCGCGGCTGTTCTGCGGCAACCTGGGCGCGGATTTTCCGCAACTCAAGGTGCGCGGGTCGGTGATACGCACGCAGCCCTTCGACGCGGGCCTGACGGCGGCCATCAACGGCAAGGACTTCACCTGCCGCAAGCGCGCCGACGGCGGCTACACCGTGTCGCAGTTCGGCGCCTCGATGGCCGATCTGGTGCCGGACAGCTTCCGGCTGATGCGGCACTTCATCCGCCCATGGCTGGCGAACAATACTTTCGTACGGCTGCGGTTCGGCAAGCGTTTCTTCGAAGAGCTGGCGACGCCGCGGCGGTTCGCGGCGGAAGACGTGTCGCCCTTCGAGCGCCATCGGGTGCTGGATCCGTTGCCTTCGCGCAGCGGCGTGCAGCAGGCCTGGCAGCGGTTGTCGGATGCCTTTCCGATCTTCAGGCAGGCCAGGATCGCGCAATCGTGGGCGGGCTATATCGACGTGACACCTGACGCGATGCCGGTGATGGACGCCGTCCCGGGACTTCCCGGCCTGTATCTGGCGTCCGGGTTTTCCGGGCATGGATTCGGCATCGGTCCGGCGGTCGGAGAGGCCATGGCGCAGTTGATCCAGGGCACGCAGCCCGCGGTCGACCTGAAGCCGTTCCGCTTTGGCCGCTATACGGAGTAGCCACGACGAAACGATCGGCGTGGCGCAGTACGCGCCCTCCCCCATGTGCCCAAGCGCGGCCAGAACGACGAACCAACAAACCACCATCCAGATCACGGAATCCACTCATGACCGACACTAGCGACCTGCACCGACGATCCACCATCATCGACGGCCTGGTTTTCTTCAGCGATGGCAGCGCGCGCGACATGCTGGCCGGCGGGGTCAGCGCCATCAACCTGACGGTGACCGACATGGGCTCGGATTTCGAGCAGGCGCTGAGGGACGCCATGACCTGGCGCGAACGCTGCGCCGCGCCCGACTCGCCCTGGCTGCTGGTGGAACGCGCCGAGGACATCGCCCGCGCGAAGCAAGCCGGCAAGCTCGGCCTGATCATGGGCTGGCAGAACGGCCGTCCGCTGGGCGACCAGATCGATCGCGTGGCCCTGTTCCATACCCTGGGCATCCGTGTCATCCAGCTGACCTATAACGAAGCCAATCTGCTGGGCGACGGCTGCCTGGAAAAGCGCAACGCCGGCCTGAGCGACCTGGGCATCAAGATGGTCAAGGAGATGAACCGGGTGGGCATCGCCATCGACCTCAGCCATTGCGCGCCGCAGACCTGCCTGGACGCGGCACGGCTTTCCAGCAAGCCGGTATTGCTGACGCACGCCAATGCCAATGCGGTGATCCCGCGCCCGCGCAACAAGTCCGATGAGGTCATCAAGGCGGTCGCCGAAACCGGCGGTGTGATCGGCTGCAGCATCCATGCCTATCTGAACTGGCGCGGCGATCCCAAGCAGCAGCCGACGCTGCAGGACTTCGTCGCCAATGTGCGCCATATCGGGCAACTGGTGGGCTACGAACACGTCGGCATCGGCACGGATTTTCCGTCGGTGGATACCTACGAGGCCGTACGCCATGTGATGGTGATGTCGCGCACCAAGTATGCGGCGTCGGGCGGCGATTTCTCGAACGCTTTCGGCGATGTCATGGAGGCGCGCTATCCGGTGGAAACGCCCACGCCGGTGCAGTTTCCCGAGTTTACCCACGCGCTGCACAAGGCCGGTTTGACCGACACGCAGATCATGGGCGTGCTGGGCGGCAACTTCCAGCGCGCGTTCGCGCAGAGCTGGAATCCCGCCTGACGCGCCGGCGGCCGAGCACGGACGATCGAATAAATTCACAGGGGAATCCAGATGACCGCATTATCGAAGACCCTCTCACGCAGTCTCGGTTGCGCGGCGTTCATTGCCATGAGCGCCGCGTCGCTGGTGTCGCGACCGGCGGCGGCGCAATCCGCCGACGCCTATCCCGCCTATCCCGTGCACATCGTCGTGCCCTATCAGGCCGGCGGATCCACGGACATCGTCATCCGCAAGTTCGCCGAACTCGCGGCGCCCAGGCTGGGCCAGTCCATCATCATCGAAAACCGCGGCGGCGCCGGCGCGACGCTGGGCGCGCGCGCCATCAAGACGGCCAAGCCGGACGGTTATATGCTGGCCATCCTGCCCAGTCCGGTGTTCCGCATGCCGCACATCCAGGACATGGGCTACGACCCGGTACATGACTTCACCTACATCATGATGCTTAGCGGCTACACGCTGGGCGTGGCCGTGCCGACCGATTCACCCTTCAAGACCTGGGCGGATTTCATCGGCTACGCCAAGGCGCATCCCAACGAGGTGACCTACGGGACCGCCAGCGTGGGCAGCGCCTCCAATGTGATGATGGAAGACATCGCCACGCGCAACGGCGTGACCTGGCGCCACATCCCCTACAAGGGCGAATCGGATGTGCTGACGGCGGTGATGGGCGGCCAGGTCACGGCCTACGCCGGATCCACCACGGTCCAGCCGCTCGTTCAGGCGAAAAAAATGCGCATGCTGGTAACGTGGGGCGGGAACCGCAGCGCGCAGTATCCGGAAGTCCCCACGCTGAAGGAATTGGACGGCACGCCGCCGGCCAACGCGCCCTTCGGCATCGCCGGCCCCAAGGGCATGCCGCCGCAGGTGGTGACCAGGCTGCGGACGGTATTCAAGCAGGTTGCCGAGTCCGAGCCGTTCAAACAGGTGCTGACGCAGTACGGACAGGAGCTGGTGTATATGGACGGCAAGGACTACGCCGCCTACGCGGCCAAGCAGTACGAGCTGGAAGCGGACATCGTGCGCAAGCTGGGGCTGGCGCAGAACAAGTAGCCGCATCAAGCAGGCGGGTTGCAGGGACAGGCCGTACAACGCAAAGCGATAACGCATAACGCTGCAAGGGGTTGTTCGATGATTAGTCCGGTACTTTCGATCTGGCGCACGGCGGCACGGCGCGCTTCTTTCACCATCCGGCAGCGCGTGCCGACGCGGCGACGCCTGCCCGCGCTGCTGGCCGCCGGCCTGCTCGTGTTGGGCGCGGCCCACACCGCATCGGCCCAGGCCGCCGACTGGCCCGACCGCCCCATACGCCTGATGGTGGGCTATCCGCCCGGCGGCGGCACCGATACGGTGGCCCGCGTGCTGGCGCAGCAGCTGTCCAAGGTGCTGCATCAATCCGTCATCATCGAAAACCGCGCCGGCGCCAGCAGCACCATCGCCGCGCAACAGGTGGCGCGCGCGGAACCCGACGGCTACACCGTGCTGTTCGCCACCGGCTCGCCGCTGACCGGCGCGCCGCTGACGATCAAGGGCCTCACATACGACCCCTTGAAGGACCTGGTCCCCGTCACGCTGATCGGCGGCGGGCCTTTCATCCTGGTCGCCAATCCCGCGTTCCCGCCGAATACCCTGCCCGAGCTGGTCGACTACGCGCGCGCCCATCCCGGACAGGTCAACTACGCCTCGCCCGGGATCAGCACGGCGAACTACTTCTTTGCCGAGGTGCTGAACCAGGACGCCAATATCAAGACGGTGCATGTGCCGTACAAGGGCAGCTCGGCGCTGATCAACGACACGATTGCCGGGCAGGTGCAGTACACGCTCGATACACCGGGCACCACCCTGCCCTTGATCCATGCGGGCAAGCTGAAGGCCTTGGCCATCTTCAGCAAGAAGCGGCTCGACCGGGCCCCTGATATTCCCACCACCGTAGAAGCGGGATACCCGCAACTGGTCGGGGGCTCCTGGTATGGACTGCTGGTGCCCAAGGGCACGCCGCCCGCCATCGTCGACGCGCTGTACAAGGCGACCAAGGAAGCGCTGACAGGCGACGAAGTGCGCCGCGCCATGGAGGCGCGCGACGTCATCATCCAGGGCAGCACGCCGGCGGAGTTCAAGGACTACATCCAGGCCGAATATACGAAGTGGAAGACGGTCACCGACAGGCTGGGCATCAAGCCGCAGTGATCCACCGGACAACATCGCGGCGTAGCGTGACGCGCGCGCAATGCAAGTGCAGGAGAACAGCATGGCGACCACCTCTTATGTCCCCGACCTGACCGCCGGCAGCGCGCCGCTGTCGATGCGGCCGACGCTGACCGGGCTGAATCACATGATCGCGGCGGGCCATTACCTGGCCACGCAGGCGGGCATGGATGTGCTGCAGGCCGGCGGCAATGCCGTCGATGCGGGTGTCGCGGCGGGCATCGCGCTGGGCGTGGTGCAAAGCGACATCGTCAACTTCGGCGGCGTCGCGCCCATCCTGGTTTACCAGGCGGAAACCCGCAAGGTGTGGAGCATTTCCGGACTGGGATACTGGCCCAAGGCCACGCGGCTGGAAGACTTCCTGAAGAAGCACAACGGCACCATCCCGGCCGGCGTATTGCGTACCGTGATTCCCGCGGCGCCGGACGCCTGGATCACCGCGCTGGAGCGCTTCGGCACCATGAGCTTCGGCGACGTCGCGGCGGGCGCCATCCGCCTGGCGCGCGAGGGCTTCGTGATGTACTCGCTGATGGCGGAGGTGCTGGAAGAGAACGCCAAAAACTACGCGCGCTGGCCGTCCAGCGCCGCGGTCTATCTGCCAGGCGGCAAGCCGCCGCCCGCCGGCGCCATCTTCCGCCAGACCGATCTGGCTTCCACCCTGCAGTACCTGGCCGACGAAGAGCGCGCGCATCAGGGCGAGGATCGCCTGGCCGGCCTGGCCGCCGCGCGCCGGGCCTTTTACGAAGGCGATATCGCCGCCGCCATCGTCAAGTACCACAAGGAAGAAGGCGGCCTGGTCACGCACGAGGACCTGCGCGATTTCCGTGTCGAAGTGGATCCGGCGCTGGTCACGGATTTCCACGGCACGCGCGTGCATAGCTGCGGCTTCTGGTGCCAGGGGCCGTCGCTGCTGCAGATGCTGAACATCCTGGAGCCGCGCGACCTGAAGGCGCTGGGCCACAACTCCGCCGCCTACGTGCATCTGCTGACCGAGACCATCAAGCTGGCATTCGCGGACCGCGAGGCGCACTACGCGGACCCGCGCCATACCGATGTGCCGCAGCAGGCGCTGCTGTCCAAGGAATACGCGCGGCAGCGGCTGGCGATGATAGATCCCGAGCGCGCCGGCCCCGATATGCCGCCCGCCGGGCGCCTGCCCAGCGCGCGCGATATCGAGTTGCGCGAAGCCCGACCTGGCGATACGGCGCGCACGGATCCGCGCCTGGATACCTCGTATGTGGCGGTGGTGGACAAGCATGGCAACGCCTTCTCCGCCACGCCCAGCGATGGTTCCTACAACTCGCCGGTCATTCCGGGCACCGGGCTGATCGCTTCCGGCCGAGGCAGCCAGTCGTGGGCCGAGGCGGGCCATCCCTGCGCCGTGGGTCCGGGCCGGCGTCCGCGCCTGACGCCCAATCCTGCCATGGCGATCCGGCCGGATGGCTATGTGATGCCCTTCGGTACGCCGGGCGGCGACGTGCAGGTGCAGGCGATGTTGCAGACCTTCCTGAATATCGAGGTGTTCGGGATGGAGCTGCAGCAGGCGATCGAAGCGCCGCGCTTCGCCAGCTTCAGTTTTCCCTCATCCTTCGAGCCGCATACCGCCGTGCCGGGGCGCTTGATGATCGAGGACCTGATACCCAGGGAAGTCGGCGACCGGCTGGCGGCCATGGGCCATTCCGTAAAATGGTGGCAGGACCGCAAC
The DNA here is from genome assembly GCF_965137885.1 of Bordetella sputigena. Taxonomy (NCBI): domain Bacteria; kingdom Pseudomonadati; phylum Pseudomonadota; class Betaproteobacteria; order Burkholderiales; family Alcaligenaceae; genus Bordetella; species Bordetella sputigena. The sequence continues at coordinate 96,469 of NZ_CBCSCA010000006.1, forward strand.
TGGCGCGCCGGCGCGATGTGCGCGGTGCGGCATGACGTGCAAACCGGCATCCGCTGGGGCGGCGCCGATCCGCGGCGGCCGGCCTATGCCGCGGGGTGGTAAACGCGGGCATGGCCGTGGCGCTGCAATCGCGCGATAGCGCGGCCGCCACCGCGAGCCACCGCGCCACGCATGCCGATGTTGATGAAGATGTGTATGGACGAAGACCTGCTTGCCTATTGGAAACCACGCCTGGCGGAAATCGCCGCCCCCGCGGCGGCGGACGATGGCGCGCATGACCTGAATCACCTGCAACGCGTATGGTCGGTGGCACGGCGCATCCTGGACGACCACCCTGAAGCCGACGGGCTCGTCGTCCTGGCCGCGTGCTTCCTGCACGACCTGGTCAACCTGCCCAAGAACCACCCCGAACGTTCCAAGGCATCCGCCATGGCCGCCGCCCAGGCAACCCGCGCGCTGGCGGACGCCGGTTTCCCCGCCGACAAGCTGCCCGGCGTGGCCCACGCCATCGAAGCGCACAGCTTCTCCGCCGGCATCCCGCCGCGCACCCTGGAAGCCCGCATCGTCCAGGACGCCGATCGCATGGACGCCCTGGGCGCCATCGGCCTGGCCCGCATGTTCCACGTCGGCGGTCAACTGGGCCGTCCCCTGGCCCACGGCACCGACCCGCTGGCGGTCGGTCGCCCGCTCGACGACACCCAATACGCCCTCGACCACATCGAGGCCAAGCTGCTGCGCCTGCCCGCCACCCTGCACACCGCCGCCGCCCGCCGCATCGCCGAAACCCGCGCCGCCCGCCTGCGCCGCTTCCGCGACGAATTCGTCGCCGAATGGACGGGCGACGAGCAGGATCAGTGACGACGGCGCTCCCGTTGCCTGCTCCGCCGATGACGTCCGGCCGCTCGCCGCGGTAGGCGCACTTCCCCGCAAGTGCTTCAACACCCTCGGCGCCTTCAAAGCCACAGGTCGCGGTTGGCAAACTCGCGTCAATGACGCACTCAAGGACTGGCTGCGGACCCATCAGCCAGGCTGAATGCCGACTGTAATAGGCCATCGGCCGCTGCGTGCGATCGCCTGGCATGCGCAACGCGCTGCCCCGGATAATGGCAAACCGTCATTACTGCGCAACATGTCGATTCCGCCCACTCTCATTCGTCGTGGCAGGACGGCGCGATACCTTGCTCGTGCCGCGCCACATGAGGAGTCGCCATGGCACTGCAGCTGTATTTCCATCCGTTCTCGTCCTATTGCCAGAAAGTCCTCGTCGCCCTGTATGACCTGGGGCTCGGCTTCGAGCGCAATGTGATCGAAGGCGCCGACAGTCCGGCGGGCCGGCGCCTGGCGGCGCTGTGGCCGATGCAGCGCTTTCCCGTGCTGGTGGACGGCGACCGCACGGTGATCGAGTCGAGCTGCATCATCGAATACCTGGACCTGTATCACGCCGGCGCGTCGCGGATGATCCCGCACGATCCCAAGGCCGCGCTGGAAACGCGCTTCATGGACCGGTTCTTCGACAACTACGTCGCCACGCCGCAGATGCAGATCGTCTTCAACGCGCTGCGCCCGGAAGGCTCGCGCGATCCCCACGGCGTTCAGCAGTCCCGCGCGATGCTGGACACCTCCTACGCCTGGCTGGACCAGAAACTGGCGGGACGCGCGTGGGCGGCCGGCGACCGCTTCACCCTCGCGGATTGCGGCGCAGCGCCCTTCCTGTTCTACGCCGATTGGACGCATCCGATACCGGCGCATTGCGGCAATGTGCGCGCCTACCGCCAACGCCTGCTGCAGTACCCACCCTTCGCGCGCGCGGTCGAGGAAGCACGGCCCTACCGCGCGTGGTTTCCCCTGGGCGCGCCCGACCGGGACTGATGCGGCGCGCGGATGCTCATCGACGGAATCGATCGCCAGAGGCTGTTACCCTAAAACGGTATCGCAGCCCTGACCTATGAGGAGGATCCGCATGACCGATAACGTCTTCGGCGCTTTTTTCACTGATACGCTTTTCCTGGGAATTCCCCTTCTGAACTGGATCGTCGCGCTTGCGACGGCCTGCGTGGCGTTCGGCGTCGCGCGCTTCGCCGTCGGCTTCGTGCAACGCAGGTTGTACGCCCGCTCGCAGCTGGAGGGCGCCCATTTCAGCGCGATCGCCGCCGAAGTCGTCGCGGGCACCAGCAATATGCTGCTCGCCCTGGCCGCCCTGCTGATCGGCGCGAGTGTGCTGGATATGCCCGCCCGCTGGGCCGGCCGCATCGACGGCTTGTGGTTCGTCGTCGCCATCCTGCAGATCGCGCTATGGGCGCATCGCGGCATGGTGCTGGGCATGCGCCATTATTTCCACCGGCATGCGGCGCCGCAAGGCGGCCAGATCACGGCCCTGGCGGCGCTGTCGATCTGGGGCGCCAAGGTACTGCTGTGGGCCGTCGTACTGCTGGCGATGCTGTCGAACATGGGCGTCAATATCACCGCCTTCGTCGCCAGCCTGGGCGTGGGCGGCATCGCGGTGGCGCTGGCCGTGCAGAACATACTGGGCGACCTGTTCGCGTCGATGTCGATCGCCATCGACAAGCCTTTCGAGGTGAACGACTTCATCGTGGTGGGCACGCTGGCCGGTACGGTCGAACACGTGGGCCTGAAGACCACGCGCATCCGCAGCCTGGGCGGCGAACAGATCGTGATGTCCAACGCCAGCATGCTGACCGCCACCATCCAGAACTACAAGCGCCTGCGCGAACGCCGGGTCGTTTTCCAATTCGGCCTCAGCTACGAATGCACGGCGGAGCAGACGCGCGAGGTGCCCAACATTGTCGAGCGCATCATCCGCGCGCAGGACAAGACGCGCTTCGACCGTTCGCATTTCAAGGGCTTCGGCGAAAGCTCGCTGGATTTCGAGACGGTCTATATCGTGCTGGACCCGGGCTACAACCAATACATGGATATCCAGCAGGCCATCAATCTCGAAATGATGCAGGCTTTCGAAGAGCTGGGCGTGCGCTTCGCTCACCCCATGCGCACGCTGCACGTGGCGTCGCTGCCCGGCGCGCGGCGGCAGGACGACGATGCGCGCCGCCTGCGCGCCGATGCGCCGGGGCGCAGGCTCGACATATCAACGCAGGGCGCTTAGCGCACCGTGCCGTTCCCCGGCCTGCGCCGGACGAAGCGCTGTTCCGTGACCGGCTCGCCCCATTGCGAGCCGGCTGCTTCTTCCGCCAGCTGGAAGCCGGCGGATTCGTACAGATGCCGCGCGGCATCCAGGCCGCGGAAGGTCCATAGATAAGTCTCGTCGTACCATGCGTCGGCGAACGCCATGGCCCGCGCCAGCAAGCCGCGGCCGACGCCCCGGCCCTGCAAGCCGCCGTCCACGATGAACCAGCGCAGATGGGCCTCTCGCGTGGCCATGTCGCCGTCGATCGCTACGGATCCCAGCACGCGGCCCTGTTCGACGTAGAGCCACATACCCTTGCCTTGCGCGGGAAGCGATTCCGCGAAGGCCGCCAGCTCCGTTGCGACCTTGCGCTCGAAAAACACGCCGAAGCCTACGGTTGCGGCGTAATAGCGGGCATGCAAGGCGGCGACATCGCCGATACAGCCGGGCAGGTAGCCTTCGACGATGCGGCCTTCGCCATTACCGGCGGCTTCCATTCCGGTTTCCCATGGGCGGACATTGGCGCCGGCTTCGGCGCCCGCCCGCCCCACGGACGGCCCGGGGACGCCATCGTCGCAGTCCGCTACCCCAGCCATATTCGGATTGTCGCGGGACAAAGCCTCGCCATACAGCGCCAGCAGGCGCAGCAGCGCCTGCTGATCGCCCGGCGCCAACTGCCGCAGCGCCTTGGACACCTGATCGGTCGCGAAGCGATCGATGCGCGCACGCAAGGCCGCGCCCTGGCGCGTCAGGTACAGCCGCGCCGCCCGGGCGTCGTCCGGATCGCTCTCCCGCCGCAGCAGGCCGGCGGCTTCCAGCTTGGCGACCTGCCGGCTGGCATTGGATTTGTCCAACCGCAGCAAGGCGGCCAGGTCGCGCGCCTGTATGCCGGGCGTCAAACCGACTTCAATGATGGCGTGCACCGCGGAAGGCGCCAAGCCGCTGTCGGCCAGGTGCGGACGCATAAAGCCCAATTCCCGCACCAGCCTGCGCGACAGTTCGCGCACCTGCCTGATGGTCTGCTCGCGCGACTGCCCCAACTCTTCGATGACGTCCATGGTGCCCCAACCCGGCGCCGCTGGATGACGCCCGCTATAAGTTGCGTTTCGCAACCAATATACCAGCCGCGGGGCATACCGGCAATTTTCGCGACATCAAGCCAGGGTGGATCGCCCGGTCTCCGGCCGAACCGGCGGGCGCGGAAACAAGGGCCGTGTCGCCAATGCGATGAGGCCGGCCAGCGTCCAGACACCCGCCCATGACGTCGCCGCCAGCACGTAGGGAATGGACACGGGGGCCAGGAACAGGCTCAGGTAGACCAGGGTATTGCACATGCCCAGCGCGGTGCCGGCGCGCGCCGAGCCCGCCAGCGTGGCCAGTTCCGTGTAGGCGACGCCGTGCCATGCCGAGACCGCGACGCCCGCCGCGATGATGGCGGCGATGAGCAGCGGCGCGGGTGCGTTCGCGGCGGTTGCCAGCGCGAGCACGGCAAAGGCGGCGGCCGCGATCAGCACGACGGTGCGCACGTAGGCGCGCCGGTTGTGATGCACGTCGGTGTAATGGCCGCTCCATACGCGCAGGACCATCGCCCCCAGTTGCACCGCCACCATGGCGAAGGTCGTGCCGGCGATGCCCACGCCACCGAAGTCGTGCAGATAGACGGTCGCGAAGCTGAGCACCGCGAACTGCGAAAGACACAGCACGCCTATCGCCAGGACGATGCGCCGGATCGCCGGATCGCGGAGCGGGCTCTTTCGCGACGCCGCGACGGTCGTCCCCGTTCGGCGAGCACGGGAGGGCGCACCGGTATCCGGGATTGCCGGGCCGCCCGGGGAGCGCGGCGTCTCCGCGCCCACGCGGGCCGCGTGCGGCGCGCGCACCGGCTCCGCGTCCTCGCGAGGGTCGTACAGCCACCGCCATGCCAGCAGCAGCGCGGCGGCGCACATCGCCACCAGCACGCCATACACCGCGCGAAAGCCGTTCGCCGACGCCAGCCACGGCAGCAGCAGCGCGCCCAGGCCGCCGCCCAGCGGCACGGCGGTCTGGCGGATGCTCATGGCCAGGCCACGCTCGCCTTCCCTGAACCACCGCATGATGGCGCGGCCGCTGGAGCCGTTGACGCTGCCGCCGGCCAGGCCGACCAGGCACATCAAGGCCAACAGCCAGTGGAACGCCGGGATGACACCGTCGGACGGCACCATCAGCACCGCCATGGCCAACAGGGCCAGCGTCGTCGCGCCCAGCCCCACGAGCAGTACGGGCCGGTCACCCCAGCGATCGGTCGCCATGCCCCAAGGCAATTCGGTGAGCGCCACGCCCAAGCCTATGGCGCCCAGTGCGACGCCCAGCGAGGCATCGTCCAGCCGGTATCCGGAGCGCAGCCAGATCGCGGTGGTCGGTATGCCGGCGGCGGCCGCGGAAAAGCTGACGTTGGCGGCGACGCCGGCGGCCAAGACCTTCCAGCGATGTTCGGGACCCAGCGCGACGCGCGTCGAGGCGGCCCTGGCCATCGGCCGCGCCGGGGTACTTGCGGTGGTGGAGCTCATCTCGATGCCCTCCGGGATAGTGCGGATGGCATTAGTCTGGCGGCTTCCAACCATTCTGAAAATCACATAATATTCATCGAACAGTTCGATAAAACAGGATGCTCACATGCAAGTGAACCTGGACATCGCGGCGCTGCGCACGCTGGTCATCGGCATGGACCTGGGCAGTTTCGCCAAGGCGGCGGACCGGGTGGGCCGCTCGACCTCCGCCGTCAGCGCGCAAATCAAGAAGCTGGAGGATCAGGCCGGCGCCCCGCTATTCAAGAAAGCCGGCCGCGGCCTCGCCTTGACCGACGCCGGCGAAGTCATGCTGGACTATGCGCGCCGCCTGGTCGGCCTGAACGATGAAGCCGCGGTGGCCACGCGCGGCCTGGACATGGAAGGCTGGATCCGCCTGGGCCTGCAGGAAGACTTCGGCGAGGCGCTTCTGCCGCAGCTGCTGGGGCGCTTCGCCCGCGCCCACCCCAAGGTCCGCATCGAGGCCCGCGTGGCACGCAACACCGAACTGCGGGAGCGCTTCGATGCCGGGCAGCTGGATCTGGCCCTGCTGTGGAACAGCACGACGGGAACTGAAGGCGCGCGCGCCCGCGCGCGGCGCGCGGACACCGGCGCGGGACATGGCCCGGTCGAGCGGCTCGCCCGTCCGCGCATGTGCTGGATAGGATCAGCCGCGCTGCCGTGGCGGCCGGAGTCCGGCGAGCCGGTGCCCCTGATCGCCTTCGACCGGCCTTGCCAGTTCACGCAGGCCGCCACCACGGCGCTGGATCGCGCGCGCATCCCCTGGCGGCTGGTCTTCACCAGCCCCAGCCTGAGTGGCCTGTGGGCCGCGGCGGCCGCCGGCCTGGGCATCAACGTGCGTACGCCTTACGGCCTCCCGGCGTCGGTGCGCCCGCTGGACGCCAAGGCAGCGGGCTTGCCGGCGCTGCCCGCCATTCCCCTGCTGCTGTTGAAGCATCCCGGCGAAAGCCAGCCGCTGGCGGACCGGCTCGCGGCGATGATGCGCGAACACATGGATAGCGAAATAGAACCGCGCCCGCATGGGTGAGAAAGACCGGCTCCGCGGCCGAACCGCCGATGGGCCGCGTGCCGCTGTCTTCCAGCTTGGCCGCCACGGTCTTGTCATGGACGGCCTCCACGAAAGCCCGCTCCAGCTTCGCGCGCACCTCCGCGGGCATGTGTCGCGCCGCCGGGATACTATCGGGATCGCCCGTCGCGCGCCGGCCCCTTGCGCGCGCATCCAGTCCCTTTACCCATGACGCATACGCATACGCCGGGCGCCAGCCCATCCGCGCTCGACCCCATCCTGCAACGCACGCTGCGCGCCATCCGTCGCCGCCGCGAACACGGCTTCCATTTCGCCGGCAACTTCCTGGCGGTATCCTTCGACCGCGTTACCGTGGAAGACAGCCTGGTCAGCATGAAGGCGGACTGCCACGCCCGGGACGGCGCGATCGACGGCACCGCGCTGGGCGTGCTGGCCGACCTGGCCCTGGCCGCGCCCGTGCGCGCGGCCCTGCCCGCCGACACCCGGCTGGCCACGGTCAATATGCAGCTGCAGCTGACCGGCGCTCCCTGCCACGCCCCCGTCACCGCCAGCAGCAGCTTTCACGGCTACGTCCATGGCGCCGCCGGCCGCCAGGCCATCAGCCGCGTCACCCTGCACGGCGCCGGCCGGGAAATCGGCCTGGGCACCGCCACTTTCATGGTGCTGGACCTGCCCGCCGGCACGCCCATCCCCTTCCTGACGCCGGTCGATCCGGCGCAGGACGAGGCTCCGCTGCTCGACCCGGATGCGGACCTGAATCCGGACGAGCGCGCCGTCTACGAGCACGTCAGGATGGCGCTGCGCGACAGCCGGGCCGGCGACGGTTTCGCCGACCGGCTATGGGGCTACCGCGCTCGCCAGCGCGAGGGCGGCGCATCGGGCACGCTGGGCAACGGGCCCCATATCGGCAATCGGGTGGGACATGTGCAAGGAGGCGTACTGCTGGGCTTCGCGCAAACCACCGCGCAGGCCGCGCTGGGTGAAGGCTGGGCAATGAGCAGCATCACCGCCACCTACGTCAGCCCCGGCGAAGGCCGCGAACTGAAAGCGGAGGCCGATATCGTCCACCAGGGCCGCACCACCGCCGTGACGCGCGTCGCCATCGCCACCGAGGCGGGCAAGCGGGTGCTGGAAGTACTGGCCACGCATTCGCTGAGCGGCGCGAGGCCCTGACGCCGCCAAGCCGCCGCGCACCGCGTGACACACGGACGCCGGCGCGGGCTGGCCGGCCAGGGCCGCTATCATTGACCTTCAAAGCACACACAGCATCCATACGCCCATGAAAATCGCCACCTTCAACATCAATGGCATCGGCGCGCGCCTGCCCAACCTGCTGCGCTGGCTCGAAGAAACCCGGCCCGACGTGGCCTGCCTGCAGGAACTGAAGGCGCCGCAGGAGAAGTTCCCCGAAGCCGCCATCCGCGACGCCGGCTATGGCGTCATCTGGCATGGCCAGAAAAGCTGGAACGGCGTCGCCATCCTGACCCGCGGCTGCGACCCGGTCGAATCGCGCCGCATCCTGCCGGGGGACGATGAAGACCTGCAGAGCCGCTACATCGAGGCCACGGTGCAAGGCATCGTCGTCGGCTGCCTGTACCTGCCCAACGGCAATCCCGCGCCGGGACCCAAGTTCGACTACAAGCTGAAATGGATGGAGCGCCTGATGACCCATGCCGCCGGCATGGTCGACAGCGGCCAGCCCACGGTGCTGGCGGGCGACTACAACGTCATACCCACCGACCTGGACGTCTACAAACCCGAGCGCTGGGTCGACGACGCCCTGTTCCGCCCCGAGTCGCGCGCGGCCTTCGAAAAGCTGATCGCCCAAGGCTGGACCGACTCGCTGCGCGCCTGCCATCCCGATGCCCGCATCTACACCTTCTGGGATTATTTCCGCAATGCCTATGCGCGCAACGCTGGCATACGCATCGACCATCTGCTGCTGAATCGCACGCTGGCGCCGCGTTTGCTGGACGCCGGCGTGGACCGCGACGTGCGGGGCTGGGAAAAAGCCAGCGACCACGCGCCCACCTGGATCACCCTGAAGCCCGCCTGAACCGCCTTCGATCGCCGGGACCGCCTGTTCCGGCGCCGGCTCCGCCGTCCCGTCCCGGGCTCGGCCACTGTTCCGGAATCTCGCCGTATCAATTCCGCGTTGCACAGTTTATCGAACCGCGCCTGCCCGTTTATCGTGATCGCACGCATGAAACGCCATGCCGCGCCTGCCGGCGCGCGAGCCGTTTCACCCCTCATTCTTTGATAGGAATCCGATCATGAGCAAGCTAGCAGGCAAGGTCGCCGTCGTTACCGGCGCGTCCAAAGGCATAGGCGCCGCCATCGCCAAGGAACTGGCGGCGCACGGCGCCTCCGTCGTCGTCAACTACGCCTCCAGCAAGGCCGGCGCCGATGCGGTCGTGCAGGCGATCACCGCCGCCGACGGCAAGGCGGTCGCCGTCGGCGGCGATGTCTCCAAGGCAGCGGACGCCAAGGCCATCATCGACGCGGCGCTGTCGAACTACGGCCGGCTGGATATCCTGGTGAACAACTCCGGCATCTACGAATTCGGTTCAATCGAAGAGATCACCGAAGAACACTACCGCAAACAATTCGACGTCAATGTGCTGGGCGTGCTGCTGATGAGCCAGGCGGCGGTCAAGCATCTGGGCGAAGGCGCCAGCATCATCAACATCAGCTCGGTGGTCAGCCGCCTTACCCTGCCCCAAACCGCCGTCTACAGCGGCACCAAGGGCGCGGTGGATGCCATCACGGGCGTATTGGCGCGCGAGCTGGGCCCCCGCAAAATCCGTGTCAACGCGATCAACCCGGGCATGGTCGTCACAGAAGGCACGGCGAGCGCGGGTATCGCCGGTTCGGACCTGGAGCGCGACACGATCGCCATGACGCCGCTGGGCCGCATCGGCCAACCGCGCGACATCGCCACCGTGGCCGCCTTCCTGGCGTCGGATGATGCCGCCTGGATCACCGGCGAACTCATGATCGCCAGCGGCGGCGTGCGCTGATCCGCCTGCGCGCATGCAAGGCCTGGGTCCGGACGGATCCAGGCGCCCGCAAGCCTTGCGGCCGCTCGTCGGCCGCCATCTCATACCCACTAATGACGGATCAGCCAAGCGGCCTGCCCCGCATTAGACCGATGTACACCCTGCTCCGCCCAACGCAAGATTGTTGATCCGGTCGTTTTCCGCTACCGGCGACGATGACGCGAGTTTCAGGAGCCGCCCATGCCCAACGTTCCCGCATGTCCTTCGCAGGACGATGATGATGCGTCGCGCAACGCCCCGGCTACCGCCCCATCGAACGAGCTGGTCCTGCTTCCTGCGCAGCGCGACACCGCGCCCGTCATCGCGCCGGTTCCGCCCATCTATGTGTACGCCTACGTACGCGAAAGGATACGCGGCCGATCGGGCATGAAGAAGGCGCGAGCCTTGCCGCGGCGATCGGCGTGGCTTTGGAAGCTTGCCGGGATTGCCGCGATCACCGCCATCGGCGGCGTCGTGCTTCAAGCAGGGGTGACGCCGCAAGCGACGTCCGGAACACATATCGCCGCCGCGGCATCGCGCCATGCGGCGACTCCCGCGGCATCGCGGCCGGCGCCAGTCGCCCAACCGATACCGGCGGCCTCGGCCACCGACCCACTGCCGGCAGCCAGCGCGACGCTGGAATTGACGGCGCCCGGCCATGTCGGCGACGCAGCGACGGCCCTGCCCCCGCCACGCCGTACTTCTTCGATCATCGACGTCGTCACGGCGGATATCGTGTTGCCGGATGAAGCACTGGCGAAGGCGACGCCAGCCGCCGAGGCTGCCAGGCCCGCCGAGATCCCCGTCCCCTCGGTCCCCCAGGCTCGCGCGGCCACCGCGACGCCGGCGCGCCCCGCCGTGAAGCTCGCGACGAAACCGCCTGCCCGGCCCGCCGCGAAACCGGGCGCGGCGGCCACCGCGCAGCCTTCCTTGCAGGCGTCGGCCAATACGCAATCGCGCCCCGCCGCGGCGGCGAAGACCCGGCCGTCCATCCCCGTCGCCATCGCGGTCCGCCCCTGGGGCGAAATCCTGGTGGACGGCCAATCGCGCGGCATCAGCCCGCCGATGCGCAGATTGACGTTGGCGGCCGGCACCTACGACATCACGATCCGCAACAACATGGGGCCTGACGTGCATCAGATCCTGACCGTCGGCGCCGACAACAACGCCGCGATATCGCACACTTTTCAATAGGAAGGGTGCGCGCAAAAAAAATCAGCCCCGCGCGAGGCGGGGCTGACTGTCGTCGCGACGACTGCCGCGACCGCGGGTTGCGGGCGCCGTATCCCGCGGATGCTTACGCACCTTGGAAAGGCTGGTTGTTCAGATCGCCGAACGCGATGCTGGTCGTCGTATTGCCGCTGTCAATATCGGCGACGACTTGCGCACGCGTTACGCCGCTGTCGGCTTGCGCGACGAAAGGCGCATTGTTCGATTCGCGATTGCCGGTCAGGCCGGCGCCGCGGGCTTGCTGCAGCTCGGCAACGACTTGGGCGCGGCTGACGCCGTTGGCGGCCTGGCCGTACACGCCTTGGAACGGCACGTTGTTCGGCTCGCTGTTGGCGGCCTGGGCGGCGCCGATCGCGGCAAAGGAAAGAATCAGAGCGGAAACGATGGTCTTGGCTTTCATGGCAGTACTCCTAGTCCTGTTAAGTTGGCTCGGGACGGACACCGCGGAGTGGGAGGGGAGGGGTTCCGCGATGTCCGTTGCTGTTCCCGATGGACTGCATTCTGCGCCGCCACGACCTAGGGATAAACCCGTAAAACCGAAAATGATATTTCCGAAATCACCAACAATGCGCCGTCTTAGGATCTGTCTATCGCGCCAATAGCAGATGCCACAGCCGGACAGGTACCGCTCTGACCGCCAGCGTCCGGTCCCGCGCCCCTGCAATCCCGGAAGGCCATGCGGGCAATACGGCAGCGCGCGAATACCGGCCGGCGCTACACGCGCGTCTCGTCCTCGGCCGTCGCCTGCCTGACGGCGGCTTCCTCGGCGGCCGCCGCCGCGCCGCGGGGCGCCTCGACGACGTCGGCTTGCGGCTCGACCATGACCAGCTCCTTGTCCACTTCCGGATCGACGCGCGGATCCAGTGTCGCGGCCGCCGCCGGCGAGCTTTGCAGCGCGTCCGGCATGGCCTGGAAATGCACCGGCGCTTCGTCCACCTGGTGCTGATTGGTCACGCGGATGGGACGCACGGTCAGCACCAGCGCCAGCGCGCACCCGGAGATGAACACGTAGTACATGTTGGGTCCCGCCAGCGACATCAGCGCGCCGGCGATCAGCGGACCGACACACGCGCCGATGCCATAGGCCATCAAAAGAATCGCGCTCAGCCCGACCCGCCGCTCCGGCTCCACGTGATCATTGGCGAACGCGGCCCCCAGGGGGTACAGGGTGAACTGCAGCACGCCGAACACGCAGGACAACAGCAGCATCAGGACGAAAGGCAGCGACAGCCATCCCCACATCAATACCGGCAGCGCCGCCAGCAGCACCGCATTGAAACGGATCAACCCCGCGCGGTTGACGCGGTCCGATACCCATCCCATGGGAAACTGCGACAGCAGGCCCGCCGTAACCGTCGCCGCCACGTACAGCGCCACCTGCGGCGTGGAAAAGCCATGCCGCGCGGCATACACCGGCGCCAGGCCGTAAAAGCCGCCGGACAGCAGGCCGGCCACGAACAGCACCGTCAGCGAAAGCGGCACGCGGCTCGCGAAAAACTTCAGATCCAGCGGCGCGGGAACCGGCGTGGCCGGGTGCGAACGCGCGGTCAGCGCCACGGGCACCAGGCAGAGAATCTGGAACACGGCGACCAGCGTCAACGGCCGCAAGTCCAGCGTTGGAAACAGCGTCAGGGAAAACTGGCCCAGCACCGTACCCAGCCCCGACATCAGCATATAAACCGAAAACACGCGCCCGCGCAGACGGTTTTCGGTCTGCTCATTCAGCCAGCTTTCCAGCACCATGAACTGCGTGACCATCGCAATGCCGGCCACCAGGCGAAATATCAGCCACAGCCACAGCAGCTCCAGCGAAGCCTGCGCCAGCACCATGACCGCGGCGATCGCCGCGCAGGCGACGAAGGCGCGGATATGGCCCACGCGTATCAACAGCTTATGTCCCAGGCGCGCACCGCACACCAGGCCCAGGTAATAGCCCGCGATCAGCGTGCCCACCCAGAACGGGCTGACCGACTGTGCCGTCAGCCGCAGCCCCATGAACGTATTGAAGAGCCCCGTGCCGCACAGCATCAGCAGCGCCGCCGCGTACAGGGAAGAAAAAGAGGAAATCGTGGCGAACATAATGCTCTTAACGGCGAGAGCCGCGCGGGGCGGCTCTCGGGTTGGCGATACTCAACAGGCGGGTGGCCGCGTCAGCACTGCGCCAGCATCGTCGCCGCGTCGCTGACTTCGAACTTGCCGGGGGCTTCGACATTCAGGGCCTTGACCACGCCGTCCTCCAGCACCATGGCATAGCGCTGCGAGCGCACGCCCATGCCGCGCGCGTTCAAGTCCAGTTCCAGGCCCAGGGCCTTGGTCCAGGTGGCGGAACCGTCGGCCAGCATGCGGACCTTGCCGTCCGATTTCTGCTCGCGGCCCCAGGCGCCCATGACGAAGGCGTCGTTGACGGACAGGCACCAGATTTCATCCACGCCCTTGCCCTTGAAAGCATCGGCGTTCTGTATGTAGCCCGGCAGATGCTTGTTCGAGCAGGTCGGCGTGAAGGCGCCCGGCACGGCGAAGACCACGATCTTCTTGCCTTTCACCAGATCCGCGACCTGGAAATTGTTGGGCCCCAGCGCGCAGGCTTCGGTCTCGGTCTCGATGAATTCGGTCAGGGTGCCGTCCGGCACCTTGTCGCCGACTTTGATGGTCATTGATATCTCCAGTGAAACGACGGAAAAAGTTTTCCATGTGTTGGCGCCGGGAAACCAGGCATGGCCGGCAATGGCCGGGCCTGGCTACGGCCGCGCCAGGCGCCGCGCGCGGGCGGCCGCGCGGTCACCCGCGCTTCGACGCCCCCAGATTATGCTGCGAAAACCATTGCAGCATCCGTTCCCATGCCTGCTCTGCCTGTTCCTTGCGGTAACTGGGGCGATAATCCGCGTGAAAAGCGTGGCCCGCGCCCTGATAGACATCGATGACGGACGCCTTGGCCGCCGGCGATCCCTTGGCCAGCGCCTCCCGCATGGCGGCGACGTCGTCTTGCGTAATGCCCGTGTCCTCGGCCCCGTAGGCGCCGCGGACCGGCGCGTGGAGGTCGGCGGCGATGTCGACGGGGAATTTGGGGCGCAGCGTGTCGTCCCGTTTGCCGCGCAGGGGGCCATAGAACGCCGCCCCCGCCTTCAGCCTGGGATTGTGGGCGGAATACAGCCACACGAAGCGGCCGCCCCAGCAGAAACCGACGATGCCGAGCTTGTTGGCGTCGCCATTGTGGCCGGCGGCCCATTTGGCGGTGGCGTCCAGGTCGCCGATGACCTGGGCATCCGGTATCTTGCTGATGATGTCGGCCTGCAGCTTGGCGATTTCAGTGTATTTGGTGGGATCGCCCTGCCGCGCGAACAGGTCGGGCGCGATGGCCAGATAGCCTTGATGCGCCAGGCGCCGGCAGATGTCCTGGATGTATTCGTGGATGCCGAAGATTTCCGCCACGACCAGCACCGTGGGCAGACCGGCGGGGGCGCTCTTTTCCGGCTGCGCGCGGTAGGCGCGCATGTTGCCGCCGGCCGCCGGCACCTCGACCCATCCCGCGGTCAAACCCTTGGCGTCGGTCTTGATGGCCGTCTGCGCCATCACCGGGCCGGCGGCCAGGCAGTAGCCCGTGGCTGCCGCGGCGGTCGCGAGAAACCCGCGACGGTCCAGGCGCAGCGGCGGCAAAAGGCTATCCAGGTGCTTGTCGTCCATGCTGGTGACTCCGTTCTCGATAGGATGCCGGGAACGCCCCGGCAGGCGCACGTCAACGCTTCAAGGCGAACTCCACACGATTGGGCGGCCCGTCCTTGACGCCTTCCGCCGACAGGTTGGGCGCCACCATGAATATGCGGTCCATGGGGGCGCCGTCCTGCTGCAGCTGTTCATACGCGGCCTGCGCGCGGTCGTCGGCCAGCTTGCGCAACTGGTCCTCTCCGGCCGGCGCCGCCTGCCGCAGCAATTCTTCCATCTGGTCCGGCGGCAGGGATTTCGCAATACCGATGAAGTTGCGCGGCTTGTTGTCGATCTTGGCATTATCGTAGGCGGCCTCCAGATACTTGGCGCGTTCCGCGGCGGACAAGGGCGCCGTGCCGTCCAGGCGGCCGCTCTTCCCTGTCGCGCGCGAGCGGGCGATGCGGATGCGCGTCTCCACCCAGCTCTGGCGCAGCCCGGCTTCATCGGACACCGGATCGGCCCGGCCGGCGATATCCATCTTCAGGGAGGGCCGGTCGGCCAGCGCGGTGGCCAGCTTCTTCAGCTTTTCCTTGCCGTCGTCCGACAGTGTCGCGCTGCCGGGCTCGAAGGCGATATAGGAAAGTTCGTCGCCGCCGCCGCCGAAGGCCGACGCCAGCAGGCTGAAGGGCGAGGTGACCGCCTTGACGACCAGATTGCCGATGACCCGCAGGATGATGCCGCCCACGGAGAAATTGGGATCGTCCAGCGAGCCGGATATGGGCAGGTTGATATCGATATTGCCCGAACTGTCTTTCAGCAATGCGACGGCCAGCATGACGGGCAGCGTGGTGGCCTGCGGACTATCCGTCTTGGCGCCGAAGGTCAGCTGATCCAGGCGTACATGGTTGCTGGCCTGCAGCTGGCGGTTCTTGATGCTGTATTCCACATTCATCGACAGCTTGCCGCGTTCGATGGGATAGCCGACATACTTCGCGGAGTAGGTCGTGAAGCGCGGCAGATCGACCCCGCGCGCGGAGGCCTGGATGTCCAGCGTCAGGAACTTGGCGAACGGCTGCACGATCCCGCTGATCGTCAGCGGCGCCGTCCGATAGACGCGGCCCTTGACGCTGACCCTTGCGGGCTTGGGGTCGGTGGACGATACCGCCGATACCGAACCCTCGATGGCCGACAGTTCGGCGGTGTAGTTGGGCCGCACGAAGCGGTCGTTGAAGGTGGCCCGGCCGTTTTTCAAGGTGATGCTGCGCACGGCGATGTCGGGCATGGCGCTGTTGCCGCCGGCGCCCTTCCCGGACGACGCCGCCTTGCCGGATTGTTCCGCGCCGGCGGGGCTCCTGCCCGGTCTGGCGCTGTCCGCCGCCGGCCGTGGCGCCGCCTCCCGGGGGCCGGGGGCCGCCGTATCCTGCGTAATCGAGCCGCCGGCCTGGCCCGGTTCGGCCACCAGGTTCATCACGTTGAGCTGGCCCTGGGAGTTCAGCAGCACATTGCCGTAGAAGTTATCCAGCGTCACATCGCCCAGGTCGATCCTGGGTTTGTCCCCGGCCATGGAGACCGCCATATTGCGCAGGCTCAGCAGCTTCCACGCGAGGAAGTCCGCGCGGTTCACGCGATCCTGCAGATTGAGGTCGCTGACGTCCACCCCGCCCTTCCACGAGACCTTCATGGGGTCCGCGCGCCCCGAAGCAGGCGCGGAGGCGGCAGTGAATTCGACGTCGCCCTTGGCGCCCAGCCGGATGGAACGCACCGTGGCGTTCAGGCGCGACGCCGCATAGGGGGCGAGTTCCGCCACGTTAAGGTTGGAGAGGTCGACGCTGGCCTTCACGGCCAGGGGCTGCAGCGTAATGCTGCCTTGCGAAGCCAGGCTCCCTTCGCCCAGCAGGCCCGCGACGCGCAGGTCGAAACGGGACGAGCCGGACCCAAGAACGAATTTGTCGACGCCCAGCGAGAGGGTTTTGAGGCCGACGGTGACCGGCGGTTTCAGCGTTTCGTCGCGCGCGGATACGTTGGCCAGGTCCAGCTTGATGTCGGAAGCCTGGATGGCGTAGGTGCCGTTGTGGTCCTTGACGTCGACCTTGGCGGCGGCGCCCACGGTCCCGGCCAGCAGCGTGACGGGGGCCGCGCGCCGTACGGCGTTCGCGAAGGGTGGCAAGGGCAGGCGCGCGGCCTTCGCGTCCAGGGTCAGCGCCAGCGGCTGCAGGATCACGCCGCCGCTGGCCTGCAGCGTCGCGCCGTCGGGGTTCTCCGCGCCCAGCTCGATCGCGATGGGCTGGTCCTTGGGCTGCGGCAACTGGATGTTGGTGACGGCCAGCGAGAGCTTGTCGAACGTGTAGTCGACGTTGGTGGGCGCATCGCGCAGGCGCAACTGGCCGTTGCTCACGGTTACCTTGCCGACTTCCACCCGCCACGGATCGGGCTCGACGGCGGCCGCCGGGGGCGGATTACCCGCCGGTCCCGTTGCCGGCGCGGTGGTCGGTGCCGGCGAGGACACCGGTGGCGAAGGCGCTGCCGATGGCGATGGTGAGGCCGGCGGCGCACCTGATGCCGACGGCGCTGCCGATGGCGATGGAGGAGGCGATGCCGACGCTGACGTCGACGGCGTCGCCGGCGCAGTGGCCGGCGCGGATCCAGGCGCCGGCTTATCCGTCGTGACTGGCGGCACGGACGCCGTCTTTACGGTGCTGACCGGGGCCGGTCCTTCCGTCTTGGCGCCCGCGCCCAGCCGCTGCAGCTTATCGACGACATCCAGCCAATTGATCCGCTGGTCGGCATAGCGCCGCGTCTGGATACGCGGCTCGACCAGTTCCACCTCGCCTATACGAACGCGCCGCTCCAGGGGCAGCGCGTCGACGCCGCGCACGTTCAGCGCCTGCCAGGCGGTCAGGCTTTCATCGGAGGCCTCCCGCAGATCCAGATCGCGCAGACTGATCCCGCCGGTGATGCGCAGCTTGGGCACGGCGTCCTTGGGCTGCTCGAACACGATATGCAGGTCGGAATCCAACAACCCACGATTCAGCTTGACGGGCAAGGGCACGCCCCAGGCGTCCGCCCACTTTTCCAGCTCCAGGCCGCTGAACACCACGTCCAAGGTCGACGTCGGCGTGACGTCGAACGGCCGCGCCGTGCCGTTCAGATCGAACGGGCTGCCATTGATGCGCGCATGGAACTTGGGCACCACATCGATATCGGCCGCATAGCCGAAGTTCGAAATGAAAGGCACGCCCAGCGCGATTTCGTCGATCACCTGCTTGCGGTTCGTGACGCGGTCGTCCATCGTGACGGCGCCGTTTTCCAGCCGCATATTGTTCAGCGAGAAGCGCGGCAAGGGTTCGTCCTTGCCGGGTGGCGGTTGCGGCTTGTCGCCGCCCAACTGGGCCAGTTTCTGCTGGACGTCGGTGAAGTTGAAATGCGCCTGCGCATCGCGCACCAGCGCCAGCCGCGGCTCGCGCACCACTAGCGCGTCCACCACGGGCGCGAACCAGAACAGCGATTTCCACGAGAGGCTGACATCGACTTCCGCGATGGCGAGCAGCGGCGGCGTGGACATTGACGCGGGCGTTGTTGACGCAGCAGGCGTGGGCGCCGCCCCTGCTGGCGCAGCCGACGCGGGCGACGCGGGCGCGGCAGACGCAGACGTGGATGCGGATGCTGGTGACGCGGATGCTGGCGACGCGGGCGCGGGCGGGGCGCCCGCCGGCTGCACGACCGCGAGATCATGCGCGCGCAATGTCAGGGAAAAAGGATTGAAAGTGATCTTGCCGACCTGGACATCGCGCCCCAGCATGCCCGCCACGTCGCGCGTCAGCACGCGCCGCGTCACTTCCGGCACCTGCCAGGCGGCCAGCGCCAGCAGCAACAGCACGAACCCCACGACCGCCCCAGTGATCCGCAAAAACCGCCGCGTGAATCGAATTCTGGGCAAATACCGGGGCATCCAGCGTCTCCTGTGCAAGTTGCGGCATTATCGCCCCCGGGGCCGGATGGCGTCCATTATCATAGGCAGCGCCGCCCCTGCTTCAGGGCGCGATTGAGTGCAACATCAAGGAATTACGTTCCGCTCGCGAATTCGTTTCAAATCTTGAACAGGCGCCCCACGGCGGATGTATCAGCATGTCCAACTCCTCCCCGGCCTTGAGCCATCTCGATGAATCCGGCCAGGTCCGCATGGTCGACGTCGGCGGCAAGGCCGTGACCGCCCGCGTGGCCATCGCCGCCGCCCGCGTACGCATGAACCCGACCGCCTACGGCCTGCTGACGCAGCCCGGCCAGGGCAAGGGCGAGGTCCTGAACACCGCGCGCGTAGCCGGCATGCTGGCCGCCAAGCGCTGCGCCGACCTGATCCCGCTATGCCACAGCCTGCCGCTGTCCTTCGTGGGCGTGGACTTCGCGCTGGACGACGCGGCGCACAGTATCGACATCCGCGCCACCTGCCGCACCGACTTCCGCACCGGTGTCGAAATGGAAGCCATGACCGCCTGCAGCGTGGCGGCCCTGACCATCTACGACATGTGCAAGGCGGCCGACAAAGGCATCGTCATCGAGCAGATCCGCCTGGAATACAAGGCCGGCGGCAAGAGCGGCGAGTGGCGCGCGGATGGCTGACCGCGCCCCAGGCCCGGCCGCTAGGATGCGCGATAAGGACCGTCGTCGTCGCCAGGCCGGTGCCCGCGCGCCGGGTAACAGGACAGATAGCGAAGCGCCGTGACGAGCAGGTCGCCGGGTAATCTGCGCGGGGTTGACATATCCACTTCGATCAACACATCCGCCTGTTGCCGCTGTTTGCCATCGAGTCCCGGCACGTAGGTTTCGAAGCCGGGATCCGGCGCCATGCGGTTGCGCGTCCCGTCCGCGACGACGACACCGGCGACGCCCATCAGCTCGGCCAGCCCTGGCGTGCCGGCGAACCGGTTGACATGCCCGGTTCCGACCAACGCGATCCACTTTCCGCTCGCGCCGGGGACGTCGGTGGAAGAAGCCCGCTGCTCTTTCTCGCGCATCACCAGGTTCGCGTAGTAGTTCATCATTTTGAACCGGTCGTAACGTCCGCTGCTGTAGTTCCTGAGGAAGTAGCTGGCCGCGCAATCGATGGCGACGACTTCGATGCCGGCACGCTGCGCGGCTTCGACCAGTGTCCGATACGAGTATTGGCGCGCCAATAATGGATCGACGCTTTCGAACGGCACCCTCTGGTCGGCGGTCTGGAGCTCCAGGTACCGGACGAGGTCGGCCGATACCTCCTGATGAGGCGACTCATGCAAGGCGCGCAGATCCGGGCCGTAGACGTCGGTCAATACATGCTCGAGATACAGGCGCCGCACGCCACGCTGCTCCAGGGCTTGCATGTTGTCCATCAGAAGCTTCCTGGCGCCAGGGTGGGAGTGCGCTTCCCCGACCACCAGTCCGCCGGATCCGTCCAGCAGCTCAAGGAATCGGGCATTCAATGCCTTGCCGGATATCCTGCCGGTATCCGGGATTTCGCCGGCAAGGCGGGTTTCCGGAGAGGGACCTTCCTGGCCGATTCTCTCGAAAAACGCCGCGGCGTCCTCGCGCAGGGCGCGGCGCCTGTACTCATGCTGCCACATGACGGAATACATTTCCGGAAACAACGGCGGCTCGGAGAACCAGTCTTCCGGGTAGGATCCGGCGTCCATCATGCGCAGCTCGCCGGTCAGGAGCATCTCCACCAGCGTTCTTAGAACCGGCCGGTCGTCGGCGCTCAATTCGTATTTGCGGCTGCCGGCCGCCGTGTCCGACGCCATGGTATTGGCGGGTGGCATGTCGACCCGTTCGACAGCGAGCATGTCGGCTCGCGACAGCGAATCGACGTAGGGGGGGGTAAGAGGGGAAGCGTTGAGAAGCATAGATTCAGTTCCAGACGGGGCGACGCGGCGTGCCCCGGGCATCCGGGGGCGCCGCCCTGGCGCCCCACGGGCCGGTATGCGGCATCGGCAAGGAAAAAGTGCCCTCGCGCGGACGAATCCACCGCCGCTCTCGTGGATACTCATATGGCTCATGCAGCCTGGCGCGGCCTCGCCCGCCCCCATGGCGCGCAGCGCATCCGCGCATCATCGCGCGCGCGAAGGGGTAGAATGCGGACTCCTGGAAGCCCGCGCCCGTCAGCATCCCTGGCGGGTCGCGACCCGCCGGCGACGCCTGGCAGGCCGCCTGGCGGACCACGCCCGGCAGGCCAGGCCTGACCGGCCGCTGTACGACGCGGCGGCGCATGGGCATCACAGGGCAGAGCATGCAGACGATTTCGGGCCGCTGGCCCAGAGGTGCGCGGTGAGCGGATCGAATCTGAACCCCGGCTTGAACCCGGCCATCCAACTTCTGTATTTCGCGCGCGTCGCCGAACTGACCGGCCGCCGCGCGGAAGCCTGGTCCTTGCCGGCCGACACCATCACGGGCTCGGAACTGCTGGGCAGCCTGGAACAGCGCTACCCGCAGCTGGCGCCCGCCGCGCGGCTGAAGCTCGCCGTGAACCAGACCCACGTCAAGCCGACGGCGACCATACGGCCCGGCGACGAAGTCGCCGTCTTCGAACCCGTCACGGGAGGCTGATCGCCATGGTCGTCGTCCAGGAAGCCGACTTCGACGCGGCGGCCCTGCAGGCCACGCTGCGCGAACGCGCCGGCGCCGCCGCCGGGGCCATCGTCACCTTCACCGGCTACGTCCGCGATTTCTCGGCGGACGAAGCCACCGAAACGCTGTTCCTGGAACATTATCCAGGCATGTGCGAGCGCGAACTCGAAGATATCGGCGCGCAGGCCATGAAGCGCTGGCGGGTGCTGGATTTCGTCATCGCGCACCGCGTGGGCGCCCTGCCGCGCAATGCGCAGATCGTCTTCGTCGGCGCCGCCAGCGCGCACCGCGGCGATGCTTTCCGGGCTTGCGAATACATCATCGACGCGCTGAAAACGCGCGCGCCCTTCTGGAAGCGCGAAACCCTGGCCAGCGGCCGCAGCTTCTGGGTGGAACAACGCCAATCGGATCATGACCGGACCCAGTCGTGGGATGCCGGCGGCAGCGCTTCATCGAAGGAAACCCCATGAGCGAGCACAAGGAAGATAAAAAAGCATCCCTGGCGTGCGCCGTTTTGACCGTCAGCGACACGCGTACCGCGGGCAACGACACCTCCGGCAACTGGCTGTCGGAAACGCTGGCGCGCGACGGCCACGATTGCGTGCGGCGCGACCTGGTGAAGGACAACATCTATGAAATCCGCCGCGTCGTCAGCGAATGGATCGCCGATCCGCGCGTCCAGGTCATCCTGATCACGGGCGGCACGGGTTTCTCGCATCGCGACTCCACGCCGGAGGCGGTGTCGGTGCTGCTGGACAAGGAGATCACCGGCTTCGGCGAACTGTTCCGCCATGTGTCGTACCAGGAAATCGGCAGCTCCACCATCCAGTCGCGCGCGCTGGCGGGGTATGCCAACGATACGGTGATCTTCTGCCTGCCGGGATCCACCGGCGCCTGCGAAACGGCCTGGAACCATATCCTGCGCGAACAGCTGGACAGCCGTCACAAGCCCTGCAATTTCGCCAGCCATCTGCAGAAGAAGGCGCTGGAATACAGCGAGCGGCACGGCCGCAACTGACATACGAGCCGACACGACATGCTGGAATTCGACGACGCCCAAACCCGCCTTGCCAACGGCGCGCCGCGCCCCACGGCCACTACCGAAGCCGCGCTGCGCGATGCGGTCGGCCTGGTGCTGGCGCAGGACCTGACCGCGACGCTGGACCTTCCCCCGGCCGACAACAGCGCCATGGATGGCTATGCGCTGCGCCATGCCGACTATCGGGACGGCGTCGCGCTGCCCATCGACCAGATCGTTTACGCGGGCCATGCGCCGCAGCCGCTGCAACCCGGCCATGCCGCGCGGCTGTTCACCGGCAGCCTGATGCCGCCGGGCGCCGATACCGTGGTCATGCAGGAAGACACGCGTGAAGCCGATGGCAAGCTGACCATCACGCAAGCGCCCCGGCCCGGCCAGCACGTGCGCCGGCGCGGCGAGGACACCGCCGCGGGCAGTCCCCTGCTGCCCGCCGGCACGCGCATCGGGCCGGCACAGGTCGCGCTGCTGGCCTCGCAGGGCATCGCGCGCGTCACCGTGCATCCGGCGGTGCGCGTCGGCATCCTGACCACCGGCGACGAGCTGGTGCCGCCGGGCCAGCCGCGCGGCGCGCATCAAATCTACAACTCCAACGGCGCGATGATGGCGGCGCTGGTGGAAGGCATGGCCGCGCAGGCCACGCATGTGCTGCACGCGGAAGACAACGAAGCGGCGCTGAAGTCGGCCTTCCGGACACTGGCGCGCGACTGCGATCTGATCGTGAGCATCGGCGGTGTATCGGTCGGCGACAAAGATCTGGTCAAGCCGGTGCTGGAAAGCATGGGCGCGGCGCTGGACCTTTGGCGGGTGCGCATGAAACCGGGCAAGCCGGTCGCCATGGCGCATGTGGACGGCAAGCCGGTGGTCTGCCTGCCCGGCAACCCGGTATCGGCCTTCGCCGTGTTCACGGTGCTGGTGTCGCCGCTGCTGCGGCGCATGCAAGGCCGGCGCGACCTGTTCCCGCAGGTCAGCATGCTGACGCTGCGCACCGACGCGCCGCGCCACGACAGCCGCGAGGAATTCCTGCGCGTGCGGCGCGAGGTCAACAATGGCGGCGTCGGCGAACTGCAGGCCTTCGACCGGCAGAGCTCAGGCGTGGTCAGTTCGCTGCCCTGGGCCACCGGGCTGGCGCGCATCCCCGCCGGCCACACCGTCTACGACGGCGAAAAAGTCGCCTACTACGACTTCAAGCACTGGCTCTCATGAGGCGCCGTTTGCGTCGGCCAGGTCGCGCTCGGTATTGACGTTCCGGAAGGCATCCGGCTGATCGTCGAAGGGCACTTCGACACAGCCGACGCGCGACTGCCAGGCGTCGACCTTACGGCCGCCTTCGGCCAGATATCCCAGCAGGTCCGGCAAAAGCTCGCGCGACAGCAGCATGCACACGGGCTGCCGCCTGCCGCCGATGCACGCGACCGCCAGACGGGCGCCGTTGCCGGGCGCTTCCAGCGCCTGGCACAGGCGGGCCACCATATCCAGCGGCAGGAAAGGCACGTCGCAAGGCGTGGTGGCGATCCAGGGACAGCGCGACGCCACCAGTCCGGCGGCCACGCCGGCCAATGGACCCTGCCAATGCCCGTGCGAAGGGTCGTCCGCCACCACCTTGCCGTACTGCGAATAACGATCCAGATTCCGGTTGGCGCTGATCAACAATGCGCCGACCTGCGGTGCGAAACGCGCGGCGACGTGTTCCACCATCGGCCGGCCCCGCAGCAAGGCACATCCCTTGTCGACCTCGCCCATCCGCGAGCCGCGGCCACCCGCCAGGATCAGGCCGGCGATGCGCGCCGCCTCGATGTGGTCCTGCCCGGCCGTTGCCGCCGGCCGGCCTGTTTGCGCGTTCATGGAAGCCTCCTCTCGTATGCGCCAGCGCGCGCGCATGCGCACGCGCCGCGCCCGGAGCCGCCGGATAGTCCCTGGGCCGGCGCAGCCGGACGCCTCCCAGGCAGGCTGACCCTAACCGCCGATATAGCTCATTTCTATCTTTCTATCCTGCCGCGCTTCTGGCGTGGCGGCCAGGCGCCCTTCGGAATAACTGTCGCCGCGGCCGCCCCAGATGCCCGCGATCGCCGCGGCAAGCCGCTCGTCGTCGGCATCGCCGCGTATCAAGGCGCGCAAGTCGTAGCCGCGACTGGCGAACAGGCACAGGAACAGGCGCCCCTCCGGCGACAGGCGCGCCCGCGTACAGCCTTCGCAGAATGCCTGGGTCACGCTGGAGATCACGCCGATTTCCCCGGCGCCGTCGGCATAAGCCCAGCGCTCCGCCACGCGCCCCATCGCATCCGTCTGCAGCGGCGCCAGCGGAAACTGCGCGCCGATGCGCGCGATGACGTCGGCGCTGGGCAGGACTTCGGTCATGTTCCAGCCATTGGTGCTGCCCACGTCCATGTATTCGATGAAACGCAGGATATGGCCCGATCCGCGGAAATGCCGGGCCATGGGCAATATCTGGTCGTCGTTCATCCCGCGCCGCACGACCATGTTGACCTTCACCGGCGTCAAGCCGGCCTCGGCCGCGGCATCGATGCCGCGCAGCACGTCGGCCACCGGAAAATCGGTATCGCTCATGCGCGCGAACATGGCCGGATCCAGCGCGTCCATGCTCACCGTCACGCGGTTCAGCCCGGCGTCCTTCAGCGCGCGCGCCTTGCGCGCCAGCAGGCTGCCGTTGGTGGTCAGCGTCAGCTCCAGCGGCGCGCCCTCCGGCGTGCGCAGCGCGGCGAGCATGCCGACCAGGGTTTCGATGTTCTTGCGCAGCAGGGGCTCGCCGCCGGTCAGGCGGATCTTGCGCACGCCCAGGCGCACGAAGACCGCGGCGGCGCGCGTCATTTCCTCGAAGGACAGCAGCTGCGCATGCGGCAGGAAAACGTGATTGCTGTCGAAGGCATCGCGCGGCATGCAATAGGTGCAGCGGAAGTTGCAGCGATCGGTGACCGAAATCCGCAGATCGCGCAGCGGGCGGGCGCGCGTATCCAGCACGGGCTGGCCGGGTGCCGGCAAGGCCCGCCCCGGCGCCGATGGACCGCCGACCTGATCCGGTTCCAGCGCCTGGCCTATCGCTGCCTGCGAGCGGTGATCCGTCAGATAGATGACTTTGGACATGATGCCGTGATCATAGCTTTTCCGGCCCGAAGGCCTCTCGCGGGGTTTGTATGCGCCCCGTTTCGCTGGCGTCGTAGCCGACCAGCTGGCCCACGTAGCCCTTGTAGTCCGCGCCGCGCATGATGGCCAGCAAGGCTTGCATGGCCGGCTGTTCCAGCGCGGGCTTGCGGATGGCGAAGAAGTAGCGTTCGCGCGCCAGCGGTATGAAATCCAGGCCGAAGCGATGCGCCGCCGTTTCCACGCCTATACCCGCATCGGCCATGCCGCTGGCGATATGGGCCGCCACCGCCATATGCGTGAATTCGCTGTTCTCGTAGCCGTTCACCTGCGCCACCGCGATGTCGAGGCGGCGCAGCATCAGTTCCACC
This sequence comes from Bordetella sputigena, assembly GCF_965137885.1. NCBI lineage: Bacteria > Pseudomonadati > Pseudomonadota > Betaproteobacteria > Burkholderiales > Alcaligenaceae > Bordetella > Bordetella sputigena. Next base: position 122,215 of record NZ_CBCSCA010000006.1, read on the forward strand.
AGCTGGCGGGTGCTGGAGCCGATCTGGCGATTGACGAAGCGCACGTCCTGGCGCGCCAGATCGGCGACGCCGCGGATGCCCTTGGGGTTGCCCGCCATGACGAACAGCCCGGTGTTGCGCACCGCCAGATGCACCAGCAGATGCTCTTCCGCATCCAGCCATTGGGCGTAATAGCGCAGCATATCGGCTTCGAAATCGCCCTGCGGCACCTGGAAACCGGCCAGGTCGCACTCCCCGCTGTCGAGCGACGCCAGCGCCTCGGTCGCGGTGCGATAGCGCAGTTCAAGATTGGCCGCGCCGCCGCCTATGTGCTGCATCAGGGCCTCCACCGCGAAGCCGTGGCTGGCGTGCAGCCGCAGGTGCGGACCGCTTTCGGGCAGCAGTTTTTCCAGGTCTTCCTGCAGTTCGGACGCCAGGCTGTCCAGCATGGGCATCAGGCGGGCCTCGATGCGGCGGTTGGCCCACAGCAGCCGTTGCGCGAAAGGCGAAAGCTCGGTGCCCTGGCGGCGGCGGGTGATCAGCAAGGGCGTGCCGAAGACCGTTTCGAAACGGCGCAGTATGCCCCAGCCGTGCCGATACGACAGCCCGCAGGCGCGGCAGGCGCCGGCGATGTGGCCCACCGCATCGATGGCCGACAGCAGCGCCAGCGCTTCCTGCAGCGGCACGCCGTCATGATCGGCGCCGCCCTGGGTCAGCCACCATCCCGGGCGCAGCGCGACGCGGAAGCCGGTATCGGCCATGGTCGATTTCCTCGATCTGAATAGGAAATAAAGTACATATTGAAACGCGCAGCTGCCGGCGATACAGTCCTGTCTTAGAGACAACGGCGCCTCTTATTATGTTCCAAAACACATATTAGAGATACCGGCGCCGCCAGAAATCGATGTGACAGGAGTCCGTCTCCATGCGAGAAGGTCAAGCCAGGGCCGACCTGGCATCCAATGCGGGCGCCCGCGGGGGCGATCTCGCCAGCCAGGCCGCCGCGCTATCCGCCCATCCCGCCGTCGCCGCGGCCGCGCGCGCCATCCAGGCGCACCAGGGCGTGCCGGGGGCCCTGATGCCCATACTGCACGCGGTGCAGCATGAACTGGGCTGTATCCCGCCCGAAGCCGTGCAACCCATCGCCGAGGCCCTGAACCTGTCGCGGGCCGAAGTGCATGGCGTGATCACCTTCTATCCGCATTTCCGCCAGACGCCGCCGGGACGCCACGTCGTCGAAGTCTGCCGCGCGGAGTCCTGTCAGGCCATGGGCGGCGAACAGATCGCCGCCCATGCGCGCAAGAAGCTGGGCTGCGATTTCCACGCCACCAGCCCCGACGGCGCGTTCACGCTCGAACCGGTCTACTGCCTGGGCCTGTGCGCGCAATCGCCCGCCATGCTGATCGACGGCGTGCCCTATGCCCGCCTCACGCCCAAGCGCTTCGACACCATCCTTGGCTATGTCAAGGAGGGGGCATGAGCGCGCCGGGCCGCCCCAAGCGCGAATCCTCCCTTGGGGAGGGAGTCGCGCAGCGACAGGAGGGCATACCAATGAGCACGCTTGTCACCCTCTACGTCCCACGCGACGCCGCGGCGCTGGCGGTGGGCGCGGATGACGTCGTTCGGGCTATCGAAGCCGAGGCCGCGCGCCGCGGGCAGGCCGTGCGCATCGTGCGCAACGGCTCGCGTGGCCTGCTGTGGCTGGAGCCGCTGGTCGAAGTCGCGACGCCGGCCGGCCGCATGGCCTATGGCCCCGTCCAGGACGAGGATGTTGCCGCGCTGTTCGATGCCGGCTGGCTGCAGGCGCAGCCCGGCAGCGCCGTCCACCCGCTGGCCCACGGCCTGACGGAAGACATCCCCTATCTGAAAAACCAGGAACGCCTGACCTTCGCCCGCTGCGGCATCACGGACCCGCTCAGCCTGGACGATTACCAGGCGCACGGCGGCCTGCAAGGCCTGCGGCGCGCGCTGAACATGGCGCCGGAGCAGGTCGTCGATGAAGTGCAGCAGTCGGGCCTGCGCGGCCGCGGCGGCGCGGCCTTTCCCACCGGCATCAAGTGGAAAACGGTGCTGACCACGCCGGCCGATCAGAAGTACATCGTCTGCAACGCCGACGAAGGCGATTCCGGCACCTTCTCCGACCGTCTGCTGATGGAAGGCGATCCCTATGTGCTGATCGAAGGCATGGCCATCGCCGGCATCGCCGTCGGCGCGACACAGGGCTACATCTACGTCCGTTCGGAATATCCGCACGCGATCGCCGCGCTGGAAGCGGCCATCGCGCGGGCGCGCGCCGCCGGCTGGCTCGGCGGCGACCTCCTGGGCAGCGGCACGCGCTTCGATCTGGAAGTCCGCAAAGGCGCCGGCGCCTACATCTGCGGCGAAGAAACTTCCCTGCTGGAAAGCCTGGAAGGCAAGCGCGGCGTGGTGCGCGCCAAGCCGCCGCTGCCGGCGATCTCCGGCCTGTTCGGCAAGCCCACCGTCATCAACAACGCGATTTCGCTGGCGACGGTGCCCATCATCCTGGCGCGCGGCGCCGCCTATTACCGCGATTTCGGCGTGGGGCGCTCGCAAGGCACCCTGCCCTTCCAGCTGGCCGGCAACCTGAAGCAAGGCGGCCTGGTGGAAAAGGCTTTCGGCCTGACGCTGCGTGAACTGCTCTACGACTTCGGCGGCGGCAGCGCTTCCGGCCGGCCGCTGCGCGCGGTGCAGGTGGGCGGCCCGCTGGGCGCCTATCTGCCGGAATCGCAGTGGGACGTGCCGCTGGACTACGAAGCCTACGTCAGGATTTCGGCCATGATCGGCCACGGCGGCGTGGTGGCTTTCGACGACACGGTCGACATGCAATCGATGGCGCGCTACGCCATGGAATTCTGCGCCATCGAATCCTGCGGCAAGTGCACGCCCTGTCGCATCGGTTCGACGCGCGGCGTGGAAACCATAGATCGCATCGCGGCGCGCGGCGCGGATCACGCCCAGCAGGTGCATCTGCTGCGCGACCTGTGCGACACCATGCTGGGCGGCTCGCTGTGCGCGCTGGGCGGCATGGCGCCGTATCCCGTGATGTCCGCGCTCGACCATTTCCCCCAGGATTTCGGTCTTTCACCGCAAGCCCCGGATCCCGCCGGCCTGGCCGCCGTCGACACCGGCGCCCGTCCGCCGCACCTTTGACTTTCGCGGGCCGGGGACCACCCAGGGCCGGTGAAGAAAGATTGGAGACTCCACCATGTTGGAAACCGTCATCAAACGAGACCGGGACTACGGCACGCCGGCGCGCGTATCCGAAAAGCAGGTCAGCCTGACCATCGACGGCCAGGAAATCCGCGTGCCGGCCGGCACCTCGGTGATGCGCGCCGCGGCGGAAGCCGGCATCAACATCCCCAAGCTTTGCGCCACCGACAGCCTGGAAGCCTTCGGCTCCTGCCGCCTGTGCGTGGTGGAAATCGACGGCCGCCGCGGCTATCCGGCTTCCTGCACCACGCCGGTCGAAGAAGGCATGGTGGTGCGCACCGAAACGCCCAAGCTGCACGACCTGCGCCGCGGCGTGATGGAGCTGTATATCTCCGACCATCCGCTGGACTGCCTGACCTGTCCCAGCAATGGCGATTGCGAACTGCAGGACATGGCCGGCGTGGTCGGCCTGCGCAACGTGCGCTACGGCTACCAGGGCGCCAATCACCTGAATGACGCCAAGGACGAATCGAACCCGTATTTCACCTACGACCCGTCCAAGTGCATCGTCTGCAACCGCTGCGTGCGGGCCTGCGAGGAAACCCAGGGAACCTTCGCGCTGACGATTTCCGGCAAGGGCTTCGGCTCGCGCGTTTCCGCCGGCCAGGACCAGCCGTTCCTGGACAGCGAATGCGTTTCGTGCGGCGCCTGCGTGCAGGCCTGCCCCACCGCGACGCTGGAAGAAAAGACCGTCATCATGATGGGCCAGGCCGAGCACTCGGTGATCACCACCTGCGCCTATTGCGGCGTGGGCTGCGGCTTCAAGGCTGAAATGAAAGGCCAGGAAGTCGTCCGCATGGTGCCGTGGAAGGACGGCCAGGCCAACCGCGGCCACTCCTGCGTGAAGGGCCGCTTTGCCTGGGGCTACACGACGCACAAGGAACGCGTCACCAAGCCCATGATCCGCAAGAGCATCACCGACCCGTGGCGCGAAGTGTCCTGGGACGAGGCAATCTCGTATGCGGCGTCCGAATTCAAGCGGCTGCAGGCCCGGCATGGCCGCGACGCCATCGGCGGCATCACGTCCTCGCGCTGCACCAACGAGGAAACCTGGCTGGTGCAGAAGCTGGTGCGCGCCGCCTTCGGCACCAACAACGTCGACACCTGCGCCCGCGTGTGCCATTCGCCCACCGGCTATGGCCTGAAGCAGACCCTGGGCGAATCGGCCGGCACGCAGACTTTCGATTCGGTGATGTTCTCCGACGTCGTGGTGGTGATGGGGGCGAACCCCAGCAGCGGCCACCCGGTCTTCGCCTCGCGCCTGAAACGCCGCCTGCGCCAGGGCGCGCGCCTGATCGTCATCGATCCGCGCCGCATCGAACTGGTCAGCTCGCCGCACATCAAGGCGGACTATCACCTGCAGGTGCGGCCGGGCACCAATGTGGCGCTGCTGTCGTCGCTGGCCCACGTGATCGCCACCGAAGGCCTGATCAATGAAGCCTTCGTCGCCGAACGCTGCGAAACCAAGGCCTTCCAGCAATGGCGCGAGTTCGTATCGCGGCCGGAGAACTCGCCCGAAGCCATGGAAGCCGTCACCGGCGTGCCGGCGGCCGCCGTGCGCGGCGCCGCGCGCCTGTACGCCACCGGCGGCAATGCGGCGATCTACTACGGCCTGGGCGTGACCGAGCACAGCCAGGGCTCGACCACGGTCATGGGCATCGCCAACCTGGCCATGGCCACCGGCAATATCGGCCGCGAAGGCGTGGGCGTGAACCCGCTGCGCGGCCAGAACAATGTGCAGGGCTCCTGCGACATGGGGTCCTTCCCGCACGAACTGCCGGGCTATCGCCATATTTCCGACGACGTGGTGCGCGGCGAATTCGAGCGCGCCTGGGGCGTGACGCTGCAGCCGGAACCCGGCCTGCGCATCCCCAATATGTTCGAAGCCGCGCTGTCCGGCACCTTCAAGGGCCTGTACTGCCAGGGCGAGGACATCGTGCAGTCCGACCCCAACACGCAGCACGTGGCGGCCGCCCTGGCGGCGATGGAGTGCATCGTGGTGCAGGACCTGTTCCTGAACGAAACCGCCAAGTACGCGCACGTCTTCCTGCCGGGCTCGTCCTTCCTGGAAAAGGACGGCACCTTCACCAACGCGGAACGGCGCATCTCGCGCGTGCGCAAGGTCATGGAGCCGCGCAACGGCATGGGCGATTGGGAAGTGACGATGGCCCTGTCCAATGCGATGGGCTATCCCATGAACTATCGCCACCCCCGCGAAATCATGGAAGAGATCGCGCGCCTGACGCCTACCTTCTCCGGCGTGACCTACGAGAAACTGGACCGCCTGGGCAGCGTGCAATGGCCCTGCAACGATGAGGCGCCGGAAGGCACGCCCATCATGCACATCGACGAGTTCGTGCGCGGCAAGGGCAAGTTCATCATCACGCAATACGTACCCACCGAAGAACGCAGCACGCGCAAATTCCCGCTGCTACTGACCACCGGCCGCATTCTGTCGCAGTACAACGTGGGCGCGCAGACGCGCCGCACGCCCAACGTCGTGTGGCATGCGGAGGACGTGCTGGAGATGCATCCGCAGGACGCCGAGGACCGCGGCGTATCCGATGGGGATTGGGTGGGCGTGCAAAGCCGCTCGGGCGAAACGGTGCTGCGTGCCGTGCTGACCGATCGCGTGCAGCCGGGCGTGGTATACACCACCTTCCATTTTCCGGAATCGGGCGCCAACGTAGTGACGACGGACAATTCCGACTGGGCGACCAACTGCCCCGAATACAAGGTCACGGCCGTGCAGGTGATGCGGGTGTCGCAGCCGTCGGAATGGCAGCGTCAATGGAGCCGCTTCAGCGACATCCAGCAGAAGCTGCTGGCGGAGCGTGAACCGGCGGCGGCGGGCAAGTAGCGCTGACGCCCAGACCGTGCCGTCCCGCGCATGAGGCCCCGCACCAGCGATATGACGACAGAGACTTTTCCCGCCCGCCCCGACATGCCGACGCCCGGCGACGCGGTATCGGCCGCGGCGCCAGCAGGCGGCGATCTGCCGCCAGCCTCGACGCGGGCGCGCGTGCTGCGCATCCGGAACGGCGTGGCGGAGCCGCGTTTCGACGACGACGTACTGGCGGAAGAAACGCCCATCGCCCTCGAATACAACGGCATCAGCCACGCCACCATGCTGGCCACGCCGGCGGACCTGGAAGACTTCGCCATCGGCTTCTCCCTGACGGAAGGCATCATCGACGACGCGCGCGACGTGCGCGACATCGAGGCGCGCATCAGCGAGGACGGCGTCGTATTGGAACTGACCATAGCCAGCGCCTGCGCGGCCCGGCTCAAGGAAAGGCGCCGCGCCCTGTCGGGACGCACGGGCTGCGGCCTGTGCGGCGTGGAGACGCTGCCGGAAGTGCTGCGCGACATCCCGCCGGTGCCGTCCGGCCCGCCGATCGCCGCGCGCGCAGTGCTGGACGCCATGCGCGCGATGCGCGAATGCCAGGCACTGCATGCGCTCACCGGCGCCACGCACGCGGCCGCCTGGGCCGATGCCGATGGCGCGCTTGCCTTGGTCCGCGAGGACGTGGGCCGCCACAACGCGCTGGACAAGCTGATAGGCGCGCTGGCGCGGCGACCGGAGGGCGCCCCGGCGGCGGCCTTGGGCATGATCGTCGTCTCCAGCCGCGCAAGTTTTGAAATGGTGCAGAAAACGGCCGCCGCCGGTGTCGGTGTCCTGGCCGCGGTATCGGCGCCCACCGCCCTGGCGCGCCGGCTGGCAGACCGCCTGAATATCGCCCTGCTGGGCTTCATGCGGGATGACGACACGACGCTGTACGCGCACGAAGAACGCATCTCCGCCTGAAGACTGGAGCAAAGAATGGAAAGCGCGAATCTGATCCGCATGGCCAACCGCATCGGCGACTTTTTCGACGCCATGCCCGACCGCCCGGAGGCGATCGAAGGTGTCGCCAATCACATACAGAAATTCTGGGAACCACGCATGCGGACGGAGCTGCTGGCTTTCCTGCAACGCCATCCCGACGGCGTCGCCGAGGACGTCACGCTAAGCCCCATCGTGCGGGAAGCCGTGACCCTGAACCGTGAACGCCTGACACCTAAAAAAGCGGCGCATTGAAGCCGCGGAACGACGCAGCAAATCGAAGCAAAAAAACGAAGCAGAAAAACCGGCAGCCGCGCGGCGATCCCGCTCGGCCTGCCGCAAAACCAAAGACCTGGGAGAAGACATGAGCACAGCGACCACGCTGGACATTCCGGCCGGCAAACCCGGCTTTTTGGACAAGGAAAGAACCATCGCGGGACCGGGCTTCAGCCGCTGGCTGGTGCCGCCGGCGGCCCTGGCCATCCATCTTTGCATCGGCATGGCCTACGGCTTTTCCGTATTCTGGCTGCCGCTTTCCAAGGCGCTGGGCGGCACCACCGCGCTGGCCTGCCCGGCCGGCATGAGTCTGTTCGAGGAACTGTTCACCACCAGCTGCGATTGGCGCATCTCCAGCATGACGGTGACCTATATCCTGTTCTTCGTCCTGCTGGGATGTTCGGCGGCCGTATGGGGCGGTTGGCTGGAACGCGCCGGCCCGCGCAAGGCCGGCATCGTGTCGGCCACATGCTGGTGCGGCGGCCTGGTGATATCGGCGCTGGGCATTTATATGCACCAGTTGTGGATGCTGTGGGCAGGCTCCGGCGTGATCGGCGGCGTCGGCCTGGGATTGGGCTATATCTCGCCGGTCAGCACCTTGATCAAATGGTTCCCCGACCGGCGCGGCATGGCGACCGGCATGGCCATCATGGGCTTCGGCGGCGGCGCCATGGTGGGCGCGCCGCTGGCCAATCTGCTGATGCGCCACTACGCGACGCCCGCGTCGCCCGGCGTGTGGGAGGCCTTCCTGACGCTGGCGGTGATCTACGCGGTCTTCATGGTGGCCGGCGCCCTGTCCTATCGCGTGCCCGCCAGCAACTGGAAGCCGGCCGGCTGGACGCCGCCGGTCGCGCAGACCAATAACGCCATGATCACGCACGGCCATGTGCATGTGAAGAAGATCTGGGGCGTGCCGCAGTTCTGGCTGGTGTGGTGGGTGCTGTGCCTGAACGTGACGGCCGGCATCGGCATCCTGGGCATGGCGTCGCCGCTGCTGCAGGAAGTGTTCGCCGGCAAGCTGATCGGCCAGGACGCGCTGACATTCTCGCAATTGAACAAGGAGCAACTGGCCGCGATCGCCACGATCGCCGCCGGTTTCACCGGCCTGCTCAGTCTGTTCAACATCGGCGGCCGTTTCGTCTGGGCCAGCCTGTCGGACAAACTGGGCCGCAAGATGACGTACCTTACGTTCTTCGTGCTGGGCGTCGTGCTGTATGCGTCGGTGCCGTGGTCCGCGCACGCCGGCCATCTCGCGCTCTTCGTCGGCGCCTTCTGCATCATCCTGTCGATGTACGGCGGCGGCTTCGCCACCGTGCCCGCCTACCTGGCGGACCTGTTCGGCACGCAGATGGTGGGGGCGATCCATGGGCGGGTATTGACCGCGTGGTCGGCGGCCGGCATTTTCGGGCCGGTGCTGATCAGCTATGTGCGCGAATACCAGCTGTCCATCGGCGTGCCGCGCGCCCAGGTCTACGACATCACCATGTACATCCTGGCCGGCCTGCTGGTGATCGGCCTGCTGTGCAACCTGGCCATCCGCCCGGTCAATCCCAAGCACTTCATGACCGACGAAGAACTGGCGCGCGAAAAGATGCTCGCGCACGAACGCGCGGCCGCCAGCGCGGTGCATGGCGAATCGGCATCGACGTTCAGGACGCCCAAGGCAGCGATCGCCTTCGGCTGGGCCTGCGTGGGCATCCCGCTGGCCTGGGGCATCTGGGTCACGCTGCAGCAGGCGGTGGTGTTGTTCCGCTAGCCCGCCGTGCTCCCGGCCGGTTATCGCTGACCGGTTATCGCGCCAGCCGCGGAGCCGGACAATCCCCAAAAAAACCGCCGCTTGCCCAACGGGAAGCGGCGGTTTTTTCATGCACGGCGACGCCGTGCGGCACCAGGCGGCGCCGGGATCAGGCTTTTTCTTCCTTGACCCGATACACCAGCACCGCCACATGGGCCAGCGACAGCACCTTGGCCGTGACGCTGCCCAGCAGCAGGCGCGACAGGCCGCTGCGGCCGTGGCTGCCGATGAAGATCAGATCGCAGCCGTTTTCCTGGGCGGCATGCACGATGCCGTCGGCGACGTTGAAGTTCGAAATGGCGCGCGAGGTGGCCTTGACGTTAGCGGTCTCGGCGCGGTCCAGGACCGCCTTCAGGTAGCGCTTGGATTGCTCCGCGGACGCTTTCTCGTAGTCTTCGTCGGTAATCGCATAGGCGGCCGCCATGCCATCGAAGCCGATGGTCGCGGCGAAAGGCTGGGTGACGTGCAGGGCGACGATCTCCGCGCCGACGGAGCGGGCGAAGCAAACCCCTGCGTTCGCCGCCTGGGCGGACAGCGGCGACCCGTCGGTGGGAATCAGGATTTTTTTGAACATGTCCAGCTCCTTACACGGATGGTGTGTGCGTACCATCCTACCGGAAAAGCGCCTGGCGCGGCAGAGCACCGTCCCGGACGCGGACTCAGCGCGGCGCGCCCGACTGTTGCGACGCAACAAAAAGATTGGTGCAGCGCGTGCCGGTGCGGCAGTAGGCCAGCACGGGCTGCGGCAGTTTTTCGAGCAGGCGCGCGAAGGTGGCCACGTCGTCCGCCGTCATGCCGCCGCTGACCACGGGCTGGTACTCGACCTGCAAGCCGGCATTAAGGGCCGCCTCAGAGACGGACGCCGCGGTGGGCTGGTCCGGACCGCCTTCATAGTCCGGGCGGTTGATGATGACGCTTTTGAAGCCCGCGGCCGCCACCGCGGCCATATCGTCCGGCGACAGCTGCGGCGCGACGGCGAACTCGGGAGTCAGGCGATTGATGGGAACGGACATGATGTTCTTCCTTGAAGGTGGGGCTGATGGTAGGCCTCGCGCTTGGCGTGGGCGTGGGCCTTAGGATAACCGCGCCGCCGGCGCATCGCGCATCAACTGCCGCAACAACTGCCAGGCGGGCGCATTGTCCACCATGCTGGCGGAAAAGCGCATGTAGGTCGTCGGCGCCTGCGACGGCGAAAACAGCGACCCGGGCGCCAACAGCATATTGCGCTCCGCGGCGGCGCGCGCCAGGCTTTCGCTATCGCGGCCGCAGTCGGCCCAGATGAACATGCCGGCGTGGGGCAGCTCCGGTATCCGCAGGCCCAGGTCGAGCAGGCGGCGCGCGCAGCGTTCGCGCGCATCGTCCACGCGGGCCCGCACCCGCTCCACATGGCGGCGGAACTGGCCGTCGGCGAGGATGCGATGGACCACGCGCTCGCCCAATTCCGGCGTGGTCAACCCGGCCAGCATCTTCAGGTCCGCCAGTTTCTGCAGCAGCGCGGGCGCCGCGGCGACATAGCCCACGCGCAGGCTGGGCGCCAGCATCTTGGAAAAGCCGCCGACCAGGATGACGCGATTCAGGCGATCCAGCACCGACAGCCGCATGGCATTGCCGGGATGCAGTTCCGAATAGGTGTCGTCCTCGATCACCTGGAAGTCGTAGCGTTCGGCGATGCGCAGAACGTCGTAGGCCGCGCCGGCGGACAAGGTGTGTCCGGTCGGGTTGTGGACCACGCTATTGATGATGAAAAGCTTGGGCCGATGCTGCGCGGCCAGCTTTTCCAGGACTTCGATATCCGGGCCGGCCGCCGTGCGCGGCACGCCGATGATGCGCGCGCCGACGGCGGCCAGGCGGCCGAATATGACGAACCATGCCGGGTCTTCGACCAGTACCGTATCGCCCGGCCCAACCAGCAGACGGGCGACCAGATCCAGGCCATGGGTGACGCCGCAGGTGGTCAAAAGATTGTGATCGGGATGCGCGGGAACGCCCAGCCCCTGCAACAGCGCGGCGATCTGCTGGCGCAGCGCCGGATAGCCCTGGGGCTGGCCGTAGGACAGGAAGTTGCCGCGCACGGTGCGCCCCACGGCGCGCACGGCGCCGGCGATCATGTCGGCATCCAGCCATTCGGGCGGCAGCAGGCCGGCGCCGCCCGGCATGCCGGGCGTGCTGGACTCGCGGAACATGCTGCGCAGCAGCCATGAAATGTCGATGCGCGTGGGCGTGTCCAGTGTCGCCTCGGCCGCCGGCACCGCCGCGGCGGCGCGCGCGGTATCGCGCGCGGCTACGAAAAAGCCGGCGCCGCGCCGCGATTGCACCAGGCCGCTGGCCGCCAGGCGATCATAGGCCTCGACCACCGTAAAGCGGCTGACCCCGGCCTGCTGCGCCATGACGCGGATCGACGGCAGACGGGAGCCGGGGCGCAGCCCCTCGTCGGCGATGCGGCGCGCGAGGTCGTCGGCGAGTTGCGCCGCCAGCGTAACGTCGTTGCCGCGCACCGGGCGCCAGGCGGAAACGGAGTTGGAGTCGGAAAGTGTCATGGAGCAGGGACCAGGCCAGTTATTCCGTTGAACCGGTGAAGTGTATCGGTACTGTACCGGAAACTGTCCGTAGAGTGTCATCTCCCTCATCCACGGACGCCTTGCCATGCCGCGCCTGCCCTCTTCCGCCGCCGCCCTCTCATCCTCCAACACCGCCCCGCATGGCTGGGAAGGTTATGGCGCGGCGCTGGTCGGGATCCTGGTGTTCAGCCTGACGCTGCCGATGTCGCGCATCGCGGTCGCGGAACTCGATCCCCTGTTGGTCGGCCTGGGACGCGCCGTGGTGGCGGCCGTGCCGGCCGGGCTGCTGCTGTGGCTGACGCGCAGCCGCCTGCCGCGGCGCGAGGAAATGTCCGGCGTTATTCTGGCCGCCCTCGGCGTGGTCGTGGGCTGGCCGGTGGCCTCCACGCTGGCCATGCAATCGGTGCCGTCCGCGCACGGGGCGGTGGTCAACGGCCTGCTGCCTTTGGCGACCGCGGCCTTCGCCGCCCTGGGCAGCGGCGAGCGGCCGCCGGGGCGCTTCTGGCTGTGGGCGATGGCCGGTGCCGGGCTGGTCGCGGCGTTCGCCCTGCGCGAGGGCGGCGGCGCGCCGCGGGCCGGCGACCTCTGGCTGCTGGTCGCGACCGCGCTGGGCGGCATGGGGTATGCCGAAGGCGCGCGCGTATCGCGTACCCTGGGTGGCTGGCGCACGATCTGCTGGGCGCTGGTCTTCAGCGCGCCCTTCATCGCCGCGCCGGTGGCCTGGCTGGCCGCGCAGGCGCCCGCGGCGCCCTCGCCGACGGTGTGGGCGGCCCTGGCGTATTTGTCCTTCGGCTCCATGTTCCTGGGATTCTTTGCCTGGTACCACGGGCTGGCCCGGGGCGGCATCGCGCGGGTCGGGCAAATACAGTTGCTGCAGCCCTTCATTACCGTCTGCGCCGCCGCGCTGTTCTTCGGCGAACACGTTACGCCCGCCACGCTGGCGTTCGCGCTGGCCGTCATCGCCGTGATCGCCGGCGCGCGCGCCGCGGCGGCGCGGAGGGCCCAAGCATGACCGACGCCATCCCCTTGCTTTCCGCCAGCCTGCTGGGTCCGCTGGCCTTGTTTTCCCTGGTCAGCTCCATCACGCCCGGCCCCAACAACATCATGCTGGCATCGTCGGGACTGAACTTCGGCTTCCGGCGGACGCTGCCCCATATGTTCGGCGTGAATATCGGCTTTTCGCTGATGATCCTGCTGGTGGGCGCCGGCCTGGGCGCGCTATTCCACAGCGTGCCGCTGCTGTACACCGTGCTGAAGTACGGCGGCGCCGCCTATCTGCTGTACCTGGCCTGGAAAATCGCCACGGCGGGCGAGATCCGTGAAGGCGGGCAGCGGGCGCGGCCGTTCACGTTTCTGCAGGCGGCGGCCTTCCAGTGGATCAATCCCAAGGCCTGGGTCATGGTGGTGGGCCTGGCGGCCACCTATATTCCAGAGGCCGGATTCTTCATGAACCTGGTGGTGGCGACCATCGTCTGCGGCGTCGTGAACCTGCCCGCCATCGGGGTATGGGTGACCTTCGGCACGGCGCTGCGGCGGGTGCTGCACAGGCCGGGCGCCGTGCGCGCCTTCAATCTGACGATGGCGGTGCTGCTGGTGCTGTCGCTCTACCCGATCGCGCAGGAACTGATGGGATCGGCCGCCTAGTCGCGGCCACCTTCATCGTCGGGAACCCGCGCGGCGGCGGCAGGTCTATCGTCCATGCCCGGTTCCCGCCGATTGCCCATCCGTATCAGCCTGCGGCGCGCGCTCGCGTGCGCGCTGCTGGCCAGCGCCGCCGTCGTCGGCTGCACGCAACTTGACGCCTGGCAGCGCGAGGCCATTTTCTCGCCGGCGCGCGGCGACCAGCGCTGGTTCAGCGAGCCGCCCGCCGGCACGCGGGTTTTCGACCTGGCGGTGGCCCCTGGCCAGCACGTCCGCGCCTGGTATTGGCAAAGCCCGGATCGGCAGGCGCCCACCGTGCTGTATCTGCATGGCGCCCGCTGGAATCTGAACGGCAGCGCCTTCCGCATGGCCAGCTGGACGCGCCTGGGTTATTCGGTATTGGCCATCGACTATCGCGGCTTCGGCGACTCCACCCAGATGCTGCCGTCCGAGGAAAGCGCCGGCCAGGACGCCGCCGCCGCGCTGCGCGAGCTGGCCAGGCGCCAACCCGATCCCGCCAGGCGCTTCGTCTACGGCCACAGCCTGGGCGGCGCCATCGCCATCGACCTGGCGTCGCGCAAGGACATGCCGCCCATCGCCGGCCTGATCGTCGAATCCAGCTTCACCAGCATCGCCGCCATGCTGCAGACGCTCAAATGGGGCTGGGTGCCGGGCGCCAGCCTGCTGGTCACGCAGCCCTTCGACTCCCTGGACAAACTTGCCGACATGACGACGCCGGTGCTCTTCCTGCACGGCACCGAAGACCGCGTGGTCCCGCACACCATGAGCGACCAGCTTTTCGCCGCCGTGCAAAAGGTGGCGCCCAATCTCAAGCGGCTGGTGAAGATCGACGGCGCCACGCATTCCGGCGCCGTGCGCAGCGGCCCGGTATACGACCAGGCGGTCGAGTCCTTCGTGCACGACGCCACGGCCGCATACCGCGGCACGCCCATGCCGCAACAACCGGCCCTGGACGCGCGTGCATCGAACCGGCGGGGCGGGCCCGAACCCCTTTGAGCGGAAGCGAATCGGGAAACGCCCCCCCGCCGAACGGCCAACGTTGTAAATATATTAAGCAGCCAGTAGACTGCCCCATCGGCGCCGGCAAGCGCCGCTTCCGATGGAGATCGACTTGAACCGTATGCGCTGGCAAGGGGTATTCCCCGCCGTCACCACCAAGTTCCGTGAGGACGAATCGCTGGATCACGAGGAAATGCGCCGGCATTTCGCCTTCCTGATCGATAACGGCGTGCACGGCATGGTGACCTGCGGATCGCTGGGCGAGGCCAGCACGCTGTCGATGGACGAAAAGCTGTCTATCGCGCACACCGCGGTGGAAGTCAGCGCCGGCCGCATCCCCGTGCTGGCCAATGTCTCGGAAACGAGCACGCGCGATGCGCTGCGCTACGTCAAGGCGGCCGTCGACCTGGGCGTGGACGGGTTCATGGTGATGCCTTCCGTGCTCTACGTCGCGGACGCGCGCGAAGCCATGCAGAACGTCCGCGCCATCGCCGAAGCGGCGCGCAAGCCCTGCATGATCTACAACAATCCGGTGGCATACCGGGTGGACCTGAAGCCCGAGCATATGGCGCAGCTGGCCGACTGCGAATGGCTGGCGGCGATCAAGGAAAGCACCGACGACATCCGCCGCATCACCGACCTGCGCAATGCGCTGGGTACGCGCTACCAGCTGTTCATCGGCGTGGACGATCTATCGTTCGAGGCACTGGCCCTGGGTGCCGACGGCCTGCTGGCCGGCCTGGTCACCGCCTTCCCCCGCGAAACCGTAGCGCTGTACGACCTGATGAAGGCGGGGGAGTGGGCGCAGGCGCTGAAGCTCTATCAATGGTTCACGCCGCTGCTGCACCTGGATGTATCGACGAAGCTGGTGCAGAACATCAAGCTGGCCGAAACCCTGGCCGGCGTGGGCAACGAATTCGTGCGCCGTCCGCGCCTGCCGCTGGCCGGCGAAGAACGGGCGCGCGTCGAAGCCATCGTCGGCGCGGCGTTGGAAAAGCGGCCGGAGGAGTTCCGCTCGCGTCCGCCCGCATGAGCGCCGAGCCGCCCAAACGCCGCGCCGCCGACGTCGCCTACGACGCGGTGGAAAGCATGATCGCCACCCTGCAGTTGCAGCCCGGCACGCCGGTGGTCGAAGCCGAACTGGTGCAGCGCACCGGGCTGGGCCGCACGCCGCTGCGCGAAGCGCTGCTGCGCATGGTCTCGGCGGGACTGATCATGCAGGAGCCGCGACGCGGGCTGCGCGTGTCCAACGTGCAGCTCGCCGACCATCTGGACCTGTTGCAGACGCGCCGCGCCCTGGAACAACTGATCGCCACGGCCGCGGCGCGGCGCGCGACCCCGCCGCAGCGCGCCGCGATCCTGGACTGCGCGGCGCATATGATGCGAGCGGCCGAAGGCGGCAACCTGGACGATTACATGCGCGCCGACCAGATGCTGGATCATGCCTGCCACGAGGCCTGCCGCAATACGTCCGCCGTCACCGCGGTCATCCCCTTGCTGATCCAATGCCGGCGCTTCTGGTATGCCTACCAGCATGAAGGCGACGTGATGGAAGGCGCGCGTCACCACCTGGCCATGGCGCAGGCGATCGCCGGCGGCAACGAGCGCGCCGCCGCGCACGCCGCCGATACGCTGATGGATTATCTGGAAGGGTTCGCGCGCAAGGTCATCGACGCATAGCGCGCCACGCGCACGCCGATCGACGCCATCCATTCGTCCAGCGCCGGATTGGACAACACCTGGTATTCCGCGCCGCGCTGCGCATCCATGCCCTGCCTGCCCCCGGACGGCAGCGCCGGATGGCACATCAGCAGGTCGCCTTCGGCGGCGTTGCGCACCCAGAGCCTGAACAGGCTGTCGTACGCCTGCGCCCCGCCCTGGAAATCGTAGACGCCCAGAAAGCGCCGATTGGTGCGCAGCCCGGCTTGCGCCGCCGCGCGCGCGAAGGGCCGGGCGCCCAAGGCCGCGATGATGCGCGCCTTGCGCCGCAGCGGCGTCGGCACGCCGTCCAGGCAACCGGGCGCCGTATCGCGCAGCCAAGGGCCTTGGCCGGCATAGCGGCGCGCGAGCACCTCGAACAAGGCATCGCGTATCTGCGGCAGCTGGTGCACGTGCTGATGCCCGTCGACAAAGTCCGGCATGCGGCCCATGGCCGATTCGAAGGCATCGAGCTGGCGTTCGATCTGGCGCTGCACGCGTCCGCGATTCAACAGGCGCGCATACGCGCAGACGATCAGGCGCGGCAAAGGCAGGTATAGTCCCGCCGCGCCCAGCGTCTCGGTGAAATTCAAGTGCAGGCCGGCATCGACGTCCAGTTCGCGCAGCCTGGCCGCATCGGCGCGGAAAGAAGGCGCCTGCGCCAGGCAACCGACCGCGCTCAGGCGGCGGGCGCGCACCAGCGCCAATATGCCGTCGTCGATGGCGGCACTCATGCCAAAATCGTCCGCGCATACGACAATGCGCCTGCTGCCCGCGTGCGTGGGCTCTTGCAACATCATCGCCATGGAAGTTTTGGAATGCGGACCCTGATCCGACAATTGAGCTGGTTCGTCGCCGTTGGCTGCGCGGCCGCCGCCACCCACTGGATAACCGCCGTCGCCTGCGTGGAAGGCCTGGGCGCGCCACCGCTGGCCGCCAACGTGGTCGGATGGCTGGTGGCGTTCGGTGTTTCGTTCAGCGGTCATTATCGCCTCACTTTCCGGCATCAGACGAGCGCGTGGCACGTGGCGGCGCTACGTTTCTTCTGCATTTCGGCGGCGGGCTTCCTGATCAATGAAGCCGCATACGCCTGGCTGCTGCGCCATACCACGCTGCGGTACGACGTCCTGCTCGGATTGGTATTGATCGCCATCGCCGTGCTGACCTTCGTCTTCAGCCGTTTTTGGGCATTCCGTCGCAGTAGCGCGACCTGAACGCCGCGTCGGGCACGACGCGCCACAGCGCGCGCTTGCCGTTTACCGCGAAAGGCGCGACGCCGCGCAACGCGGGGTAGGTTTCCTGGTCCTCGGCGGGATTGCCCCAGAACCAGAACGCCTGGCCGGCCGGCGCCACGCAAAGGCGGGCCTGCAATTCGTGCATCGAAATCAGCGTGTCTTTCATGACATCGGGGCGGAACTGGCCAGCGTCATAGAGCTCCTTGCGCCAATTGTCCCGCAGCGGGATGTCGGGATTGCTCCAGTCGTCCACCACCCAGGCGGGCCGCGTGTCGCGCATATTCATGGGCAGATCGTAGGCATAGGCATGCAGCATGACGATCTGGTCGCCCGCCTTGAATTCGGGGCGCGCGCGCCGCGCCATGGGGGCGGACGTGGGCGACGAATAGATGGCCACGAACACGGTCATCAGGACGCAAAGCGAGATCGCCACCGCCTGGCACGCCCGATAGCCGCGGCGCGTGGTGTCGGCATCGCGGCCCGCCAGGCCGGAGGCGATGACCTCCGCCACCAGGCCGGCCAACGGGGCCAGCGTCGGCAGCACGTAACCCACCAGCTTGGATGCGGGCAGCGAGAAGAAGGCCAGCACCACCACGATCCAGATGCCCAGCAGCAGCCGCACGGCGCGCGCGTCGTCCTGTTCCGCCGTCCAGAAAGCCTTGCGGAATACGGCGCCCAGCCAGAAGGTCCAGGGCAGGATCAGGCCCGCCAGTACCGGCAGGTAGAACCAGATGGGCTGGCGATTGTTGAAGCCGGTTTCGGCAAAGCGATCGAATTGCTGGTAGATGAAGAAATAGTTGAAGAAGCCGGAGAAATCCTGCTGCATGGCCCAGAACCAGGGCAGGCACACCGCCAGGAAGGCGGCGATGGCGGGCGGCCATAGCAGCGCGGCCAGGCCGCGCCATTGCCGCAGCACGGCGATCCAGATGAACAGGATGCCGGCCGGCAGCACCACGCCGATCAAGCCCTTGGAAAGCACGCCCAGCGCGGCGAGTACGCCGGTCGCCACGGCCAGGGAACGCCAGGGCTGGCCGCGCACGGCGTTCAGCACCGTCGCGGCGCCCGCCACCGTGGTCAGCGTGATCATGCCGGCCACCAGCATATCCAGATTGGCGAACTGCGCGGCGCCGAAGAAAAACGGCTGCGTGGCCAGTACCATCAGGGCAATCGTCGCCGTCCGCGCGCCGCGGTAGCGGCGCATGAAGACATACACGGCCATTGCCGCGGCCCAGGCGGCCAGCCACGAAGGCAGGCGGGCGACCCAGGGATGCACCCCGAACACATCGAAGGCGGCGGATGCCAGCCAGTAGTACAGCGGCGGCTTGTGGAAGAACGGCATGCCGTTCAGCAGGGGCACGACGCGATCGCCGCTGCGCATCATTTCCCAGGCGATGCCGGCATAGCGGCCTTCATCCGGCAGCGTCATCGGCCGCAGCCATGACAACCACAGCAGCCACACACCGGTCAGCAGGAAAAGCCAACCCTTGGACAGCGCCTCCAGACGGCGCATCCATGTATCGAGCACACGCAACATGTTATCGGGAACTATTCTTTTCAGTGAAAACTCTGCCGCGCTGTTCACGAACGACATATAGGGGACGTCCCTTGACTTCGTCGAAGATGCGGCCGACGTACTCGCCCACGACGCCCAGGGACAGCAGATTGATCCCGGCGAAGAACATCAGGGCGGCGACGATGGTGGTCCAGCCCGACACCGCGTTGCCGTACATCAGGAAGTCCGCCACCAGGTAGACCCCGTAGGCGAACGACATCAGCGAAAACGCCAGGCCCATCATGCTGACCAGGCGCAGCGGCCACGTGGTGAATGCCGTCAGGCCGGCGAAGGCCAGCTTGAACAGCTTGCGCTTGCTGTAGTGGCTGGCGCCATGCGCCCGCGCGTCGGGCGTATAGGGCAGCGCCTCGGCCTCGAATCCCACCCAGGCATACAGGCCCTTCATGAAGCGCGTGCGTTCGGGCAGCGCATTGAGCGCCTGCACCACGCGGCGGTCCATCAGGCGGAAATCGCCGGCGTTGGCCGGCACATCGACACCGCGCTCTTCGCTGAGCATGCGGTAGAACAGGCGCGAGCCGACGCGCTTGAACCAGGATTCGGCATCGCGGTTTTCCCGCACCGCATAGACCATGTCGGCGCCCGCGCGCCAGCGCGCCAGCATCTCGGGGATGAGGGCGGGCGGATGCTGCATGTCCGCGTCCAGCGAAATGACGACGTCGCCGGTGGAGGCTTCCAGGCCGGCGCTCAGCGCGGCTTCCTTGCCGAAATTGCGCGACAGCCGCACATAGCGGAAGCCGTCGATGGCCGCCCACTTATGCATGAGTTCGGCCGTACCGTCGCTGCTGCCGTCATCGGTCACGATGACTTCCCAGGACGTGCACAGCTTGCCCAGCAGTGCCATCAGCGCGGGCAACAGCACCTTGAGGTTGTCGCATTCGTTCAGGCAGGGCACAACGCAGGAAATTCGGATGTCGCGGATGTCCGGCCTGGGCGGCAGGAATTCGGCGGGGAGCGTGCGCGCGGCAAACGCTTCGGAGCGGGATTCGATGTACATGGCGATCGCAGGGTGGCAACTGCTGCGCCGCAGTATCGCCGTGAGGGCGTCGAATTTTCATGAAATGACGCTCCGCGCGAGAAAGGAAAGGAACGCGCGAAGCCTGCGCATTACGTCGTGGGAAATTTCCCAGGCGGCGCCTGTGGCGGCGCGCGTCCCTGCCAGCCTGTGGGGGGCCCCTATTGTAAAGAAACGGCAAAACACCTAGGATGCGTAGAACGATTTAGTAAATCGTTATACCTACACCTATAAATCGGAGACAACCCCATGAAATCGCAAGCATTTCCACGCTTGCCGGCGGCCGGCGCCGGCATTGCCGCCCCGCGGCCCGTCCTGTCGCGCCGCGGCTTCCTGAAATCCGCCGCCGGCGCCGCGGCCGCCGTTGCCGCCCCCGGCCTGCTGGCGGCCCCCGCCGCCGTATCCCTGCGCTGCTCGATATCCCAGCCCGCCGACCAGCAATCCGCCCAGTACATCTGGTATGAGCGCTTCGCCGCCGACCTGAAGCAGTCGGTCGGCGACCGCATCCGCGTCGACATCTTTCCCAACGGCCAGTTGGGCAAGGAGTCGGACGTAGTTCAGCAGGTCCGCCTGGGATCCATCGACATGATGATCACCGGCAGCTCGATCTGGGCGACGGCGCTGCCGGAGCTGGCGCTGCTGGACATGGGCTTCGTGTTCGACAGCTGGGAACACGTCAACAAGTCCGTCGACGCCGGCGTGGGCGAACAGTTCAACAAGCTGCTGCAATCGCGCACCGGCTGCACCTTCATCGGCTGGGGCAACCATTTCAACGCGCGCAGCGTCTATACGAAAAAAGTGGTGGAGCACGACAGCGACCTGAAGAGCGTCAAGCTGCGCGTCCTGCCCACGCCCATCTTCGTGGAGACCTTCAAGCTGATGGGGGCCATACCGACGCCCATTCCCATCAACGAGCTCTACACCGCCGTGCAGACCGGCGTGGTGGATGGCTTCGAGCATGACGCCGCGACGGTGCTGTCCAGCAAGTTCAATGAAGTCGTCAGCAACTGCTGGCTGACCAATCATCTGTTCAGCCCCTCGATCACGGCGATCGGCAAGCGCGGCCTGGGCAAGGTACCGGCCGACCTGCAGCCCGCCTTCCTGAAGGCGGCGGAAGAAGCATCGCTTTACCAGCGCCAGGTCGCCGGCAGCAAGGGCAAACAGGCGCTGGCCGAGCTGGAGAAACTGGGCATCAAGTTCCATCCCATGGATCCCGGCGAGCGCCAACAGCTGCGCCAGGCCATGGAAGAAAAGCTATGGCCCAGCGTGACCTCGCAGTACCCGGTCACCAAGCCGATGCTGGACATCATCAATAAGTCGCGCGCCTGAGCGCCGGATGAATCTGGAACGCAGCAGCGACCAGGCCGCGATGCGGCCGCGGGTCAGGCTGGAGGACAGCATGAACGCACATGTACTGGCAGGGGCCGGCACGGCGGCGGCCCACACCGCCGCGCAAGGCAGCGGGACGCAATCGCGCTGGCTGGCGCGCATCTGCAGCATCATCGAACACTTCTGCGGACTGGTACTGGCGGTGGACGTGGCCGTCGTCTTCGTCTCGGTCATCCTGCGCTACTTCCTGCACAGTCCTGTGGACTGGGCGGAGGAAGCGGCGCGCGGCCTGATGGTGACCCTGGTGTTCCTGGGCGGCGCCACCGTGCTGGCGCGCCGCCAGCATGTGGGCATCGACGTGTTCCGCGGGCTGCTGCCGCGGTCCTGGCGCGATCCCGCCGTGCAGCTGGGCGGCTGGGCGGTGGCGGGAACGTCCGCCGCGCTGTGCTATTCGTCGTGGGAACTGCTGCAGGATTCGGTGAACGTCACCACGCCCATCGGCACCCCGCAGTGGCTCAGCGTGCTGCCGGTCTTCGTGGGCGCGCTGTTCATGACGGTGGTCGGCATCGCCAATGCCTTGTGCGGACCGCGCCGCGCGGTCTACGGCACGCTGGCCGGCGCCATCGGCCTGTGCGTGGCGGTCTGGGCGTGGAATGGCCATATGCCCGAGGCCTGGGTCATACGTCCATGGCTGCTGCTGACCCTGGCTTTCCTTTTCAGCCTGGTCGCGGGCGTTCCCATCGCCTTTGTGCTGGCGCTGTCTTCGCTGGTGTATTTCCTGGCCGATCCGTCGCTGCCGCTGATCATTTATTCGCAGCAGGTGATGGCGGGAATGGATCACTTCGTGCTGCTGGCGATCCCCTTCTTCGTGCTGGCCGGCCTGATCATGGAGTCCAACGGCATGTCGACGCGCTTGATCGAGCTGCTGGTGCGTATGTTCGGCCGGGTGCGCGGTTCGATGAACCTGATATCCATCCTGGCGACGGCTTTCTTCTCAGGCGTATCGGGATCCAAGCTGGCCGATATCGCCGCGGTGGGCGGCATCGTAGTGCCGGCGGTGCGGCGTACGGAACAGGACGTCAACGAAACCGCGGCGGTGCTGGCGTCTTCGGCCGTGATGGCGGAAACGATACCGCCTTGCGTAAACCTGATCATCATGGGCTTCGTCGCCAACATCTCCATCGGCGGCTTGTTCCTGGCCGGGCTGGTGCCGGCGGCGGTGCTGGCCACCGGCCTGTCGGCCATGGCGATCTGGTTCGGCAAAAAGGTCGATCCCATGCGGGCCTTCCCCGTGCGCATGCCCTGGCCGCAGCTGCTGGGCGGCGCCTTCATCGCGCTGGTGATGGTGGGCATGATAGGCAAGGGCGTGACGTCGGGCGTGGCCACGTCGACGGAGGTATCCGCCTTCGCGGTGGTGTACGCGCTGATCGCCGGCGCCCTGGCCTTCCGCGAGCTGACGCCGCGCGCCGTCGTGGCGCTGTTCGTGCGCGCGGCGTCCATGGCCGGCGGCATCCTGTTCATCATCGCCGCCGCGTCCAGCGTGGCGTTCGCGCTCACGGTGCAGCAGCTGCCCAGCTTCCTGTCCGACACCATGACGCATCTGGCGCACGACTACGGCAGCACGGCATTCATCCTGGTGTCGGCGGCGCTGATGGTGGTGTTCGGCGCCATCCTGGAAGGCGCGCCGGCGCTGATCATTTTCGGACCGCTGCTGACGCCGATCGCGCAGCAGGTGGGCGTGAATCCCCTGCACTTCGGCACGGTCGTGGTGATCGCCATGGGCCTGGGACTGTTCAGCCCGCCCTTCGGCCTGGGCCTGTTCGCCACCTGCGCGATGACGGGCACGCGCGTCGAGCAGGTATCGCGGCCGATGGTCAAATACCTGATCCTGCTGGTGATCATGCTTATAGTGCTGATTTTCGTGCCCGCGATCAGTCTGTGGGTGCCACGCATGATGAACATGGCTTGAGAGAGGCAATGACGACGATCCAGGATGTGGCCGCGCTGGCGGGCGTGTCGGTAAGCTCGGTGTCCAACGTACTGAACGGCCGCACGGACCGTCTCAGCCGCGATACCTTTCAGCGGGTGCAGGACGCCATCCGGGAATTGAACTACCGGCCCAATCTGGTGGCGCGCCAGCTGAAGACGGGCTATGCGCCGTTGATCGGGCTGCTGGTGCCGTCCACCGCCAATCCCATGTTCGGCGAACTCGCGGTCCACGTGGAGGCCGCCGCGCGCGACGGCCACGGCTTCCGCGTATTGCTGGGCAATACGCACCGCGACCGGCAGCAGGAATCGCGCACCTTCGACGATCTGATTTCGCTCGGTGTGCGCGGCGTCATCCTGGCGTCGTCGCGCACCGACGAGGATCATCTGGAAGCCGCGATAGCGCGCGGCCTGGCGGTGGTCAGCTACGACCGCGGCGGCGACGGCGATACGCGGTCGCGGATCGACCACGTATCGCCGGACAATATGCTGGCGTCGCGCCTGGCGGTCCGGCATCTGGTCGCGCATGGCCACCAGCGCCTGGCGCTGGTGACGCCGGACGTCAAGACGGTCAGCCGCACGCTCAAGCGCCAGGGCTTTCTGCAGGCCGCGCGGGAGGCCGGACTGGCCGGGCACGCGCAGGTGCTGGAAGGCGCCACGCGGCCGGGCTATGGCGATTCCAACCTGGCGGATGAGGGCTATGCCATGGCCAGCCGCATCGCGTCGATGAAGTCGCGTCCCACCGGCATCATCGCCATCAACGACATGATGGCGCTGGGCTTGATGGCCGGGCTGCATCGCGCCGGGCTGTCGGTGCCCGGCGATGTGTCGGTGGTCGGCATGGACAATCTGGTCATGACGGCCTACGCCAATCCGCCGCTGACCACGGTGGAGATGCCCAGCGCCGATATGGCGCGGGCCATGGTGGCCATGGTCGTCGAACGGCTGGCCCAGCCCGCGCTACCCGCGCGCGAAGTGCTGTTCCAGCCGCGGCTGGTCGAACGGCAGTCCGTGGCGCCGCCGCCTGCCGTCGCCGGATCGACGGCAAGATCCCGTGCCGCGAAACCACCGGCGTCCGGATCGCGGGCCAGCGAACCGCGGGCCGCCGGAGCGCCGGCCGCCGGGACGCCGGCCGCAGTTTCTCCGCGCCCGCGCGCGCGGTCCCCAAGGAAAACATCCGCATGACCCCGACCATATTGTTGACGCACTCCCCGCAGGCCCTGGCCAATTACTACGGCGACCGCGCACTGCGCGCCCTGCGCGAGCTGGGCGACGTGCGCCTGAATCCCGGCGCCGATCCCACCACGCCGGAGGACTTGATCCGATTGGCGCAGGGCTGCCACATCATCGTGTCCAGCCGCCTGGCCGCGGCGCCGGCCGCCGTGTTCGACGCCCTGCCCGATCTGGTCGCCTTCTGCCGCGTCGCCGTGGACATCCGCAACATCGACGTGGACGCCGCCGATCGCCATGGCGTGCTGGTCACGCGCGCCACGCCTGGCTTCGACGCCTCGGTATCGGAATGGATCGTCGGCGTCATGATCGACGCCAGCCGGCACATCAGCCGCGCGGCGGCCGCCTACTGGAGCGGGCAAGCGGCGCCGGTCATCATGGGCCGCGAACTGCGCGGCGCGACCGTGGGCATCATCGGGCACGGCCATATCGGCAGCTACCTGGCGCGCATTACCCATGCGCTGGACATGCGGGTGCTGGTCCAGGATCCGCAACCGCAGGCCTTGCAAGACGGCATGCGCCAGGTGGACCTGGATACCCTGCTGGCGCAATCCGACTACGTCGTGTGCCTGGCGCCCGCGCTGCCGGAAACGGCGAACCTGATGGGCCGCGATGCCTACGCGCGCATGAAGCGCGATGCGATATTCATCAACGCGTCGCGCGGCGAACTGGTCGATGAGGACGCGCTGCGCGACGCGCTCGACCAGGGCGTCATCGCCGGCTGCGCGCTGGACGTCGGGCGCGCGCAAGACCAGATGCCTTCGTCCTGGCTGGCCGCCCACCCACGCGTCATCGCGACGCCGCACGTCGGCGGCCTGACGCCGCAGGCGGCGGAGCATCAGGCGATGGACACGGTGGCGCAGGTGCGCGCCATCGTCACGGGCGCCGTGCCGCCGCATGCGGTCAACGCGGCGCGGGCCACACGCCTGGGCCGCCTGCGCCGTTGACCGCCCTCGTTGGGACAGAGGCGCGACGGGACGGCAGCTTTGAACAACACCACCGGGTCAGGACGAGACAACAAATGAAAACACCGCTGCTCAAAGCGCCGGCCGGCGCCTGCGATTGCCACATCCATATCTACGAGCTGCAGCGCTATCCGCTCGCGCCTACCGCCACCTTCGGCCCGCCGCAGGCCTCCTGGAGCGACTACCTGCGGGTCCGCCAGGCCCTGGGCCTGCAACGCGCGGTCATCGTGCAGGCCACCGGCTACGGTTTCGACAACCGCTGCGCGCTGGAAGCACTGAACCTCGCGCAAGGATCGGCGCGGATGATCGCCACGCTGCCCGTGAATACGCCCGCCGGCGAACTGCGGACGCTGCACGAGGCCGGCGTGCGCGGCGTGCGCTTCATGATGATTCCCAATAGCGGCGGCGTCATGCAATGGGACGACCTGGAACCCATGGCCGAACGCATCGCCGGACTGGGCTGGGTGATCAATCTGCAACTGGACGGCCGTGAGCTGCCACGCTACGAGGAAAGGCTGGCCGCCCTGCCCTGCCAGCTCAGCATCGACCACAACGGCAAGTACCTGACGCCGGTCGCGCCGTCGGATCCCGGCTTCCGCGCCTTGCTGCGCCTGCTGGACCGCGGCCACGTCTGGGTCAAGCTATCCGCGCCCTACGAAACATCGAAATCCGGACCGCCGCACTATGACGACGTAGGCGCGCTGGCCGCCGGCCTGGCGGCCGCCAGGCCGGATCGCTGCCTGTGGGCCAGCAACTATCCGCATCCCGGCCGCGCCGACGCGCCCGACAATGCGGACATGCTGGACTTGCTGGCACGCTGGGCGCCGGACGAAGCGGTCCGGCGCAAGATACTGGTGGACAATCCCGCGCGGCTGTACGGGTTCTGAGCTGGCCGCCACGCGGATCACCCGGGCCGCTTCGGCGCCCCGCCTTCCCGCAAGGGGTCCAGCAAAGGCTTCAGCCCATTGTGGTCCAGTTCGTGCATGAGCCCCAGCAACTGCCCCAAGCGCCCCGGCGGAAACCCCTCGCGCGCGAACCAGGTCAGATAATGCCCCGGCAGGTCCGCCAGCAGGCGGCCCTTGTATTTGCCGAAAGGCATGGTCCAGGTGACCAGCAGCTTGAGATCTTCGGGGTTCATGGCGCGGTATCGAACGACGGCCGGTGATTGTATGCGGTCGTGCGCCGCACGATCCGCGTCAGCACGACCAGCCTCCTACTGTCCCGGTTAAGTCCGGATAATCGTCCGCCCACGCAGTACGAGAACGCTGACCCGGCGGCGTTGACCGCTCAGCCTATCGGTCATGCAGATGATCTGACTCATGTCGTGCAGACCGCGCGTCCTCCTCGACGGGCGCCGCGCTCCAAGTTCAACTAATCGCGAATTGACAGTGAGGGACGATCAGCGATGAAGCGTCCGGGACGGGCGCCGGTGGCGGCGCCGTCCTGCCAGGTGGCGATACCGGCGACGAATACGTGGCGCATGCCCGTGCACGCTTCGGTCGGCGCGTCGAAGGTGGCGTTGTCGATGATGGTGTCCGGATCGAATACCGCGAGATCGGCATGGCAGCCCGCATCGATACGGCCGCGATCGCGCAGGCCCAGCCGCATGGCGGTCAGCCCCGTCATGCGATGGACGGCGTTTTCCAGCGGAAACAACCCCAGCCTGCGTCCGTAGTGCCCCAGTACGCGAGGGAAAGTGCCCCATAGCCGCGGATGCGGACGGCCTTCGCTGGACAGGCCGTCCGAGCCTATCATCGTGTCCGGATACCGCAGGATGCGGCGCACGTCGCCATCGTCCATGATGAAGTAGACCGCGCCGGCCGGCAGCAAACGCTCCGCCGCTTCGCGCGCGCCGCAGCCCCACTCCCGCGCCAGATCTTCCAGATAACGGCCCGCCGCTTCCGGATGCGGCTCGGACCAGGTGATCATGGTGCGATCGCAGATCTCCACCCGTTCCGGCCGCAGGATGGTGGACGACGCATCGTAGGGGTAGCAATCCAGGCAGACCGCCTGGGCTCGCGCCGCCTCGCCGATGCGCGCCAGGGTCTGCACCGATCGTCCGTGGTTATGCTTGCCCACCAGTTTGTGGTGCGAGATCACGACGGGCACATTCAGCGCGGCGCCTATGCGCAGGCTTTCCTCGATCGCCTCCATGACCCGATCGCCCTCGTCGCGCATATGCGTGGCATAGATGCCGCCGAGCCGGGACATGGGCTCGCAGACCGCGATGATTTCCTGTTCCGGCGCCGCGGCGGCCGGCGGGTAGAAGGTACCCGTGGAGACGCCCAGCGCGCCCTCGTCCAGCGCCTGCTCGACGTCGTCGCGCATGGCGGCGATCTCCGCCGCGGTGGCCGGCCGCGTGACGTCGCCCATGCGCATCACGCGCAAAGTGGAATGTCCCACCATCGCCGCCACGTTCACCGCCGGCGCGGTCGCGTCGATCGCCCGGCGGTACTCGGCAAAGCTGCCGTAAGCGTCGCCGCGACCCAGCAGGTTCAGCGGCGGCACCAGCGTTTCGCCGCCGCGCAGCGGCGCCAGGCTGATGCCGCAGTTGCCATTGATCACGGTGGTGACGCCTTGCGATACCTTGGGCAGCATGTCCGGCATATCCAGCACCGCGCGATCGTCGTGCGCGTGGCTGTCGATGAAGCCGGGGGCCACCACCAGGCCGGTCACATCGATGCGACGCGTCGCGGCCGCGGCGGCCAGATCGCCGACATCGGCGATGCGGCCGCCGCGCACGCCGACGTCGGCGCGCCGGCGCGGCGCGCCCGTGCCGTCGACGACGTCGCCGCCTTGCAATATCAGGTCATAGGGCTGCTGCGGGTTCATAGGGTGGCGATCCTTCGTAAGTTGATACGCCGGCGCGGGCGGCCTCGCCGTCCGTCACCGGGCGACGGCGCGCGGACTGCGTGGCGCCGGCAACGGCACGGCAGCATTGTGCGCCGCCGGACGCCGTCCGGCCAATGCAAAAGGGGCATCACTGCATAACCTTTAGGTATGCCACCCCCTCGACATGCGCTTTCCCCGTGGCAAATCGTACGCGTTTACCCTAATAGATATAGCGTTGCATAACCTATGGTTATGCCCTGTGCCGGAATTGCTATTTGTACCCCGGGCCGGGCAAACGGCATGATGCGCCCCAGATGCCACGTCCAAGGGGACCCTCATACCATGCGTATTTTCAGCGCCGGCCTCGGCACCGAAACCAATACCTTCGCGCCCCTGCCGACCAGCATCGATTCGTTCCGGGGCCGGGAATACTATCCGGCCGGCACGCATCCCGACATGCCGACGTCGCAGGGCGCCCCGCTATGGGTCGCCCGCCAACGCTGCCCGCGACTGGGATGGACGCTGAAGGAAGGTCTGGTCACGACCGCCCAGCCCAGCGGCATCACTACCCGCTCCGCCTACGAAACCCTGCGCGAGGAAATCCTGGCGGACCTGCGCGCGGCCCTGCCCGTCGACATCGTGCTGCTGGGCCTGCACGGCGCCATGGTGGCCGACGGCTATGACGATTGCGAAGGCGACCTGCTGGCCCGCGTGCGCGCCATCGTCGGCCCGGACGTCGTCATCGGCACCGAACTGGACCCGCACGCGCACCTGACCCCGCTGATGGTGCAAAGCGCCGACGTGGTGGTGCTGTACAAGGAATATCCGCACACCGACATCGTGCATTGCGCCGAACAGCTGTTCGACCTGTGCGCCGACAAGGCCCTGGGCCGGACCCGGCCCGTGGCGGCGCTGGTGGATTGCCAGATGGTGGTGCCGATGCACACCACGCGCGAACCGGCGCTGGGTTTCGTCAACAAGCTGCGCGCCATGGAAGGCAAGGACGGCGTGTTGTCGCTATCGTTTTCCATGGGCTTCGCCACCGGCGACGTACCGGAGATGGGCGCCAAGGTGCTGGTCTATACGGACGGCGACCAGGCGCGCGCGGACAGCCTGGCGCGCCAGCTGGCCGACGAACTGATCAGCAAGCGCGAGCAGTTGCTGGTGCACTACCGCACGGTGGACCAGGCCCTCGACGAAGCGCTGGCCTTCGATGGCGCGCCGGTGGTGCTGGCCGACCGCGCGGACAACCCCGGCAGCGGCGCTCCCGGCGATTCGACCTATGTATTGCGCCGCCTGCTGGAGCGCGGTATCCAGAACGCCGCGCTCGGCCCTTTGTGGGACCCGATGGCGGTGCGCATCGCCTTCGACGCGGGGGAAGGCGCGACCCTGCCCATGCGCCTGGGCGGCAAGATCGGCCCGCTGTCCGGCGCGCCGGTGGATGCCGACTGTACGGTGCTTGCGCTGCGCCGGAATATGACCATGACCGGCCTGACGGGCAGCCCCACGCCCATGGGCGATTGCGCCCTGGTGCAGGCCGGCGGCGTCCAGATCGTGCTGGTGTCCAACCGCAACCAGGCCATGAACACGGATTTGTTCACCCAGCTCGGCTGCGATTTGACGGCGCGCAAGATCGTGGTGGTGAAATCCGCGCAGCATTTCCATGCCTCGTTTTCCAAGGTCGCCAAACATGTGATCTACGTCGGCGCGCCCGGCGTGGCCACGCCCGACTGGAAGACCCTGACCTACAAGAAAATCCGCATGCCGAAGTGGCCGCTGTAAGGCGCACGGCGGTACGCTCGCATTCTTTCCCAGCCATCGCTAACGGAGCTGTCCCATGAAACGCCGCATCCATACCGCGCTCGCCGCCTTTTCCATGGCGCTTGCCTGCCTGTCCGGGGCCCCCGCTCACGCGGACGGCAAGACCTTGCGGCTGGTGCCCTACGCCGACCTGAAGGTGCTGGACCCCTTCTTCACGACGGCCTACATCACCCGCAATTTCGGTTTCATGGTGTACGACACGCTGTTCGCGCCGGATGCCAAGGGCAATCCGCAGCCGCAGATGGTGGACAGCTACAAGACCTCGCCCGACGGCAAGTCCTGGACCTTCACCCTGCGCGACGGCTTGAAATTCAGCGACGGCAATCCGGTCCGGTCGGCCGACGTGGTGGCGTCGCTGCAGCGCTGGGAAAAGCGCGACAACATCGGCCGCGCCATGGTGGCGGCCGGCGGCAAATGGGCCGCGGCCGACGACAAGACGTTTACGCTGACGCTGGACCAACCCTTCGGCCCCGTGCTGGACGGACTCGCCAAGGTCGCCAGCTATCCCGCCTTTATCATTCCGGAACGGCTGGCCAAGATGCCGGATACCGCGCCGCTGAACGAAGTGGTGGGATCCGGGCCCTATCTGTTCAAGCGCGACGAATGGGTGCCCGGCAACAAGCTGGTGTTCGTGCGCAATCCCGCTTACGTCGGCCGCAAGGATGCGCCGTCCGGCCTGGCCGGCAACAAGACTTCCCACGTCGATCGCGTGGAATGGGCCATCCTGCCGGACTCCAACAGCGCCATCGCCGCGCTGAAGAACAGCGAAGTCGACATGATCGAGGAAGTGCCGCCCGACTATATCGAGACCCTGCGCGGCGACAGCGATATCCACGTCGGCGTGACCGGCAAGTCGCAGGCCTACATCATCATGAACTTCCTGAATCCGCCCTTCGACAAGGTGCAGGCCCGCCAGGCGCTGCGCCATGCCATCGATCAGGAAAAGTTCGTGACCGCCATGGGCTATCCCGCGGATATGCGCATGGCCTACTGCGCGACGTATTTCATCTGCGGCAGCCCCAACGACACCAGCGCCGGCGCCGAGCCCTATCGCAAGGTGGATATGACGCTGGCCAAGAAGCTGCTGGCGGAATCGGGCTACAAGGGCGAAAAAATCGCCGTGCTGCTGCCCACCGATGTGGCCTACCTGAACTCCGCCACGCTGGTGGCGATCCAGGCCATGCAGGACCTGGGCATGAACCTGGATATCCAGTCCATGGACTGGGCCACGGAAACCGCGCGCCGCGCCAGCAAGAACCCGGTGGATAAGGGCGGCTGGAGCATCTATATGTCTTCCGCGGCCGATTACAACGTGAACTCGCCGATCAACAACACCTACCTGGGCGCGGCCTGCGGCAACAGCCTGCCGGGCTGGCCTTGCGACAAGCCGCTGGACGAGCTGCGCGCGCAGTGGATCGCCGCCACCGATCCGGCGCAGCGCAAGCAGCTGCTGGACAAGTTCCAGGAACGCGCCTACGAGGCCATCCCCTACATCGCCGTGGGCCAGTACAACCGCGTGCACGCGGTGCGCAAGGCGGTCAAGCACAGCGACCTGCTGTGGGGCTTGCCGAACGTGTGGGTGCTGGACAAATAAGGCAGGCACCGGCGCGGNATCGCGCCTGGCGCGCGNGGCGCNNGCCGGACGCGATGCCGCGCCGCCGACATGGCGATCAACGCCAGGAGTTTTCATGGCTTATGTGATACGGCGCATACTCGCCACCCTGCCCGTCATGGCGGTGGTGGCGGTCATCGTCTTCCTGCTCATACACCTGTCGCCCGGCGATCCGGCGGCGCTGATCGCCGGCGACCTGGCCACGGCGGAGGACATCCAGCGCCTGCACGTGGCGCTGGGGCTGGACCAGCCGCTGTGGCAGCAATTCTTCCTGTGGGCCGGCAGGCTGCTGCGCGGCGATCTGGGCACCTCGCTGTTCACGCAGGTGCCCGTCACCCGCCTGCTGGCGCAACGCCTGGAGCCCACGCTGTCGATCGCGCTACTGACCATGGGGCTGTCCATCGTCGTGGCGATCCCGCTGGGCGTGCTGGCCGCGTACAAGGCCGGGACCTGGATAGACCGGCTGGTGATGGTGTTCGCCGTGCTGGCGTTTTCGGTGCCGGTCTTCCTGGTCGGCTATCTGCTGATCTACGGCTTCGCGGTGCAACTGCACTGGCTGCCGGTGCAAGGCTATACGCGCCTGGCCAGCGGCCCGTGGCCCTGGCTGCGCAGCCTGATCCTGCCCTGTGTGAACCTGGCGCTGGTGTACATCGCGCTGATCACGCGCATGACGCGGGCCACCGTGCTGGAAGTCCTGCACGAAGACTACATCCGCACGGCGCGCGCCAAGGGATTGGGCGTGCTGCCGGTGCTGGGCCATGCGCTGCGTAATGCCGCGATCCCCATCGCCACCACCGTGGGCGTGGGCATCGCGCTGCTGATCGGCGGCGTGGTGGTGACCGAGACCGTCTTCGCGATTCCCGGCATAGGCCGGCTGGTGATCGACTCGGTGCAGCATCACGACTATCCGGTGATCCAGAGCGTGCTGCTGCTGTCGGCCGGCGTCTACGTGCTGATCAATCTGCTGATCGATCTGAGCTATCGCTTGTTCGATCCACGCATACGCTATTGAAGCGGTTCCGGGAACACGCCATGTCCGAAAACATTTCCACGACCCGTCCGGCCGGCGCGCCGGATCCAGGGCTGTCGAGCCCGCCGGCCATGGCCGGCGGCGCCGGGTTGATCACGTCGGCGAACCTGCCATCCGGCGCGGATGCCGCGGTGGCGGCCGCCGCCATCGAGCCGCCGCCCTCGCTGCGCTGGCGCTGGCTGCGCAAGCATCCGACGCTGATCCTGGGTATCGCGCTGCTGATCGCCGTGGCCGCGCTGGCGCTGGCGGCGCCCTGGATCGCCACGCACAACCCCACCGCCATCAATCCGCTGCAGCGCCTGAAGCCGCCGTCGGCGGAACACTGGTTCGGCACCGATGCGCTGGGCCGCGATGTATTCAGCCGCGCCGTGTGGGGTGGCCGCGTGTCGCTGATCGTGGCCATTTCCGTGGCGGCGCTGGCCACCGCGCTGGGCGTGCTGCTGGGCCTGATGGCGGGCTTCATACGCTGGGCCGATGCCATCATCATGCGCGTCATGGACGGCATGATGGCCATCCCCGACATCCTGCTGGCGATCGCCCTGATGGCCGTGATACGCGCCAGCCTGTCCACGGTCATCCTGGCCATCACCATTCCGCAAGTGCCGCGCGTGGTGCGGCTGGTGCGCTCGCTCGCGCTGACCCTGCGCGAACAATTGTTCGTCGAAGCCGCGCACGCCATCGGCACGCGGCTGCCGGTGATCCTGCTGCGCCACGTCCTGCCCAACATCGTGACGCCGCTGGTGGTGCAGGCCACCTTCATCGCCGCCACGGCGGTGCTGACCGAAGCCGTACTGTCCTTTCTGGGCGTGGGCGTGCCGGCGCAGGTACCCAGCTGGGGCAACATGATGGCCGAAGGCCGCAACTTCGTGGCGGTGGCGTTCACCGTCATCCTGTATCCCGGCACGCTGCTGGCCCTGACGGTGCTGGCGATCAACATGGTCGGCGACGGGTTGCGCGATGCGCTGGACCCGCGCCTGGCGAACCAACTGTAAAGGAATGGCAGCGACATGACCGAACAAACGTCGTCCGCGCCGGTCCTGCTGGACGTGGACAATCTTTCGACCTGGTTCGATACGGTGGCCGGTACGGTGAAATCCGTCAACGGCGTGTCCTATCAGGTGCGCGCCGGCCAGACGCTGGGCGTGGTCGGGGAATCCGGCTGCGGCAAGAGCGTGACCGCGCTTTCCATCATGCGGCTGCTGTCCATGCCGCCCGCGCGTTTCGCCGGCGGCGCGGTGCGCTACCGCGGCACCAACCTGCTGGACCTGAGCGAAAAGCAGATGCGCGCGATTCGCGGCAACCGGATATCCATGATCTTCCAGGAGCCGATGACCTCGCTGAATCCGGTGCTGACGGTCGGTCGGCAAATCGCCGAGACCGTCGTGCTGCACCAGAAGGTGGGCCGCCGCGAGGCAATGGCGCGCGCCATCGACATGCTGCGGCTGGTGCAGATCGCCGAACCGGAACGGCGCGTCAACGAATACCCGCACCAGTTGTCCGGCGGCATGCGGCAGCGCGTGATGATCGCGCTGGCCCTGTCGTGCAATCCGGAAGTGCTGATCGCCGACGAGCCCACCACGGCGCTGGACGTCACCATCCAGGCGCAGATCCTGGAGCTGCTGCGCGGCTTGCAGGAAAAGTTCGGCATGGGCATCGTCATGATCACGCACGATCTGGGCGTGGTGGCGGAATGCTGCCATCGCGTGGTGGTGATGTATGCCGGCCGCAAGGTGGAGGAAGCGCCGGTGGCCGAGCTGTTCGATCGCCCGCTGCATCCCTATACGCGGGCGCTGATGGCTTCCATGCCGGCGATGAACCACGCGGGCCGCCTGACCGAGATCCCCGGCATGGTGCCGCCGCCGACCCAGCTGGGCGTGGGCTGCAGCTTCGCCCCGCGCTGCGCCTACGCCACCGAACGCTGCCACCGCGAAACGCCGGCCTTGCGGTCGTTGGGCGGCGATCACGTGGTGGCCTGTTTCCATGCGGAACAGGTCGAAGCCACCGTCATGGAAGGAGCGACGGCATGAGCACTGCGAATACGACGGACATGCCGCTGCTGCAGGTCCGCGACCTGGTCAAGCATTACCCCGGCTCATCGAGCTGGCTGGGGCGCAAGCGCCCCACCGTGCAGGCGGTGGACGGCGTGTCCTTCGACCTGGCGCGCGGCGAGACCCTGGCGCTGGTGGGCGAGTCGGGCTGCGGCAAGACCACCACCGGCAAGTCCATCCTGCGGCTGATCGAGCCGACATCCGGCTCGGTGAAGCTGGACGGCGAGGACATCGCCCGGCTGGACATCGCGCAAATGCGCGAGCGCCGGCGCGATATGCAGATCATTTTCCAGGACCCCTATGCATCGCTGAATCCGCGCATGAAGGCCGGCGCCATCGTGGCCGAACCCATGCGCAATTTCAGCGGCATCCCGGGCCACGCGGCGCGCGAGCGCGAGGAACGCGTGGCATGGCTGTTCTCCAAGGTGGGCCTGCGTCCGGAAGCCATGAAGAAGTTTCCGCACGAGTTCTCCGGCGGCCAGCGGCAAAGGCTGGGCATCGCGCGCGCCCTGGCGCTGCGTCCCAAGCTGATCGTCTGCGACGAGCCGGTGTCGGCGCTGGACGTGTCGGTGCAGGCGCAGGTCATCAATCTGCTGACGGACCTGCAGGCGGAATTCGGCATCGCCTATCTCTTCGTCGCGCACGACCTGGCCGTGGTGCGGCACATCAGCCATCGCGTCGCCGTCATGTATCTGGGGCAGGTGGTGGAGCTGGCGGACCGCGACACGCTGTTCGCGCAGCCGCGTCATCCCTACACCGAGATCCTGCTATCGGCGGTGCCCGTGCCGAATCCCCATGTGCGCAGCCAGCGCAAGCTGTTGCGCGGCGATCCGCCCAGCCCGGCCAATCCGCCCAGCGGCTGCCGCTTCCA
The DNA here is from genome assembly GCF_965137885.1 of Bordetella sputigena. Classification (NCBI taxonomy): domain Bacteria; kingdom Pseudomonadati; phylum Pseudomonadota; class Betaproteobacteria; order Burkholderiales; family Alcaligenaceae; genus Bordetella; species Bordetella sputigena. Next base: position 157,783 of record NZ_CBCSCA010000006.1, read on the forward strand.
TACGCGCTGTCCGCTGGCGCAGGACATCTGCAGGCGCGAACGGCCGGCGCTGACGCCGCGGCCGGTGCCCGACGGCGGATCCGGCGCGACCCAGCTGGTGGCCTGCCACTTCCGGTGAATGCATGGTGCGGGATCCCACCACGCTTTCTCTATCCCGGTTGAGCGCCGCGCTGGATGCCGGCGCGACGACGGCCGCGCGGGTGGTCGACGCTTTCCTGGCGCGTATCGCCGCGCACGACCAAGGTGGCGCGGGCATCAACGCCATGACGGCGCTGCTGCCCGACGCGCGGGATCGTGCGCTGCGGCTGGACCGCGAACGCGCCGCCGGATTCGTGCGAGGCCCGCTGCATGGCATACCCATCGTCGTCAAGGACAATATCGATGTGCTGGGTCTGCCGACCACGGCCGGCTGCGCGGCGCTGACACATCATCGGCCCGCGCGCGATGCGGAGGTCGTGCGCCGCTTGCGGGATGCCGGCGCCATCGTGCTCGGCAAGGCGAATATGTCGGAGCTGGCCTGCTCCAACGGCCGCTATGGCTATAGCTCGCTGGGCGGGCTGACCTTGAACCCGTGGAACCTCGCGCGCAATGCGGCGGGCTCCAGCAGCGGCAGCGCCGCCGCGGTGGCGGCGGGTTTCGCGGCGGCCGCGCTGGGTACGGACAGCTTCGGGTCCGTGCGCGCGCCGGCCTGCGTCACGGGACTGGCCGGCCTGCGGCCGACGCAGGGTCTGGTGCCGGTGGACGGCGTGCTGCCGCTGGCCTTGTCCTTCGACACCGTGGGGCCGATGGCCCGCTGCGTGCGGGATGCGGCGCTGCTGCTCGGCGTGTTGGCGGGCGCGGCTTCGGTTACCGATGGTGCGGTCTACACGGACGCCTTGCGCGCGGGGTCCGCCGCCGCGCGTGGAACCCGCATCGGTGTGCTGGTCGATTATCCCGGCCAGGACGATGAGGTGCGCGCCATCATGCAGGACGCGCAAGCGCTGCTGCGCGGCCTCGGCGCCACGCTGGTGCCTTTGACGCTGCCCGCCCCACCTTCCGTGCCCGCGGCTTCCGAATCAGCCTACCTGCGGACGATCTATCCCGAGCTGTTGGCGCCCCTGGCCGAGGCGGAGTGGCCCGCGCAGCTCGATGCCTATCTGGCCGCCGGCATAGGCGGCGGTCCGCGCGATATGGCGCAATTGCTGGCGGCGGCCGAAACCTGGTCCGCGGCCCGCCCCGATCGGGAAGTGAATCCGCGCACGCTGGCGGGCATGCGCCGGGCATTGGAACAGGCACGCACGCGGACAGCCGCGCGGCGCGCCCAGGACGAAGCCGCCTTGGCCGGCTATCGCGCCGCCATCGTGCAGAGCTGCCACGACGACAATCTGGCCGCCATGATATTCCCGACGCTGTCCTGCCCCGCATCGCCGCGCTACGACCGCCAGGATCCCGGCTATGTCGCCTATCCCGGCAACGCATACGCGGGTCTGTACATCGCCAGCGCCGCCGGCCTGCCGGAAATCAGCGTACCGGCCGGCATGGCGCGCGCCGGCGTGCCGGTGGGAATCTCGTTCATGGGCGCGCCGCATGACGAAGCGCGCCTGCTGGCCCTGGCCCATGCCTTCGAGCAAGCGCGCGAGCCGATCGTATTTCCCACGCTGGATTAGCAAGACGCCGGGCTGGACAACCGGCAACCGTGCGGTCCCGGCGAGCCCGCGCGGAAGTCATACCGCGGCCGCCGCCTACAGCAGCTTCCCCGGATTCATCAATTGGTCCGGATCCAGGGCCCGCTTGATCATCAGCATCAGGTCCATCTCCACCGTGGACTTGTAGCGCCGCAACTCATCGCGCCGCAGCCGCCCGACGCCATGCTCGGCGCTGATGCTGCCCTCGCGCTGCACCACCAGGTCATGCACGCAGCGGTTCAAGCCCGCCGTCAATCGCTGGTACTCGTCATGCGCCACGTCCAGCGGCAGCAGCACGTTGTAGTGGAGGTTGCCATCTCCCACATGCCCGAAGTTGACGATGGGCAGTCCCGGAAACTCCTCCGACACCGCGGCATCGGCCTCCTGGATGAACGCGGCCAGGCGTGAGATCGGCAAGGCGATATCGTGCTTGACCGCCTTGCCCGCCCGCACCTGGGCCTGCGAAATCCCTTCGCGCAAGCGCCACATGGCCTTGGCCTGGGACTCGTTCGTGGCGATCGCCGCATCGGCGATCAGTCCATCGTCGAGCGCCCCCGCCAGCGACTGCGCCAGCAGCTCCGCCAGCCCTTCCGGCGCCGCGTCCGACAGCTCGATCAGCGCGTAATAGGGATGCTCGCCCGCCAAGGGGCAGGCCGCCCCGCTGACGTGGTCGCACACCAGCTTCACGCAGCAGGCCGACATCATCTCGAACGCCGTCAGGCGCTCGCCGCAGCGCGTCTGCAGCCGCGACAATAGGGACACCACCGCGTCGGGCGACCCGGCGCCTATCCACGCCGTCGCGCGTCCCAGCGGCCGCGGATAAAGCTTCAGCACCGCGCCGGTGATGATGCCCAGCGTCCCTTCGGAGCCAATGAACAGCCCCCGCAAGTCATATCCGGTGTTGTCCTTGCGCAGCCCGCGCAGGCCGCTCCATACGCGGCCGTCCGGCAGCACCACCTCCAGGCCCAGCGCGAGATCGCGCGTGTTTCCATAGCGCAGGACCGCCGTGCCGCCGGCGTTGGTCGCCAGGTTGCCGCCTATCGTGCAGCTGCCCTCCGCGCCCAGGCTCAGGGGAAAGTAGCGGTCCGCGTCACGCGCGGCGTTCTGCACCTCGGCCAGCAGCACCCCGGCGTCCACCGTGATCGTATTGTTGACCGGATCCACCTCGCGGATGCGCTTCATGCGATTCAGGCTGAGGATGACCTGCGCGCCGCTGTCGTCCGGCGCCGCGCCGCCGCTCATGCCCGTATTGCCGCCCTGCGGCACCACCGGCGTGCCGCTCTGGCGGCACAGGCGCATGACCGCGGCGACCTCGGTGGTATTGCGCGGCCTGACCACCACCGGCGTGCGGCCGCGCCACTTGCGCAGCCAGTCTTCCACATAGGGCGCCTGCGCCGCTTCGTCCAACACCAGGCCGTCGTCGCCCACCACATGGGCCAGGCGGCGGATCAGTTCGCTCTCCATGCCTAGCGTGCCGCGGAATCGAGCAGTATGCGGGCGATCGCCATGCCGGTGGCGGCCTGGGTCGGCTCGACCACCGGCAGGCCCAGCTCGGCCTGCAGCCACTCGCGGTAGGCCGCCATGCCGGCGCAGCCCAGCACGATGACGTCGGCCTGATGCGTGTCGCGCAACTGCCGCCCCACGTCCGCCAGCCGTGCGCGCGTGCGGTCCGCGTCCGCCAGCTCCACCACGCCCAGACCCAGCGGCAATTCCGCCGCGATACGGCCTGCGACCCCCATGGCGCCGAACATGCGGCCGTGACGCGGGATCGACTGCCGCAGGATGGCGATGACGCCGACCCGCTGGCCCTGCGTCATCGCCGTCAGCACGCCGCATTCGCTGATGCCCAGCACGGGCTTGGACGTCGCCTCCCGCACCGCGTGCAGTCCCGGATCGCTGAAACAGGCGATCACGTAGCCGGCCGCGGCGGCGCCATGCTCGCGGTCCAGCCCCTGCACCATGCGCACCAACGGCAGGGTGACGCTCTCCACGTCCAGCTGCGTCTGGATGCCGGGCGGGCCTTCACGCAAGGTCAGACATTCGATGCGCGGTCCGCCGGGCACGCGCAGGGGCGCCAGGCCGGCATCGAAAGCGTCGGTGACCGCCTGGGTAGAATTCGGGTTGATGACGTACAGCGTCCTTTCCATGGTTTTCCTCGCGCGACGGGCCTAGGCTGGGGGCTCCCCGGATTGAGTCTATCAGCGCGCCCGGGACAGGCTGCATTGTCATTTTGTCGGCCCCGCTTAACATGTTGTTATGGCGCGCGGCGCCGCCGTCCTTCCACCACCCTTAACGCCATGTTGCTCAATCTCAGGCAGATCGAAGTATTCCGCGCCGTCATGACCACCGGCTCGATCAGCGGCGCGGCCAAGCTGCTGTTCGTGTCGCAGCCGGCCGTCAGCCGCCTGCTGGCGCATACCGAGCAGCGCCTGGGCTTCAGTCTGTTCGAGCGCATCAAGGGACGCCTGTACCCCACGCCGGAGGCGCGGCAACTGTTCCGCGAAGTGGAAACGGTCTATGCCGGCGTGCGCCGCGTCGGCGAGCTGGCGGGTGAACTGGCCGAACGCCGCAGCGGCATCCTGCACGTCGTCTCCAGCCCCAGCATCGGCCACATGCTGATTCCGCTGGCGATCTCGGCGTTCCGGGCCGAGCACGAAGATGTCAAGGTCACTTTCCAGGCCCTGTCGTTTCGCCCGCTGACCCAGATGCTGCTGGACAACCGGGCGGAGATCGGCGTCGTGATCCTGCCGGCCCAGCACCCCAACCTGGTCGCCCAGCCCATAGGCGAAGCGCGGCTGGTCTGCATCTGTCCCTACAACCATCCGCTGGCGCACCGGTCCATGCTGACCATCCAGGACCTGCTGCCCTATCCGTTGATCTCCTATGGCGTCGACACACCCTTCGGCGCCCTGGTCGAGCAGATGTACCAGGAAGCCGGCGAACCGCGCCGGCTGGCGGTGGAAGTGAGCTCGCCGCAGAACGCCTGCTCGCTGGTGCAGGCCGGCGCCGGCATCGCCATCGTCGACGAGTTTTCCGTGCGCAGCCGGACGTCCGGCGAGTTCGTGGTGCGGCCCATCGCCCAATCCAAGGTGCTGACAGCCAGCCTGCTGCAGTCGCGCTTCGAGCCGCTGTCCCAGCTGGCCCAGGCCTTCGTCGACACCCTGCGCAAGACCATGCGCAACCAGGGATTCGAGCTGGGTCCCGCCAACAAGCCCTGGCATCCGGGCAAACCCGAAATTAACGGCGTGTTATAGGACGCCAATAAAAAAACAAGTGGAGTTCTGCGGGACTGCCTTTAGGATGGTCATCCATGCCCGGCGCGACTGGCCGGGCAATCGACCGACCTGGAGACGAAATGACCGCCGCACCCGACGCCCATGGCGTTTTCACCATCTGCCCGACGCCGTTCGACGATGCACTGCAAGTCGACACCGACAGCATCCGCAGCCTGGTGGACTTCCTGTTGCCCACCGGCATCAAGGGCCTGGCGATACTCGGTTTCCTGGGTGAACTGCACAAACTGTCGGCCGCGGAACGCCGGCTGGTGCTGAAGACCTTCGTCGATCACGCCAATGGCCGTGTTCCGGTGTGGGTAGGCGTGCGCGGCCTGGGCATCGCCGGCGCCATCGAGCAGGCGCGCGAGGCGCAGGAGCTGGGCGCGGCCGCCGTGTTCGCGGCGCCGCTGGACAACGCCAGCGACGCCGTGCTGTTCGACTACTACAAGGCCGTCGCCGAAGCCGTCGACATCCCGGTGGTCATTCACGATTTCCCCGACTCCTTCGGCACCGAGATCCGCCCCGAGGTCGTGGCGCGGCTGGCGCGCGAAGGCGGTGTGCATGCCATCAAGATGGAAGAACCGCCGGTCGGCCAGAAGATCACGCGCATCCGCGAACTGTGCGGCGACGCGCCGATGAAGATTTTCGGCGGCCTGGGCGGCGTGTATTTCCTGGAAGAACTGCAACGCGGCGCCGCGGGCACCATGACCGGCTTCGCCTTCCCGGAAATCCTGGCGGCGATCTATGAGAAACACGCGGCGGGCGACGAAGCCGGCGCCGCCGCCATCTTCGACCGCTACTGCCCCCTGATCCGCTACGAATTCCAGCCCAAGATCGGGCTGGCGCTGCGCAAATACATCTACCAGCGCCGCGGCGCCATCCGCAGCAATGCCCTGCGCGCGCCCGGCATGCGCATGGACCCCGTCACCGCCGCCGAACTGGAAGCCACGGTGCGGCGCGTCGGCCTGTCGCTGGACGTCGCCGGCGCCCAGCGCATCGCATGAACCCCTTGCATCACGAACGAGGAATCACCCCATGGCTGCGTCCGGCGAATTCGATCTGACCATACGCAATGGCCGCGTCAGCACGGCATCCGAGACTTTTCACGCGGACATCGGCATCCGCGGCGGCATCATTGCCGCCGTCGCGCAAAACCTGGCGCCGGGCCGCGAGGACATCGACGCCAGCGGCCGCTGGGTGCTGCCCGGCGGCATCGACAGCCATTGCCACGTCGAACAGCTGTCGGGCATGGGTGTCATGTGCGCGGACGACTTCTACAGCGCCACGGTATCGGCCGCCTTCGGCGGCACCACCACCATCATTCCCTTCGCCGCGCAGCACCGCGGCAACGCCATTCCGGACGTGGTCGCCGACTATCATCGACGCGCCGCTGAAAAGGCCGTCATCGACTACGGCTTTCACCTGATCCTGTCGGATCCCACGGAACAGGCGCTCAAGCACGATCTGCCACGGTTGATCCGCGACGGCGTCAGCTCGTTCAAGGTCTATATGACCTATGACCGCCTGAAGCTGGACGACTACCAGCTGCTGGACGTGCTGGAAGTGGCCGACCGCGAAGGCGCGCTGGTGATGGTGCATGCCGAGAACAACGACATGATCCGCTGGATCGCCCGCCGGCTGGTGGAGCGCGGCATGACCGCGCCCAAATACCACGCGGTGGCGCACGACCCGATCGCGGAAAGCGAGGCCACGAATCGCGCCGTCGCCCTGGCGCGGCTGATGGACGTGCCTTTGCTGATCGTGCACGTGGCAGGACTGGAAGCGGTGCGGGTGATTCATTCCTCGCAGTCCCTGGGCCTGCCGATCCTGGCGGAAAGCTGCCCGCAGTACCTGTTCCTGACGCAGGACGACCTGGACCGCGATGGCCTGGAAGGGGCCAAGTACTGCTGCAGCCCGCCGCCGCGCGACGCCGCCTCGCAGCAGGCGGTGTGGGCCGGCCTGCTGGACGGCACGCTGCAGATGTATTCGTCCGACCACGCCCCCTATCGCTTCGACGCCAGCGGCAAACTGCCCAAGGGCGACCAGACCACCTTCAAGGACATGGCCAACGGCGTGCCGGGGCTGGAGCTGCGCATGCCGCTGCTGTTCTCCGAAGGGGTGCTGACGGGCCGGATGACCGTAGAGCGCTTCGTCGAGGTGACCTCCACCAACCATGCCCGCACCTACGGCCTGCATCCGCGCAAGGGGACCATCGCGGTGGGCGCCGACGCCGACATCGCGGTGTGGAATCCCGAACGCGAAGTGCGCATCAGCGCCGGCATGCTGCACGACCAGGTGGGCTACACGCCTTATGAAGGCCGCACGGTGCGCGGCTGGCCCGAGATCGTCACCAGCCGCGGCCGCGTCGTGATACGCGACGGCAGCCTGCGGGTGGAACGCGGCAGCGGCCAGTTCCTGAAGCGCGGCACGCCGGAACCCGTGCTGCGCCAGCGTCTGAACGGCAACCCCAACAGCATCATGCGCAAGGTCTTCTCCCAGGGCGTCTGAGAGCGCCAGATTTTTTTCCGCCGCGCCCTTCCAGCCGCCTGACAAGCCGCCCTGGCAAGTAGCCGTCGCGATCCGCCAATACGACTTGCCTTTACGACCTGCCCACTGGGCCGCCTTCACAGAGGACCTGACCATGATACGCACTGCCTTCTCAACGACCGCCGCCCGCGTGGCGGGCATCCTGCTCACAGCCGCCTGCTGCGGCACCGCCTGGAGCGCCCAGCCCCTGGTCACCGGCGTGGATGCCACTTTCGCGCCGCACGCCATGCCCAAGCTGGGGGGCGGCCTGCAGGGGTTCAATATCGATCTGGGCGAGGCGCTGGCCAAGCAGCTGGGCACCACCATCAATATCGAGGGCACGGAGTACTCGGCGCTGATTCCCGGCCTGAACGCCAAGAAGTACGACTTCGTGCTGGCGCCGACCACGGCCACGCCGGAGCGCGCCAAATCGCTGCTGTTTTCGGAAGGTTATCTGAATACGGACTACACCTTCCTGGTGGCCAAATCGAAGCCGGACATCACCGGCCTGCAGGACCTGAAAGGCAAGACTCTGGCGGTGAACAAGGGCTCGGCCTATGAAAGCTGGGCGCGCGACAACGCGGAGAAATACGGCTTCAAGTACGACGTCTATGCCACCAATGCCGACGCCGTGCAGGCCGTGCAATCCGGCCGCGCCGACGCCAACCTGGCCGGCAACACCGTCAGCGCCTGGGCCGCCAAGCAGAATCCCGCGGTCAAGACAACGTACACCATCCAGACCGGACTGGTATGGGCACTGGCCTTCCGCAAGGACGACCAGGCCGGCCGCGACAAGATATCCACGGCGCTGAAATGCCTCAAGCAGAACGGCACCGTGTCGGCGCTGGCGCAGAAATGGTTCGGCTTCAAGCCGGCGCCCGGCTCCGCCGCCGCCACCGTGGGCGAAGGCCAGGGCGTGCCGGGCCTGGAAGGCTACGACGCAAGCCCTGTACAACTGAAATGCTAGACGTGCGGCGCCTTGGATAACTGATATGGAACGCCCCATCCTGCGGATCGTCGGACTGCACAAGTCCTATGGACAGAACACCGTCCTTAAGGGCGTCGACCTGGACGTGCGGCGCGGCGAGCTGGTGTTCGTCATCGGGCCATCGGGCTCGGGCAAAAGCAGCCTGCTGCGCTGCTGCAACCAGCTCGAAACCGCCACCTCCGGGCAGATCGTGGTCGACGGCGACGTGATCACCAAGCATGGCGCCGACCTGAACCGCATCCGCCAGAACATCGGCATGGTGTTCCAGCACTTCAACCTGTACCGCCACATGACGGTCCTGGGCAACGTCACGCTGGCCCTGCGCAAGGTGCAGAAGCTGAGCCGCGCGGAAGCCGACCAGCGCGGCCTGGAAGCGCTGCGGCGCGTCGGCATGGCGGATCGCGGCGACGCCTATCCGGACCAGCTATCGGGCGGCCAGCAGCAACGCGTCGGCATCGCGCGGGCGCTGGCGCTGCGGCCCAAGATCGTGCTATTCGACGAACCCACCAGCGCGCTCGATCCCGAACTGGTGGGCGGCGTGCTCAACGTCATGCGCGAGTTGAAGCGCGACGGCATGACCATGGTCGTGGTCAGCCACGAAATGGCCTTCGCCCGCGCCGCCGCCGACCGGGTGGTGTTCATGGACGGCGGCGTGATCGTCGAAGAAGGCCCGCCGGAACAGGTCTTCGGCGCGCCCAGGCATCCGCGCACGCGCAGCTTCCTGGCGCACCTGGACGATCGCGGCGCGGAGAAAACAGACACGCAGGCTGCCTAGCATTGCGAGACATACGCCGCCATGGACCTGAAAGCCTTCGCCTTTTCCTTCTTCAACGCCGACGTCGCCTGGCGCTACCTGCCCGACATCCTCGCCGGCATGTGGATCACGCTGCAGCTGGGCGTCGCCGTGGCGGTCAGCGGACTGGCGCTGGGCTTCGTGCTGGCCGTGCTGCGCGCCCTGCACCTGCGCCCCCTGAACTTCGCGATCATCTGCTTCGCGGACGTCCTGCGCGCGCTGCCGCCGCTGGTGGTCATCATGGTGCTGTTCTTCGCATTCCCGTACATCAACCTGGCCATGTCCGCCTTCACCGCGACCTGGCTATCGCTGACGCTGGTGCTGGCCGCCTTCGCCGAAGAAATCTTCTGGGCCGGCATCCTGTCGGTCCCGCGCGGCCAGGCCGAAGCGGCGCGCGCCACCGGCCTGGGCTGGCTGCAGACCATGATCCACGTCGTCATGCCGCAGGCAACGCGCCTGACCGTGGCGCCGCTCACCAACCGCCTGATCGCCATCACCAAGAGCACGGCCCTGGGATCCGTGGTCGGCTTGAGCGAAGTCCTGAACAACGCGCAGTCGGCCAGCAGCAATGCCGGCAACGCCACCCCGCTGACCCTGGGCGCCATCGCCTGCCTGGCGATTTTCATTCCGGTCGTGCTGCTGGGGCGCTGGGTGGAAACGCGGTTCCGCTGGAAAACCTGAGGTAGACGACCATGGATCAGCTGCTGCAGAACTTCTTCAACCTGGACATCTACCTGAGCGTCGCGCCCTACCTGCTGCAGGGCCTGGGCCGCACACTGCTGCTGTCGGCCATCGTGATCCCCGTCGGCCTGGCATCGGGGCTGGCGATAGGCGTGTTGTCCATCACCTTGAAACGGCGCTGGACCCGCTTCCTGCTGGCCGTCTATATCGATTTTTTCCGCGCCCTGCCGCCGCTGGTGCTGCTGATCTTCATCTACTTCGGCGCGCCTTTCCTGGGCCTGGACCTGCCCAAGCTGCTGGCGGTGGCGATCGGCTTCATGCTGAATAACTCCTCCTACTATGGGGAGGTCTTCCGCGCCGGGCTGGAGAGCGTGCCGCGCGGCCAGATCGAGGCCGCGCGTTCCACCGGCCTGAGCGCGGCGCAAACACTCTGGTACGTGCAGATCCCGCAGGCCGCGCGCAACGTCATGCCGGACTTGATCAGCAATACGCTGGAAGTGGTCAAGCTGACCACCCTGGCCAGCGCCGTCGCGCTGCCGGAGCTGCTGCGCGTCGCGCGCGATGCGCAGTCGCTGGTGTACAACCCTTCGCCCATCGTGCTGGCCGCGCTGTTCTATCTGGCGCTGCTGTGGCCGGTGGTACGCCTGCTGAGCCGGCTGGAGCACCGGCATCTGGCGACACGGTGATCGAACCGGCCGGGATACGGCGTCGGTGATGCGGGTACGGACCGCCGCGCGCGGCCGCGTCTAGTCCCGCCGCGGCGCCGACCCATGCGAAAACAGCGGCAGCCCCCGCGCGGGCAGCTCCGCTTCCAGCACCGTCCCGCTGGCCGATTCCGTCATCACCAACCGCGAAGTACCAGGCCGATACGCGATGTTGGTCACCGTTCCGCCCATGGGACTGCGGATGAAGTGCGTCACGTCGCCATTCGGCTCCACCAGGAAAGCGCCGCCCAGGCTGGCATGCGCGACGACCAGCCGGTTATCGGCGTCCACCGCCAGTCCGTCCGGCCCACTGGTTCCGAAGAAAGTACGGAAGGCGCCGACCTTGGACAGCGATCCATCCGCCAGCAGCGGCCCGCGCCATACCGAATTGCCCCGCGTCACCGCGACGTGCAGGAAGGCCTCGCTGCGATCCAGGGCGATGCCGTTCGGGCTGGGCACGTTGTCCAGCAGGCGATCCAGCCGGCCCGACGGCGCCAGTCGGTAGACCCGGCCGCTGGGGTCATGCAGCCCGGTCTGCCCTTGATCGGTGAAATACAGGTTGCCCGCCTTGTCGAAGGTCAGATCGTTGGGGCCCTTGAAGCCCTCGGAATTGCGATGCCCCAGCGGCGTATCGATGGCGCCGGTGCGCGGGTCCAGGCGCAGGATGCCGCGCCGGTAATCGGCGATCCATAGCGTACCGTCGGCGTGGATGGCAATGCCGTTCGGCCAGCCATCGTATTCCGCTGCCAGCTCCCACTCCAGCGCCGGGTTGATGCGGAAGATCCGGCCATAGGGGATGTCAGTCACATACAGGTTGCCGTCACGATCGAAGGACGGTCCTTCCAGGAAGCTGTCGACGCGATGGCCGGGCTTGTTCGCCGATGCCCACGCGTTCTCGCGAGGCTCGCGAAAGCGGTCGGGCAGCCGCGTCAACGGACGGGCTTCGATCACGACCGGGGGAGTAAAAGACATGTTCCACATAGTGCTTCCTGAATTCTTTTCCGAAGGGCTGTTGTGCTCAAACCGCCAATCGTCGTTCCACGTCGGGATCCAGCTCCAGTCCCCAACCCGGCCCGTCGGGCAGCCGCAGGCGCCCATTCGCGATCGCGGGACGATTGGCGACCAGCGCGTGATACAGCGGGTCGCGGTTCGGCTGCATCACTTCCACCCCGATGCCATTGGGCACGGAAGCCGCCAGCATCGCGCCAACCTGCGGCTCCAGGTGCGACAGCACGCCCACGCCGTAGGCCTGCGCCACCGCCGCCACCTTGCGCCAGGCGGTCGGGCCGCCGCCCCAGCTGGGATCGTAATTGCAGATGTCGATGGCGCCCGCCGCCATCAGCTCGCGGCAGCCCGCCACGCTGATCTCGCTCTGCCCCGCGCAGATGGGCACGGGCACGGTGCGGCGCAGGCGCGCCAGGTCCTGGCGGTCGTTGGCCCAATGACAGGGCTCCTCCAGCCAGAAGATATCGAGCGGTTCCACCAGGCGCGCGAAGGTCAGCGCCTGCTCATAGTTCCAGCCCTGGTTGGGATCCGGCATCAACTTGAAGCCCGGCCCGGCGCCATCGCGAGCGGCGCGCACGCGCTCGGCGTCGGCCCGCGGCGACAGCGCGCCGACCTTAAGCTTGCAGCCGGCAAAGCCCTGCTCACGCAAGGCTTCCATTTCGCGCGCGACGCCGGCCAGGTCATCCTCGGCGCGGTAGTAGCCGCCCATCGCATACGCCGCCACGTCGTCGCCATAGCCGCCCCACATCTTGTGCAGCGGCACGTTCAAGGCCTTGCCCACGGCATCCCACAGGGCCGCATCGATGCAGGCGATGGCGCGTATCGCCATGCGGCGGTCGCGCAGGATGTCGCGCGTGGCGGGCTGCATGGCTTCCCAGCAGGCCTCCACCAGAAAGGCGTCGCGGCCGATCAGCACGGGCGCCAGTTCGTCGCGGATCAGGCGCAGGATTTCCGCCTGCCCGGTGTCCTCGTTATTGCCGAAGCACTCGCCGACGATGCCCTGGTCGGTGTAGACGCGGGTCAGCACCGTGCAGCGATGCGTGATGAAGGCTGTCGCGGCCTTCAAGGGCCGCGGCAGCGGCATCCGCAGGGGAATGGCTTCGATACGTTCTATGCGCATGGCGTCTCCTTTATGTCGTCCGGGCCGCCGCGCATGGCGCCCGCATCCGGCAAGGGTCAGCCCTGGCGCTCGCGCAACGCTTGCGCCGGCACCGGCCGCGGCGGATGGCCTTCGTACAAGGGAATGTACTGCCGCGGGATCGGCCCCTTGTTGCGTCCTCCCTGGCGCGTCTGCTCCCAGGCATGCGCGAGGATGCCCACCGATCGCGACAGGCAGAACAGCCCGCGCGCCAGCGGCGCGGGGAATCCCAGTTCCGCATAGATCACCGCGGTGGCGCCGTCGATGTTCATCGGGATGGTCCTGCCCTTGCGCGCCGCCAGTTCGGCCTCGACGGCGCGCGCGATGCCCGCGTACTCGCCGCTGACCTCGCCCGCGCGAGCCGCCTCATCGACCAGCGCCAGCAGCCGCGGCGCGCGCGGATCGATGGGATGGAAACGATGGCCGAAGCCCGACACGAACTTGCCGTGGTTTTCTATGTAGGCATCCAGCGCCGCGCTGACCGCCGCTTCGCGCGATGCCCCGCCGCGCATGCGCGCCGCCGCGTCTTCATACAACTCGACCGCCTGCTCGCCGGCGCCGCCGTGCACGTCGCCCAGCACATTCACCGCCGAGGCCATGGCATTGTTCAATCCCACGCCGCAGGTCGCCGCCATGCGCGCGATGGCGATGCTGGGCGCTTGCGGACCATGGTCCACGCCCGCCATCAGGGCGGCATCCAGCAAACGCCCCTGTCCCGGCGTAGGGAGTTCGCCGCGCAGCATCAGCCAGGCCATCTGCGCGAAGCCCACATTGCCGATCAGGTCCTCGATGGCATAGCCGTGATAGCGGATCACGCCCGGCTGCATGTCGGTGATTTCCGTATGCCACCACTTGCGGCTTTCCAGTCCCTCGTCCTTCAATTCACCCGCGCTCATATCGCCCCCTCTTTCTTCAGTCGTTGTATCTCCTCGGCGCCATAGCCGAGTTCGGCGAGCAGCTCATCGCTGTGCTGCCCCAGCATGGGCGGCGGGTTGTCCACGGCCGGCGCGGCGCCGTCCAGCTTGAAGCCGGTGCGCACCAGGCGCACGTCGCGGCCCACGCCCGGCACGTCCGGAAAGGTCGCCACCATGCCGCGTTCGCTGATCTGCGGATGCGCCAGCGCCTGTTCCACCGTATAGACCGGCCCGGACGGCACGCCCGCCTGGGTCAGCAGCGGCCACCAGGCCTGCGCGCCGCGCGCGGCCAACGCGGATTCCAGCTCCGCCTTCAGCGCAAAACGATTGCGCAGCCGCGCATGCCGTTCGGCGTAATCGGGATGGGCGATCAAGTCCTCGCGTCCCACGACGCGGCACAGGGCTTCGAACTGCTCCTGCTTGTTGGCGGCGATGTTCAGCAGCCCCTCGCCCGTCTGGAACGTACCGGACGGGCTGGCGGTGATGTTCTCGTTGCCCATCGGGCCGGGCTTGCGGCCCGCCACCAGGAAATTCGACACCGCCCATCCCATGGTCGCCATCGTCGCTTCCAGCATGGACACATCGATGAACCGTGCCTGCGTGCGCGGCTTCTCCGCCAGCGCGGCCGCCACGGCGAAGGCCGCCGTCATGCCGCCTATGGTGTCGGCGATGGGATAGCCCACCCGATACGGGGCGGTCTGCGGATCGCCGGTAATGCTCATCACCCCGGACATGCCCTGGATGATCTGGTCGTAGGCCGGATAATCCTTCAAGGGCCCGTCCTGTCCGAAGCCCGAGATCGCGCAATACACCAGGTCCGGCCGATGTTCGCGCAGCACCTCGAAGCCCAGCCCCAGCCGCTTCATCACGCCGGGCCGGAAATTCTCCACCAGCACGTCCGCCTCGCGCACCAGGCGCAGAAAGACTTCCTTGCCGGCGGCATGCTTCAGGTTCACGGAGATCGACCGCTTGCCCGCGTTCTGGGCCAGGAACGACACGCCCATATGGGCCTTGTTCAGCTCGGGATCGGCGCCCAGCTGGCGCGCCAGGTCGCCGCTGCCCGGGGTCTCCACCTTGATCACATCGGCGCCCATGTGCGCCAACTGATGACAGCAGAACGGTCCGGCCAGCACATTGGTCAGATCCAGCACGCGTATGCCTGCCAGGGGTTTGGACATGTAGGGTTCCTCTTCGATACGGCGGCGTGGCGGTCCGCATCTTCGCGGCGCCACGCCTTTGCGTCACATGCTATTCCGGTTTGATACCGGCCTTCTCCATCACGGCATGCCAGCGCGCAATCTCGTCGCGCACCAGCTTGGCCGCCTGTTCCGGCGTACTGCCGACGGGCTCCAGCGCCAGATCGCGCAGTTGCGCCCGCATGTCCGGGCTTTGCAGCGACTTCACCATCGCCGCGTTCAGCTTGTCGATGACCGGCTTGGGCGTGCCGGCCGGCGCGGCAAAGCCCACCCAGAACTGCATATCCATGCCCGGCAGGCCGGATTCCTTGGCGTCGGGCACATCGGGCAGCACCTCGATGCGATGGTCGCTGGCCACCATCAGCGCGCGCAGCTTGCCGGAGCGGATCTGCGCCAGCGCGGTGGGCACCGAGGTAATCATCGCCTGCACGCGGCCGGCCAGCAGGTCCTGCAGCGCCGCGCCCGCGCCGCGGAAGGGGATATGCGACATCTTCACGCCGGCCAGGCTGTTGAAGAGTTCCCCGCCCAGATGGGTGTTCGTGCCCACGCCGCCGGAGCCGAAGAAATACCTGTCCGGATGCGCCTTCACCAGCGCGATGAACTCCTGCACCGTCTTCGCCGGCACGGACGGATGCACGACCAGCACGTGCGGCACCTGGACCAGCGTCGTGATGTTGGTAAAGGCCTTGTTCGGGTCATAGGGCAGGTTCTTGATCAGGCGGGCCGCGATGGCATACGACATCTCCTGCGTCAGCAGCGTATAACCGTCGGGCGCGGAGCGGGCCGCGCCGCCCCAGCCGATCACCCCGCCGCCACCCGTGCGGTTCTCCACCACCACGGAGGTGTTCAGCTCCTGGCCCAGGGCCTTCGCTTCCAGGCGCGCCACCAGGTCCGTGGAGCCGCCCACGCTGAAGGGCACGATGATGTTGATAGGATGGCTGGGATAGTCGTCCGCCGCCGACGCGGCGCCGGCCACGCAGAGGGCCAGCAGCGCGCCGCACAGGCGGGTCTTCCAGGTCCGCGTCCCGGAAAGCCAGGTTTGCTTCATGTTATCTCCTTGTCTTGGTTCGATCGGATCTTGTTGCCAGCGTGCCGTTGGCGGCGCCGCGTGGCGGACACCGGCGCCCGCCGGGATGCCGGCCAGCATCGCGGACAGCCGGTTCTCGCCGGGCGCTTATTCCATCTTCGTGCCGGAATCGCGCACCGCCTTGCCCCAGCGGTCGTACTCGCTGGCCATGAACTTGGAAGCATCGGCCACGCTGCCGCCCAAAGTGACGCTGCCTTCCGCGGCAAAGCGCTGCTGCGTCGTGGCCTGTTTCAGCGCTTCGTTCGTCGCGCGATTCAGGTTCTCGACGATAGCCGCGGGCGTGCCGCGCGGCGCGACCAGCGCTTTCCAGTCTTCCGCCTCGAAGCCCGGATAGCCCAGTTCCGCGATGGTGGGCACGTCTTTGACGGCGGGCAGTCGCTGCTGCGAGGTCACCGCCACAGCGTGCAGCTTTCCGGATTGGATCAGGGGCAGCACGCTGGCCGGCGTCCCGAAATACAGGTCCACCTGGCCGCCGGCCAAATCGGCCAGCGCGCGCGCCGCGCCGGGATACGGCACATGGAAAATCTTGATTCCGGCCTGGTTGGCGAACATCTCGCCCGCCAGATGGCCAACGGTGCCGATGCCGGCGGACGCCATATTGAGCTTGCCGGGATTGGCCTTGGCCGCCTCGACCAGGCTCTTCAGCGAAGCGAGCGGCGAACCTTCGCGCACCACCAGGATCATGGGCTGGCCCGAGACCAGCGCGATGGGCGCGAAATCCTTGCGCGCGTCATAGGGCATGCTTTTGTACAGCGAGGGATTGATGGCCAGGTTGGACGTCTGGCCCATGCCTATCGTCATGCCGTCCGCATTCGCGTGCGACAGCAGTCCCAGGCCGATATTGCCGCCGGCGCCCGGGCGGTTCTCCACCACGATGTTCCAGCCGGTCAGCTGCGTGATGGCCTGCGCGATCGTGCGCGCCGACGCATCCGTCCCGCCGCCCGGCGGGAACGGCACGATCAGCGTGATGGGGCCGGAGGGATACTTGCCTTGCGCGCGTGAGATCGCCGGCAGCGACAGCAGCGGCGCGGCCGCCATGCCGGCCAACAGGGTGCGGCGGTGTGGGTTCATGGTGTCTCCTGATGGATGCTCTGTTTATGAAAAACGGGACGGCCGTGGCGCGGCCGTGGACGATTACCTATTCGTTTTCGCGGCGTGCGCGTATCGTGGCGTTCACTGTCTGGCCGTAGCGCATGGCGCCTTCCCAATCGGAAACCTGGGCGGGCACGTGGTCCAGCGATTTCTTGGTTTCTTCCAGCGCGACGACGTCGAACCCGGCGATACGCGTGGCCAGTTCCCCCGCGCGCGCCAGCAGCCGGTCGGCCGCGACGACCTCATTGACCACGCCCCAGCGTTCGGCGGTATGCGCGTCGATACGCTCGGCGGTCAACAGCATCCACGCCACGCGCTTGCGCGGCCAGGACAACATGCCGGTCGGCCCGGCCGCGCCGGCATAGGCCGATGACGCCAGCTCGGGGCATCCCAGCCAGGCATCCTCGGATGCCAGGGCCAGATCGCAGGAATTCACCAGCGTCATCCCGCCGCCCAGCGCCATGCCGTTGACGGCCGCGATGAACACGGCCGGGTGCCGACGTATCGCCATGTTCACGGCGATCCACTCGTCGCCCGACGTATCGCGCTGGCCCGCCGCCAGCTCGCCGGCACGCTCCTTCAGGTCCAGTCCGGCGCAGAAGCTGCCGCCGGTGCCGGTCAGGACGATGCAGCGCGCTTGGCCTTGCAGGGAATCAAAGGCGCGCAACAGCGCGATGCGGGTACGGCGATCCAGTGCATTACGCCGGGCTTCGCGGGCGATCCGGATGAGAGCCCAGCCTTCGCGGTGCTCGACGATGACAGTGCCCGGGCCCGCGGCGATCGACGCGGGCGACGCGCTTGCGGCCATGGCGTCGAGCTTGGCCGGACCGCTATCCATCGCCGGCGCTGCCTCCGGTCTTGTCTCCATGAGTTTCATTAGATAGAATATCGTTCTATCTATGATGTACGGGTCCGCCGCGGATGTCAATCCGCCCGGCCCCGCGCAAGCCTGCCTGACCCATGCCGCGCAAATCCGCCATACCCTCTCTTGCCGACCGGAATGCCGCCGAAGGCGGCGTCGCGGCGGTCGACCGCGCGCTATCCGTGCTGGCCGTCTTCTCGGCCGCCACGCCCCTGCTTAGCCTGGCGGAGATCGCCGCTCTGACGGAAATGCACAAAAGCACCGTCCTGCGCCTGCTCGCCTCGCTGGAGCACGCTCACCTGGTCCGGCGTCAGGCCGACGGGCGCTATGCGCTGGGCGCCGGCATCGTCCGCCTGCACCAGATCTATGCGGCATCGTTCTCGCTGGAGTCGGTCATCATGCCCGCGCTGCGCGAGCTGGTCGCACAGACCAAGGAAAGCGCCGCTTTCCACGTCCGCCAGGGCGACCGCCGCCTCTGCCTGCACCGCGTCGATTCACCGCGGCCCGTGCGCGACCATATCCGCCCCGGCGACCTCCTGCCGCTGGACCGCGGCGCCGGCGGCCGCATCATCACCGCCTACGCCGGCGCCGCGGGCGCCATGTACGCCCGCATCCGCCGCGAGCAGGTCGTCGTACTCGTCGGCGACCGCATCCCCGAAATCGCCGGCATCGCCGCTCCCGTCTTCAACCCCGACGGCGAATTCCTGGGTGCGCTCACACTGACCATGCCCGCCGACCGCTTCGACGCCGCCTACGAAAAGCCGGTCATCCAGGCCGCGCGCAAACTCACGACCATGCTCGGCGGGGAGTATCCGCCACCCTCCAGGTAACGCCCCTGGCGGCACAGCATTTGCAGGGTGCGCCACGATTCGAACGGGGGAGCCCTGCCATGCGCATCAAACACTTCTACGACCTGGCGAAGAAAGCCGTCAATGCCTGGCTGGACGACTACGCGCCGAGCATGGGCGCGGCCATTGCCTTCTATACGGTCTTCTCGCTGGCCCCGCTGGTGATCATCGTGATCGCGGTGGCTGGCTTCTTCTGGGGTCGCGAGGCGGTGCAGGGGCAGCTGTTCGAGCAGATCAACGCGCTGGTCGGGGCGGACGGCGCGAAGGCCGTGGAAAGCGTCGTCCAGGGTGCGCAGGAACCGGCGCAAGGCATCTTCGCCACCATCGCCAGCGTGGTCGTGCTGCTCGTCGGTTCCACGACGGTATTCGCGGAATTGCAGAGCGCCCTGGACCGTATCTGGGAAGTGCCGGCGGCCGAAAAGAAATCGGGTATCTGGAACACCATCCGCGCCCGCCTGTTGTCTTTGGGCCTGGTGCTGGCGCTGGCCTTCCTCCTCATGGTGTCGCTGATCATCAGCGCCATGCTCGGCGCCATGGGCAGCTGGGCGGCGGGGTTGCTGCCCGGCTGGGAGGTGCTGCTCCAGGTTATCAATACCGTGGTCGCGCTGGCCATCATGACCGTGCTGTTCGCCATGATCTATCGCTTCATGCCCAGGGCGTCCGTGGCCTGGCATGACGTGTGGACCGGCGCCTTCGTCACGGCCGTCCTGTTCGAGATCGGCAAATTCCTGATCGGGCTTTACGTCGGCAAGGCGTCCGTCGCGTCCTCGTATGCGGCGGCCGGGTCGCTGGTCGTCGTGCTCATCTGGGTGTACTACGCGGCCCAGGTCTTCCTGCTGGGCGCCGAGTTCACCTGGGTCTACGCCAACGAACACGGCTCGCGCCGCGGCATGGCCAGGCAGCCAGCCTGAGCCCTGCCCTGCTGGGCGCGAGCGTCATTCCCCAGTATCAGGCTCACCCGGCTGGCGCCGGTCACTCCTGGATATCCGGCTCGACCAGCTTCGCCAGCTGCGCCAGCGATTCCTGCCAGCCCAGATAGCACATCTCCACCGGGATCACCTCCGGCAGCCCTTCCTGGACGATACTGAGCTCCGTCCCGCACGCCACCTGCCGCAACGAAATCGTCGCCTGCATCTTCCCCGGCATATTGGGATCGTCGAACTGGTCGGAATAGCGGATCTTCTCGTTGGGCACCAGCTCCAGATACTCTCCGCCAAAGGAATGGGTGGCGCCCGTGCCGAAATTACGGAAAGACATTCTGTACGTCCCGCCCACCTTCGGATCCATGTGATGGACCTGGCAGGTAAAGCCATAAGGCGGAATCCATTTCGCGATCGCGTCCGGCTCGAGAAAAGCCCGATACACGCGCTCCGGGGGAGCTTTCAACACACGATGAAGTTTGACGGTTCCGGTCGCCATGGTGGTTTGCCTCGCAGCAGAGTGGATGTATCTGTACGACGAACGGCGCGCGCTTGAATCGACAGGCAAATCGACAAACGACCTGCTAGGGAAAACCCTTCCACTCGGCATAGGAGATCGAACATCCCTGCCCAGTGCGGGCCCGGCACCCGCGGGGTCCGTGGAAAGCGCAGGGGGCGGACGCCGGCGAGGAACCGACCGCTCCCCCGAGCGCCCGGGAGGAGAGCCCGGAGCAGCGCCAGCCAGGATGCGGGAAGCCGCAATTTGCCTTGGAGCTGCCGTCGCTGTCATTGACGACCAGGCTGCGATTGGTCGCGCGTGTCATCGACCTCCCCTTGTTCGACGTCCCGCCCGAACGCGCGCCGGCCATGACGATGAGGAAGCTCACCAACACGGGGGTCGTTCCGAGACGCAACCGTGCGGGCTCACGCGGACAGCCGATCGAGATCGATCGATCCTGTATCAAGATATCTTCAACATGTCCGCCAAAAGCCGCCGGTGCGCCTCTTTCAGTTTCTTCAAATCACGTCGAGCAAAGTCGTCGCCAAAGATGAAATACATCACCCACCCCTGCACCATCGGCGACGTCACGATATCAAAGTAGTCAGTTAGTGGACTTGAACGAATACGCCCCTCGGCGACGAGGCGACGGATCATGCGCTGCTGTTCATCCAGATAAGACTGGACAACCTCGGTACGCCAGCGGCGCACGAGATGGGGAAGCCGCCCGCTCTCCGCAATCAACAGCCGCAGAACCGCCGCCACCTGTGGATCCCTGAATTTGGCGTAGGTGTCGTCAATATAGGCGTCGACGATCTCCTCCACGGTTCGATCCGGCCCAGGGCACCAGTTCCGTGCCGGGAAGGATGGCGTGAGCATGCGCATCAGCAAAGTCTCGAAGATCTCATCTTTGCTGGCGAAATGCGCGTAGACACCAGCCTTTGACAACTGCGCCCGGGCGGCAATTCTGTCTACCGTCGTGGCGGCAAAACCATGCGCGCCGAACTCCGCCAATGCGGCATCCAAGATCTGATCCTTGCGGACTTCAGGTTGCAGTCGAACACGCTTTCGCGTCGCGCCACCAGTGGTTGTGCTCATAAAAATCATCCTGACGCGGAGGAGAAAGCCAAACAAGTGGCGGCCGAACAGCCTGTGGACCAACTTGTCGCTGCGAAATTGTAGCGGTACGCGTGCCCATCACTTAACGACTAAAAAGTCGTTAAGTGATGCATACCGCAGCGTAGCTGAGCATGGCTGTCATTGTGCGGCGCTATACGTTTGGATATACTGCCGCTAACGACCAATAGGTCGTTAGTTGATCTGCGTCAATGTCCGAGAGTGCGACAAGCAGCAACATAGCGGCACTGTCAATTATTGAGCTCGAAGCTCTTTAGCAAGGGGAAGTTGTGCCCGACGCGCATGCCGCCACTCCCGATTCCATTGACGCACGCGCACACGCGCTGTGGGCAAGAATATGGACTTCGCTTTCGCCCGAGTCCGCCTTACTGGCGGCGGCGGATTGGGCCACTCACCTCGCGCGCTCGCCCGGCAAGCAGCTACAGCTCGCGCAGTTGTTCGCCGATCAGCTTGAGCAGCTTATTGATTACCTTAAACAATATGCCCGACTTGGGCCGCTGAAAGCACCGGCCCAAGTCGGGCCGCCGATCCAGGATCGGCGCTTTCGCGACCCCGCCTGGCAGCAATGGCCGTACAGTCTGCTGCACCAGGGATTCTTGATGAACCAACGCTGGTGGGACCAGGCCACCACCGGCATCTGGGGCGTGGCGCCGCATCACCAGAACGTCGTTGCCTTTGCCGCCCGGCAGTGGCTGGACGTCTTCTCCCCCGGCAACCAATTCCTGACCAATCCCGTCGCGCTCACGCGCACGGTGGAGGAGTCCGGCGCCAATCTTGTGCGCGGCATGAACAACCTACTCGACGATATTCGACGACAGGTCGCCGCCCTGCCGCCGCCCGGGGTGGAAGACTTCGTCGTCGGACGCGACGTGGCGGTCACACCCGGCAAGGTGGTGCTACGCAATCGGGTCATGGAACTGATCCAGTATGCGCCGGCTACCGGCAAGGTACATCCCGAGCCGATTCTGATCGTGCCGGCATGGATCATGAAGTACTACATCCTGGATCTCTCGCCGTCGAACTCCCTGGTCCGCTACCTGGTCTCGCAGGGGCACACGGTGTTTTGCATCTCGTGGAAGAACCCCGGCCTGCCCGAGCGCGATCTGGGCATGGACGAATACCTCCAGGACGGCTTTCAGGCCGCGCTCGAAGCGATCGAGGCCATCGTGCCGGGACGCAAGGTGCATGCCACAGGCTATTGTCTCGGCGGCACCCTGCTGGCCATCGCCGCGGCGGCCATGGTCCGCGACGGGCAACGGGAACGGCTGGCCTCGCTGAGCCTGTTCACGGCGCAGACCGATTTCAGCGAGCCGGGGGAACTCGGGCTCTTCATCGATGAGAGCCAGGTCAGCCTGCTGGAAGCGCAAATGGCCGCGTCGGGCTACCTGCGGGCCGACCAAATGGTCGCGGCATTCGAAATGCTTCGACCCTATGACCTGCTCTGGTCCAGGCTGGTGGAAGAGTACCTGCTGGGCAATCGCCGGCCGATGAATGATCTGATGGCCTGGAACGCCGACGCCACGCGCATGCCCGCCAAGATGCACTCGCAGTACCTGCGCCGGCTCTTTCTCGACAACGACCTGAGCAACGGCCGCTATCCGGTGGGCGGGCGCCCGATCATATTGAGCACCCTGGATCTGCCGACGTTCTGCGTGGGCACCGTCAAGGATCACGTCGCCCCCTGGCGTTCGGTCTACAAGCTGCACTATCTGTCCCCGGCCGAGATTACTTTCGTGCTCACCACCGGCGGCCACAATGCCGGCATCGTCAGCGAGCCGGGACACCCGCGACGGCAATATCAGATCGCCACGCGCCCACAGGGCGGCGGGTATCTCTCGCCCGAAGAATGGGCACAAAAGGTCGAGGTCCAGTCCGGCTCCTGGTGGCAGGCGTGGCTCACCTGGCTCAAAGGGCGTTCCGGCGAGCTCGTCGATCCGCCGGCGCTGGGCTGCGCCTCGCGCGGCTACATGCCGATCGAAGATGCTCCGGGCTCCTATGTGAGGGAGAAATAGCCATGGCATCGCTGGATGGCAAGAGGGGCCTGATCGTGGGCATCGCCAACGAAAGCAGCATTGCCTGGGCCTGCGCCCGGGCCGCCCGCGCGCAGGGCGCGCAGCTCGCCGCCACCTGGCTCAACGAAAAGGCGCAACCCCACGTGGCGCCTCTGCTGGATCAACTCGACATTACGTTGCGCATGCCCCTGGATGTGACCGATGACGGACAGATGGCGACACTTTTCAACGCCATCAGCGCGCAATGGGGCGGGCTGGACTTCCTCCTGCATTCGATTGCCTTCGCACCGAAAGCAGATCTGCAAGGTCGCGTGACCGACAGTTCCCGTGACGGTTTCGCCCTGGCGATGGACATCTCCTGCCATTCGTTCATACGCATGGCCCGCCATGCCGAACCGCTGATGTCCGCGGGCGGCAGCCTGCTCACCGTGAGCTTCCTGGGCGGCGAGGCGGTCATCCCCCACTACGGGATCATGGGCCCGGTGAAGGCCGCACTCGAAGCGAGCGTGCGCTACCTGGCGAGCGAACTCGGCCCCGCGGGCATCCGGGTCAATGCCATTTCTCCCGGCCCCATCGTGACCCGTGCCGCTTCGGGCATCGCCGAATTTGACGCACTCGTGACCGAAAGCACGAGCCGTTCCCCCTTGAAGCGCCCGTTGGCGATCGATGACGTCGGGCCACTCTGCGCATTTCTGGCCAGCGATGGCGCGCGCGCCATCACCGGCGGCATACATTTTGTCGACGGAGGCTACAACATCATCAACTGAATGCTTCACCCGGCCATATGAAGTACGCACCACCGCGCCGGTCTGTACTCGTCTCACACCATGCCTGGGGTCAGAAAGAGGGCCCCTCTTCCCGCTTCCGACCGAAGCAATTGAATTGTCAAGGAGAATCACGTGGCCATCGATAACACCCTGCCCCTCGGCCTGCTCAAGGCCAGCCTCGAACTGCACCTGCGAATCGCCCAACTGCTGCACGAGAATGGACAGCGCTGGCTCGAACTCTCTTCGCGCGTCAGCCAGGAAGGCATCGACGAATACAAGGCGGAGATCGGCAATCTGACCCAGACGGAAAATTGGCAAACGTTGGCGACCTTACCCAGCGAGGCCTTCTGGCGTCAGCTGCAACAGCGCTTCGCCGATACGCAGAACTGCACGCAACAGGCCATCGAAGCCCAAGGGGCTTTCACCAACGGGCTGCAACAGGCGATCCAGTCCTGGCAAAAAGCGGCGATTGGCAGCACCGATACCACTAACATCAAGCTGCCGTTCCTCGAGTACTTCAAGAACTGGGGCACGAACTGGGCGGCGGCAACCACTCCCAAAAAAGGGGCGTCCAATGTCCAGTAAGCGCACCGCCCTCGTAACAGGCGGCATGAGCGGCCTGGGTCAAGCGATCGCTCGCCGATTGCACGACGCGGGCCACGCCGTCATCGTCACCCACAGCCTGGGCAACCCTCGTGTTGACGACTGGCTGCGCGAGCAGTCCCAGGGCGGCTACTCGTTCCGAATCTACGAATCCGATGTCTCCAACTTTGACTTCTGCCGCGACATGGCGGCCAGGATCCGGGCCGACGGGCTGGAAGTCGACATTCTGATCAATGACGCCGGCATTACCCGCGATGGCACCTTGCGCAAAATGACCAAGGAAAATTGGGACGCCGTGCTGCGGACCAACCTGGACTCGATGTTCAACGTCACCCAGCCGTTTCTCGACGGCATGGTGCAACGGGGCTGGGGCCGTATCGTCAACATCTCCTCGGTCAATGGCAGCAAGGGGCAATTCGGCCAGACGAACTATGCGGCGGCCAAGGCAGGCATTCATGGCTTTACCAAATCACTGGCGCTCGAAGTCGCTCGAAAGGGCGTGACTGTCAACACGGTGTCGCCGGGCTATCTCGACACGCAGATGGTGGCCAAGATCCCGAAGGACATCCTGGAGTCACAGATCATTCCACAGATCCCCGTGGGCCGGCTGGGTCAACCCAGCGAGATCGCCGAATTGATTGCCTTCATCTGTAGCGATGCAGCCGCCTTCATGACGGGCAGCAACGTGGCGATGAACGGCGGGCAACACATGTATTGAGTCGAAGCGGCAGGCGCCTGCGGCGTGCCCAGTGCGCCGCTCTGCCGTGCCACATCCCGAATTGACGCTACGCGACCGCGCCGATTCGTCACTCCGCGGAGCCGGGACCAAAAGCGCCACGCCTTTGAACCCGCCTCCTATTCAAAATTGGAGCGTTTCGTGAACAAGTCACCAATATTCCTCTGCGCCCCGGTGCGAACGGCCATCGGCACCTACGGCGGCACCCTCAAGGACATCCGCGCCGTGGACCTGGGTGCGACTGCCTTGCGCGAGAGCCTGCGCCGCGCCGGGGTCCAGGGTGACGACATCGATGCCGTCATCCTGGGCCAGGTTGTACAAGCGGGCTCCAAAATGAATCCGGCGCGCCAAGCCGCGATTGGCGCGGGCGTGCCGGTGAACGTACCGGCCATGACCGTCAACCGCGTCTGCGGCTCCGGCGCACAGGCAATCGCCAGCGCGGCCCAGGAAGTATTGCTGGGCCATGCCCAAGTCGTGCTGGCCGGAGGCATGGAGAACATGGATCAGTCTCCCTACCTGGCCAAGCACGCGCGGTGGGGTTACCGCATGGGCGATGGCGCATTGGTCGACAGCATGCTGCACGACGGCCTGAATGACGCCTTTTGCGATCAGCACTCCGGATGGGTCACCGAGGACCTGGTAACGCGCTATGCCCTGACACGAGAAGCGCAGGACCAATGGGCATTGCGAAGCCAAACCCGCTTTGCGGCCGCCCAGGCCGCGGGACACTTCGATGCCGAGATCGTGCCCGTGGAGATTCCCGGCCGCAAGGGCGTCACCGTCTTCGAGAAGGACGAACACAATCGTCCCGACACGACGGTCGAAACCCTGGCCAAGCTCAAGCCCGCCTTCCGTCGGGAGGGAACCATTACCGCCGGCAACGCGCCTGGCCTGAACACCGGCGCGGCCGCGCTCGTGGTCGCCAATGCGACTTGGGTCGAAACCCACGGCGTCCAGCCCTTGGGCAAACTGGTGGCGTGGGGCGTGGGAGCCGTCGAGCCGGGTTTCTTCGGCCTCGGCCCGGTTCCAGCCGTCAAGCAGGCGTTGATGCGCGCCAGATGGCAAATCGGCGATGTCGAGCGTATCGAAATCAACGAAGCATTTGCCGCCATCGTGCTTGCCGTGATCCGCGAGCTGGGGTTGCGCGAAGACACGGTCAACGTGGATGGCGGCGCGATCGCGCACGGGCATCCCATCGGAGCGACGGGTGCCGTACTGACGACCCGGCTATTGCACGCCATGCGTCGAGACGGCTTGCGGCGCGGCATCGTGACCCTGTGCATCGGCGGAGGCCAAGGCATCGCGCTGGCGCTCGAGTCGCTCTAAATCCTTCGAGCGCGTTTCGATACGGCAAGGCGGACGCTTCACCATAAGGCTTTGATATGAGTAACGAACCTAGCGCGACGCAGGCGGACTTGCCCTTGGACCCAACGGCGCTCGGACGCGCCTTCATCGACTATGTGACGGATGCGGCGCAGCGAACGGTGCTGTATGCGGATATCCGGCGACAGCGCGGCGACCAATACCGCAAGCACTTGGCGGAAACGGCTCCCAATGTGCTTCACTTCGCCGCGGAGCTGGTCATGTCGGGAGCCGAGTTGGCGCGGCCGGTCAATTACGCGCTTGCGCGTATTGTTCCACCGCCCGACCAACCGGTCGACCCTGCAAAACGGCCCTTCATCGTGGTGGACCCGCGGGCGGGGCACGGGCCGGGAATCGGCGGCTTCAAGCCCGATAGCGAAATCGGCGCCGCCATGCGGGCAGGCCATCCCTGCTACTTCATCGGTTTTCTACCCGATCCCGTACCCGGCCAAACCATCGAGGATGTCATCCACGCCGAAGCGGCGTTCGTGCGCCGTGTCGGCGAGTTGCACGGCACGCACAACGGCAAGCCCGCCGTCATCGGGAACTGCCAGGCGGGATGGCAGGTGCTCATGACCGCCGCCTTGTGGCCGGACCTCTTCGGGCCCATCATCGTCGCGGGTACCCCGCTGTCCTACTGGGCCGGCGACAATCCCATGCGCTATGCCGGCGGGCTGCTTGGCGGCAGCTGGCTCACGGCGTTGACCAGTGACCTGGGCGCCGGGCGCTTCGACGGCGCCTGGCTAGTGCAAAACTTCGAAAATCTCGATCCGGCCAATACGCTATGGACCAAGCAGTACAACGTCTATGCGAAAGTCGATACGGAAGGGCCGCGCTACCTAGATTTCGAGAAGTATTGGGGCGGCCACGTCTTCTTGAACGACGTGGAGATGCAGTACATCGTCGACAACCTGTTCATCGGCAACAAGCTGGCCACGGCCGAGCTCATCACCTCCGACGGCATGCGCGTCGACTTGCGCAACATCCGCTCGCCGATCGTGGTCTTCTGCTCCTACCGGGACAATATCACTCCGCCCGCTCAGGCGCTGGGCTGGGTGACCGATCTCTACCGTAATGAAGACGATCTCGTCAGCCACGACCAGACCATCGTCTATGCGACCCACGACAGCATCGGTCATCTCGGCATCTTCGTGTCCTCCAGCGTCGGTCGAAAAGAGCATCGCGAGTTCGCCAACTCCATCGACCTGATCGACCTGCTGCCCCCAGGCCTGTACCAGGCAACGGTCGATGAGCAGCCGCAAGCCGACGCCGCCCAGTACGTCGACGACAAATACTTGATGTCCATCCACCGCCGGGACATCGAGGACGTGCGTGCAATCGTCAAGAGCGATCTCGCCTCGGAGCGCCGCTTCAACGCCGCCGCGCGGCTCTCGGAGATCAACCTCGGGCTGTACCGTGCTTTCGTCCAGCCTCTGGTCAAGGCGCTCGCAACGCCGTACTCCGCGCATTGGATGCAACTGCTGCATCCGCTACGTCTTTCCTTCGAATGGTGGTCGAGCGAGCATCCGCTGGCTGACACCGTCGAGGAGGCCGCACAAAAGATCAAAGCGGAACGTGCCGCCGTCAGCGCGGACAACCCGTTTCTTCAATGGGAAAAACAGGCCTCCGATGCAATCGAGCACGCCCTGGACCGGTACCGGGACCATCGAGACGAGCTCTACCGCATTGGCTTTGAAACGATCTTCGGTTCGCCCGCGCTGCAAGCTTTGGCCGGCAGCATGGCACACCCGGAGCAGCCGGCCCGCCCACGGCCGGGCGATTCTCCCGAGCACCGGGCGTTTGTCGCTCAGGAAAAGGCCCACCGGCACGCCAGTATCTCGCACGGCGGGCTATTGGAGGCAGGCATTCGCACCATCTTCTACGTCCTGCGCCAGCGTGGCGTCACCAACAGTCGTCATTTCCAATATGCCATCGAATTGCACCACCCCACCTCCGTGTCCGTTAAAGACATGCCGTCATTCCGGCAGATTATCCGGCAGCAGGCGCTGCTGATAAGCGAAGATCCCGACGCGAGCATTGCCACCCTGCCCACGCTCCTGCGGGAAGCGGCACCGGAGGACATCAGAGCTGTCGCGCACTCCATTGAGCAACTGGTCAACCATGAAGGCGACCTTTCGGCGGAGGAAGCATGCACGCTCGCGGCGATGCTCGATCTCTTCGAACGTAGCGCACAGGCCAAGGAATCGGCGAGCGCACCGGGCTCACCCATGCCTTCGCCGAAGCCGGCGCCGACCGGGCGTGCAACAACGATCCGACGTGAGGCCAGTCCAATCAAGGTGGTATCCCCACGCAAGAATGGAGCGGTCAGTCGCCGCACAAGCAAGGAGCGCAAATGAGCACACTCTCGACCACGCGATCGTTTGACCGCGCCACCGTCCTCGAGAGCTGAACATGTCCGACTCATCAACCGGCGACGCCCTACAGACACTCACCAACCGGCTGTTCGACGAAATTGCGGTGGGAGACACTGCCAGTACGGAACGAACGCTCACGGATAAAGACATTCGGCTCTTTGCCTTGTTGGCTGGTGGCCTGAATCCCAAGCAGACTGACTCGGCCACCACCGGATCTGCCGAACCGCTTCAAGGCGTCATCGCCAGCGGCACGTGGGGTAGCGCATTGATCTCCGGCGTGTTGGGCACACGGCTGCCCGGGCCGGGGACAGTCTATTGCAGCCAGAGTTTGCGGTTCATGGGGCCTGTCCGGGTCGGCGACACGTTGCGCGTGACCGTGACCGTCGTTGAGCGCGATCCGGCGAGAAAGCGGCTGCGCATGGATTGCGAATGCACGAACCAGCGCGGTGACGTCATCATCGACGGCGAAGCGCAAGTCCAAGCGCCGACAGAGCGCATCGCCCTACAGCGCGATAGCATCCCCGATATCCGGATCGACATGCCGAAGGATCAGGGGCTCAAGCGCCTTCTCGACCATGTCCGCACGCTCGGCCCGCTGCGCGTTGCCGTGGTTCACCCGTGCGACGCGGTGAGCCTGGGCGCCGCGATCGATGCACGCGAGGCGGGCCTGATCGATCCGGTGATCGTCGCTCCCCGAGCCAAACTCACCGCGATCGCCAGCGATGCGGGGCTTGACCTGGCGGGGCTGACGATCGAAGACGTGCCGCACAGCCATGCCGCGGCGGCGGCGGGCGCGCGGCTGGCGGGCGAAGGCGCCGTCCAGGCGATCATGAAGGGCAGCCTGCACACCGATGAATTGATGTCGGCGGTGCTCGCCAGCGCGGCCGGCCTGCGAACGGAGCGCCGTGTAAGCCATTGCTTCATCATGCAGACCCCCGCCTATCCGCGCCCGTTCATCATCACCGACGCGGCGATCAACATCGCGCCGGATCTCAATGCCAAGGCGGACATCATCCGAAACGCGATCGAGCTGGCGCACGCCATCGGCATTGTGCAACCGCGGGTCGCAATCCTGGCGGCCGTCGAGACGGTCAACGCCCAGATGCCCGCCACGCTGGACGCGGCGGCGCTGTGCAAGATGGCCGACCGCGGGCAAATCACCGGGGCCTTGCTCGACGGCCCGCTCGCCTTCGACAACGCCGTGTCGCCGGCCGCCGCCCACGTCAAGGGCATCGTCTCAGAGGTGGCCGGACAGGCCGATATCCTGGTGGTGCCCGATCTCGAAAGCGGAAACATGCTGGCCAAGCAGCTCGAATACATGGGCCACGCCGCAAGTGCGGGGATCGTGCTCGGCACCAAATTGCCCATCATTCTCACTAGCCGCGCCGATTCGCGCGAAACCCGGCTTGCATCGTGTGCCGTGGCCGTTCTGCTGGCAGCGCACTACAAGGAATCGCCACCGTGACCCCTGCACCAGATCCTTCCACCAATCCCTCCCCCATCGAGGGCGGGATGATTCTCGTCCTGAACTGCGGTTCGTCAAGCATCAAGTTCGCGCTTTTCGACGGTGCCCAGGCGCCCCTGCCTCGCACTCCCGCCTGGGGCGGCAAGGTCCAGGGCATTGGCCGATCCACGACCACGTTCGAAGAGACCGGCCGTGCGCCCGATACGATCACCCTCGGCGCCCAGTCTCCCTATCACGACGCATTGACGTATATCGGTGAAAGGGTGGACGCCCGACTTTCGGGCCGGCCCCTGAGGGCGATCGCGCACCGTGTCGTGCATGGCGGCAGCAAGTACTTCGAGCCGGTTCGCGTCGATCACCAGGTGCTCGCGGACCTCAAAAGCTACATTCCCCTGGCGCCGCTGCATCAACCTTTCGCGCTGGAGGCGATCGACGTGCTGTTGCGGATCCGCCCGACACTGGCGCAAGTCGCCTGTTTCGATACGGGCTTTCACCAGACGCTGCCCAAGGTGGAACAGCTCCTCCCTCTACCCTATGCCAGTTGGGAGCACGGCCTGCGCCGCTATGGCTTCCATGGGCTGTCGTACGAGTTCCTGTCCATCGCGCTAGAGGAACGCCTGGGCGACGAGGCTCGAAAGCGTGTGGTTGCCGCTCACCTTGGCAGCGGTGCCAGCTTGTGTGCCATGCAGGATCTCAAGAGCGTCGCCACGACCATGGGGTTTTCGGCGTTGGATGGCTTGATGATGGGCACGCGCTGCGGCGCATTGGACCCAGGCGCACTGCTTTACCTGATGGAAATCAAAAACCTCACGGTCGAACAAGTCGGGCACATGCTGTACCACGAGTCTGGCCTGCTTGGCGTATCCGGCATATCGGCCGACCCGCCTGTTCTCTTACCGCTGGAGTCACGCGACGATGAGGTGGGGGAGCGTGCAAGGATGGCACTTGCGCTCTATCAGCGCCGCATTGTTCGCGAAATCGGCGCATTAGCTGCCGTACTTGGCGATCTGGACGTCCTGGTCTTTACCGCCGGCATAGGAGAGCACAGTGCCGAAATCCGGCAACGTATCTGCAAAGACTTGTCCTTCTTGGGGCTGCGCCTGGATCCGGACGCCAATGAGGCGAACGACCCTATCATCTCCGCGGAGGATAGCCTGGTCACCGTGGTTGTGGAGCCCACCAACGAAGAATGGATCGCCGCGCGGGCCAGCCTCCAAGTACTGGGCGAGTTGACGCGATAACATTTCACGAATGAGGCCTTGCGGGCGTGTCTGCAACATAGGCAGCCCGCATTCCAATGTTCCAGGCGGCCCAGGCGCGCCTACTCACGCGGCGTGGCAAATAGGTGGCCAATGCCCCGATCCGGGAGAGGGCAAGTAAGGCTACAGGACCACGAAAACCCCAGCAGAAACGAAAAAAGCCGGCATTTGCCGGCAATTTTTTCTCTTTTTCTCTTTTTTTCTCTATCGGGATCTTTGGTGGGCGGTACTGGGTTCGAACCAGTGACCCCTGCCGTGTGAAGGCAGTGCTCTACCACTGAGCTAACCGCCCCAAGAGAGACCGCGATTCTAGCATGTGGTTTTCAGTGATGGCAAATCACCAGGACGACACGCGCCTGGCGCGGCGGCCCTACGCGGCCTGGGCCTGGGCTTCCTCCACCACCGGCGCCGGGTCCCATTGCCGCCACAGGCAGGCGCCGCCGGCCGACTTGTCCAGCGCCGCCATGTAGGCCTCATGTTCCGCCAGCTCTTCCGCGCTGGCGCGGATCACCGGCAGGCCGGACGCATCGAAGCGCGCCAGCACGATGCCTTCGTTCTGGCCCTTGCCTTCGGATTCGTCGACGTCGATCAGCAGCGCGTCCTGGCCGCGCGTCATGGCCAGCCAGACTTCGCCCAGCAGACGCGCATCCAGCAAGGCGCCGTGCAGCGTCCGGTGCGCGTTCGAAATACCGTAGCGTTCGCACAGCGCGTCGAGCGAATTACGCTTGCCGGGATGCAATTCCCGCGCATGCAGCAGCGAGTCGGTGATGGTCGCGCAGAATTCGTGCATCGGCGAACGGCCGATGCGCGCCAGCTCGGCGTTGATGAACTTGGTGTCGAAGGCGGCGTTGTGGATGATGATTTCCGCGCCGTCCAGGAAACGGACCAGTTCGTCGGCGACGTCCTCGAAACGCGGCTTGTCCGACAGGAATTCGGTGGTCAGGCCGTGCACCGCCAAGGCCTCGGGATCGCTTTCGCGGTCCGGGTTCAGGTACACGTGCATCGTGTTGCCCGTGACCATGCGGTTGACGATTTCCAGGCAGCCGATTTCGACGATGCGATGGCCCTGGGCGGGCTCCAGGCCGGTGGTTTCGGTATCGAGGATGATTTGACGCATGGCCGCTAGTGTACCCGGCCGGCGCCGCGCCGGACACCGGCGGAAGCGATGCCCGGCGCCCTATGCCGCC
This sequence comes from Bordetella sputigena, assembly GCF_965137885.1. Classification (NCBI taxonomy): domain Bacteria; kingdom Pseudomonadati; phylum Pseudomonadota; class Betaproteobacteria; order Burkholderiales; family Alcaligenaceae; genus Bordetella; species Bordetella sputigena. Next base: position 190,878 of record NZ_CBCSCA010000006.1, read on the forward strand.
CGCCCGCGCTTGGCTTCTTCCACGCCCAGGTTCGCCAGCTGGTCCGCGCGTTCGTTGCCGGGGTCGCCGGCATGTCCACGCACCCAGCGCCAGGACACCTGATGGCGCGCCACCTGCTCGTCCAGCTGGCGCCACAGCTCCGCATTCTTGACCGGTTTCTTATCCGCCGTGACCCAGCCCCGCCGCTTCCAGTTGGCGATCCACTCCATCATGCCCTTCATGACGTACTGCGAATCCACATGTATCGTCACCTGGCAGGGACGCTTCAACGCCGCCAGCCCCTGGATCACCGCCATGAGCTCCATGCGGTTGTTGGTGGTCGCCAGTTCGCCGCCATGCAAGGTCTTTTCGTGGGCGCCGGAGCGCATCAGGACGCCCCAGCCCCCGGGGCCGGGATTACCCTTGCACGCGCCGTCCGTCCAGAGTTCAACGACCTCCGTCTTGCTTTCCACACCTGCCATTACTGCCATCCATCATTGATTGTTATCAGATCCGCGAGCGATGATTCGCCACCACCGACGCCGCCGCGGCCGCCGGGCGCTTCTGCTTCCAGGCCGGACCGATCAGCCGCATGCCCGCCACGCGCTTGACGGCGGACACCATGTACACCGCCCCGCACACCGCCCACCAGCGATCGCCGGCCTTTTCCATGAAGCGCCAGCGCTGCAGCCAGATATCGGTCTGGCAGGCGGGCGCATAGCAGCCGAAGCGGCCCCGATCGACCTCGAAGGACAGCAGCTTCAGCCAATCCTTCACGCGGGCCAGCGACACCTGCGCCGACGGCGCGTGCGGCAGCCATGGCTCCATGCCCGGCATCCGGTTGCGCGCGCCCCAGAGGCTCCATGGATTGAAGCCCGAAATCACCACCCGCCCTTCCGGCATCAGCACCCGCTCCACTTCGCGCAGCACGTCGTGCGGCGCATCCGTGCACTCGAAGGCATGTGGCAGAATCAGCAAATCTATGCTCTGCGACGCGAACGGCAAGGCGCGCGGATCGGCCAGCGCGCAGGCCTGCCAGCGCGCCGCGACCTCGGCGTCCGGCATGACGGTGCCCACATAGGCCTTGAAGGGCATACGGTTATTGCGCAGCAGATCGAGCTCCGCCAGCCCCACCTGCAAGGCGTTATAGCCGAACACATCGGCCACCACCGCATCGAACTGGGCCTGCTCCCAACGCAGCACATACTGGCCGGGCGGCGTCTGAAACCACTCTGCCAGTTCTACAATCGGCGCACTTTCTTCTGCCACGCTATGGGTTCCTTTGATGATGCATGCCACCTCCGCCCCCGCCGGCGTCGATGTACCCGGACCTGCGTCGTTCGCCTCGCTGGTACCGGTTCCGGCATTCTCCGACAACTACATCTGGTTGATGCAGCGCCAGGGACTGGCCGCCGTGGTCGATCCCGGCCAGGCCGAACCGGTACTGCGCGCGCTGCGCGAACGCGGGCTGCGATTGCGCGCCATTCTACTCACGCACCACCACCCGGACCACGTCGGCGGCGTGCTGGAATTGTCGCTCGCCACCGGGGCGGTCGTATACGGCCCCGCGCATGAGACCCTGCCGCGCCGCGATATCGCCCTGAGCGAAGGGGACCAGGTCCGCATAGAGGAACTGGATCTGGCGATGGACGTGCTGGATGTGCCCGGCCATACGGCCGGCCACATCGCCTATTACGGCCGGGCCGCGGGCGTTGAACCGGTGCTTTTCTGCGGGGATACCCTATTCGCGGGCGGCTGTGGGCGGCTGTTCGAAGGCACGCCGGCGCAAATGACCGACTCCCTCGCTAAATTCGTAACATTACCGGCTGAAACACAAGTTTGCTGCGCACACGAGTACACTCTTGCCAACTTGCGATGGGCACAGGCCGTCGATCCGGCCAACCGCACCCTGCAACAGTGGTACCAGCGGGCCCAGCAACTACGCGAACAAGGTATTCCCACGCTTCCCTCGACCATCGGGCTGGAGCGGGACACCAATCCGTTCCTGCGTACCCGGCAAGTTGAAATTACCCAGGCTGCCGCAGCACATGCTGGGCGTTCGCTAAACTCGCCCGTCGAAGTATTCGCCGTACTTCGCGAATGGAAAAACATTTTCAAGTGAACCACTGATGAAATTGTTCCGGCTAATCTTTCCCCTGGTCCTGGCCGTACTGGCAGGATGCGCGGGAACGACGCACAAACAGACAGAGCTACACGCCGCCGACCTCGACACCCAGCAACCCGGATATCCGACCCGCTACGTCGCCACGGTCACGTCGCGCACCATCGACCTGACCCACCCGCCGCGCGACGTCTGGGACCGCATCCGCCGCGGTTTCGCCATCCCCAATCTGCACAATCCCCTGGTCGATCAATGGACCGACTACTACGCCTCGCATCCGGAGGCCGTGCAGCGCATGGCGGAACGCGCCGGCAAGTATCTGTATTTCATTACCGACGAAATCAACCGGCGCGGCATGCCGACCGAGCTGGCCCTGCTGCCCTTCGTCGAAAGCGCCTACAACCCCTCGGCCCTGTCGCGCGCGCAGGCCTCGGGCCTGTGGCAATTCGTGCCCGCCACCGGCCAGCACTACAACCTGAAGCAGGACTGGTGGCGCGACGAACGCCGCGATCCGATCGCCTCCACCAATGCCGCGCTGGACTACCTGGAAAACCTGTTCGAAATGCAGGGCGACTGGTATCTGGCCCTGGCCTCCTACAACTGGGGTGAAGGCTCGGTACAGCGCGCCATGGCGAAGAACGAGGCCGCGGGGCTGCCCACCGACTATCTGTCGCTGCAGATGCCGGACGAGACACGCAACTACGTGCCCAAGCTGCAGGCGATCAAGAACATCATCGCCAATCCGAACAAGTACGCCGTCGTCCTGCCGGCGGTCGACAACACGCCGTATTTCGCCACGGTACAAAAGAACCGCGACATCGACATCGAAGTCGCCGCGCGCCTGGCCGAAATGCCGGTGGACGAATTCAAGGCCTTGAACCCGTCCTTCAACCGCCCGGTGATCCGCGGCGAACATGCGTCCATGATCCTGCCCGCGGACCGCGTCGCGGTCTTCAACGCGAACATGGAGAACTACAAGGGCGACTTGTCCAGCTGGAAGGTTTACCAGCCGCAGCGGGGCGACACCTATGCCTCCATCGCGCGCCGCTTCGGCATCTCGGAAGCCACGCTGCGCGGCCTGAACGACATCCCGTCGCGCCAGAAACGCATCGCCATGGCGCAGCATCTGCTGGTGCCGGCGCGCGGCGGCGTGCAGGTGGCGTCGCTGGATACCGCCGGCCCGGCCACGGGAAGCGTCCCGGCCCAGCGCGGCTCGGTACGCTCCGCCACGGCGCAGGTAGCGTCGGCGAAGATGAATGCGCCGCGGCCCAACGTCCGCCAGCACAAGGTCAAATCCGGCGACACGCTGTATTCGCTGGCGCGGCAGTACAGCACCACCGTCGATGCGCTGCGTGCCCTGAACAATCTGAAGGGCAATGCGCTGAAGGTGGGCAGCACGCTGCGGGTGCCGGGCACGAACGTGCGCGGTTGAGCAAGGCTTGAGCGCATTTTGCCCGGGGGCCGCGCCACAAGGCGCTCCCCGACGTGGACGCCGGCGTGATCGCGCCGGCGTTTTCTTTTGGGCCCCGCCGCGTTTCCTGCTTGCCGCGCGGCCCCTGTCGAGCGATGCGCCACGCCGCCGGCGCATCGCCGGCGGCCTTCACCTAAAATACCGGTTTCAGTTTCGAGGATACGACAAATGGGCTTTCTAGCCGGCAAACGCATACTGGTCACGGGCGTGCTGTCCAACCGCTCCATCGCCTATGGCATCGCGCGGGCTTGCCACCGCCAAGGCGCCGAACTGGCGTTTACCTACGTCGGCGATCGCTTCAAGGACCGTGTCACGGAATTCGCCGGCGAATTCGGCAGCGACATCGTGCTGCCCTGCGACGTGTCGGAAGACGCGCAGATCGAAGCCGCCTTCACGGAACTGGCCCAGCGCTGGGACGGGCTGGACGGCCTGGTGCACTCCATCGGCTTTGCGCCGCGCGAGGCCATCGCCGGCGACTTCCTGGAAGGGCTTTCGCGCGAAGGCTTCCGCGTGGCGCACGACGTCTCCGCCTATAGCTTCCCCGCCATGGCCAAGGCGGCGCTGCCGCTCATGAAAGGCCGCAATGGCTCGGTGCTGACGCTGACCTACCTGGGCGCGGAGCGCGTCGTGCCCAACTACAACACCATGGGCCTGGCCAAGGCATCGCTGGAAGCCAGCGTACGCTACCTGGCGACGGCGCTGGGTCCGCAAGGCATACGCGCCAACGGCATCTCGGCCGGTCCCATCAAGACGCTGGCGGCCAGCGGCATCAAGGACTTTTCATCCATCCTGAAGTTCGTCGAAAACAACGCGCCGCTGCGCCGCAATGTGTCCATCGACGACGTCGGCAATGTGGCGGCCTTCCTGCTGTCGGATCTCGCGGCGGGCGTGACGGGGGAAATCACCCACGTGGACGCCGGCTTTTCGACCATCGTCCCCGGCATGGAATAAGGCGGCTCGGGCTCAATCGGCGTGCAGCCCGATGCGCGCCGTCAATTGCCCGAAGCGATCGATGTCTTCCTCGATCAAGGCCTGGAAGGCCTGCGGCGTACTAGCCGTCGGACTGTAGCCGAGCTGCAGCAGCGCCTGGCGGGTATCGGCGCGATTCATGATCGCGGCCACCGCGGCGTTCAGCCGGGCGATGACGGCCGGCGGCGTCGCGGCGGGCGCCAGCAGGCCGTGCCATTGATCCAGCGAAAAGCCCGGGAAGCCCTGTTCCGCGACTGTCGGCACCGACGGCATCAGGTCGCTGCGTTGCGGCGACGTGACCGCCAGGGCCCGCAACTTGCCGGATGCCAGGAAGGGCGCCGCGCTGGACGCGGTAATGATGCCCACGCCCACCTGCCCCGATAGCATATCCGTCAGCGCCGGCCCGCAGCCCTTGTAGGGCACGTGCTGCAATGGCCGGCCGCTGGCGATGCGCAACATCTCGCCGGCCAGGTGCTGCGGCGTGCCATTGCCGCAGGATGCGTAGGTCAGCGCCTTGCCGCCCTGCCCTGCCGCGGCCAATGCATCCGCCAGGCTGTGGAAAGGCGAGCCCGCCGGCACCGCCAGTACGGACGGCACGAAGGCGACGTTGATCACGCCTTTCAGGTCATGCCTGGGCGAGAACGGCAAGTCCCGGTACACGCCGGGGTTGATGGCGTAGGAGCTGTTGACCATCAACAGGGTATAGCCGTCCGGCGCGGCCTGCGCGACCTCGCGGGCGCCGATGTTGCCGCTGGCGCCCGGGCGGTTCTCCACGACGACGGTCTGCCCCAGGTCGTGCTGCAACGCCGCGCCCAGGCGCCGCGCCAGCAGATCGGTGCCGCCGCCCGGTGGAAAGGTAACAATGATGGTGATGGGGCGCGACGGATAGCCGCGCGCCGCCGCCTCCGGCGCTATCGCGGCGACATTGGGCGGCTGTCCGGCGGCATTCTGTCCGCCGGCGGCACGCAGCGCGCCGCCGGCCGCCAGCAGGGCAGCCAATCCGAGCATCGCCCCGCGCAAACGCCGGCCGATGACGGTTCGGGCCGCGCCTGGGCGGCCCGCCACGCGGCGCCGTTCGCGCCGCTGCAAGATATTCATCGACGGCTCCGTCAGGCATCCAGCCCGATATCCAGCACCTGCACGCTATGCGTGATCCAGCCGATGGCGATCAAATCCACGCCGGTCGCCGCGATCGCCGGGGCGGTTTCCGGCGTTACACCGCCGGAGGCCTCGGTCACCGCGCGGCCCTTGGCCATGGCGACGGCCTGGCGCAATTGCGCCAGCTCCATGTTGTCCAGCAACACGACGTCCACCCCCAGGGCCAGCGCCTCTTCCAGCTGGGCCAGGGTGTCGACCTCCAGCTCGATCTTGACCAGGTGGCCCGCCGCCGCGCGCGCACGTTCCACGGCCGGTCGTATCCCCCCGGCCAGGGCCACATGGTTGTCCTTGATCAGCATGGCGTCATCCAGGCCGAATCGATGGTTGCTGCCGCCGCCCACGCGTACGGCGTATTTCTGCAGCGCCCGCATGCCGGGCAGCGTCTTGCGTGTGCACGTGACGCGCGTCCCATAAGGGCGTATGGCGTCGGCGATAGCGGCCGTGGCCGACGCCACGCCGCTCAAGTGGCACAGCAGGTTCAGCGCGGTGCGTTCAGCGGTAAGAATGCCGCGCGCGGGCCCGGCCACCACGGCAATTTCATCGCCCGGACGCAGGCGCGCGCCATCGCGCAGGCCCGGCAGGAACTCGATGCGCGGATCGGTCAGCGTGAATGCCATGCGCGCCAGATCCAGCCCCGCCAGCACACCGGCCTTGCGGGCCACCAGGCGCAGCCGCGACTGCCTGTCCGGATCGACGATCGCGTCGGTCGTGATGTCGCCCGCGCGGCCCAGGTCCTCCAGCAGCGCGGCCCGTACCACGGGTTCCAGCATGATGGCGGGCAAGGGGGAAACCGTGCGCGGCGCATCGGAGATTCCCACGACCGGACGTGCCGTGCTGCCCTGCTGCGCGCCCGGGTGGCGCGGCAATGTGCTTATGCTCATTTTGAGTATTAATTAGGCAAAGTGAAAGGGATAAGCGAAAGAGGGGATGGACTTATACTATTTCTGAGCATAAACCCCTGTCAACGAATTTTTTCGCAGTCCGCCGCGGGTGACATGCGGCTCGCCAGCCGGCCGCTAGACCAGATGCGGCTCTCGCGCCAGCGGCAACTTGCTGCCGGAGATCGCCCGTTCCAGCATGACGTCGCGCCGAAAGCGAAACAGCTTTGCCGGCCGTCCCGCGGTGCCGCTGGTCATGCCGCCGGTCTCTTCCACCAGTTCCTGCTGTTCGATCAGGCGGCGGAAATTCTGCTTGTGCAGGCCACGGCCCGCCAGCGCTTCCACGCTTTGCTGCAACTGCAGCAGCGTAAATTCCTCGGGCATCAATTCGAACACCACGGGGCGGTACTTGATCTTGGCGCGCAGCCGCGCGATGCCGGTCGCCAGGATGCGCCGATGGTCGTGGATCATGGGCGTGCCGGGCAACGCGGGCCGGATCGGCCGGCGGCCGGCTTCCGGCACCAGCCCCGCTTCATACAGCAGCTCGTAGCGCTGCAGCACCATGTCCTCGTTCCAACCCGCGCCGTCCAGGCCGAAGGTAATGGCGACGCGGTCATAGCGACGGCCGCGCTGCGCCGCCGGGCCGCTCGCGGCCCAGGTTCGCAGACGGGGTTCGATCACCGATGCGGCGAAAGCGGGCGCGCCTTCACGCCGGTCTTCCCATGGGAAATAGCGGTACCAGCTTTGCCAGCCCACGCCCGCGCCCCCGGTCTGCGCCAGCTCCCGCGTCAAGCCCAGGTAGCTGACCGAGATGATGCGTGTATCCGGCTGATCCGCCCGATCGCGATCGGCGAAGGTATACAGCTGTTCGACGTATCCCAGCGGATGATGGGTCTGCGCCTCCACCCAGGCCCGCAGGCCGGCCTGCAAGGACCGGTGGCTGGACTGGAAAGGACCGGCGGGCAATGCGCGGGCATCGTCCGTGGTCAACACGCGAGGCTGGCCGTCCGTCACCGCGACCAGCACGGCGACAAGTTCGGCGGAAACGCGGCTTTCGATGGATTCGGTCAAGGGTACGCAGGATGAGGCGACATTGCCGCGGGTTGCGGCGGATGGCCGCGCGGCTTCGCATTATACGAATGGATGGATACCCGCACAGCGGCCGGCGCCCCGGCGCACAACCACAACCCGGCCGCGAACCTGCCATCCCGCGTAGCGCCGACGCCGTCGGTTGTACCGGCGACGTGCCGCGGGAATGCCGCTGGCGTCTGGAGCGCATTCTTGCCCCGGACGTACAAGTGTTTCGCCATGGCCGGGGTTTTTCCCGGCGCGCGCCCGCGGCAGTATGCTGGTTTGCCAGCGCGCGACGCCGTCCGGCCAGGGCGCGCATTGTCCGTACTTCTACACAGAGGCCACACATGGAATATCGACATCTGGGTGCATCGGGATTCAAGGTCCCGGTATTGAGCTTTGGGACCGGCACATTCGGCGGCAAAGGCGAGTTGTTCGAAGCGTGGGGCAAGACCGACGTCGCCGAAGCGCGGCGCTTGATCGACATCTGCCTGGACGAAGGCGTGACGATGTTCGACACGGCGGACATCTATTCGCGCGGCGCCTCCGAATCCATCCTGGGCGAGGCCATCAAGGGCCGGCGCGACCAAGTCATCCTGTCCACCAAGGCCACCTTCCGCTTCGATGACGAGCCTAACAACGTGGGCTCGTCGCGCTTTCACCTGATCCGCGCCGTCGACGATGCGCTCAAGCGCCTGGGCACCGACTATATCGACCTGTTCCAGCTGCACGGCTTCGATGCCCGCACGCCGGTCGAAGAGGTCCTGTCCACGCTGGATACGCTGGTGCGGGAGGGCAAGATCCGCTACACGGGCGTGTCGAACTTCTCGGGCTGGCACCTGATGAAATCGCAGGCTGCCGCCGACCGCTACGGTTATCCGCGCTACGTGGCCAACCAGACTTACTACTCCCTGATCGGCCGCGATTACGAGTGGGAACTGATGCCCCTGGGCCTGGACCAGGGCGTGGGCGCCGTGGTCTGGAGCCCGCTGGGATGGGGACGCCTGACCGGCAAGATCCGCCGCGGCCAGCCGCTGCCGCAGACCAGCCGGCTGCACAAGACGGCGGACTTCGGCCCCCCGGTGCCCGACGAATATCTGTACCGCGTGGTGGATGCGCTGGATGAAGTGGCCGCCGAAACGGGCAAGACCATCCCGCAGATCGCGTTGAACTGGCTGCTGCAGCGGCCCACCGTCAGCACGGTGCTGATCGGCGCGCGCGACGAAAACCAGCTGCGCCAGAACCTGGGTGCGGTGGGCTGGAACCTGACCGCCGAACAGATCGCCAGGCTGGACGCCGCCAGCGCCGTCGACCGCGCGTACCCGTACTGGCACCAGGTCGGATTCGCGGAGCGCAATCCCTCGCCGGTGTGAGCGGCGAGGCGCAGGCTGGCACGGCCTCCCGTGACGCCGGCGACCGCCGCCGGCGCGAGAACCGGCCCGTGGATTCCGCGAACGCGCGGATTCCACGGGCCTTGCACATCATGCCTGCATCAAGTCCTCGATCATGGCGGGCAGTTCGCGCACCCGTACGCCGGTCGCGTGGTAGATGGCATTGGTGATCGCCGCCGCCGTCCCGGCCAGCCCGATCTCGCCCACGCCGCGCGCGCCCAGCTCGTTCAGCACGGGGTCGGGATAGTCCAGGAAGGTCACGTCGATCTCCGGCGTATCGGCGTTCGACGCAACGATGTAGTCGGCCAGATTGCTGTTGGCCGGCTTGCCGCTGCGCTCGTCGTAGGTCGTGTGCTCGAACAGCGCCATGCCCACGCCCATCACCACCGCGCCTTCGATCTGATTGCGGGCCGGCCGCGGATTCAGGATGCGTCCGGCGTCGATCACCGTGACCACCCGGCTGACGCGCAGGCGGGCGATCTCCGGCTGCCACTCCACTTCGACGAAATGCACGCCATAGGAATTGATGGAGTACTTGCGCTTCAAGGGATCGTTGCCGAAGTTGCCGGCGGTCTCGCTGCCCTCCCCCGCGATCGCACGGAGATCCGCGCCGGCCACGATCTCGGCGAAAGGCCTGCCGCTTTCGGGCGCCTGGTCTTTCAGGTGCACATAGCCGCGGGTGAATGCCAGGTCTTCCGGCTTGCGGTCGGGAAAGGCGGGCTCATCGCCTTTGCAGGCGGTCTGCAGCACGGATTTCACTGCCGCGCGCGTCGCCTGGAACACGGCCGGGATCACCGACGAAGTCACGGTGGAACCCCCGGACACCGGTCCCGGCGGCAGCGCCGTATCCCCCAGCGCCACGTCGATGCGCTCGGGCGCGATGCCGGTTTCGGCGCTGACCAGCTGCGCCATGATGGTGTAGGTGCCGGTGCCGATATCCTGCGTCCCGCAGGCCACGTGCGCGGACCCGTCGGCGCGCAGCTCCACCCTGGCATGCGTGGGCTGCCGCGCGCCCAGCCACGAACAGCAGGCCATGCCCCAGCCCAGTATCTTGCCGTCGCGCTGCATGGAACCGACCCCGGGCGTGCGGCGGGCCCAGCCGAATTTCTCCGCGCCCCGCTGTATGCATTCGGTCAGGTGGCGCGAGGAAAACGGCAGGCCATTGCCTTCGTCATGGTCCGGTTCGTTCTTCAACCGCAGCTGAACAGGATCCATGTCCAGCGCCACCGCCAGTTCGTCCATGGCCGATTCCAGCGCGAACAAGCCCGGCACGGCGCCCGGGCCGCGCATGGCGGTAGGCGTGCCCATGTTGCGGCGGCACAGGGCCGAGGTCACACGCAGGTTGGGCGTGCTGTACATGTGCGGCGTGGCCTCGGCGCAGTCTTCCTCGTAATCGTCCAGTATCGACGTCTGGTTCAGGTAATCCTGCTGCAGCGATTGCAGCTTGCCGTCCGGCGTGGCGCCCAGCCGGATGCGCTGCTGGGTGATGGGCCGATGGCCGACGTTCTGGAACATCATCTGGCGGGTCACCACCAGTTTCACGGGCTGCCCGAGCTGACGCGCCGCCACCGCGGCCACCATGCAATGCGGCCAGGGCCACAGCTTGCCGCCGAAGCCGGATCCCAGGAATTGCGAAATCACTCGCACCTTGTCCGGCGTCGTACCGAGCGCCTGCACCATGACGGCCTTGTGGTTGTCCACCGCCTGCGAGGTCTCGTACAGCGTATAGCTTTCGCCGTCCCACACCGCCACGGTCGCGTGCAATTCGATGGGATTATGCGTTTCCACCGGCGTCACGTAGGTGTGGTCGACCTTGACCGCCGCGCTATCGTACGCGGCTTGCGCCTGGCCGCGCTGGCTGCCCACCTTGATGTCGGTATCCGCCGACAACTGCGTGGCGACGGCCGGCTTGTCCTCCGTGTAGCGCACCTTGACGGCCGCCGCGGCGGCCGTGGCCTGCTCGAAGGTATCGGCGATCACCGCCGCGACATACTGGCCGTAGTAGCGGATCACGTCGTCGTGGAAAGGCGGCCTGCCTTCATCCACTTTGGCGCCCTGCACGCGGTACAGCTTGCCGGCGTTCTCGCGATGCAGGATCAGGCGCACGCCCGGCATCGTCTGCGCCGCCGACAGATCCAGCGATTCGATGCGGCCATTGGCGATGGTGCTGCACACCGGCACGGCGTAGAGCATGCCGGGAAAATTGAAATCGGAGGTATACATCGCCTTGCCGCTGACCTTCAGCGGCCCGTCCACGCGCGGCGTGGCGCGGCCGATGATGTCCGCGGCGCGCGCGGCACGTTCACCACGGTTTTCTGCAACTGTGCTCATGACTGTGGCTCCTGTTCTACGCGACCTGCGTGGCCTGTTTCAGGGTATGGACGAGGCAACGCCGCGCCAACTCGATCTTGAAGGCATTCTGCGATTGCGGCCGTGCATCCTTCAGGGCCGCGTCCGCGGCGGCGCGAAACACTTGCTCGCCGGGCGCCTGGCCTTGCAGGGCGGCTTCGGCCTCCGGCGATCGCCATGGCCGCGTGCCGACGCCGCCCAGCGCCACCCGCACATGCGAGATCCTGCCCTGGCTGACCGTCGTCACCACCGCCGCCGAGGCCAGCGCGAACTCATAGGACGCGCGGTCGCGCAGCTTCAGGTAGACCGAACGACTACCGGGCGCCGGGGCGGGCAGGGTCACGTGCGTGATCAGGTCGCCTGGCTGCAGCACGGTTTCGCGGTCCGGCGTATCGCCAGGCAAGGTATAGAAGTCGCCGATCGGCACGGCGCGCGCGCCCTGCACGCCCTCGATATGCACGGTCGCTTCCAGCGCCATCAAGGCCACGTTCATGTCCGACGGATTGCTGGCGATGCAATGCTCGCTGGTGCCCAGCACGGCCAGATTGCGGTTGTAGCCGCCGATGGCCGAACAGCCCGTGCCGGGGTTGCGCTTGTTGCACGCGGCGGCCGTGTCGCGGAAGTACACGCAGCGCGTGCGCTGCAGCAGATTGCCCCCCGTGGTCGCCATATTGCGCAACTGCGCGGACGCTCCGGCCAGCAGCGCCTGTGACAGCACCGCGTAGTCGCGTTTGATGACCGCGTCGTTGGCCAGGTCCGAATTGCGCACCATGGCGCCGATGCGCACGCCGCCGCCATCCCGCGGTTCAATGCGGTCCAGGGCAAGCCGGCTGATGTCGATGACGCGGCCGGGCCGCTCCACGTCCAGCTTCATCAGGTCGATCAGGGTCGTGCCGCCGGCCAGGAACCGTATATCGGCCCCCTGCTGCGCCGTCCGCGCCGCCGCGCCTGCCCGCACGGCGTCCTGGACGTCGCTGGCGCGCGTCAACTGGAACATTTCCATGGTGTCCTCCTAGGCCTTGCGACGGACGTCCTGGACGGCCGCGATGATATTTGGATAAGCGCCGCAGCGGCAGATGTTGCCGCTCATCGCTTCGCGCACGTCCGCATCCGCGGGGCCCCAGGGCTCGCGCAGCAATGCAACGGCGGACATGATCTGGCCTGACGTGCAGTACCCGCACTGGTAGCCGTCGTGCTCGACGAATGCCGCCTGCATCGGATGCAATTGTCCCGGCTGCCCCACGCCCTCGATGGTCGTGATCGCGTCGCCTTCGTGGGTGGCGGCAAAGCTCAGACAGGAATTCACGCGGCGCCCGTTCACGTGTACCGTGCATGCCCCGCACTGGCCGTGATCACAGCCTTTCTTGGTTCCAGTCAGGTGCAGATGCTCGCGCAGCGCATCCAGCAGGGTCGTGCGCGGATCCAGGTTCAACTCATGAAGCTGGCCATTCACTGAAAGACGCATGGGTATCGTTCCTTCCGGCGCGGTGGCGGCCGGTTTATCGGTGGGAGGAGCGTCGGCGGCGGGCGCGCCCTTGGCCGCGACATTGGCGACCAGATGCGCCGCCGCGCTGGCGGACAGGCCGGCCGCGCCCACTCCGGCCAGGAACGTCCGGCGCGCCGGTCGATTCAAGTCTTTGCCGGTATCGGCCGGGGGACGCGCGGGCGTAGAGGGAGAAGATGACATGAATATCTCCGTAGGATGCAGCAATGCGGAACAGCTGCCGGGCAAAACCACGGCCATCGGCAAGATGCGTACCCAGCCCCCGCGAAGAACACCCATTCCGGAGCCCGCAAAAATCCGCACCGGCGCGTGCCGAGACATATCGGTTTTTTGCGGTTCTATACGAAGCACATCGCGCCTGTTATGGCTGTTATGGTCTGACAGCCCCCTGGCGCAATGCGGGGATTTATTGCAGTATTGGCCGATTAACGTGTCCTTCTGGTGATCTAGCCCAAATGGACTCGACACACCTGCATTGCGTACCGAGTCTATCCCAGGGCCTAGAACAACCGATGCGGGCACTCACAACGCGCGTCCTCAAACCCATTCTGTTGCTGGCGTTCCTGCTAGGCACATGGCTGCCGGCGAATGCCAGTATGGCCAATACTTTTTTCCTGCCGGGCGAGCACGAATTCGCCGTTGCCCTCGGGCCCTTCATTACCGCCTACGAGGACCGCGGAGGCCGCCTCGATTTCAAGCAGATACGCGCGCTCGAAGCCGAGAATCCCCGGATTTTCCAGGCAGCGGAGATAAAAAACCGGGCCGCTCCGCATCCCGATTCGGCGTGGTGGCTGCTACTGACCATCAGCAACCCATGGAACGCGGTCAACCGCATGAAGCTGGTGGCCGGACCGAGCAACCTGGAGAGCGTCGATTTCTTCGTCGAACACGGCGACGAACTATCGCACACGCGCGCCGGTACGCAAGTTCCCATCCTGCAGCAGCAGGACCTGACGCGCTTTCCGACGCTACGCCTGAGCCTGGGACGCGACGAATCGGTTCGCGTGTGGATAAAAATCAAAAGCCATACGGCCTTCTCGCTCGATCCCGTCCTTTATACGCAGCGCTTGTTCCAGACGGCGGCTTCCGTAACAACGAGTGCGGACAGCGTGTTGATCGGGGCCGGAGGCGCACTCGTCTGGTGCCTGCTATTGGTCGCCATCCTGGCCCGGCGCGCGCCTTTTCTTTGGCTGGCGGCGATCGGAGCCGGCGCCGTCGTCCGCGAAGCCGCCGGCCGGGATTACCTGCAGCGACTGCTATGGCCTCTGGACGCCACGTGGGGGTATCGGCTGGAGTTGACGCTCGACGTCCTGTACCTGGCCTTGTGCGCGATGTTCGTCCGCCGCACGGCCAGCAGCGAAGCGGTGGCCATACCCGGCACGCGCGTTTACCCGCTGGCCATCGCGTGCCTGTCTATCGGCCTGCTGGCGGCAATGCTCCTGCCGCCGCCCATGGCGCTGCCCATCCGCGCCTGTCTCTGGCTATACCAAGGCGTTACCGGCGCCCTGGCCGCCTGCATGCTGGCGTCGGCCGCGCTGCTCGTACGCCGGGCCGGCACCGCGCCCGCCACACCGGCCAGCCGGCGCGCCCGGACCACGGCCGCCTTGCTGGCCTTGTCGGCGCTGTTCATCGTCGTCGACGCCGTCGTCAGAACCATGGGCCCCGTCCTGCCCTTCCCCCTGATGCCGAACGCGATGCTGCTGGATTCCGGTTCGCCGCCGCTGGCCTTGCTTGCCGTGGCGGGCAACGTGACTGTCCTGACGCTGTGGGCCGCGGGCCAGTTCGCAATGTGGCGGCGACCGCGCGCCGCGACGCCGCTCCGTACGCCGGCGCCACCGCTCGCGCCCCCGAAGCCTGCCTGGCCTGCCGCGCCCGCCAGCCCGGCCATTCCCGCCGCCGACCTACCCGCCAGCACTGGGCAGAAATCCACTGTTGCGGACCAGGCCATGATCCTGAGCTATGTAGGGCACGACTTGCGCGCGCCACTGGCCATCATCAGCGGCTACGTCCGCCTGCTGCGCCAGGCCGCCGCGCCCACCCAGCACGCCTATCTGGACGTCATCGAGCGCAGCGTCGGTCATCAGTTCAGCCTCATCGAAGAAGTGCTCGCCTACGGCAAGCTCGAGCTGGAGCCCTTCGCCGTCCAGCCGGAAGAGGTGGACCTGCCTCTGCTGCTGGAAGAACTGGCGCACTTCGGCATCGCGCTGTGCATCCACCAGCGCAACAGCTTCGAATACGTGCCCGCGCCCACCTTGCCCGCCTTGGTGCTGGTGGATGCCAAGCGCGTGCGGCAAGCCGTCTTGAATCTGCTCGGCAACGCTGCGAAATTCACCACCAGCGGCACCGTGAAATTCGAGGCACAGGTACGCCGCACCGAGGGGCGGCAAGCCGAATTGCGACTGTCCGTCTTCAATGACGGCCCGCATATCTCGGTGGAGAACCAGCGCGACATCTTCCTGGCTTTCAGGCAACTGCATCGCCGCGAATCCGGGCTGGGACTGGGCCTGTTCATCGTCGAACAGATCACCCATGCCATGGGCGGCGACGTCCGCGTGGAAAGCGCACCCGAACGCGGCAACCGCTTCTCCTTGACCCTCCCCATCAAGCTGGTGAACGCCTCCGCCGTCGCCACGCACCCCATAGGACAGACGTCCACGCACGCCGCCCAAGGTCCGCAACTGGAAGCGCCGCCGCTGGCGGTGCGCCTGGTACTGTCCCGGCTGGCCCACGACGGCGAGCTATCCGAGATCGAAAACTGGATATTGGAAACGCGCGCGGATTACCCGCAATACAAGGTCTTCTATGACGAAGTCGCCAAATGCGTGGAGACCTTCGATATGGAAGGCCTGCAACGGCTTGCCCTGCAAGGCACGATGTAAGGCGGCCACGCCGGCCTGCCGGACCTCCAGGCAACCGGCACCTCTCCGCGAGAGGTTATTTTTCAAAATATTCCTACTTATCCGACTATTCGCTAAAAAAAATGGTAGTCGAGCGTAGCCCAAACGGAAAACCAGGGCGATCTCGCACATCGGCCCTGCCCGGCAGCATCAGGTCGGTCCGAGTTAGGACAGGCACAAAGTAACGCTGTCCGATATTCCATCGGACGTCATGTGAATCCTCCGGCGCTCCCATAGTCTGCGCCCGCCAACCGGATATGCCCATCCGGTCTTCTGCCGCACGAGGTTTCCCATGATGGAATTAACCGTCGACTTTTGTTTCACCCCCCAGGACTGCGCGGATCTACAGCGCGCCCTGACGGCCATCGACGCCAATCCCTATGCCGACTATGGCGGTTTCGAAGAGCGGGTAGACGCCGTCATTCGCAATGGCCAGGTGCCCAAGGCATTCCTGGATTGCTGCGAAACACGCCAGCGCGTCGACAGCTACGAAAACCCCTATGTCGTCCTGCGCAACTGCCCGATCGATGCCGAGCTGCCCTATCTGGACTTCGACAGCCCGGTGCACGACAAGCGCGAGCGCAAGAACACCTACGTCGCCGAGGCGTTCCTGCTGCTCTACGCCAAGCTGATGGGGCAGGAGCCCATCGGTTACGCCAACGTCAACGACGGCGACATCTTCCAGGACATCCATCCGCAGAAGAGCCTGGCGGAAAGCCAATCCCAGAAGGCCTTGAAGCCCATCTACTTCCACAAGGACCTGGCCAATCATTTCGTCCGCCCGGACTGGGTCAACATCCTGGGCCTGCGCGCATCGCCGCGCAACCAGATCTACACGTGCTATGTGCGCAACAAGGACCTGCTCGCCTTTCTGGGCGAAGATATCTGCGCGGATCTGCGCCAGCACGAGTTCCACACGCCCTATGACGACCTGACGATGCACAACAGCAAGGTGCAGTTGGGCGAGGCGGACGTACATCCGGTACTGGGCGGCGCGACGCCGACGGACCTGCGCTTTTTCGAAAACCGCACACGCGGTCTCACCGAACGCGCCAGCCGCGCGGTGGAAACGCTGATCGCCGCGCTGCACAAGCTGAAAAAGCGCGTGCAGATTCTGCCCGGCGACCTGGTGGGCGCGGCCAACAACGATTGCCTGCACAGCAAGGACGTCGGGCTGGTGCTGGAGCCGGAGGCGCTGCGCAATCGCTGGCTGATGAAGACGGTCAACGTCCGCTCCCTGGCGCAACACGCGCAGTACCTCGCCGACGACCGGCCGCGCGTCGTCAACGGCTAAGGGGAGGCCACATGCGCACGCCTTTCCCTCTCGATCATTTCGATCTCGTTTCCCGGGCCATGCCCGCGCATTCCGCCATCCGCCATGGCGGCCACGACTGCAGCTACGCGGAACTGCGCTCCGTCTCGGAGCGCGTGGCAGCCCGCCTGCGCGCCCAGGGCGCGGGACCCGGCGCCGTGATCGGCATCGCCCTGGACCGCTCGGTCGAATGGGTCGCGGCGATGCTGGGTATCCTGAAATGCGGCGCGGCCTATCTGCCGCTGGATCCGGCATATCCAAGGGATCGGCTTGCGCTGTTCATCGCGGACAGCGGGGCGCGCTACGTCATCAGCGACGCGGCGAACCGCCACATCAGTCCGGACAATGCTTTGCTGATCGAACAGTTGACGGCATCCGACCTCCCAGTCGGCGACGGCGGCCAGCCCGTTGACGCGCCGGGCGTCGCGGCGCCGGGCGGCGACACGCCGGGCGTCGACACGACGGGCGTCGAAAAGCCACGCGCGGCCGACGACGCGGATCCCGCGTACGTGCTGTACACCTCCGGATCGACGGGCCGACCCAAGGGGGTCGTGGTATCCCGCGGCGCCCTCGCCTACCAGATGCAATGGTTCGTGCGCGAGTTCGCATGCCGCCAGGACGACGTTTTCCTGCAGAAAACCTCGACGGCTTTCGATGCATCGGTGTGGGAATACCTGGCGCCTCTGATGGTCGGCGCCACCATGGTGATCGCCGACAATAACCCCACCGCCATCGCGCAGGCGACGCGGCAGCATCGCGTCACCCTGCTGCAGGTCGTGCCGGCCATGCTGCAGGTCCTGGCCGAGCCGGCGGCGCTGCGCGATCTGGCCAGTCTGCGATTGCTGCTCTGTGGCGGCGAGCCCCTGCCGCGCCGGCTGGTCACGCAAGTCCAGGCGCATCTGCCCATTCCGATCGTCAATCTGTACGGACCGACGGAAGCCACGGTGCAGTGCGCCTTCCATCTTTGCCAACCTGGTGACGGCGATACGCGCGACCCGGTTCCCCTGGGACGGCCGCTGCCCGGCACCACGTTCCACATCGAGCGCGACACACCGGACGGCTCCGGTGAATTGACCGTGGACGGGCCGGGCGTCGCCACCGGCTATCACGGCCAGCCCGCCCTGACGGCGGACCGCTTCGGCATATCGCGTCAAGGCGGACGTACCTACCGAACCGGCGACGTGGTGGCGCTCGACCGCCATGGCGACTATGTCTTTCTGGGGCGCACCGACAACCAGGTCAAGCTGCGCGGACTGCGCATAGAACTGGAGGAAATCGAATCCGCGGTCGCGCGCTGCGCGCCGGCGCTGCGCGGCGCCATGGCCATCGTCAACGATGCCCAGCAGATCGAAGTATTCGTCGAAGCCGGCATGCACGATTGGAACGAGGCCGGCGTCCGTGCGGCCATGGCCGCGGCGTTGCCGGCCTACATGCAGCCGGCGATCTATACGCGGTTGGAGCGCCTGCCGCTGCTGCCCAATGGCAAGCGTGACCGTGCCGCCTTGCGCGTGTTGAGCACGCAGCGCGCGGCGGCCGCGCAGAGGCCGGAAGCAGAGCGGCCGTCGCCCCCGACGGCCACCGCGCGGCATGCCCGCGCGACGCATGATGTCGCACCGCGCGATGCCGCGCCGCATGATCCGGCGCCACACAATGCCGCACCGCGCGATGCCGCCTCGTCGGAGGTGGCCGTCCGTGTACGGGCCGCATGGTCCCGGATACTGCCGCACAGCACCGCGGACGACAGTCATTTCTTCCGCGCCGGCGGCCATTCGCTGCTGGCCATGCAGCTGGTCGCCGCCCTGAACCAGGATTTCGGCCTGCAGCTTTCGGCCAGCGCCCTGTTCGCCCAACCCACGCTGGGCGCCTTGACCCGCATGATCGAAGCCACCCGCGACGCCAACTCGCGCCGGCTGCCGACCGGGTTCGCCAAACTGGGCGGTCCGTCCGGAGCGCCCAAAGTGTGGTTCGTCCATCCGGCGGGCGGCGGCATCTGGTGCTATCGCGACATCGCGGAATCCGCCAAAGGCATGGAGTCCTATGGCATCGCCTGCGAACCGCTGAATGCGGATGGCTTGTATGAAACCGACCTGCGGCGCATGGCGCGGCGCTATGCAGATCAGGTCCTGGCGCAGGACCCGGACAATCCGCCGATACTGTGCGGCTACAGCTTCGGCGGCAACGTCGCCTACGAAATGGCGGTACATCTGCAGTCGCAGGGCGTCGAGCCGCCGCTGCTGGTCCTGCTGGACACTTACATCAGCCAGCCCAGTGGCGAAGGCACGCAGGACTTCATCGCCAGCTACGCGCGCAAACTGGTGGATGGCGGCGCCCAGGCACCGTCCAGGAGCGAACTGGCCGCGATGCCGGAAAACGAACGCAACCTGATGCTCTTGGCCATGGGCATACGGGGTGGACACTTGCCCGCGGATGCCACGCTGCGCGACGTGGAGCAAGGGCTGGCGATATGGATCGCCAACAACCACGCGGCCGGCACCCATGCGCCGCGCGATGCCTTCGAAGGCCAGGCGCTATTCGTCCGCGGCACCGGCAACGCGCGCGACAGCCTGCAGGGATGGCCGCCGCTGTTGAAATGGCTGCACGTGCAGGACGTGCCCGCCGATCACTACTCGATATACCGGCAGCCCGTCGCCGGATATATCGCCTCCTTGATCGAAGCCGCGATCCAGCGCTCCTTGCAAGGGAAGACCCATGCCGTGGCGTAGCGGGGCGGCGGCCAGGCGCGGCCAGGCCACGGATGACCCGGCCGACCGCGGCCGGAGCGAACGCGACCCAGCCGGGCGCGACCCGGCCGGATGCGGCCCCGCCCCACGCCACCTGCCCCTGATGATCGCCCTAACGTCCGTGTGCGGCTTCGTCGCCACGGACATTTTTTTGCCCGCCGTACCGGCGCTGTCGCGCGTGTATCAACGCGACGCCACGGAAATCCAGGCCATGTTCAGCGTGTTCCTGTATGCCCTGGCGGCCAGCCACCTGATCCACGGTCCGCTATCGGACGCGTTCGGCCGGCGCATTCCCTTGCTGACGTCGCTGGCCGCCTACGCCGCCGCGTCGCTGGCCATTCCCTACACCGACCGCTACGACGTCGTACTGGCGTGGCGCGTCGTGCAGGCGATCGGCGCCTGCGGGGCCATCGTCGTCGGCCGCGCCGTCGCGGCCGACTTTCATCGCGGCGAAAGCCTGAGGAACTTCTTCCTGAGCATCTCCATCGTCGTCGGCATGTCGCCCGCGCTGGCGCCCGTGCTGGGGCAACAGCTGTACGCGGCGCTGGGCTGGCGGTCGTGTTTCCTTTTCACCGCCGCGTTCGGCGTGCTGCTGGCTCTGCTGGTCTATGCGAGGCTGCCGGAAAGCCTCGCGGTGCGCGCGCCGCGCGGGAGCTGGGCGCGCCGGACCTGGGGCGCCTATGGCGTGGTGCTGCGTTCGCCGGACTTCCGCTTCAACACCGCCATCATCGCGGTATCGCAGGGCGCTTATTTCGCTTACCTGTCGGAGTCGGCTTTCCTGCTGCTCGACCAGGGCCTGGCCCCGGGCGCGCTCGGCTATACCTACATCAGCCTTTCCGTCGCCTACGTGGCCGGCAATAGCGTCGCGCGCGCGTTGGCGCCGCGCGTCGGCGGCCAGGCGCTGTACCGCCACGGCTGCCGCCTGTTCCTATGCGCCGGGCTCGCCTTGGGCGCTGGCCTGTCGCTGTTGCCCGCATCAACCATCCTGTTGCTGGCCGGCATATCCGCGCTGACCTTCGCCAACGGCTTCCTGCTGCCCATCGGCACCGCCGCGGCGATAGGCGCGGTGCCGGGGCACTCCGCCAGCGCTTCGGGGCTGGCGGGCTTTCTGCAGCTTTCCTGCGCGGCGCTCGCGGCGCAGACGATAGGCCCCCTGACGGCGCATCGGCCGGCCGCGTTCGGACTTGTCATGCTCGGTTTCGGCGTGGCGAATTTCGCGCTTTATCTCGTGCTTCGCCAGCGCCAGCGTTGAAGGAGAAACACCGTGCTATTACCCTTCCGTGCCGCGGCGCTGCCCGCGGACGTCGCCGATTTCACGCTCACACAGGCTATTGCCGCCCTGCGTCGCCGTGCCATACGCGTCCATGAGCTGCTCGACGCCACCCGGGCGCGCCATGCGCGCTGCAGCCATTTCGGCGCATTCATCTCGTCCGCCTATGAAAGCCCGGTGGATCAGGCCGCGCAATGCGCCAAGACGGCCCACGCGCTGGCGCCGATGTCCTTGCAGGGCGTGCCCATCGCGGTCAAGGACAATGTGCACGTCGCCGGCTTTTCGAACACGGCCGGCACGCCCGCCCTGTCAGGCTTCCGGCCCGCGCGCGACGCCACGGTCATCCGGCGCCTGCGCGAAGCAGGCGCCTTCTTCGTCGGCAAGACCAACATGCACGAGCTGTCGCTGGGCGTAACGTCGCACAACGCGTATTTCGGCGACGTGCGCAACGCCCGCGATCCGGCGCGGCTGGCCGGCGGCTCCAGCGGCGGCAGCGCGGTGGCGGTGGCCCTGGGCCTGGCTTACGGCGCGATCGGCACCGATACCGCGGGCTCGATCCGTATCCCGGCGGCGCTGAACGGCATCGTGGGCCTGCGCCCCACGGTAGGCCGGTATCCCGGCGACGGCATAGCCCCCGTCAGCCCGACGCGCGACACCCCGGGCCCGATGGCCAGGACGGTGGCCGACGTGGCCTTGCTGGACCAGGTCATCACCGGCACGCAACGGCCGGCCATGGCAGCGCGGCCGGAATGCATACGCCTGGGCATGGCGCCGCGCTTTTTTTTCGAAGGACTGGATGCACAGGTGCATGAACTCATGCAGCACGCATTGCGGCGCCTGGAAGACAGCGGCGTGTGTCTGATCGAACTGCGCATGCCGGAGCTGGGCCAGCTGAGCGATACCACGGGCACCGCCATCGGCTTCGCCGAATTCTGGCCGGCCATGGAGCGCTATCTGCGCACCCATGGAACCGGGCTGTCCATGGAGGATCTGGCCCGCCACACGGCGGGCGACGATGTACGCGCCCTGATCGAAAACTTCATCGCGCCGTCCTCGCCGCACCGCGTGTCGCCCGACCTGTACGAGGCGGCCATTCGCACGCACCGGCCGGCCCTGCGCCGCCTGTTCCTGGAGCAGTTCTGCCAACACAAGCTGGACGGCATCATCCTGCCGACCACCATCACCGTCGCCGGACAGCTCGGAGCGATGGCGGGCATCGTTGCGCTGAACGACCAGCCGATATCGGCCAACTATGCCTATCTGCGCAATACCCTGCCGGCCAGCAACGCCGGCTTGCCGGGCCTGACCCTGCCGGCGGGCTATACGGAACAGGGCCAGGCCGTCGGCATCGAAATCGACGGCCCGCCGCACGGCGATCGGCGGCTGCTGGAGATCGGCTTGACGCTGGAAGCCATACTCTCCGTCGCCGCGCGACGCCCTTAGCCGGGTCCTTGGCGACGCTCGCGGCCAGCCTGCCGACAGGCCGACTTCTATAGAATTGAGCCCCCAATCACAAGAAGAGGGCATCATGAGACAAACCGCCGCACGACGCTTCGCTCCCACCTGTCTCTTCGTCGCACTTGCCTGCTGCACCACCCTGGCCACGGCGCAACCCGCGCCCGCGGAAACCCCTGGCACGCCTGCCGCGCCGGCGCAGGCCGCCGTCGCGAAGCGCGCGGCCAAGGCGCCCGGCCGCGACGAGTTCTTCTGGCTGGGGGAGATCAATAAAGCCACCGCGGTCATCAATACCGACGAAGGCCTGCTCGATAAATCCATGGCGCCGCGCCTGGCCGCCGCCGTCGCCAAGGTCATCCAGGATGGCGATCAGCCAGGCGGCAAGCGGCCGTCGACCGTCATCACCTTCGAACCCCTGTTGATCAAGGCAGGCGGCCTGGACGTCACGCTGCTGCACGCGGGACGTTCCAGCCAGGACATGCACGCGACCTATCGCGCGGCCATCCTGCGCGACAAACTGCTGGAACTGGCCGATCAATTGAACGCGACGTCGACCACGCTGGTGAACCTGGCGGCCAAGCACGTCGACACCATCGTTCCCAACTACACCAACGGCGTGGCGGCGCAGCCCAACAGCTATGGCCACTATCTGCTGGGCCATGCGGCGGGCCTGGATCGCGACGCCCAACGCATCCGCGAGACCTACGCGCGCGTGGACCGCTCGCCCATGGGCACCACGGTGCTGAACGGCACCAGCTGGCCGCTGGACCGCAAGCGCATGGCCGACTATCTGGGTTTCAGCCAGTTGGTCGACAACGCTTATGACGCCTCGCAGATTTCCTCGATGGACGAGCCGGTGGAAGTTTCCTCCATCGTCACCAGCATCGCGCTGCATACGAGCAACTTCATCGAAGACGTCATGACGCAGTACGCGGAATCGCGGCCCTGGATCCTGTTGCAGGAAGGCGGCGGCAATACCTACGTGTCCAGCGCGATGCCGCAGAAGCGCAACCCGGGCCTGCTGAACTCCACGCGCAGCGATGCGTCGACAGCCATCACGCTGGCGATGGGTCCCATCATCCAGACCCACAACATCACGCCGGGCATGCCCGACCCCAAGGATGTCGAACAGAACTCGGCCATGGTGGATAGCGCCATCAAGGCGCTGAAAAAATGGGATCGCGTGCTCAAGGCATTGGTGATCAGCCCGGATCGCGCGCTGGAAGAACTGAACAGCGACTGGACGGCATCGCAGGAACTGGCCGACCTGCTGATGCGCAAGTACAAGCTGCCGTTCCGCGAGGGCCATCATTTCGCCTCCGACGTCGTAGAGTACGCGCGCCAGAACAATATCAAGCCGCTGGACTTCAAGTACGCGGATGCCCAACGCATTTATGCCGAGGTGGTCAAGGGCAGCAAGTATCCGCAGGAGCTGCCCATGACGGAGGCGGAATTCCGCGCGTCGCTCGACCCCGTGGCCATCGTCAAGAGCCGCGCGACTTCGGGCGGGCCGCAGCCGGCGGAAATGGAGCGCATGCTGAAAGAAGCCCGCGCGAAGCTATCGGCCCAGGCCGACTGGATCAAGCAGCGGCGCGCGCACATCGACGATGCGCTGGGGCGGCTGGACAAGGACTTCAACCAGTTGGTGGCCAGCGCTCCGCCGGCCAAGTAACTTCGCCGCGGCGTTGCATCGATCCATGAACCGCGCAGCCATGCGCGGTTTTTCGTTTGGGCCGCCCCACCCCGAAAAAGCCCCCTTGGGCGGTCTGAAAAAAGCCGGTCCACGTGGGAATCGATACCGCGGAACCTTCTCTCGACCGCTTTTACCAACCCGCTCCTTGCGCCGCACCGTACGGTTTTTCGCCGCCGGTGGGGCGCATTTTCTTTATCTCGCGGAGATTCAAGCATGAGCGTGTTCGTCATCGCCCCAAATGTGCACGGCGTCGCCAGGATGTTTTTCGATGGAACGTCGCCGGCGCGCGGCAGTGCCGGCGACGCCATGGAGGCGGCGGACGCCAATAGCGTGGCAAGGACGATGGCGCGCGTCGCTGCGCGACATTCGGAAACCCCTCACATGCAGACCCACTCCGTGGACGTCCCCGACGCGGACATACCCGAACTCGGCATTGCAGACATCATGACCTGGGGCCTGCTGCTGGCGCGGATGGACACGTCCAGCGCCACCCAGGCCCAGTCCAATCCTGAAGGCACGATCGACAGGACCAGCCGCCGCTGGATGACCTTGAAGGTCGGCGAGGCAGTCGCCCGATCGCTGGACGTTCCGTCGCATGACCACACGCCGGAAGAACTGGCGGCCCTGGGGGAACAGGCGCTGATCGAAGGCCTGGCGTCGGGCACGGGCCTGGACGTATCGCTGCTGGTCGTCGCCGCGCACGCCGCGGGCTTCATCGAGGACGCCGACCTGGCGAATACGGACCCCGAAAAATTGGCCGACCGGCTCCATGCCTTTATCCGCGCGGAGTTCGCGCAGGAAATCGCCTTCTATGAAGCATTGGGCAAGCTTGCCGCCCTGGAGGTCCCGACCCGCATGGGGACAGCCCATGCGCTGTTGAAGGCAGCGGGCTTGAATCCGGATCATCCGCGCATCGAACACATACACTTCCCCGGCCTCGCGATCGTACCGACGCCGGCCCTGACGAACGACGAGCCCTCGACGCCCACACTACGCTATTTCCATGCCGACACGCTCGCGGACACGAACCCCGCAAGATTGTTGACCGACGCGAATACGCGGCCCACGCCGGAGCAGATGCGGGAGATCGCGGGCAGGCTGCCGGCATCGCTGGACGCGGAGTTCAACAAGCGCTTCGACGACTATCAACGCGACGCCGCGACGCAGATGGCGATCCTGACTCGCTGCCGCCTGCTCCTGCACGCCAGGGAAAACGGCATCGATCTGTCGTCTGCCGCGGTATCCGTCGCGCGCCCCGTGCTGGAAAGCGCGCTACCGGGCGTCCTGCCCATGCGCGGCGGGGTCGTGCAGTATGTACGCAAGCCGACGACGACCATCCAGGCGCAAGGGTTCATCTACACGGTCCGTCCGGATGCCATGGGCGCAACGCCACGGCGGTTCTTCGTGTCGTCGCAAAGCTCATTGGCTCGCGAACTTCCGGCCGGCATTTCGATCGACGCATGGGTGGACGCAAACCGCGGGCTGGTCTTCGGCGAAGACGCCTTGGCACGGGTTTTCCAGCCTCCCTATCGCAGCGGGGTAGCGATACGGGAGATGGCCGAAGGCAAAGCCTCCAGCCTGGAGCTCACCCTGGCGGCGTGGTTCCGCACCGAAATCGAAACACTGCGCCCCGCCGCGCGCGGCAAGAACTCGCACGATCAGATGATGGAATTCCTGCGCAGCCTGATTCCCTCCCGTCCCACCATCGACGCCGCGCGGCGCGGCGACGTGGAAGCCGCCATCGTCACCAGCGGCCTCGAAGTGCTGTCCTTGATTTCGACGCTGTGGCTGGGCGCCGGCCTGGCGGGCCTGGGCGTGAAGCTAGGCAGGCAAGGCCTGCTGACACTCGCCACGGCGCTGAAGTCCCCCCAGCTGGCGATGACCGTCACGATGCTGGGCTCGCGCATGGCGGGCAGGGCCGGCTTGCACGGACTCACGCGTTCCGCGCCCCTGCTGCAAGCGCTTCGCCAGAAAGCCGCGCGAGGCATCGTCAAAGGCTGGGCGCGCATCCTGTCGCTGGACCCCGAACGGCTGGCGGCACGCATGTACGCCTCGCACCCCGGAATGGCGAGCAGCCTCCACACCGCGTCACACAAGCTGCGCGGACCGATGATCGCGGATGGCCAGTGGCGTCTGCCGGGCCCGCGCACCAGACCCGCGACGGGACCGGTGGACGACGCCATCGAAGCCATTCCATCCGTCATCGCGCGTGACGAGGCCGGCGGCGCGCTACGGCTGCAGCAACTGGGCCGCGCCCGCGCCTACACCCAATACGATCCGGCCAACGGGCGGCGTATCGGCGCGGTGCTGCTGGCCGGCCCGGGCGATCTGCTTTATCGATCGTTGCCGGTCCATATCCTGCGACGCTATCGGGTCGGCACGCCGGACGTGGTGTCGCAATTGCAGGGACAGCGGGCGGGGGCGAACGGCGCCATCGTTCTGCAGGGCAGGACTTACGCGCGCATCGGCGACGACTATATCGAGGTCGTCGCCGATCTGGCCACATCGACCGACTCGCGCCCCATCTGGCATGCCGTGCCGCCGGAAACCGTGTCGCCGGACGTCATCGTCCACCGGCTGGCCTACGATCCGGACACGGCCCTGTGGCGACATGCCAGTATCCCGGTACTGGAGGGCGGCGGACGCGTGACGCGGATCATCCGGGGCGGCAGCACGGCATCGAGCGCCGCGTCATCCAGTGGCGTGTCATCGGGCGGTAGATCGTCAAGCGCCAGATCTTCGTTCGATACCTCGTCCATACCGGGCTCCGCGGCGGCGAGCGTATCGAGCGCCGCCTCGTCGGCCACCGCGTCTCCCGTCCCCCCCTCGCCCTTCAGTCCTTCCGCCGGCATTCCGCCCGGCAGGCTGCACCTGCGCCTGGAGCCTTTCACGCACGCCATCCGCGCGCGTTATCCGAACCTGCTTGGACACGCCAGGAAGAACTACTTCGTGCGAGGGCCGGATGGCCAGGTCCGCCGGCTTCCCAGCGGCTATTCTGGGGGCACGGTTACGCCGGAGCTGCTGGATGGAGAGCTCGTGCGCTCGCTGAGCCGCATCCCGGATTATTCGCATGCCGGCGCGCTGGACGAAATCCTGGCGGGCTATCGCTACGACGCCGCGACGGGGGCGGTGAGCTACACCGTGGGCGAACGCGCCGTTTCCTCCTACGACGCCGGCCGCGCCATCTACGCGCTGCGCGAGGGCCCGCAGTCCCAGTACATGATCCCCGCCACGGATCACCTGGGCGACGCGGAGGCCTGCGGCCAGATGCTACTGGCCGAAGGCAAAACGCCCGCGCAGGTACTGGAACAGCTGGACAGCTATCAGCGGCTGCGCGCAAACCCGCCACGCACGGGCGATCCCGCCCACGACACGATGCTGTTGCTGAGCGCCCAATTGAAAAGCGCCGCCGTCACGACCTATACCAACGGCGCCACCCACAAGGAAACCCTGCCGATGCTGCAACGTGCGCTGGAAGAGGGCGGCCCTGTCATTCTGTTGAGAAAAGGCGCCGCCGTCATACTCGACGCCATCGATGTCGGGGCGGAAGGCGCCTGGCTGACCATTCGCCACCCCGTCACCGCCAGCCAGGTACGGATCCGCGACCATAGGGAATTCTGGATGGGGGACGATCTCTCGGGCACGGTGACGCCGGCCACGCCGGACCTGGTGCTGAACGACATCCGGATCATGACGATCCCGCGCGCGAACCGCTTGCCGCAATCCCCGGGGAGCACACAATAGAATAGGAGGCCTGACCGCCGTCCAGTCCGTACGGCGACACCGGAGCCATCTTGAGCAAATCCTCCTACGCCGTGGCCCCCGCGCACGCGCGGGCGATCTGGCTGCGTGCCCAGTGCCTGGACCGGTCAACGCCCTTCGGCGCCGGGCCGCAAGCCACCCGCAAGGCCGTCGAACACCTGGGCTATGTACAGATCGACACGATCCATGTGATCGAGCGCAGCCATCATCACATTCTTTACAGCCGCATTCCGGCATACCAGCGCTCGGACCTGGAGCGCGCGCAGTCCCTGGACAAGACCGTGTTCGAGTACTGGACGCACGCGCTGTCCTACGTGCCGACGGCGCACTACCGCTATTTCATGCCGGCGATGGCGCGCTATCGCACGGCGCCGCCCGACGCCTTTACCACCGTGGCCGCGGAGGACTATGCCGCGCTCATCAAACGCATTCGCAAGGAAGGCGCCCTGTCGATCCGCGACATCGATGAAGAGCTGGTCGAAAAAACCCACCCCTGGGGTAGCCGCAAGCCATCGAAGCGCGCCCTGCGCCTGGGTTTCCTGACCGGAGACCTGACCATCAGCCGGCGCATAGGCATGCTCAAAACCTATGAACTGGCGCAGCGCCATTTCGCCTGGCCGCGGCGGCCGCGACCCGCCACGCAGGGGCAGTTCGCCGAATACCTGCTGGACCGCGCCATCCGCGCGCAGGGCATGGTAAGCCTGGACTCCATCTGCTACGGCAACCTGCCAATGAAAGCGCCGGTCGCCGAACGCATCGCCGCGCGCGTGCGCGGCAAGGGGCTGGTGCCGGTCCACATCGACGGCCATACGGTGCAGCATTGGGCGGACCCCGCGACGCTGGACACGCCGCCCGCCGCGGACGAACCTCCACGGGTGCATTTGCTGTCGCCATTCGACCCGCTGGTCATCCAGCGCAAGCGGCTGCACCTGTTCTTCGCTTATGAGCACCGCTTCGAAGCCTACGTACCGCCGGCCAAGCGCATAATGGGCTACTTTGCCCTGCCCGTACTGGCGGGCGACGAGATCGTCGCCGCGATCGATCTGAAGACGGACAGGCAGGCACGCAAGCTCCTCGTCAAGCAGTGGACCTGGCTGACGAAAAAACGGGCCGACATCAAGGTCGCGATCGAAGACGCCCTGGGGCCTTTCGAGCGCTTCCAGCTAGGCGGGTGACACGCCATCGTCAGTCTTTCAGCGCGTCGGCCAGCAGGGTGTTTACAAGGTCATTGACGCCGACGCCATCGGCCTGCGCCCTGGCGCGCAGGGCGTCGATCAGGGGCTGCTTGAGCTTGACGGGAAACGGCACCAGCCCCGCAGCCTGGTCCAGCTTGCGCTGCTCGCGCCTGTCCGGCACCGGCGCGGCGCCGGCATAGCGCCCGGGCGGCACGGCGGCGTTCAGCTTGCCCATCAGTTTCAGCCCTTTGTTCTTTTCAAGATCGGTTTTCTTCATATGGATTCCGGCGGTTGCAGCGCTCCGGACATGAGGCTCCGGGCGCCTATGCTTGTACCACGTCGCACACAAACGGGTCCTGGCGGCAGCGTGCCCCGCCTACCCTGCGCGGCCTTGCGAGAAATCAAGCGTGTCGATCTTAAACGGCCATTCGGCAGGGAATTCCAGGCCCGGCATGTCCACATAGGGCGCGTGGTCATACCCGCCCGGCTTGGCCACGCTTTTTTTTTGGCAATCCCTGCCGAATGGAGAAACGATGTCAAGCATTCAATCCTGTATCGCCCATCAACCGTGTGATGCCTCCGCCGATGCGGCCGGCACCGGCGGCCGCACACGCGGCGTCGCGGTTTCGTCCACCCACATCGCCGCCCTGGACATGGCCGCCATGCTCGAGGAAGTCGCGCGGCATCCGGAAGGCCTGAAAACCGGCGCCCGCGACGCCTACGGTCCCGTCCCGCTGTCGCGCGAGGAAACCACGGCGGCCCGGAGAAGCCACGCCGGGCCATCCACCCTGGGCTGAAGGCCCGATGCACGAACACACCGGCCCTGGCCGCCGCTTCGCGGCACATGGCGTGAAGCCGGCGCCCTGAGGTAAAGCGCCGCCCGCCCCAGCCGGGCAGTTTTTGCCACGGATGAGCTTCGTTTCACTGCGCAAGGGATACGCTGCCCTGCCCGTCTTAAGCATGGCGCTTGCATAGCGACCATGCGCCCGTCCGGCGCGACGACCCAGGAGCAGCCATGAGTTTCGATCCCGACGCGCGTGTCGACGGCGGCGACGTCCACTTCTCGATGCATTTTCCCGATGGCAAGCGCGCCGCCCGTATCACCGGCGGCGCGTTGGCCGAGTACTTCGGCGCGGACCGCGATGACCGCCGCATGCTGGAAGCCTATCGCGCCAACTTCCGCGCCATCCATGCCGTCGCGCAACAGCTGGGTGCGGCACAAGCCGGCGCTGTCATCGTCGACTCCGGCGCCCTGCGCGCCGCCGGGCATATTGCGCGGACACAACAATAGGTACGATGATTGCGCTGTGCGCGCCGTGGCGCCATATCGCGCGGCCACCCAACGTAGTGGGCGTATCCCACGACTATTGCAGCGGCGGAATAGTGAAACTGAACAGTCTTTCATTTCTGGACGGAGAGGCCATGCCGGACCGGTATGCCCTGCGCCGCAATGACGGTCCCACGACGCTGGTGCCGGCGGAAAACCTGAATCCGCATCTGGCCTGGGATGACGTCCCGGAGGGCACCGCATCGTTCGCCTTGCTTTGCGCGGACCTGGATGCGCCGACCGACACGTCCGGCATCAACAAGCCGGGTGTCGTCTTCGACGACGACAGCGAACGGGCGCTTTTCTATCATTGGGTGCTGGTCGACCTGCCGGCTGGCGTGCGCGACGTCGACGAAGGCGCGTTCGCGCCGCTGCAGGGCGGCGACCTGTCGCCGTCGAAGGCCGTGTCGCCCGGCAGGCTGGGCCACAACGATTACGCCGGCATGCCCGGCATGGAGGACGGCGCGGGCCTGTGCTACGGTGGCCCCGCGCCTCCCTGGAACGATGGCCGCCCGCATCGCTACCGCTTTACGGTATATGCCCTGTCCGTGCCGACGCTGGACCTGGCGGACGGCTTCAAGGCCGCCGACGTGCTGAAGGCCATGCAGGACGCGGTGCTGGCGGAATGTTCGCTGACAGCGGTCTATACCCTGAATACGTCGCTGTCCGCGACCCAGGTCGGCTCGCCGTCGGTCAGTTGATCGCGGACAGGCGGCGAACCCGATCGCAACCCCGAAAACAAGGTGTGGCCATGACGGAACCCGACTTCGCGCCGCGGGTGGCGGACGCCCGCATTCTGTCCGAACTCGTGCGCATCATCGCCCGGCAGCAGCAGGACCCGGAGACCTTCATCGCGCAGATCAAGGTGGATGTGCTGGGCTGGATGGATCAGCACGGCGGCGCATGGCCGCCCGCGGCGCGCGCCGCTTACGAGGACCGCGTGGACGACGTGCTCGGAACGGCGCAGAACCGTTCCGTGGGCGGCTGAGCGTGGCCGGCGCGGCTTCGACGGGTCTAGCCGAACCAGCAGGCGAACAGCGAGGGAAAGAAGCGCGCCGGCGGCCCGGCGTATTCCCGGGCAGGATGATAGGCAGCCCATACCCGCGCGCCGTCGCCCACCCACGGCGGTAGCGTGGGCGCGCCTTCCCGCCAGAACTGGATGGCCTGCTGTACGGCGGGGTTATGCCGGTTCCTATACACCCACCGCAGTTCGCAGCCGGTGTACGACTTCGCGTCCTTATCGCGCGGGTGGGATTTGCCGACCACCTGGGCCATATCGAGCTGGTCCAGCACGAAGTGGACCGATATTCGGGATTCGGCGGCCCAGGCCAGGCCCGCCTTGCACTTGCGCGCCACGGCTTGCACCGTGGCCTGCTTCGCGGACAAGGCTTTGCGGTACTTGGGATGCCGCTCGATGCTGGCCAGGAAGTCCGCCTGGTTGGGCGGCACGGCCTTCTTGAAATACTGCTGCTCCCAGCGCTCGGTGGCGATGGCCGCGTATTGGTCGATGCGGCTGAAGTTCGGTTCGCCGGTCTCGCCGACATAGTCCTGTGCATCGCGGAACTGCGGATAGTCGAATGCGTACCGGCTGCGTTGCCGCGCCAGGCCGTACACCAGGTCGCCTCGTTCGAAGCACTGTTTGAATGGCGGATGGAATGGCATGCGTGAGTTCTCCTTGGGCCGCGGACCATACGGCCGGGCGCCGTTCGCGGCAATACGGGATTTCCGAAAGCGCGATCCGCGCGCTTCCTAAGCCGCGGAAAAACTCATCAGCTTGTGGATCAGGCCGGCCGAGGTCTTGGCGGCGAACTTGGTCATGAGCCTGGCCCGGTACATCTCGACGGTACGCGGACTCAGGTTGAGTTGCCGGGCGATGACCTTGCTGGTCTTGCCTTCGGCGATAAGCGCGGCGATTTCGCGTTCGCGCGCGGTCAGCCCGGAGGCGACGGGGCGCTTCGCGCTCAGGTCTTCGAAAACCCAGATGACAGCCGCGTGGGGATTCTGGGATACCAGGGACCGGCCCGCGGTATGGCACCAGAACAGCTCGCCCTGGCGGCGCTTCATGATGCGTTCATCCGAGTAGGCGTCGGTGTCGCCCAGCAGACGCAGCAGGCGCCGGCCGGTGCGGGTGAACTCCGCGACCGACGGATAAAGCAATTCGAAGGACACGCCGTCCAGCGCGCCGGCGTCGTAGCCGAACATGTCTTCAAGCGCGGGGTTGGCGAACTGGATGACCCGGTTGCGAGACACGCACATGCCCACCGGCGCGCGCATCAGGACCTCTTTGTAGTCTATGTCGGGGTTCATCGCTCGATCTCCAGACCGGGAATGGGCCCGCGCCGCCGGCGGGGCCATCACATCTGCGCCAACGTAGTTTTACGGTATTGCCGCTGCCTTTGCCGGCTCCTACAGTGCCTTGGAGCATGATCGCTCGGGTCTTTTCTTCTTACTGGAGACAGGCAATGGAAAACCAAAAGGCAGGCGGGGATTTTCCTACATTTTTTTCGCACGTGCGGCCGGGGGATACGGAGTTTCGATCGGGCGGGCTACGCGATTTCTTCGTGTACCGGGATCTGGGAATCGCCAAGGCGACCAGCGGCAAGGTCATCGCCCAGCTGGTCAGGGCGAATGAAGCGCCCGAGGCCGGCACGGGATGGCATATCCACGGCGCCGAGTTCCATATCGTCTACATGCTGAAGGGATGGGCGCGCTTCATGTACGAAGACAGGGAAACGCTGGTCAGCGCGGGGGACTGTGTGCACCAGCGGCCCGGCATCCGCCACTTCCTGTTCGACTACTCGCCGGACATGGAGTATCTGGAGGTCGTCGGACCGGCGGACTTCACCAGCGTCCCGGTAACCGGTCCGTGCGAAGTGCCGCGGCCGGGCGCCTGGACCTGACGCGCCGCGCGGCCCAGGCAGCGGTGCCGCCGACCCATGGTCGCCCTGCCCCTATCGGCCGGGAGCTTCCGTCCCGGCCTGAAGCTCCCTCGCCCTATTGACACCAAATATGTCCAGTACTTAATATTATGTATATACATATATAGGAGCGAGACATAGCGATACCCGCCATGCCGCTCCAGGTGGATGGGCGACATGAAAGACAAAGTGGTGGTGCTGACCGGCGCGGGCGGCGGTATCGGACGCGGGATCGCGCATGCGCTGGCGCAAGCCGGCGCCAGCGTGGTGGTGAATGACGTCGGCGTATCGCTGTCCGGCCAGGGCGGCGACGCCGGGGTGGCGGAAGGCCTGGCCGCCGAACTGCGCGCCGCCGGCGGTTCCGCCGTCGCCTGCGGCGACAGCGTATCGGACTGGAACAGCGCGCAGCGCATCATCGCCTGCGCCCTCGATACCTATGGCCGCATCGATGCCGTCATCAACAACGCCGGCAATCTGCGCGACCGCTTCTTCCACAACATGGAAGAAGACGAATGGCGCTCGGTCATAGACGTGCACCTGCATGGCACGTTCTTCGTCAGCCGGGCCGCCGCGCCGCACTTTCGCGCCCAGAACGGCGGCGCCTATGTGCATATGACGTCCACATCCGGCCTGGTCGGCAACTTCGGCCAGGCGAATTATTCGGCCGCCAAGCTCGGCATCGTCGCGCTGTCGAAGTCGATCGCGCTGGACATGCAGAAGTACGGCGTGCGCTCCAACTGCATCGCGCCCTTCGCATGGAGCCGCATGACCGACTCCATCCCGGCCAAGACCCCCGAAGAGGCCGCGCGCGTCGAAAAGCTCAAGAAAATGGAAGCCGGCAAGATCGCGCCCATGGCCGTCTTCCTGGCCAGCGACGCCGCCGCCCAGGTCACGGGACAGATATTCGGCGTCCGCGCCAATGAAATCCTGCTGTTCAGCCAGCCGCGCCCGATCCGGTCGGTGCATATGAGCGAAGGCTGGACCCCGCAAAGCATCGCCGAGATCGCCATTCCCGCCATGCGTTCCAGCTTCTTCGCACTGGAACGTTCGCCGGACGTGGTGAGCTGGGACCCTATCTGACTCTTTTCGACCAGGAATACGCATGGCCACCGACACTAGCGGGCGCGACAGCAGCGCGCCCACGGGCCCGCTCGGCCCCGAACAAACGTACTTCCGCTATCTGCAGGAGGGCGACTGGCGCATTCCGCGCTGCCGCGCCTGCGGCAAGGCGGTGTTCTATCCCCGCATTGCCTGCCCCGCCTGCGACGGCCAGGAATTCGACTGGGTCGCGCCATCGGGCACCGGCACGGTGTACTCCACCACCGTCATGCGCCGCCCGGCGCAGGCCGGCGGGGACCGCAACCTGTGCCTGGTGGATCTGGACGAAGGCGTACGCATGATGAGCCGCATCGAAGACGTCGATCCGGCCGCGCCGCGCATCGGCGACCGCGTGCGCGCCGGGCTGCGGCGCGAAGGCGAGCAGAACCTTGTGATATTCACGCTGCTGGAGCAGACACGATGAGCGCGAACGCATTGCGCGGCGCCGCCGCCGTGGTGGGCGTGGGCCAGGCAGGCATGGGTTCGGCCGCCGGCTACACCGAAATGGAAATCCTGGCGCAGGCCGCGGCCCGCGCGGTCGCCGACGCCGGTCTGCGCATGTCCGACATCGACGGCCTGTGCACCTGCAGCGCGTCGGCCACCATGTGGGCCATGCCGGTGGCCGAGTACCTGGGTATCCGGCCCGCCTTCATCGACAGCACCATGCTGGGCGGCAGCAGCTTCGTCGCCCATCTGCTGCCCGCCATCCAGGCGCTGGCCGCGGGCGTCTGCAACGCGGTGCTGGTCTGCTACGGCAGCACGCAGCGCACCGGCACGGTCAACCGCGCCGCCGTCGGCAAAATGCGCCAGGTGCTGGACCCGCAGCCTTATGAAACGCCCTACGAACCCATGCAGCCGATCAGCGCCTACGCACTGGCGGCCGCGCGGCACATGGCGCAATACGGCACCACGCGCGAACAGCTGGCGGAAGTGGCGGTCGCCGCGCGCGCCTGGGCGCGGCTGAATCCCGAAGCGTATTCGCGCGAGTCGCTGTCGATCCAGGACGTGCTGGACGCCCGCATGGTCTGCGATCCGCTGACGGTGCGCGATTGCTGTCTGCTGACCGACGGCGCCGGCGCCTTCGTGCTGGTGCGTAGCGACCGTGCCCGCGACCTGCCGCATCCGCCGGCCTATGTACTGGGCAACGCCACGGCGGTATGGCACCGGCAGATTTCCAGCATGGAAGACCTGACGGTGACCGCGGCGGCGGAGTCCGGACCGCGCGCGCTGCGCATGGCCGGCATGTCGCCCGGCGACGTCGACCTGGCTTGCCTGTATGACGCCTTCACCATCAACACCATTCTGTTCCTGGAAGACCTGGGCTTCTGCCCCAAGGGCGAAGGCGGGCGCTTCGTCGCCGATGGTGCCATCGCGCCGGGCGGACGACTGCCGGTCAACACCAACGGCGGCGGACTGTCGTTCGGCCATCCGGGGATGTATGGCGTATTCCTGGTGATCGAAGCGGTGCGCCAGCTGCGCGGTCAGGCCGGCGAGCGCCAGCAGCGCTGCGACGTGGCGCTGGTACACGGCAACGGCGCCACGCTGTCCAGCCAGTCCACCGCCATCCTGGGCAGCGCGGCGGCGCTGTAAGGCCTTTCTGCACGAGACGAACATGATCAACAAGATATTCCCCACCCTGCGCGACGCCGTGTCGTGCATCGGCGACGGCGCATCCGTCATGGTGACCGGCTTCGGCGATTCGGGACTGCCGCGCGAGTTGCTGCATGCGCTGATCGACCACGGCGCCAAGGACCTGACCATCATCAGCAATAACGCCGGCACCGGCACCACGGGTCTGGCCGCGCTGCTGGCGGCCGGGCGCGTGCGCAAGATGATCTGCACTTATCCCAAGTCCTCGGGCGCCGACGTCTTCACCGCCCTGTATCGCGAAAAGAAGATCGAGCTGGAACTGGTGCCGCAAGGCACGCTGCTGGAGCGCATGCGCGCCGCGGGCGCCGGCCTGGGGCCGTTCTTCACGCCGACGGGCTATGGGACGCCGATCGCCGAAGGCAAGCCGCAGTGCATCTACCAGGGCAAGGGCTATGTGCAGGAAGAGCCGCTGCGCGCGGACTTCGCGCTGGTCAAGGCCTATCACGCCGATCGCTGGGGCAATCTGACCTACCGGCTGGCTGGACGCGGTTTCGGACCGGTGATGTGCATGGCCGCCGAAACCGCCATCGTCCAGGTCGACGACATCCTGCCGCTGGGCCTGATCCATCCCGAAACCATCGTCACGCCGGGCATCTTCGTCGGGCGCGTCGTGCGCAAGGACAGCAAATGACCAACACCGTAAAGAAGCTCAGCCGCGACCGCGTGGCCCAGCAGGTCGCCGCCGATATTCCGCCGGGCAGCTATGTGAACATCGGCCTGGGCATGCCGACGCTGGTGGCCAAATACCTGGACCCCGCCAAGGAAATCATCCTGCACAGCGAGAACGGCATCCTCGGCATCGAGGACGTGACGCAGGGCGACCCCGGCGACGAGGACCTGATCAATGCCAGCAAGGCGCGGCTGCAGCTGATTCCCGGGGCATCGATCTGCGACCAGTCGCTGTCCTTCGCGATGATGCGCGGCGGCCACCTGGACGCCACCATCCTGGGCGCGTTCCAGGTTTCGCCCGAAGGCGATATCGCCAGCTGGGCCACCGATGACGCCGACGCCGTCCCCGGCATCGGCGGCGCCATGGACCTGGTGGCCGGCGCGCGCAAGGTCATCGTGGTGATGGAACACACCACGCGCGACGGCCGCCCCAAGCTGCTGCGTTCGTGCAGCTTCCCGCTCACGGGCAAGGGCGTGGTCGACGTGGTCTACACCGATATGGCGGTGATCGACGTCGACCCACAGCGCGGCTTCGTGGTGCGCGCGATGGCCGAAGGGCTGACGCGCGACGCGCTGCAGGCGGCCACGGAAGCGCCGCTTAGCTACGCGGACGATCTGTTTTTCATTTGACCCACACACGCAACAACGATCAACGACTCGAATCGGAGACAAGCACGATGAAACACCTGTTCAAGCATCTGGTCGGCGCCGCGGCGCTGGCCCTGGCCACGGCGGCGCATGCCGGTCCCTTCCCCGACCACCCGGTGGAATTGATCATCCCCTACCCGCCCGGCGGCACCGCCGACGCGGTGGCGCGCCCGCTTTCGGCCGTGCTGCAGGAAAAACTGGGCGTGCCCATCGTCGTGTCGTACAAAGCGGGCGCGGGCAGCGTCATCGGTACCCAGTACGTCGCGCGCGCCAAGCCGGACGGCTACACCCTGGTCATGGTGCTGGCCGCCCATGCCATCAATCCCAGCCTGTACCCCAACCTGCCTTACGACTCCGTGAAGGATTTCAGCTCCATCGGGATGGTGGCCAAGCTGCCGCTGGTGCTTTACACCAGCCCGAAGTTCCCCGCCAAGACGGTGCCCGAGATCATCCAGTATGCCAAGGAACATCCGGGCAGCCTGTCGGTGGCGTCCGCCGGCAACGGCAACACCAGCCACCTGGCGACCGAACTGTTCGCCACCACGGCCGGCGTGAAGCTGCTGCACGTCCCTTACAAGGGCGGCGGCCCGTCGGTGACGGCCGCGATGGGCGGCGAAGTGAACGCGGTATTCGCCGGACCGGACTCGCTGCACCTGGCCAAGGCCGGCAGGCTGAACGTCGTGGCGGTCACCAGCCCGCAGCGCGTGGCGCTGATGCCCGATGTGCCCACCGTGCAGGAAGCCGGCCTGAAGGGCTTTGAAGTGCAGGGCTGGTACGGCCTGCTCGCGCCCGCCGGAACGCCGCCCGACGTGGTCGCCAAGCTGAACAAGGCCCTGAACGATTCCGTCAAGGATCCGAAGTTCGTCAAGACCGTCGAGGAGCTGGGCTATATCCCGTCGTCCTCCACGCCGGACGGCTTCATGGACTACATCAAGCAGGAAACGGCGCGCTGGGCCAAGGTGGTCAAGGACGCCGACATCAAGCTGCAGTAGCGATCCGCCCGGCTCGGCCTGTCCGCTCTACCCGGGCGGCGGCCGCGCCGGGCTTCACATTCCAATCCAAGCATCACATCCACCATGCCTATATCCGTAATCGAATCCGCCGTATTCAAAGACATGTTCGGCACCGCCGCGATGCGCGCGGTGTTCGACGACGCCGCCACGCTGCGCCGCTACGTCGAAACGGAGGTCGCGCTGGCCCGCGTGCAGGCGCGCCTGGGCATCATCCCGCAGGCCGCCGCCGATGCCATCACCGCGCGCGCCGATGCCGCGCGGCTGGACATGGAAGTCCTGAAACACGAGACCGAAATCGTCGGCTATCCCATCCTGCCGCTGGTGCACCAGCTGTCGCGCATGTGCGGACCGGAAGGCGAATACCTGCACTGGGGCGCCACCACGCAGGACATCATGGACACCGCGACCGTGTTGCAGGTACGCGAAGCGCTGGACCTGATAGAGGCCGACCTGGCCGAGCTGGACGGCATCCTCGATGCGCTGTCGCTGCGCTACCGCGACACGCCGATGGCCGGCCGCACCCACCTGCAGCACGCGCTGCCCGTGACCTTCGGCTACAAGGCGGCCGTGTGGCTGTTGATGATACGGCGCCACCGCGAGCGGCTGGCGCAGCTGCGCCCGCGCGCGCTGGTCGGCCAGTTCGGCGGCGCCGCCGGCACGCTGGCGTCGCTGGGCGAGCAAGGCATCGCGGTGCAGGAAGCGCTGATGCAGGAACTGGGCCTGCACTCGGCACCCGTCACCTGGCACGTGGCCCGCGACGGTCTGGCCGAAACCATTCAGTTCCTCGGGCTAGTGACGGGATCGCTGGGCAAGATCGCCTTGGACATCATGCTGATGATGACCAATGAACTTGCCGAAGCCTTCGAACCTTTCGTCAAAAGCCGCGGCGCTTCCAGCACCATGCCGCAGAAGCGCAATCCGATTTCCTGCGAGCTTATGCTGAGCGCCTCCAAGGTGGTGCGGCAGCATGCCGGCCTGGCGCTGGACGCCATGGTGCAGGATTTCGAACGCGCCACCGGCCCCTGGCATATCGAATGGTCGGCCATCCCGGAGTCCTTCGTGCTGACCGCCGGCGCCCTGCGCCAGGCCAGGTTCATGCTGGGCGGGCTGGAGGTCGATACGCAGCGCATGCGGCGCAACCTGGACCTGACCGGCGGCTTGATCGTCTCCGAAGCCGTGATGATGGGCCTGGCGCCGTACCTGGGCCGCCAGACCGCGCACGACGTCGTTTATGACGCCTGCCGCGTGGCATTGGCGGAGCACTGCCCGCTGGCCGATGTGCTGGCGCGCGAAGCGCGCGTCACCGAACACCTGGACCGCGCCGCGATCGACCGCCTGTGCGATCCGGCCAACTACCTCGGGGCGGCGCCGCAGATGGTCGACCGCATGCGGCGCTTCGGAATGTCGTGAGAACGGTGCGCGCGTGCGCCGCGGCGCACGCGCTTCCCGGCACGGCGAAGGCCGGGTGTTGCATCGGCACAAATATAAAAGGTTTGAGTAACCAAATACGCGGTTTCACGACATAATCATTCCCACGGCGCCCCTGTCCTCCACAGCGCAAGTCGCCGAGATTATCGACCGATCCGCCCATAAACCCGCACAAACTCCTTACCGCCATCGGTGTGGCCGGCATGGCATATATGGCAATCGCCATGTCATATGGCCACGCCAGAGACGCGGAAGCGACGGAGGGCGCACCGCGGGCCATCGCGGCAACGCCGGACGACCGGGGCGCGAGCGGATCGACGGTCGGCGAAGTACGTGGTCCCATGCCGCAATGGATGCGCGACATCATCGTCGTGGCAATCCGGGGGACCGGCTTCTAGCGGCCGCGACGGCGGCGCCCGCGCGCTGAGCAGGCTTTTCCACTATTGCACGAAATACGCGCACCGGCGCCCGCCCTGCGCGCACTCCGATCGTCCCAACGTGTAGGCGCGTCGTTTGCGCGCCCCGCGCGGGCTTTCTGGAGACGCGCATGAGCACCTACACCACCGGGCAGGGGCTGGTCCACATCCCCGCGCATGAAGACGGGCATGCCGTCCCCCACGGCTGGCGGCGCTGGCTGCTGGCGACGAACCACAAGGACATCGGCACGATGTACCTGATCTTCTCGTTCGTCATGCTGCTGGAAGGCGGCACGCTGGCGCTGCTGCTGCGCACCGAGTTGTTCGAGCCCGGCATCCAGTTCTTCCAGCCCGAGCTCTTCAATCAGTTCACCACCATGCACGGCCTGGTGATGGTGTTCGGCGCCATCATGCCGGCCTTCGTCGGCTTCGCCAACTGGATGGTGCCGCTGCAGATAGGCGCGGCGGACATGGCGTTCGCGCGGATGAACAACTTCAGCTTCTGGATACTGCCCATGGCGGCCGTCTTATTGACGGCGTCCTTCTTCGTGCCGGGCGGCGCCACTGCCGCGGGCTGGACGCTCTACGCGCCGCTGTCGGTCCAGATGGGTCCCGGCATGGACATGGCGATCTTCGCGCTGCACATCATGGGCGCGTCGTCCATCATGGGCGCGATCAACATCATCGTGACCATCCTGAACATGCGCGCGCCAGGCATGACCTTGATGAAAATGCCGCTGTTCTGCTGGACCTGGCTGATCACCGCCTTCCTGCTGCTGGGCGTCATGCCGGTCCTGGCGGCCACCATCACCATGGTGCTGACCGACAGGCACTTCGGCACGGCTTTCTTCAATGCCGGGGAAGGCGGCGACCCCGTGCTCTTCCAGCACCTGTTCTGGTTCTTCGGCCACCCCGAGGTCTACATCATGATCCTGCCGGCCTTCGGGATCATCTCATCCGTCATACCGACGTTCTCCCGCAAGGAGCTGTTCGGCTACGCATCCATGGTCTACGCGGTGGCGGCCATCGCCGTGCTGTCCTTCATCGTCTGGGCGCACCATATGTTCGCCACCGGCATGCCGGTTACCGGGCAGCTGTACTTCATGTTCGCGACCATGCTGATCTCCATTCCCACCGGCGTGAAGGTCTTCAACTGGACCGCTACCATGTGGCGCGGCTCGCTGACTTTCGAAACGCCGATGCTGTTCGCCATCGGCTTTATCTTCGTATTCACCATAGGCGGCTTCACCGGCCTGATCCTGTCGGTCGCGCCCATCGACATCCAGGTGCATGACACGTATTACGTAGTGGCGCACTTCCATTACGTCCTGGTCGCCGGCTCCCTGTTCGCGCTGTTCGCCGGCACCTATTATTGGCTGCCGAAGTGGACCGGCTACATGTACGACGAACGGCTGGGCAAGCTGCACTTCTGGTCGACCATGATCTCGTTCAATGTCACTTTCTTTCCCATGCACTTCCTGGGGCTGGCCGGGATGCCGCGCCGCTACGTCGATTACGCCGCGCAGTTCACGACCTGGCACCAGATCGCCACCATAGGCGCGTTCTGGTTCGGTTTGTCGCAGCTGATTTTCCTGGTCGCCGTGCTGCGATGCTACGCTGGCAAGGGTCCGCGAGCGGATGCCAGCGCCTGGGAAGGCGCCCAAGGCCTGGAGTGGACCGTAGCCTCGCCCGCGCCTTTCCACACTTTCGAAACGCCCCCCGAAGTCAAATGAGGCTGATACGCGGCGACATCGACGAACTGCTATCCGCCGCGCCCCCGGCGGATACGAGCCGGTTCGCCCGCGACGACGGCCCGGGCGGGCCCCGCCGCTGGCGGCTCAAACGCAATTGCGCCCTGCGCCCCGGGCAATACCTGACCGGCATCGGCCTGCTGATGGGGATATCGGCCCTGGTGGCGATCGGCTGCTGGATCCGCGGGCTATGGCTGGTGCCCATATTCTGCGGATTCGAATTGCTGGGCATCGCCGTCGCGGCGCTGGCCTACGCGCATCACGCCATCGACGGCGAGATCGTGCAAGTCCTCGCGGACGGGCGCGTCCACATCGAGGTGGATCGTGGGCTGCGGCATGCCAGCTATATATTTCCGTCCAGCCAAGCCAGATTGATCAAGCCCGGAGATGCGCCCGACGCGCTGTGGCTGCATCACGGCGCCACCCGCATCGAGCTTGCGCATTACGTATCCGCCGAAGCACGCGACGCCTTCGAACGCCAACTGCGGCGGGCGCTGCGTGAAAGCTGGTAATAGGAATCAAAGCGCGCGGCCGGCACGCGTGCCCAGCCATGCCGCGCAGCCGGCCAGCGCCCCCTGGCCACCGACGTACATCGCGCCATGGCGGTAGAAGCGCCAGGCGTCCAGGCTATCGTCGCCTCGCAACACCCACACGGCGCCGGCCGGGTCGGCCCACGCGACGCGAGCCTGCGTGCCTTCCACGGCCGCCAGCACCCCCGCTCCCGTCGCGCCGGGACGCAGCACGACAGTCAAGGTATCGCCACCGCCCCGCAATGGCATCAGATTGACGGTGCCGGCCAGCAGGCAGGTACCTACCAGGCTCGCCACCATGCCGCCGCGCGCGGGCGATGCATCGCCGGGGCGCCGGCGCATCCACCACCCCGCGGTCAGGGGAATCAGCCCAAAGGCGGCCAACCATGCCAGGTCCCAGGCAAGCGGATATGCACTGTCCATGCGGATACGATGTATCCGGGTCACCCAATGCGAGAGCACGGCATCGACGACGTGCCACGCGCCGAATCCTATCCAGAAGTTGGCCAGCAGACGCCGGCCCGCGCGTGGCAGCGACAGATCGGCGCGC
Organism: Bordetella sputigena; assembly: GCF_965137885.1. Lineage (NCBI taxonomy): Bacteria > Pseudomonadati > Pseudomonadota > Betaproteobacteria > Burkholderiales > Alcaligenaceae > Bordetella > Bordetella sputigena. The sequence goes on from NZ_CBCSCA010000006.1 coordinate 234,073, forward strand.
GCTCGATACAGCATGTAGAACCCGCCCAGCGCGATCAGGTACATCACGGCATGGAACAACCCATCGGCCATGATCTGCACGCGCAGGTCGGCAAAGCGCGCGGAACGCAACCCGGATAGCAGGTGATGCCATTGCAGGATCTGATGCAGCAGTATGCCGTCGAAAAAGCCGCTCATCGCGAACCCGACGCTGTAGCCCGCCCACGTAAAGGAAGATGAATAGCGCGTCGCCGCGCGGCGCATCACAGGTTCCCGGTCCATGCCTCGCTCGCTTGCACGCTTGCCGTGCGTGCCCGCGCGCTCCCCAGCATCTTCCGCACCCGCCCAGGTCGACAGCGCCGCGGGCGCTTGTGATGCCGCGCAAAAATGCCTAAATTTCCTACATGGCCCGCGGTCCGCTCCCGGCGCTGCGCAACCATGGGACGGCGCCGACGTGGCCGGCCCATTGCGAACAACACTGGGAGGCTTGTACATGGATCTGTTCGATACCATCACCGCGCATCATGAAGCCATGCGGCTGCCGCTATACGCGGTCACCGCGGCAACCGCCGCCCGCGCCGACACGCCGGTCCTGCTGGTTCTCCACTGGCACGGCTTCCGCCGCGAAACGCCGGTGCATTTGCCAGGCGTGCGCATGCCGCCACGGCCCGTCGCCGGGTCGGCGGTACAGATCGACGAACCCTGGGACACGATCGCGACGATGGACCGGGCCATGCTGGACGCCGCGTGGCAGCTCGGGGCGTGGGACGTCGAACGGGTAACCCATAGACCCTGGCGCCGCCTGGGCGCCCCGGCGAGCGAAGCACTGGCATGCCGTCGCGCATTCGGCGACTATCCCGGCGCCGGCGCGGAGTCGGCAACCTTGATCGACGATGCCGCCGACCGCGAACAGCTGATCGAATTGGCCGCGCGACGCGGCTATATCCGCTGGATGTTCCGCCCCCGCAAGGCCGGCCTGTGGGCGCAGCTGGACGACGAAGACAGCACGGTGGACGCCGCCGGCGGCCGCGCGCTGCCGTGTCCCGTCTCGCCGCGCGCCTGCGACACCGCCCGCGCCACGCGGTTCGTCTACCGCTTGGGTTATGTGGACCGCGTTATTCTTCCTGATACACACTGATACAAAGAGGCTTTTCGAGGCCTCTTGAAGCCGTGCGCGCCGCCCATAAATCATCGTCCGCGGACCCGCCACCAACGGGCCGCCGTATGCGTGGCCGGCGCGGCGACCCGGCGTCACCGCAAGACCACGCATCGATTCCCTTTCAGGTGATCTGTCATCGCTTAGGAGATCAATCATGCAGATTCGTCCCCTTCACGACCGGGTTATCGTCAAGCGAATCGAAGAGACGCGCAAGACTGCCTCCGGCATCGTGATCCCGGACTCCGCCACGGAAAAACCAGAACAAGGCGAGGTCATCGCGGTCGGCAGCGGCAAAGTGCTGCAGGACGGCACCGTCCGCCCCATGCAGCTTCAAGTCGGCGACCGCGTGTTGTTCGGCAAGTACTCGGGCCAGACCGTCAAGGTCGACGGCGAAGAGCTGCTGGTCATGCGCGAAGAAGACGTCTTCGGCGTCTTCGAGCAAAGCACCGGCGAATTGAAGAAAGCCGCGTGATCGCGGCCGGCACTATCCCTGCATTCGGAGTGAAAAATGAGCGCGAAGGACGTCAAATTCCATGACACTGCCCGTGCCCGCGTGGTCAAAGGCGTCAACATCCTGGCCGATGCCGTGAAGGTAACGCTGGGTCCCAAAGGCCGCAACGTGCTGCTCGAACGCAGCTTCGGCGCCCCGGTCATCACCAAGGACGGCGTGTCGGTGGCAAAGGAAATCGAACTGAAGGACAAGTTCGAGAACATGGGTGCGCAGATCGTCAAGCAGGTCGCCTCCAAGACCGCCGACGTGGCCGGCGACGGCACCACGACGGCGACCGTGCTGGCGCAATCCATCGTGCAGGAAGGCATGAAGTATGTCGCCTCCGGCATGAACCCCATGGACCTGAAGCGCGGTATCGACCAGGCCGTAACGGCCGTGGTGGACGCGCTGCGCAAGCAATCCAAGCCCATCTCCACCGGCAAGGAGATCGCGCAGGTGGCGGCGCTGTCGGCGAATGCCGACGCGGCCATCGGCAAGATCATCGCCGACGCCATGGAGAAGGTCGGCAAGGAAGGCGTCATCACCGTCGAGGACGGCAAATCCCTGGACAATGAGCTGGACGTCGTCGAAGGCATGCAGTTCGACCGGGGCTACCTCAGCCCCTACTTCATCAACGACCCCGAGAAACAGGTCGCGACGCTGGAGGACCCGCTGGTCCTGCTGCACGACAAGAAGATCTCGAACGTGCGCGAACTGCTGCCGGTGCTGGAAGCCTCGGCCAAGGCCGGCAAGCCGCTGCTGATCGTCGCCGAGGACGTCGAGGGAGAAGCCCTGGCGACCCTGGTCGTCAACAGCATGCGCGGCGTGCTGAAGGTGGCCGCCGTGAAGGCGCCGGGCTTCGGCGACCGGCGCAAGGCCATGCTGGAAGACATCGCCATCCTGACCGGCGCCACGGTGATCTCCGACGAAACCGGCAAGCAGCTGGAAAAGGCCACGCTGGAAGACCTGGGCAGCGCCAAGCGCGTCGAAGTGCAGAAAGAGAACACCATCATCATCGGCGGCGCGGGACAGCAATCGCGCATCGATGCGCGGGTGAAGTCCATCCAGGCGCAGATCGAACAGGCCACCAGCGACTACGACCGCGAGAAACTGCAGGAGCGGGTCGCCAAGCTGGCGGGCGGCGTGGCGGTCATCAAGGTCGGCGCCGCCACCGAAGTCGAGATGAAGGAAAAGAAGGACCGCGTGGACGACGCCTTGCATGCGACGCGCGCGGCGGTGGAAGAAGGCATCGTGCCGGGCGGCGGCATCGCGCTGCTGCGCGCCCGGACCGCCATCGGCCAGCTCAAGGGCGCCAATGCGGATCAGGATGCCGGCATCCGCATCGTCCTGCGCGCGCTGGAAGCCCCGCTGCGCGCCATCGTCGCCAATGCCGGCGAAGAGCCTTCGGTCGTGGTCGCCAAGGTCCTGGAAGGCAGCGGCAACTTCGGCTACAACGCCGCGACGGGCGAATACGGCGATCTGCTGGAGGCGGGCGTGGTGGATCCGACCAAGGTCACGCGCACCGCGTTGCAGAACGCCGCCTCCATCGCCGGCCTCATCCTGACCACCGACGCGACGGTGGCCGAATTGCCCAAGGAAGAAAAAGTCCCGGCCCCGGCGCCGGAGATGGACTACTGATGGGCAGCCTCTTCTGATCGGGTAGTTCGATCCACGACTGCCGCGTCGCCGCAAGCGACGCGGCTTTTTTCTGCCCAGCATTCCGCCCCGCGGCGGGCCGGTCCCGGCCGGGACCAGCCTGGACGCGCATAGCCAGGCAGCGCGGCGAGGCTCACCGACAGGAATAGCTCTTGCGTGACCGGCGGTATCGGCCGACTCCCGGCCGTCCCGATCGAGAGGCCGCCATGAATGCTACCGACCTTCCTTACGACGCCGCCCAATCCGCCGACAACGCCGGAGGCCAGCCGCTGTACCGCCGCCTGATCCCGCGCGCCACCAGCATGATCCGGCTGGATCACACCCATGTGCTGACCACCTTCCACCGCTACCACGAGGACCTGCCCGCGTCGCGCAAGGCCGGCCTGGTGGGCGTCATCTGTACGGCGCTGGAGATCCACGCCACGCTGGAAGAGGAAATCTTCTACCCCGCCGTACAGGCCGTCACCAGCAACGAGGTGCTGCGCAAGAGCGTGCCGGAACATATGGAGATGCGCCGGCTCATCGCCGACCTGCGCGCCATGACGCCGGCGGACCCGCGCTACGACGAAACGCTGATGGAATTGATGCGCGACGTCATCCACCACGTCGCCGACGAAGAAACCGTCGTGCTGCCGGAAGCCGAACGCCTGTTCTCCGAAACGCGCCTGCAGGAACTGGGCGCCCGGATGACCAAGCGCCGGCTGCAGCTCGCCGCGCCGCGCACCCCGCAGATCGCCCGCGACATGGCGCGCGGAATGCCCATGGCGACCTTCACCATGGGTGCGCTGGCCATGCTGGCCGTCGGCTGTGTCGTGCGCGCCGCCCGGCATTGAGCAGCGCTTCGTGGCATCTTCTAGACGATCGCCCGGCGCAGGACCGCGCGGTCGTCTTCCGTCAGGCTGACGGGGATTCCGCGGCGGATGAGCGCGGCGAAGTCTTCGTCGGGCGCCATCACGGTCAGGCAATACAGCTTGCCGCTGCCCGTGTTCTCCACGGCGTGGTTGGTGCCCGGCTTGACCAGCATGGCGTCGCCCTGCCGCAAGTCCAGAACCGTCCCGTCGGCGTAGGCCCGCCCCTCGCCGGCCAGGATGAAGAACATCTCATGGGCATGGGTGTGCATATTGGGCGGGGTACGCCCCCCGGGCTCGAAGATCTCCACCACGGCGACCAGATCGCAATTCTCCCCTTCGCCGTCGAAGACCAGGGCGAAGTAATTGGTATCGCCGGCCGAGATGCGGTAGGCCGGACACTGGTCCATGGTTTTCTTGATGGCCTTGGGCATCATGGGGTCAGTCCTTGCAGCAGGTCGGTGCTGGCCGCGGTAAAGCCGAAGCACTGGCGCACGTTGTAGCGAGTGGCTTGCAGGCAGAAATCCGGAGAGGTGGTCGCGCAGCAATCATCCAGGTAGATGCAGTCATACCCAAGGCAGTTGGCGTCGATCAGCGTGGCCAGCACGCATTGATCGGCGTTGACGCCTGCGAAGAACAGCGTCGTCACGCCCAGGTTGCGCAGAATGGCGTCCAGCGGCGTATCCCAGAAACCGCTCATGCGGTATTTGTCGACGCGTATGTCCTGCGGCTCGATGCGCAGTTCGTCCACGACCTCGGCCGCCCAGGATCCCGCCTCCAGTACCCGGGCCGGACGATCCGGCAGCAGGTCGCCCAGGCCTATGCCCAGGCCCGTAGGCTTGTAGACATGCACGATGGACGGGCTGAGATTCATGCGGTCGGGACGATTGCCCCAGTTGACCCATACGACCGGCACGTCCGCGCCGCGCGCCCGCGGCAGCAGCGTGGCCAACGGCGCGATAGGCTGGCGGGCGGGCGTCACGTCCACGCCTACCACCGAGCCCAGCCACCCCTGCGGATGGCAGAAATCGTTCTGCATGTCGATCACTACCAGCGCGCTGCGCGCCAGATCCACGGTCAGGGCTTGCGGCTGAGCGGGAAACTGCACGGGCCTGGCGGGCCGCGGTTCACGGACCAGCGTCGCTCGTGTAGCCGATACGCGCCATTGGTTGCGGGGAGCGCTGCCCAGCGGGATCAAGTCGTCATCCGGCTTCATGACGCGCTCCGGATCGCATCGAGCGGATAGGCATGGACTTCGGCGATCAACTCGGCCAGGCCGCGGGCGGCATGCTCGACGATGGCGGTGCCCCGGTCGGCATCCGCATCCAGTGCGTTGCCGCTGGCCCCGCTGGGATGCAGGTCCTGCGCCTGCCAGCCGAAACCGATCTTGCCCTCGGCGCGCAAATGCTTGTAGTCGCGCTCGATGGCGATGCTGGCGGGCGAGAAATCAGCGGCGCGTTCCATGTGTACGAGATCCGGGCGCAGCGCCAGCATCATGGAAGTTTCCTTGCCGCCGCCATGGATGCCATGGGTACGCTCCGTCTCGCTGAAGGCCTCGCGGTCGGGCCAGCCGAAGCTCCATGTGGCGGCGCACACGACGAACATTCCCAGCCTGACGCGCAGATCGCGCGCCACGATATCCAGGACCTGCGGCTGGCCGCCGTGCGAGTTGAACAGCAGTAGCTTGCGCAGTCCCGCGCGATGCACGCTTTCACCTATATCGGTCAACAACGCGATCAGCGTCTCGGCGCGCAGGGTCAGCGTGCCCGGATAGGCCTGGTGTTCGTTCGACTTGCCGATCGCCTGCATGGGCAGGAACACGGCGGGCACCTCGGGCGGCACCAGGGATATGGCGCGCTCGACCACGCCGGCATTCAGGCAGGCATCCACGTATACCGGCAGATGCGGACCGTGCTGTTCGATGGCCGCCACCGGCAGGATGGCTACCGTATCGGCGGGCAGGCCGGCGAATTGGGGTGACGTCATTTCCACCCAGAGCCGGCTGGGCACGGAACAAGTCGATGGCGTTGCCGTCATGGATTCTTCCTTGCGTCGAAAGGGGCATCCAGCGTCAGCCGGACTTCGGATTGCCTGCCGGGTCCGTAATGCACCGACAGCGTGGTGATGGGCATCTGCACGGCCGCCACCGACGCGGGATCGGCGCCGGTGCCGGGATTCAGCGCATAGGCCGGATACGCCGAGGCGGCAACCGCCACGCGCAGCCACTCGCCTTTTTGCAGCGTCACGCAGGCCGCATGCATCGCCACGGTCACGGGCCGGTCCGCGCGCCAGTCGCGCACCCGGGCGTAACCATCGGCGAGCACCTGGGAACGGCCGTCCGGCATGACCCTGCTCAAGATGCAGGAGACATCGAAATCAGCCTGGTCGCAGCTCAGGTACAAGACGGCCGAGACCTCGCCCGCCAAGCCGAGCGGCGCCTGCAACGGTGCCGCATCGAAGGTCATGACATCCGGACGCTGGTCTACCGCCTGGCGATCCACCGGCCCCGGCGGCGTGCCATAAGGCCCGCCGGCGGACGGCGCGGGTCGCCACGGATCGTTGACGACGCAGTCCTGGCCCGGCTCCGCCGGCCAGGGTTCGCCATCCGGCAGCAGGCGGCCGTCGCCCACGCGCAGCGCGGCCAGGCCGTTGCCGGCGAGCGCCCACCGGGCCGCATGCCCCGGCCACTGGTCGAAAGCGCGCCAGCATTTCTGCCCGAGGTCGAACGCGCGTATCGGGGGTTCGGCATCGATGCCGTTGTCGATGTCCTTGAGCCAGCGATCGAACCAGCGCACCTGGCGCGCATCGATATCGGTTTCCGCATCGGGGCCATAATCGACTCCCGCCGTCTTCCGCGCCCAGGGAAAATGTGCCCACGGGCCGATATCCATGCGCATCGGCCCGGCGCCGAGCGAGCTCAGGTCGCGATATGCCTGCAGCACGGTCTCGTTGTAAGGGTCATGCCACCCGCCGATGAAGAAGGTGGGGATCCGCCGCGCGGCGATCTCGGCCGCATGGGCGGCGGCGGAAATGCGCCGCCAGTACGGGTCGTCGGCCGGCGTTTCCAGCCATCGCGCGTAGTGGGTCAGATCCGCGTGCTGCCGCATGTAGCGCGGCCAGGCGGTGACCGCCTCGTTCAAGGGCAAGGCGCGCGCGGCGGCCATCAGCTCGGCATAGGCCTGTGCGTCGCCGCGCCGGCGCGCCGTCTCGGACGCCAGCTGCGTGGCCCAGCCCAGGGTGCTCTGCAGGCGCAGCGCTCCTTGTTTCCAGGCCCAGCCCTCGCGCGAATCCCAGGGCGTCATGGCGGGTGCGATGGCTTGCAGGGCCGGACCAGCCGCGCTGGCGGCCATCAGCTGGTTGTAGCCCTGATAGGAAAACCCATACATGCCGACCCGGCCGTTGCTGCCCGGCAGGCCGGCCGCCCACGCAATCGCGTCCGCGCCGTCCTGCGCGTCGTGTTCGCCGATCAGGAATTCCCCTTCGGAAGTACCGCGGCCGCGTATGTCCTGCACGACAACGATATAGCCGTGCGAGGCGTACCAGCTCGGATGCGCGTAGCAGATCGCGCAGGCGATGCGCCGGCCGTAGGCCTGCCGCATCAGCAGCACCGGATAAGGCCCCTTCCCTTCGGGCCGATAGACATCCGCATCCAGGCGCACCCCATCGCGCGTGTGCATGGCCAGCGTTTGCGGAGACTGCACCGTCAATCTCGACATGGCGTACATCCCCTCAAACCGGGGTGGCCGCCGCATGGGCGGTGCGCTCTTCCCAGCCGCGCAGCTTGCCGGGATTGAGCAGGCCGTCGGGATCTATCCGCGCCTTCATCGCCACGATATCGGGATTCACGCGGCCCTGCTTCCCGTCCTCGACAATGTAAACGTGCGGGTTGTTGATGCTGACGCCATGGTCGCGGTGTATCTGCATGATTTCCTGCAGCCGCTCATCAGAGCGATAGCGGATGATCTGCAGGCCGCTGCAAGTCAGCTGGCCCTCGCGATTGCGCAGGAACTCCAGATGCATGAGGACTTCGCCCCCCAGCTTCGACTCCATCTCCAGCGCCTGCTCCACATAGCGGTTCGGATCGAAGGCGCTCTGGATGTAGGTCAGGCTCTTGTCGTGCTTCAGCGCATTCAGCGTAGTGTGGTTCCAGGTGAATTCGATCAGGTAGCGCGCGCTCTCCCGGGCCTCCTGCGCCGTTTTGCGGTAGGACAAGCTGCCGCCGCGCCGCGCCAGGCATTCCAGCATGCCTTGTTCGGAAGCCGGATGGACCAGCAGGATGACGGCGTGGCAGCCGGCGGGCAGGCTGTCCGCCAGGGCGTTGAAATAAGCCGGAATGGGCGCGGCCAGGAAACTGATTTCTTTCTTGACCAGCCCCGGCGACCGCGCCACGTCGTCGGCGAAGCGCAGGCCGTTCTCGAAGTCATCGAAGACGGCGATGCACTCCAGCCAATCCTGCGCGGGCGCCAGCGCCACTTCCAGTTCCAGGACGATGCCCGTCGTCCCATAGGTGTGATGCAACAGCAGCGCGTCCGGCGCCCGCAGTTCAAGAACGCGCGGCTCCGGCTCGATGGTCATCACGCGCGCGCCGAGCACATTGCCGGTGGCCGCCACCGGCCCGTAGGTGATCGAGCCCGCGCCACCGAAGCCCCCGCCGTAAAGGCCTCCCAGCGTCGCCGTGCGGTACGTCGAAGGCAGCCAGCGCAGCTCATGGCCGTGCTCGCGCGCATAGGCGTCGAAGTCGCCCAGCTTCACGCCCGCCTGGGCGCGGCCGATGCCGCCGCGCACCCAGAGGGGTTGTCCATAGGCGCTCATGTCGAGCACTACCCCTCCTTGGAGGGGAGTGCACTGGCCATAGTTGCCCGTGCCGCTCCCGCGTGGGGTGACCGGCACGCCGGCCCGCGCGCAGGCCGCCACGACGCGGCGGATTTCCTCTTCGCTGCGCGGACGCACCACCAGGTCGGCGCGCTTGCCGGCCAGCGCGCGCTTGAGCACGGGACTGAACCACGCGAAATCGCTGGACAAGCGGTTTACCTTGATCGGCTCGGTGATCCAATCCAGGTCCGGCAACTGTGCGGGCAGCGCCGCGCAGGCCTGCGCGACCGAGTTCGCATCTAGCATGAGAATGACTCCAAATGAAAAGGGGGGGCCGGCTAGTCCTGCTCGTGTTCGCTCGCATGCCAGCTGCGCAGCGCCCGCCGCGACAGCCAGGACATCAAGGCGAACAGCGCGATGCCGGCAAGAGAAATCAGGAACAGCGCCGCGAACATGCGCGGAATGTCGAGTTGATAGCCGGCCTGCAGAATCTGGTAGGCCAGGCCCGCCCCCATCCCGCCCGTACCGGCCACGAACTCCGCCACTACGGCGCCTATGAGCGCCAGGCCGCTCGATATGCGCAAGCCGCCGAAAAAATACGGCAAGGCGCTCGGGATCCGCAGGCGCAGCAGCGTTTGCCGGCGCGTGGCGTGGTTCAGTTTGAAATAGCTCGCCAGGTCCGGATCGACGCTGCGCAGTCCAAGGGTTGTGTTCGAAATAATGGGGAACAGCGCCACCAGCGAAGCACAGAGCACCATCGATAGCACGGGATCCTTGACCCATATGATGATCAGCGGCGCCACCGCCACGATGGGCGTTACCTGCAGCAGCACGACATAAGGGAACAAGGCCGTCTCGATCGCCTTGCTCTGCACGAATACGAAGGAGATCAGCACGCCCGCGACCGCGGCGAGCAGAAAAGCCAGCACCGTGACCTTCAAGGTGGACAGCAGCGCCAGGCCCAGCGGCTGCCAGTTGACGTACAGCGTCTGCACCATCAGCGCCGGCGACGGTACCAGGTAGGCAGGCAGCTTCAGGGCCGACACCAAGGCCTGCCATAAGCCGACCAGAACGATGCCCACCATGAGGGGGTAAGCGATATGTTTGCGTGATGACCGGAACGCGGCGGCGGCTGTACTCATATCCGCTCCTCATGGGCGCCGCTGGCGCGCAGCAGGCTTTCCTGCAGCGTCTTCGCGTAGCGGCTGAACGTCGTGGTGACCATGAACTCGGGTTTGCGCGGGAAAGGTTCATCGATGGCGTGCGTCTCCACGACGCGGCCGGGCCGGGCCGCCATCACGACCACGCGGTTGGAAAGGAATACCGCCTCGTGGATGGAGTGCGTGACGAACAGCACCGTGAGCTTCTTGCGCTGCCATAGCGCAAGCAGGTCCGAGTCGAGCTTCATGCGCGTGATCTCGTCCAGCGCGCCGAACGGCTCGTCCATCAAGAGCAGGTCCGGATCCGTCGCCAGGGCGCGGGCGATGGATACGCGCATCTGCATGCCGCCCGACAGCGCGCGCGGCAATGCCTGGGCAAAGCCGGACAGCCCCACCAGCTCCAGGGCTTCCGCCACCCGGTCCTGGGCCTGTTTGCGCGGCACGCGCGCCAGGTCCAGCGGCAGGCGGACGTTGGTCTCTACCGACGCCCAGGGCATCAGCGTGGGAGACTGGAACACGAAGGCCAGCCGCCGGCCCGTCGACGCCAGTTTGGAGACCGGCTGGCGCCAAAGCAGCAAACGTCCATCGGTAGGTTCGAGCAGGCCCGCGACCATCTTCAGCAATGTGCTCTTGCCACAGCCCGACGGCCCCAGCAGCGTCACGAACTCGCCTTCGGCGACCTTCATGTCCACCGGTTCAAGTGAACGCGTCCCATTGGGATAGGTCATCTCGGCCGACAGGACCTCGATGGCGGGCGCCGCTGCCGCTGTGGCGGCGCGGAGCGTTACGGGAACGGCTGACATGGCGGCATCTCCACGGTGTGAAGGATCACGGCAGGACATGGATGGCCTGTATGAGCCGCAGGTCGTAGGCGTCATCCAGCTTGACCTTGGCGGGGTCGAGCAAGCCATACCGCACCAGGAAGTCGTAGCTGGCCTGGGCGCGCGCCCGCGTGATGGTGCCTATCCCCAGGGATGCGGCGTCCCCGCTGGTCACCAGCTGCGTTTCACGCATCCGTCCCAGGCTGAAGGCGAGCTGTTCATCGGTGATGTTGGGGTTCGCGCGCTTGATGAGCGCATTGCCCGGCGCCGGGTCGGCGAGATAGCTCTTCCAGCCTTCGGCGCTGGCCTGCAGGAAGGCCGAAATATCCTTGGCGCGCTTGGCCACGGTGTCTTCCATGCAGGTAACCGTGGCGGCATAGGCCGGATAGCCATGATCGGCGAACATCAGGATATTGGCCTTTACGCCCGCCTTCTGCACGGCAAACGGCTCGGAGGTGATATAGGCCTGCTGCGCCGCATTCTTGTCCGCGATAAAGGGCTGGACGTTGAAGGTATATGGCCGCGCCTGCGCATCGGTGAGGCCGTACTTGGCCTTGAGCCAGGGCCAGTAATTGCGGTAGGCCCCGCCGCCGATCAGGATCGTTTTTCCCTTCAGGTCTTCGAAGCGCGTAACGTCCTCGTGCGTGATCAGCGCCTGCGGATCTTTCTGCAGCCACGCGGCTACCGTAACCACCGGCACGCCGCTGGCCCGCGTCTGCAGCATCTGCAGATCGCTGGAACCCATCACGCAATCCGCCTGGCCGCCAGCCATCATCTGCACGGTATTGACTTGCGGGCCGCCCATCTTGATGGTGACGTCCAGGCCGTATTTCGCGTAAAGCCCCTGTGCCAGGGCCTGGTACAGGCCGCCATGCTCGGCCTGCGCATACCAGTTCGTCATGTAGGTAAAGGCCGCGGCCTGCGCCGTGCTGGACAGCGCGCACGCCGCCAAGCCTATACACACGCCGGAAAGAACGGAACGAAACTTGGACATGACGGAGTTCCCCTTATGGATTCAATGGATATGGGCCGCTGGCATCGCGGATACGGCGCTTCCCGCGGGCACGGAAGAAACGAATACGCCCCGGCGCAGGACCAGGCGCGGCCAGGCCCGGGACGGAAAACCGGCATGGCTGGCCGCGGGAAGGATGAGGAGATCGGCGGGCATGCCCGCGCGCAGCGGCGCGCCGACGTCCGTGTCCAGCCAATCGCGACGGCAAACGGCTTGCGACCAGTCGTCGAAGACATCGCCGAGCTGCGCGGCCAGCGCGCCCAGGCCCAGTGCTTCCAGCGGGTCATAGCTGCCGCTCGCGCAAAACGGATCCTGCACGTTATCGCTGGCCAGTAGCACCGGGATGCCCCGTTGGCGCGCCTCCTGGACCAGGGTCAACCCACGCATGCGGGGGGTATATCCGGTCCTGGCGTCCTGCAGCAGCAGATTGGTCGCCGGCAGGGACACCAGCCGGATACCGGCGTCCGCCACCTCATCGAGGATGCGCAGCGCCTGCTCGCGCGGCATGGCGGAGAGCGCGCAGGCATGCCCGCATACGATGCGCCCCCGCATGCCGGTTTCGCGTGCCAGCCGGGCCACGGTGGCCAGGCCGGCCGCTTCCGGCGCGAGTTCTTCGTCCACATGCAGGTCCAGCAGCAGCCCCGTATCGGCGGCGGCGCGAACCAAGTGTCCGAGCGCATCCGCGTCCCAGTTACTGGTATGCACGAAGGCCCCCAGGCAAGCGTGGTCCGAATCCCGCGCGATACGCCGCGCCAGGCTCAAGGCGTCGTCACGGCTCGCGTAGCAGGGCAATGGCGCAAGGTTCACACAATCGATGTCCATCCGCCCACGCCACTGCCGCGCCAGCTCCAGCAGGACCTTCCAGGCCATAGGCTCCCGTCCGGGCTGCTCACGCCAGTCGCAATGGGTACGCAACCGGCCGACGCCTGCCTCCCAGGCCCATTGCAATCCCTGGGAAGCGCGTTCGCGCACGTCCGCTTCGGTCCATAGGGCCTGGTCACGCACCATCGCCTGGATCGCGTTCAGCAAGCCGGGTTGGATGTCGCTCAGTCGCGCGCGGGTGAAGGTTTTGTCCAGATGGGTATGGGCGTCGACCAGCAGCGGCATCGCCAATGCGCCGCCGACCGGCCAGGACCCTTGCGGCGCCTGGGGCGCACTGGGCGACAGGCCGGTGATATACCCGCCGGCGATGTGAATATCGGTCAGTCCGGCGGCGTCGCGCGGCACCTCCAGCCACGTGGGCAGGCGCAAGCCGTGCAGGTATGTGGGCGTATTCATAGATCGAGCACCAGCGTGGGCGAGGCGCAGGTCGCGCAGCACAGCGCAACGTATTCGCGGCGTTCATCGGCATCGAGGCAACTGTCGTGGTGCTCGGGTTGGCCATCCAGATACCGCGTAACGCAGGAGCCGCACACGCCTTGTTCGCATACGGTGTCCAGCGCCACGCCGGCAAGATGCAGGGCATGCGCCAGCGTCTCGCCAGGCGCCACGGCAACGCTGCGTTGCTGCCGGGCCAGCACCAGTTCCACGGTGGAACGGGCTTCGCCGGCCGCGCGGGTTGCGCCCGCACCCACGGCCGGGGCCGCGCCAAAGTGCTCGCTATGCAGTTGAGTATCGGACAGGTGGCCGCTGCATGCCCGCACCGCCTGCATGAATCCCTCGGGGCCGCAGTAGTACACATGCCCGCCCTCCGGCACGTCAGCGAGCAGGCCCGACAGATCCAGCTTCTGCGGCGCCGCGGGGTCGTCGAAATGAAGCAGTACGGAATCCGCCCACGGCTCCTCGCGCCAATCCGCCGGCAGAGGCAGATGCCGCTCGGATCGGCAGAACAACGCCAGCTGGAAGCGCTGGCCGGTGCGATGCAGCACGCGCGCCATGGCGAGCAGCGGCGTCACCCCTATGCCGCCTCCCAGCAGAAGGTGGCAGCGCGCGTCGCCGGCCAGGGCGAACTGGTTGCGGGGCAGGCTGGCCCGCAACAGCGCGCCGGGACTCCCCAGGCGATGCATCGCCATGGAACCGCCACGCCCCTGGTCTTCCCGTTTAACCGCGATGTCGTAGCAATCGGTGTTGCCCGGGTCGCCGCACAACGAATACGCGCGCGCCAGATCGTCCCTGAGCCTGATCGCGAGATGCGCGCCAGCGTCCCACGCGGGCAGCGGCCGGCCGTCCTCGGACGTCAATCGGTAGGCGCGGATCTCCGGCGTGAGGTCGGCCACCGCGCTCACAACGAGGCTCAGCGGATAGGAATCGGAAGCGGCAGGCATTGCCATGTTTTCTGACTAAATGGTTTGACCACTTGGTCAGATAAGCAATACCTATGCCAATTCCCTCCCCGGGGAGCGAGCCGCCGCGCCGCTCAGTCACGCACCAATCCGCAGCAATAAAGCACCATATCGGTGATGGACCGCACTATGGGCTCGCGGTCCATCGGCGCGCCGGGCGCGACGCCAAGCATGATGCGCACCTGGATGTCGTAGTCCGCATAGTGCTGCGTCATGCTCCAGATGTTGATGAGCAGCAGCCGCGGATCGCTGCGCCGGATCTGGCCGGCACGCATCCAGTTCTCGATAATGGCGACCTTCTGATTGATCGAGGCCAGCGCGATAGGCCAATACCGCCCCAGGTTCGGGCCACCGTCCAGCAGTTCGCGCGTGAAAATGCGCGACAGGGCCGGGAAATCCAGCGCGTAATCCACCTTCTTGCGGATGTACTGCCGCAGCACGTCGGCCGGCCGGTCGGAATTCCGCTCTTCGAAGATAAATCCCGCCGACCAGCCCTGCAGCACATCCTGCAGCAATTCCTGATAGAGCGCTTCCTTGCTGACGATGTAGTAATGCAGCTGCGGCTTGGACAGCCCCGCTCGCGTCGCGATGTCCTGGGTGGACGTTCCGCGAAAGCCATGCTGATCGAAAGCAGAGATCGCGGCCTCACGTATGGCGGCCAGAATGCGTTCCCGATTGGCATTCTGGCGTTGGATGCGTGGCAAGGACGTGGACATAAACCGGAGGTTTTAAACAGGTGCGCGGAAGGGCGTCATGGTAGGCAGCTCCCTAAGCTTGGCGCAAGCACGCGTTTACCCCTCCGGGGCGGCCCTGGCTTCGCTGCCCGCCAGTGCGCCGCCAGCAGCTGGCCTGACATTCGGAAAACGAATAGAACACCGACATTTTCGTCATTGATTTCATAGCGGCCTGCGTCGATCATCCCTGCCATCGGAGCACACGTCTCCGGGTTTTCGGCGAGGACACATGACGGCAGGCAACGGCACCCGGCGGTTCGCGGAATTCTTTTCGACGCTTGCGTTGGAAGCCGTGCCGGCCCGCGTCCAGGACATGGGCCGGTGGCTGATGGTCGATACGCTGGGCTGCCTGGCGGCCGGCGCCCAGGCGGCGCCGGCGCCGGCGATAGGCCACGTGGCCGCGCTATTCGCGGGCAGGCCAGGCGCCTCCCAAGCCGGGCAGCCGGCCGCGCAGGGGACTATGCGTGCTGCGTATGCCAATGCCCGTTTCGCCAACCTTCTCGACTTCGATGAAACCTATCCTGTCGGCGTGCATTTCGGCATTGGCGCGGTCAGCGCCGCGATCGCGGCGGCCGAAGCCCACGCATGCACGCCGCGGGATCTGCTGGCGGGCGTCATCGCGGGCTACGAGGCGGGCGCCCGCATGGCCTGCGCCGTCGGCCCGATGATGCAGGTGGAGGACGGCAAAGTCGCGGGCTTTTCGCCGGTATGGGGCGTGGCCGCGCCGGTGGTGGTCGCGGCCTGCGTCGCCTATGCCCGCACGACGGGACTCGATGCCGCGACACTGCGGCAGGCGCTGGGCATCGCGGGCGCCAACATTCCCCTGCCCATCGGACGCAAGTGGTCCGAAGCCGAACACCTGCCCGACGTCAAGTACTGCGATGCCGGCTGGTGCGCGGCCACCGCGCTGCACGGCATCGAAAGCGCGCTGGCCGGCCTGACGGGATTCGCGGACATCCTCGATGGACCGGGCGGCATTCCGGAAGCCTGCGGCGCCGCGATGCCGGCTCCGGAACAGCTGCATGACGGCCTGGGCGCGCGCTGGCACCTGCCGGACCTGACCTTCAAGCCCTGGCCTTGCTGCCGCTTCATGCATGCGCCGCTGAGCGCGCTGGACCGCATCCTGTCCCGGCATGGCGTACAGCCGGCGGACATCCGGGAAATCGTCATCCACACCGGCCCGCTGGCCGACTCGCGCCGCTTCCGCAATGCATCGCCGCGCACCTTCGCCAGCCACCAGTTCAGCTATGCCCACGTCGTCGCGATGATGGCGCTGGGCGTGCCTTCCGGCCCCCGCTGGTTCGACCCCGCGATCGCGCATTCGCCCGCCGCGCTGGCCTTGCGGGACAAAGTCCGCATCGAACGGCTCGCGCGCGCCGACGACTTCGCGGGCGCGATGGTCGATAACCAGATTCGCGCCATGCCCGGCGGCGCCACGGTGCGCACGGCTGCATCGACATGGACCCTGGAATGCGATTACGCCGACGGCGACCCCTGGGACGAAAGCAGTCGCTACGGCCCTGAGCAGGTACGCCGCAAATTCGAAGGCATCGTCGGCGCCGCGCGCGCGCGGCCGCTACTGGCATGGCTGTTCGATGACGCTTCTTCCCTGGCTCCCCTGAGCCGATTCATACGTGAGAGCAACGACGCATCATGAATTCCAGGCTCCCTCTGACTTCGCTGGACGGCCGGCGCTTCGACGTGGTCATCATCGGCGGCGGCATCAATGGGGCGGCGGGCGCCCAGCAGCTGGCGGCGCGCGGCTTCCAGGTGCTGCTTGCGGACAAGGGCGATTTCGGCTCCGGCTCCAGCAGCCGGTCCAGCCGGCTGCTCCACTGCGGCCTGCGCTACCTGGCGCCCGGCGGTTCGGCCTGGGACTTCCTGCTGCACCCCTCGCGGCTGGCCACCGGCATGCGCATGGCGAGGCTGGCGATCGAAGCACGCCATGAATTCGTCAACACGACAGCCGCGCGCGCGCAGCTTTCCAAGCTGTATTTCCCGATCTACAAGGGCGGCGCCTATTCCGGCTGGCAGGTCGATCTGGCCTTCAGGATGCTGGACCATTACAACCGCGGCCGCATCCCGCTGAATTACCAGCGTCTGTCGGGGCCGCGGGCCGCCTCGATCCCGCTGGTCAACGCGCTGCGGGACTTCGATACGCTGGACAGCGTGGCCAGCTACGACGAGTTCCAGATTTCCTGGCCGGAGCGCGTCACGGTCGATATCGCATTGGATGCGCGCCGCATGGGCGCCACGGTGCTCAATTACACCGAAGCGGAACTGGTGGGACGCCGCGGCGATGGCTGGGAAGTCGCGCTGCACGACGCTATCGATGGCACGCGCGTGCGTGTCCAGGCCGAAGCGGTCGTCAACACGGCGGGGATCTGGATCGACAAAGTCCTGGGACCGCATCGGGCCGGCAAGCCGCCCAAGGTACTGGGCACCAAGGGCTCGCACATCGCCGTCGAGCTGGCGCCGGAATGCCGCGGCATCGGCGTGGCGACGATCAACAGGAAGAACGAGCCCTTCTACTGCCTGCCCTGGGGCCGCTACCACTATATCGGCCCCACCGAACTCATTTACGAAGGCGACCTGGACAAGATACGCACCAGTACGCAAGACCGCGACTGGCTGCTGGCGGAAGCCAACCACCTGTTTCCCAGCTTCAACCTGACCGCGCGCGACGTCGCGCATACCTGGTCCGGCGTGCGGCCCCTGACCTGGGACGCCCGGCTGCCCAAGGGCAACCGCAGCCGCGTGCTGCACGACTTGTCGGTGGATGGCCTGGACAAGGTATTCGCGATGACGGGCGGGCCAGTCATGACGCATCGGTCGGCGGGCGTGGAGATCGCGGACGCCGTCGCCGCGCGCGTGCGGCGCACGGGCAAGGCCACGGTCGCGGATTTCCGTTCGGATTTTCCCAGTCCGCAGGAGGCCGACGTATTGCCGGCGCTGCGCGGAGACCGGCCACCGCCGCCATGGCTGGACGCCATGCTGGAACACGGCATGGTCGTGCATTTGTCCGATGCCCTGATGCGGCGCGCCGGCGTGCCGTGGTACCACCCGCTGCAGGACACCGATATCGAGCGCATCGGCCGCTATCTGGGCGGCCGGCTGGGCTGGGCGCCCGCCAGGACCGAACAGGAAATTGCCGCTTTCAAGCAGGAGCTGTCCGTACTGCAACACGCCGTGTGAACCGGTCGCCGACCTACATATCAAGGGGTAAACCATGAACATCGCACCACGCCGCTTTTCCCGCCACCGGCGCAGTTTCCTGCGCGGCGCCGGCGCAGCCGCCGCCGCGCCATTGCTGCAGCTGCCCGGCCTGGCCCTGGCCCAGTCCGCCGCCAGCCAGGGCCTGCTGCGCGCCGGCATCACCGGCTTCAACGTGATCAACACCCTGGATCCGGCCAAGGCTTCGCTCCTGTCCGAGTTCTACGTCATCTGGGCCAGCTTCAACAGCCTGCTCAAATTCGACGCGCAGATGGGCCTGGTGCCGGACCTGGCGGAATCCTATGCCCCCGTCGACGGCGGCTTCGAATTCAAGCTGCGGCGCGGCGTCAAGTTCCATGACGGTTCAGACATGACGGCGGACGACGTCAAGTTCACGCTGGAGCGGCTGGCGGATCCCGCCACCGGATCGTCCAACCGCGGCCGCTTCAGCGGCATTCGCGAGATACGAGTCCTGGACGACTACCGGCTACAGATCCTGGCGGATCATTCCCGGGCCATCCTGCTGTCCAGCCTGACCAACACCCGCACCGGCTCGCAGATCGTCAGCCGCCGCGCCTACGAGCGCCTGGGCGCGGCCGAATTCGAACGACGTCCGGTCGGCACGGGCGCCTACCGCATCATGGACTGGAAGGCCAACAGCGTCGTCGAATTGCAGGCGCACGAGGCCTATTTCGTATCGGGCAAGCCGCGCCTGGCGCGCGTCAGCATGCCCTTGATCCCGGAGGAATCCAGCGGGATGCGCGCCGTCCTCGGCGGCCAGCTGGACCTGACCAGCACGGCGCCGTTCGCCGACGTGAAATCGCTCGAAAGCCGCAAGGACGTCCGCGTATTCCGGTCGACCGGACTGAACAACCGCTACATCACCCTGAACACGCGGCGCGCGCCCTTCGACGATCCGCACATGCGCCGCGCCGTGTCCCTCGCCATCAACCGCGACGTGCTGGTCAACGCCGTGCTGTTCGGCGAAGGCAAGGCCAGCGGCAGCCTGCTGCCGCCCTCGCTGTCCGGCCAGGACCGTCTGCCCGAACTGGCCCGCTTCGACGCCGAACGCGCACGCGCCGAGTTCGCGAAGTCACGCTACAAGCCGGGCGCCACGGGCGTGGTGCTGGGGTGGGGATCGGCGTGGTGGAAGCGCTTCGCCGAAATCGCGGTGGCGCAGGTCAACCAGGTGCTCGGCACGCGCTTCACCGTGGAGGTCTACGACTCCAATACGGTCTACAGCCGCCTGAAGGCCGGCGACTACGACGCCGCGGTATGGGGATGGCTGGGCCTTACCGATCCGGACGAATACCTGGGCGAAACGCTGGGCACCGGCAAATGGCGCAACTTCCAGGGATACAGCAATCCGGCCGTCGATGAACTGCTGGAGAAAGGTCGCGACACGGTGGACAGGGACGAACGGGCACGCATTTACCAGCGTGCCGAAGCCCTGGCCATGGAGGACATGCCGGCCGTGCCCTGCTTCGTTTCCAACATCCACAATCTGGCCTCGCCGCGCCTGCAGGGGTTCGAGCAGCTGCCTTACGGCAACTATGGGGATGCCTTCCAGAACCTGACACTGGCTTGATGCAGGATCCGCCATGACCGCACTACGGAGTCTCCTGGCCAGGCCGCTGCTGCTGCTCGCGATGTGCGTGGCGGGCGCGGCGGCAGTATTCCTGACCATGCGCGCCGCGCCCGGCGATCCGGCCTTGATCGTGCTGGGCGAGCAGGCCAACCCGCAGGCGGTGGCGGCCTACCGCGCCGCCAACGGCCTGGACGAACCCGTCGCGCGGCAGTTTTCGCGTTGGATCGCCGGCGTGGCGCATGGCGATTTCGGCACGTCGCTGTCGGTGGCGCGCGGACAGCCGGTCGCGGCGCTGATCCGCGACCGGCTGCCGAATACGCTGTTCATCGGCGCCTACGCCATGGTGCTGGCGCTGGCCTTCGCCTTCGTGGCCGGACCGCTGGCGGCGCGCTACCGGGGCCGAAGCATCGACGTGGCGGCCACCTCGGTGGCCGTGCTGGGCATCTCTATGCCGGATTTCTGGCTGGCCTACGTGCTGGTATTCGTCTTCGCGCTGACGTGGCAGGTCTTTCCGGCCTATGGCTTCACGCCGCCCATGGACAACCTGTTGCAGGCCCTGCATAGCGGCTTCCTGCCCGCGCTCGCCATATGCGCGCCGCTGGCGGCGGTATTCACGCGCATCCTGCGTGTCGCGCTGATCGAGAACCAGAACAAGGACTATGTTCGCGCCGCGCGCTCCTTCGGCTTCCCGCCGCGATTCGTGTTTCTTCATTACGTGCTGCGCAACGCGATGGTTCCCTTCGTCACCATCCTGGGCATCCAGGCGCGCTATCTGCTCGGCGGCACCGTCGTCATCGAACGCGTCTTCGGCATACCCGGCCTGGGATCCCTGATGGTGGATGCCGCCTTCGCGCGCGACTATCCCGTCGTGCAGGCCTGCGCCCTGGTTTTCCTGGTCTGCATACTGCTGGTGAACTTCGTGGTCGACCTGCTGTGCCAGGCACTGGACCCGCGTGCACAAGGGGATGGAACATCATGAAGTGGTCGGATCTGTTTCACCACAAAGCCGCTTGCGTGGGCACGGTCATCGTGCTGCTGACGCTGCTGGGGGTTACCGTGGGGCGCTGGTGCATTCCGTACTCGTCGGTCGACATGGATTTCGTCAACGTCATGATGGCGCCTTCCCTGGCGCATCCCTTCGGCACGGATTCCATGGGGCGCGACGTCCTCGCGCGCGTGCTCGACGGCGCGCGGGTATCGCTGTCCATCAGCGCCGCGGGCGTGCTTTTCGCCGCCATCGCGGGTACCAGCGCGGGGATCTACGCCGGCCGCTCGGACGGCGTGTGCAGCCGGCTCACCATGCGGATCGCCGATTTCCTGTTCTCCTTCCCCAGCTTCGTCCTGGCCATCTTCCTGATGGTGGTCATGGGCTTCGGCGCGATGAACACCATGATCGCCATCGCCCTGATCTACCTGCCCATCTTCGTGCGCCTGGCGCGCAATCTGACGCGCGTGGTCCGCGACGAGAACTACGTGCGCGTCGCGCTCGTCAACGGCCAATCCATGCGGTCCATCATGTTCCGCGAGATCCTGCCCAACATCCTGCCGCCGCTGCTGGTTCAACTGACGCTGGGCATTGCGTTCGGCATCGTGATCGAAGCGGGCCTGAGCTTTCTGGGCCTGGGCGTGCAGCCGCCCGCGCCGTCGCTGGGCGCCATCATGGCCGACGGCCGCGAGTATTTCCAGCGCGCGCCGTGGGTCCTGACGCTGACCGGCCTGTTCATTTCCTTCGCGCTGCTGGGCATGAACCTGCTCAGCGACGGACTGCGCGACCTGACCGATCCGCGACTCAAGGCCTAGACGCACATGACCCAACCCATTCTGGACGTGGCGGACCTGCGCGTCGCCTTCTCGGACACCCTGGTCGTCAAGGGCATCAGCTTTCACGTCGGGCCGGGCGAAACGCTGGGCATCATCGGCGAATCCGGCTCGGGGAAATCCGTCACCGCGCTGGCCCTGGCCCACCTGCTGCCCTTCAACGCCCGCTGCGAAAGCCGCCGCTTCGTCTTCGACGGCCAGGATATGCGGGATGCCGGCGCCAGCCGCGTCGACGCGGGACGCGGGACCGGCTGGGCCATGGTATTCCAGGACCCCACCGGCGCCTTCAATCCGGTCAAGCGTATCGGCTGGCACTTCGACCAGGTCCTGAAACGCGCGGCGCGGGCGCGGCGCCCGGCCGCGCCCCCGGCCGCCCTGCTGACGGCCGTCGGCATCAAGTCCCCGGAACGCGTACTGCACAGCTACCCGTACCAGCTATCGGGCGGCATGCTGCAGCGCGCCCTGATCGCGCTGGTCGCCGCGCTCAAGCCCAAGCTCATCATCGCCGACGAGCCCACCACCAACCTGGACAAAGTCATCGAGAACCAGATCCTGGATCTGCTGACGGAGATACGCGAACAAGTCGGCGCTTCGGTCATCCTGATCACCCACGATCTGCTGGTGGCCGAACGGGCCTGCGACCGCATCGCCGTCATGTACGACGGCGAACTGGCGGAATGCGGCGATACCCGCGCCGTGCTCGCGCAGCCGCGGCATCCCTACACGCGGGCGCTGCTGGAGTCGTCCCGCTCGCTGGCCAGGGGCGATGCGCGCCTGAGCGAGATTCCGGAGGAACTGAAGGAACGCCTGCGCCGCCGCGCCGGCCGGCTCGATGCCGAGATACAGACATGAATGCCATAATCCCCACGACCCGCCCATCTCCGGAGCAAGCCCGGCCCATGCCCGATGCCCGCCTCGACATCGAACACGTATCGGTGCAATTCCGCATCCGGCGCGGCTGGCGCCGCATGCCGGTCAGCGCCGTACAGGAGTGCTGCCTGACGCTGCCGCGGGGCGGCACCCTGGCCCTGATCGGCGAATCCGGCAGCGGCAAGACCACGCTATCCAATGCCATTCTGGGCCTGGTGCCGATAAGCTCGGGCCGTATCCGCTTCGGCGGTCAGGCGCTGTGCGACGCAGGCGCGGGACCGGCCCGGGCGCGGCGGCAACCAGGCATCCAGATGGTGATGCAGGACCCCCTGTCCTCGTTCAATCCGCGATACCGCCTGCGCGACTCGCTGGCGATTCCGCTCCGGCTGCAAGGCCGCCTGGACGCGGAGGCGCGCCGTGAACGCCTGGAGTCGCTGGCGCGTCGCGTGGGCGTGGCCGCCGGGCTGCTGGACAAGTATCCGCACCAGCTCTCCGGCGGCCAGTTGCAGCGCCTGAGCATCGCCCGCGCGATCAGCGTCGAGCCGCGGCTGATCATCGCCGACGAACCGGCGTCCAAGCTGGATGTGTCCGTGCGCGCCCAGGTGTTGAACCTCTTGAAGGAAGTCATCGGCGAAGCATCGATGTCCCTGCTGCTGATCACCCACGATCTCGACGTGGCGCGCTATCTGTGCAGCGAGGTCGCCGTCATGCATTTCGGCAAGATACTGGAGACGGGGCCCACCGGCCATGTCTTCGGCCAGCCGTCGCATCCTTACACCCGCGCATTGCTGGCGGGCTCGCGCCAGCCCGCCGGGGCCGCGGCATGAACATCCGGCAGCTGGAGGCGTTCCGCGCGACGGTGCTGGTCGGCACCGTGAACGGCGCCGCCAATCTCCTGGGCGTATCGCAGCCGTCCATCAGCCGGCTCATCTCGCAGCTGGAAAAATCCCTGGAGCTGGTGCTGTTCGATCGCGCCAACGGCCGGCTGGTGCTGACCGCCGAAGGGCAGATGATCTACGAGCAGGTGCAGCACACCTTCAACGCCCTGGACAAGGTGCGCGAATACGCCCACGACATCCGCGGTTCGCGGGTCGGCAGCCTGTCCATCGCCTGCATGCCCGCCCTGGGCCTGGGCTTCCTGCCGCGCGTCATCCACGCCTTCTGCCAGAAGCACCCGGACGTCAGCATTTCGCTGGACATCCAGACCTCGCCCAAGATCGAGGACTGGATCGTGGCCCAGCATATCGACTTCGGCCTGGCCCAGCTGCCCTTCAATCGCGACGACATCATCGTCGACGAGTTCTGCAATATTCCCTATTACGCAGTGCTGCCCCGGCGCCATCCCCTCGCCGAGCGGGGCGCGCTGGGGCCGCGCGACTTCGACGGGCTGCCGTTCATCTCGCTGACGCGCCACAACTCCGTGCGCCATCTGGTGGACCAATTCTTCAGCGTCCATGAGGTCAACCGCATCATGCGGGTGGAGACCTCCTACCTGGCGGCGGTGTGCCAGCTGGTGCAGGCCGGACTGGGCGTCGGCCTGGCCGACCCCTTCAGCATCCAGGACCACATCGACGGCGTGACCGCCCGGATCATGCGCCCATCCGTGGAATTCAAAGTAGGACTGCTTTATCCCAGCCACCGGCCTTTATCCAAGGTAGGCCGCGCCTTCATCGCTTTCCTGAAGCAGCAGCGCGATACGGTGTTCGCCAATGTCCTGGCCGCGGCGGGACGCAAGCATTGATGTGAAGCGCCCGCGTCGGCGCGCGGACACCAATCCCGGCAACCGGCGGTAAAAACGCAGTACCTTTGCGTTATATCAACCTTTGGCCGGTGCGCGGCCTCCCTGGGCGCGGCCCCTTTGGCCGATAATCCGAACGCCCCGCTGCACCAGGCGGCACGCCCACGGCCTCCGCGGCCTTCCTTCAAAAAAACCAGGCGAACCGGCATTCATGCAAAGACTGATCCTCCCTCTCCCGGGCAATGAGGCGCTCGCGACGCGACTGGCCGCCCAGTGCGGGGGCGAACTCGGCGCGGTGGAAACGCGCCGTTTCCCCGACGGCGAAAGCTATGTGCGCCTGCACGGCGATCCGCGCGGCCGGGTCGTCGACATCGTTTGCACGCTGGCCCGGCCAGACCCCGGCTTCCTGAGCCTGGTATTCGCGGCCGACGCCGCGCGCGACCTCGGCGCCGCCGAAGTCAACCTGGTGGCGCCTTATCTTGCCTATATGCGCCAGGACAAGCGCTTCCAGCCCGGCGAAAGCATCAGCTCGCTGTCCTTTGCCCGCGTGATATCGTCCACCTTCGATCGCCTGGTCACTGTCGATCCCCACCTGCACCGCCATCCCGCGCTGGCGGCGCTCTACGCCATTCCCACCGCCACGCTGCATGCGGCGCCTTACCTGGCCGACTGGATCGCCGCCAATGTGGCGGATCCGCTGATCATCGGTCCGGACGAAGAAAGCGAGCAATGGGCCGGCTCCATCGCCGCCCGCATCGGCGCCCCGCACGTGGTGCTGCGCAAGACCCGCCACGGCGACCGCCAGGTCGATATCGAAGCGCCCGATCTCGCGCGCTGGCGCGATCGCACGCCGGTCCTGGTGGATGACATCGCTTCGTCCGGGCGCACCCTGGTGGCGGCGGGCGCCAAGCTCGCCGGCATGAGGCCGCCGCAATGCGTAATCGTGCACGCGGTGTTCGCCGAGGACGCGTGGGAGCAGGTATCCTCCTGTTTTGAGCGCGTGGTATCCACGGACACCGTACCGCATGCCAGCAACCGCATCGAACTCACCCCCTTGCTGGCCGATGCGATATTGCGAGACCTGCGCGATTGATCCAGGCGGCCCGGCCGCCCAGTTTTGATGTTCTGAAAGGACCCCGATGCTCTCATTGACCTGCCTGGGCGGCGCCGGCACCGTGACCGGTTCCAAGCACCTGCTACGCCACGACAATACCCAGCTGCTGATCGACTGCGGCCTGTTCCAGGGACTGAAGAACCTGCGCGAACTCAACTGGCAGTCCCTGCCCATCGCGCCGGCCGGGATCGACGCAGTGGTGCTGACCCACGCGCATCTTGATCACTGCGGCTATCTGCCGCGGCTGCTGATCGACGGTTTCAAGGGCAGGATCCATGCCACCCCGGCGACCCGTGACGTCGCCGAGCTCATCCTGCTGGACAGCGCCAACCTGCAGGAAAAGGACGCGGACTTCGCCAACCGCAAGGGATTTTCAAAACACCAGCCCGCCCTGCCGCTCTATCGCACGGTCGACGCGGAACGCACCATGACGCGCTTCTCCAATGTGGCGCCGCATCGCGAGTTCGCCCTGCCCGGCGGCGCGCAACTGACCTTCCGCCGCGCCGGCCACATACTGGGCGCGTCGACCGCGCAGATCGATATCGGCGGCATGCGCCTGGTCTTCTCGGGCGACCTGGGCCGCTACGGCGACCCCGTCATGCATGATCCGGAACCCGTGCCGCGGGCCGACTACATCGTGATCGAATCCACCTACGGCAACCGGCGTCACGACACCGCCGATCCGCAGGCGGCCCTGGGCGCGATCATCGACCGCACCGTGCGGCGCGGCGGCACCGTCGTCATCCCGGCGTTCGCGGTGGGCCGGGCGCAGACGTTGATTTATCTCCTATGGAAGCTGCGGCAGGCGGGCATGCTACGCAACGTTCCGATCTACCTGGACAGCCCCATGGCCACCAGCGCCACCGAGCTGCTGGACCGCCACGCCGGCGAACACAAGCTGTCGCCGCACGAATACGAGGCCGCCAGCTCGGCCGTGACCTACGTGCGCGACGTCGAAGAATCCAAGGCCTTATCCGCCAACCGCTATCCCAAGGTGATCATTTCGGCCAGCGGCATGGCCACCGGCGGGCGCGTATTGCATCACATCGCCGCCTTCGGCACGGACCATCGCAATACGCTGCTGTTCTCGGGCTTCCAGGCCGCCGGCACGCGCGGCCGCAAGCTGCTCGAGGGCGCCACGGAAACCAAGATCTACGGCGATTGGCTGCCGATCAACGCGGAAGTCGCCGAACTTCCCATGTTGTCGGCGCATGCCGACAGTGACGAACTCATGCGCTGGCTGCGCGGCTTCCAGGAGGCGCCACGGCGGGTATTTATTGTCCATGGCGAACCGGAAGCCTCCGACGCGCTGCGCGAGCGCATCCAGCGTGAGCTCAACTGGCACGCCACGGTCCCGCTGCAGGGCCAGGAGTACGCGCTGTGAGCAGCATCCCGGCGCTTAAACCGCCCGCCCTGCGCGCCACCCGCATGCATCTGCATGCGCAGCATCAGCCCATCGCGGTCATGCGCGCCGACTGCCACGTCTGCCGCGCGGAAGGCCTGTCGTCCCGTTCGCAGGTGCTGATCACCTCGGACGGCCACGCGGTGCAGGCGATGCTGTATCAGATCGACAGCGACCTGCTCGCGCCCGACGAGGTCGCGCTGTCGGAGGACGCGTGGGACGCGCTCGGCATACGCGATGGCGACGTCGTGCAGGTCAGGCACGCGCCCGTCGTCGAATCCCTGGCGGGCGTCCGTCAACGCATCCACGGCCGCCGCTTGAGCGAGCAGGATCTCTCGGCCATCGTCCGGGACGTCGCGCACGGCCGCTACACGGACGTGCAGCTGGCGGCCTTTCTGACGGCGACGGCCACGCTGCCCATGGACATCGATGAAACCATCTTCCTGACGGGCGCCATGGTCGACGTCGGCGATCGCATGCATTGGCGCGCCCCCATCGTCGTGGACAAGCATTGCGTGGGCGGACTTCCGGGTAATCGCACCACGCCGCTGGTGGTAGCCATCGCCGCCGCCAATGGACTGGTGATGCCCAAGACCTCTTCGCGGGCGATCACTTCGCCCGCCGGCACGGCCGATACGATGGAAACGCTGGCGCCGGTCGAGCTGAGCCTCGCACAGCTGCAAAGCGTGGTGGAAAGCGAAGGAGGCTGCATCGCCTGGGGCGGCGCCGTCCGCCTGAGCCCCGCGGACGACATCTTCGTGCGCGTGGAACGCGAGCTCGACATCGATACCGAGGGGCAGCTTATCGCCTCGGTGCTGTCCAAGAAAATCGCCGCGGGCTCGACTCACGTCGTCATCGACATCCCGATCGGACCCACGGCCAAGGTCCGCAGCCGCGAAGCCGCCGAACGCCTGGCCGAGCACCTCGGCCAGACCGCTTCCCACTTCGGCCTGACACTGCGGTGCCTGTACACCGACGGCAGCCAACCCGTCGGCCGCGGCATCGGTCCGGCGCTGGAAGCCCGCGACGTGCTGGCCGTGCTGCGCAACGACGCGGACCAGCCGCGCGACCTGCGTGAGCGCGCACTGCTGGTCGCCGGCGCCGTGCTGGAAATGGGTGGCGCCGCCCAGCCGGGCCTGGGCGGCGCACTGGCCCTGCAGACCCTGGAAAGCGGCCGGGCCTGGGAAAAATTCCAGCGCATTTGCGCTGCCCAGGGCGGGTTGCGCGAACCGCCTCGTGCCGCGCACGTACAGCCCCTGGTCACCCGGCAGGCCGGGCGCGTCACGCACATCGACAACCGCAAGCTATCGCGGCTGGCCAAGCTGGCGGGCGCGCCGGAACGTCCCGCCGCGGGCGTGTCCCTGCATGTGCGGCTGGGCGACGAGGTCGCGCACGGACAGGAGTGGCTTTTCCTGCATGCCGAGACGCGCGGCGAACTGGCGTATGCCCTGGAGTACGCCCGTCACGCGGGAGACATCGTCTCCATTGAAGCCTGAGGACGCCAACCGTTGAAAGGCGCCGTCCTCACGGCGCGCGCATTGAAACTCCACGCGGCGATTCACCACGCATTGGTCCCTGACCGCCTCTTCGCGGCTGGACGGCCGCCGGGCTTCGGACATCCCGGCGGCCAACAGGAGATCCAATGCAGGAACAAACCACTTTCACCGCGCCGCCACGGCCTGCGCACCGCGGCTCCATTCTTCCGGCCCGGCTGGCCGCCGCGCTGGTCCAGGCAGCCGCGCTCTACGGTCTCAGCCTGGGCGCCACCACGCAGGGGGCGTGGCAAGCCGCCCACCCGCAATGGTTCATACCATTGCTGCTCATGGCCGTCTACGTACCGCTGATCGTCATCGTGAGCCTGGGCCACATGCCCGGTCGCGCGCTTTTTATCTGGGCCTTGGCCTGCGCCGTGATCATCGCCGGACTGGGCTATCACGAGGCCACCAGGGGCCGGATGCTCGAAGACGCCGGAGCCATTGCCTGGCCCCGGTTCACGCTTTTCCTGGCCATCGCGGCAATGCTGTTCACCGCGCAGGTACTGGTGGTCAACGGAATAGCCGCGCACCGGCTTTTGGCCCCATACAAGCGGCATTTCGACATGGCCTGGAAGCTCGGAACGCAACTGGCCCTGGCCATCGCATTCACCGGCCTGCTCTGGCTGATGCTCATACTGGGCGCCGCTTTGTTCAAGCTGCTGGGACTGCACGGCTTCTTCGAGACTATCGGCACCGTCTGGTTTGGCTACGCCGCCACCACCGTGTCACTGGCGACGGCATTGCATCTCACGGACACCCGGTCCGGCCTGATCCAGAGCGTCCATGCGATCGCCCTTGCCCTGTTTTCCTGGCTCCTGCCTCTGCTCACCGGCATCGTGGCCGCCTTTCTTTGCAGCCTGCTATTCACCTCGCCGGATCCGCTCTGGCAGACCAGGGTCGCTACGCCCCTGCTGCTCGCGACCATGGCGGCGCTGGTATTCCTGATCAATTGCAGTTATCAGGACGGCAGTCCGGAACACAGTGAATCGCGCGCCAAGCGGCTGGCCGCCACGATAGGCGCCCTGTTGCTGCTTCCGCTGTGCTTCCTGGCCGCCTGGGCGTTGTCCTTGCGCGTCACACAGTATGGATGGACCGTGGATCGCATTCTGGGTGCCGCTGCCATCGCGCTCGCGGCCTGCTACGCGGTAGGGTATGCCATCGCTGTCCTGCGGTCCGCGACATGGCTCAAGCACCTGGAAGTCGTCAACGTCGCGGCCACCTTGCTGGCGATCGCCATGATGCTGGCGATCTTCTCGCCCGTCGCCGATCCGGCGCGACTGATGGTCGCCAACCAGGTTCAGCGCCTGCGCGCCGGCGCCGTCGCGGCGGACCAGTTCGACTACATGTCATTGAAGACCGATGGTGCCCGCTGGGGCATGTCCGCGCTGCAGGAATTGGCCGAGGAGCAAAGCGGACCCGACGCCGAAGCCATACGCGGCAATGCCCAACGTGCATTGGCATCGAAATCGCCATATGCGGCTGGGGAAGCACCGCCCACCGCACCGTCCGACCGCCCAGACGCGGGCCACCGCTCTTCGTCCGATGCCCCGCCGGCATGTTGCCCGTAAAAATTGCCGGAGCCGACATGCCGCACTTCAAACGAGACCTCGCTGCCTTTGCCCTGGCCAGCGCCATACCGTGGGCGGCGATGGCCTCCAGCCAGGAATCGGTATACCCGGACCGCCCCGTTTCACTGGTGATCGGTTTCCCGCCCGGCGGCAGTGCCGATGCATTGGCCCGTCTGCTCGCGGGTCCCTTGGGAGAAGCACTCGGACAGAAAGTGATCGTCCAGTACAAGCCCGGCGCCGGCGGCAATGTCGGCGCGGAATACGTGGTGCGCGCGGCGCCGGATGGCTACACGCTTTTCCTCGGCGGGAGACCGAACGCCATCCATAAAACGATGTACGGCACCATGAAATACGACTTCGCACGCGATCTCGTGCCCGTCGGCCTGGTCGCAAGGCTACCCTTCGTCATGGTCAGCGGCCGGCATGCCCCGATCGCATCCATGCAGGACGTCGTGCGCCTGGCCCGCTCGTATCCGGGCGCGCTCACTTGCGCGTCTCCGGGAACGGGGACCACCTCGCACCTGCTATGCGAATTGCTGCAACAGGAAATAGGCCTGAACATGCAGCACGTCCCGTACACCGGCGGCATCCACGCGCTGAAGGATGTGATGGGCGGGCGGATCGACATGTATATCTCGCCTGTCGCGGGGGCACTGCCGCACATACAGGCGGACAGACTTCGCCCGGTCGTGGTCATGTCGCCGCTACGATTGGCGACGCTGCCTCGCGTGCCGACCCTGACTGAAGCCGGCGTGCCGCAACTATCGGGACTGGAGCTCGGCGACTGGAGCGGCCTGGTCGCTCCCTCCGGTACCCCATCCCATGTGGTCGCGAAGCTGAACCAATCCATCAATGCCGTGCTGGCGGACCCCGCGCTGCATGAAGCATTCGCGCGACAAGGCTTCGCCGCACCGATGCAACCCAACACACCCGCATCGTTCAAGGCGTTCATCGCCGAAGAAACCGAACGCTGGAACAGTGTGCTGCGGATGCGGAATATCAAGCCGCTCCACTGAGTGGCCGTCCAGCATCGTAATCGGGCGTGGCGGGCACCGGCGAGCGCTGCTCCATGAACAGCTCGGCGATGAGGCCGCGCAGCCAACGCGTGCCTTCGTCCTGGTGGCTGCGCTCATGCCAGAACTGCTTGACCTCGAAACTCGGCGGCGTCTCCAGCGGCAGGGGCAGGATCTTGATGCGACGCTGCGGGGCCATGATGCGCGCCACCGTGCTGGGAATAACGGCCAGCAGATCGCTGGTTTCGATGATCTCGGGCACCACCGTGAAGTGCGGCACACGCAAGGCGATGTGGCGCCGCAGCCCCTGCTTTTCCAGGTATTGCTCGATCAGGGTGGTGGTGGAAGATTGCGGCGAGACGCGGCTGTACCGCGACCCCGCCGGCTCTATCATCACATGCGATTCCGCCGCGAATTGCTGGATGTCCAGCCGCTGGCCGATGCGCGGATGGCCGGCCCGCAACAGGCAGACATAGTGATCGCCGAACAGGCGCTGTTGATAGAAGCCCGCGGACAGCGCCGGCAGGAAACCGATGGCCAGGTCGGCCTCCTCGGCCTCCAGCGCGTCGCGATACCCTTCGCGCGGCCGTTGCAGCACGCGCAGGCTGATACCCGGCGCCACCTCGGTCAGACGCTTCATCAAGCGCGGCAGGAAGACCACCTCGCCAAGGTCGCTCAGCAATACCTCGAAGGTACGGCCTGATTGCGCGGGGTCGAAGGGCACGGCGTTCTGCAGCCCCGCCTGCAGCACCGACAGGCCGGCGCGCACGCTGGGCGCGATGCGCAGCGCGAAGGGCGTGGGCTCCATGCCCGTCTTGATCCTGACGAAAAGCGGGTCGCCGCAGAGCTGCCTGAGCCGCACCAGGGCATGGCTCATCGAAGGCTGCGATAGTCCCACCCGCACGCCCGCCCGCGTCACGTTGCGCTCCTGCATCATTGCGTCGAATGCCACCAGCAGATTCAGATCGATGTTCTCGATATTCATCGTTGTGTCCGTAGCGCGATCCCATTCGCGGTGGCGGCGCGACGCGTCAGGTATCGAAGCGGTTCACCCCCTGCCGACCGGACAGCACGCCCGTGGATATGATCATCCGCTGCATCTCGGACGACCCCTCGGTGATGGTCCGGCTGCGTGCATCGCGGAACATCAGTTCCAACGGCAGTTCGCGCGACAACCCAATGCCACCATGTATCTGGATCGCCCGGTCGACGATCCTGACCAGCATCTCGTCCGCGTAGAGCTTCACCGCGGAAGCTTCCAGATGATAGTTCAGTCCCTGCTCGGCTTTCCAGGCCGCATGGTAGACCATGGCGCGCGCCGCATGCAGTTCGACCGTGGAATCCGCGATCATCCATTGGATCGCCTGGCGCTGGGCGAGCGGCTGGCCGAAGGTCTGGCGCGTGTTGGCGTACGCGATGGCGAGGTCCAGCGCCCGCTGCGCCCGGCCGATTGCCTTGGGGCCGTGGATCAGACGGCCCATGTCGAGGAACTCCCGCGCCAGCGCCCAACCCTTGCCGATACCGCCGACGATCTGCATCGCCGGCACCCGGACGTCGTCGAACAGCAGCTCCCACGGCCGATCCGGCGACATCAACTCGAAACTCTGGCCCAGCCGCAGGCCGGGCGTGCCGCGGTCGACAAGGAAGCACGACACGCCTGCGTCCTTGCCCTGGACCACCGTCCGGGCGAACAGCTGCACGAAGTCGGCCTTGTCCGCGCCCGTGATGAAGATTTTGGCGCCGTTGATGACAAAGTCGCCGTCATCGGCCACCGCCGTGGTCTTCATGCCGGCCGGGTCCGACCCCGCCCCGGCCTCCGTCAGCGCGAAGCAGGTGCGCTTGGTCCCCTGCACCACCGGCATCAGGTACCGCTCCTTCTGCCGCTCGTCGCCATGAAACAGCACCGGACCCAGGTAGGGCGTGAACACCGTCGGGGCGCGGAACGACGGCACGTTGCAACGCGCCAATTCCTCGAAGACGACACACATGCCGACCACGCCGACACCGCCGCCGCCCACCGCTTCCGGCAGGTCGAAGCCCCAGAAGCCGAGCTGCCTGGCCTTGTCCTGCAGCCTTGCCCTGACGTCGTCCGGGATGTCCGGCTCGTCCGCGTAGCGGGCTTCCAGCGGCAGCAGTTCCTCGGCCACGAAGCGGCGGGCGGAATCGCGCAACAGGCGCAGCTCGGGGGACAATTCGAAGTCCATGGGCGGCTCCGTCGCTCAGTCCAGCGTGACCTTCAGGCCGCGGATAATGTGTTCGTAGTCCTGCCGGTCCTTTTCCAGGAAGCGCCCGAAGGCTTCCGGCCCCTGACCCAGCGGCTCCAGGCCCACGCTAGTGATGAACTTCTCCTGGAACGCGGGCTGCGCCACCACATTCCGCACGTCCTCGGCGATCTTGCGGACCACGGCGGGCGGCGTGCCCGCCGGCGCGATCAGGCCGAACCACGACTGCGCCACCATCGCGGGAAAACCCAGCTCGGCGAATGTGGGCGTGTCCGGAAATGCCGCAATGCGCGTCGGCGCGGCCACCGCCAGCAGACGCACCTTGTCCGCGCGCACCATGGGAATCGACGGCGGCACGCCTACCATCGCCATGTTGATCTGTCCGCTCACCAGGGCCGTCATGACGTCGGCCACGCCCTTGTAAGGCACGTGCGTCAGTTCGATGCCGGCCTGCTCGGAAAGCGCCGCCGCATCCAGATGCGCCTTGCTGCCCTGCCCGTACGATCCGTAGGTGACGTGGCCCGGCCGTGCCTTGGCCTGCGCGACCAGGTCCTGCAAGGTGCGCGCGGGAAAGTCCTTGCTGACCAACAGAACTTCACGTGTCTGCGCCACGCTGGCCACCGGCGTGAAATCCTTGACCGGGTCATAGGACAGCTTGCGGTACAAGTACTGGTTGGCCGATACGGTGGGATCGTTGGCCATCAGCAACGTGTAGCCGTCCGGCTGCGAACGCGCCACGTACTCGGCGGCGATGATGGTATTCGCCCCCGGGCGGTTCTCCACCACGACGGGCTGCGACCAGCGCGCGCCCAATTCCTGCGCCAGCCCGCGGGCCAGCACGTCGGCCAGCCCGCCCGCCGTGAACGGCACCACGATGCGCACCATCTTCGCGGGAAACGTTTCGTCCGGCGCCGCCTGCGCCGCGCCCAGCGACAGCGCGGCCGCGCCTGCCGCCAGCATCCTGAACATTTTCATGCGTATCTCCTCTTCGCGTTATGGATGCGTCAGGCAACCTGGCGGCCGCCCTGCCAGTACGGTGCCCGCAACGCCTTCTTGTCGATCTTGTTGGTGCTGGGCAGGCGCGGCAGCGCCTCCATGAACTCGATGCTGCGCGGCTTCTTGTAGCTGGCGATGAGGCCGCGGCAGTGTTCGACCAGCGCCGCTTCGTCCGTCCGCGCGCCGGGCTGGAGCGCCACGAAGGCTTTGACCGACTCGCCCCATTTCTCGTCGGGCACGCCGATCACCGCGGCCTCCCTGACCGCCGGATGCAGCAGCAGGGCCTCCTCGACCTCGCGGGAATAGATGTTCTCGCCGCCGGAGATGATCATGTCCTTCTTGCGGTCCACGATGAACAGATAGCCGTCCGCATCGAAATGGCCCAGGTCGCCGGTCCTCATCCAGCCGTCCGCCAGCGCCGCGGCGGTCTCCAGCGGCTTGCGCCAATATCCCTGCATGAGGGCGGCGGAACGCATCTGGATCTCGCCCACCCGGCCGTCCGGCAGCACGGCGCCGTCTTCGCCGACGATGCGGATGTCCACGCCCAGAATGGGCTGGCCGGCCGAGGCCATCCGCGCCGCCTGCTGCGGCGTGCCGTCCGGCAGGTGTTGATGCTTGAGCAGCACTGTTCCCGGCCCGTGCTCGGTCATGCCATACGCCTGCATGAAGATCGGCCCGAAGGTCGCGCGTGCCCGCCGCGACAGGGCCACCGACATGGGGGCCGACGCATAGCACACCATCTTCAGGCTGGATACGTCGTACGGCGTGGCAGCTTGTACGTCGACCATGGCCTGGATCATGATGGGTGCGAAGTGCGCCGCGGTGACGCGCTGGGCCTCGATGCTGGCCAGGATCTCGCCAGGATCGAACCTGGCGTGCAGCACGATGGTCGCGCCGCAGATCAGATAGCTCAGGAGTTCGGTAGTGCCGCCGATGTGATACATCGGCATCACGACCAGCATGCGGTCGTCCTGCCCGGCCGAATGGGTAAGCGCGAGCATGCGTGCCTGTTCAACCTGCGCGGCGTTGCCCAGCATGACGCCCTTGGGCACGCCCGTGGTGCCGCTGGTGTAAATAAGAAACAGCGTGTCCTCGTCACGGGCACGCAGGCCGGGAACCTCGGTACCGGCGCGCGCCAGCGCCTGCTCATACCCATCGGCGCCCGCATCGGTCCCCAGGCGCAGCACCCGCGCATACGCCGGCAGGTCCCCGCGCAATGACGCCACCCGTTCGGCATACCCGGGCTCGTAGACCAGCAGGCTGGGTTCGCAATCGCGCAATATGGCGGCCTGGTCGGCCTGCGCCAGCCGGTAGTTCACGCCCACGGCAATGAAGCCGCAAGTGCCCGCCGCGGCATACACCTCCAGATACTCCGGACAGTTCTGGGCCAGGATGGCGATCCGGCTGCCGCGCCGCAGCCCCATGCCGATCAGGGCATTGCACAGCCGCCGGACCCGCACGGCGAATTCACCGTGGCTGATGCTGCGCCCTTCGAAAACAAAGGCGGGGTGGTCGCGGTAGCAGCGCGCGTTGCGGTCGATGACGTCGCCGAGAATCATGCTGTGTGTTCCTCCGGATCAAGCAGCAGCAGGGTGCTGGCATATCCTTCCTGGACGATGCGCGATTGGATGTCCACCAGCGCGAAATGCCGTTCGACGATGGCGCGCCTGCCGCCCGAGGCGATCCGCTTCGCATTGATCGACGTGCGCACATGCACGGTGTCGCCCGGGACCAGGGGACGCCGGTACTGCCATTCCTTCAGGCCCAGCGCACCGATCACGGGCTCGGCGAACTCGGGCAGCCGGGTCGACATGCCCATCGCGAGCAGGATCCCGTAGGGGCCATGGAACATCGGTCCCGGCACGCCGTGTTCGCGGCAATAGGAGTCGTCCGCGTGGATGGGATGCCAGTCTCCGCTG
This sequence comes from Bordetella sputigena, assembly GCF_965137885.1. NCBI lineage: Bacteria > Pseudomonadati > Pseudomonadota > Betaproteobacteria > Burkholderiales > Alcaligenaceae > Bordetella > Bordetella sputigena. The sequence continues at coordinate 270,021 of NZ_CBCSCA010000006.1, forward strand.
AGCATGCATGACAAAGACAGATCGGTCTGCGTCAACGTCCGCGCCGTGCTGCGATAGCTCGCGCCGACGACCAGGTCGTGATACGAAACCGGGTTCATGCGGCCACCTCGAAACCGGCCATCGCCGCCCAGTCGACGCATTCGCACACGGAAGCCCACTCCGGCATGGCGACCGCGCCGTCCACGACGCGCGGCGTGTCCGCGACGAACTGCTCGCGCATCGCCAGGAACCAGGTCAGTTCGGCTGGCAGCAACGGCCGCGGCATGGCCGCGGCGAACTGCAGCCCGGCCCAGCTGCCGAGCGCGCTCTCGCCCATCAGGCCGGCCACCGCGGCGGCGCCCGCCGCCTGGGCAAGATGCCGCATCCGCCACGCCTGGGTCAGTCCGAAGCGGCCCGGCTTGATACTCAAGGCCCGCGCCCCGCGCTCCAGGAACAGGCGTGCATCACGCAGGTCCGTCATGCCGAAATCGACCAGCAACGGCGTATCCAGGGCCTGCTGCAGCAGCGAGAACGCGCGATCCGGCGCGAAGGCGCAGGGATCTTCGACCGCCACCGCGCCGGCCTCGATCATGGCGCGCGCATAGTTGCCGGCCTGTTCCATCGGGTAGGCGCCGTTGGCGTCCACATACAGCGCGACGCCATCGCCCACGGCGTGCCGCACCGCGGCCATGCACGCCAGGTCCACGTCGAGGCCCTGCCCGCCCTTGATCTTGAGCGTGCGGAATCCATGGCGCGCCACCATGTCGCCCGCCTCGCGCGCCATGGCGTCGGGCGCCTGGCGCGTCACGGCCCACGAGACGGGCACCTCCGGCTGCCCGTTCCACTGCCGCCATAGCGATACGCCCGAGCGCGCGGCAAGCCAGTCCCAGCATGCGTTGTCGATCAGCGCCTTGGCCGGTGCGTTGCCCGGAATGGCATCGAGCGCCGCGCGCGTCCGGCGCGGATCGGCCAGCCCCTGCCCGCGCACCAGCGGCTCGAAGATCTCGGCCAGCACGCTGCACAGGCTGGCCGCCGTGGCGCCGACCCAGGTCGGCTTGACGGCCACTTCGGCGGCGCCCGCGCAACCGGATTCGGTCTCGATACGCAGCACCACGAAGCTGGCGCCGGTTTCCGTCATGTCGCTCCATTGCACCGCGCGGGCATACGCCAGCTGCCGCGCATACAAGGTCCAGCCGGTGATCGGTTCAGCGTCGGGAATCGAAGCATCCATCACTCCGTCTCCGCGAAGCTGTCGATCAGGGCCTTCCACTTGGGCGATTCCACCGCCACGAAGGCCTCCAGCTGGGCCGTGTCCAGGTAATGCGGCTCCGTGCCCAGCTGGGTGAGCCTGGCCTGCATGTCGGGCTCCCGCACGATGCGCGCGAGCTCGGCGCCAAGCCGCGCCACGACTTCCGGAGGCGTCCCCTTGGGCGCGAACACCCCATACCAGGCCAGCGCTTCGAATCCGGGATAGCCTTCCTCGGCCACCGCGGGCACCGAGGGCGCCAGCGAGGTGCGTTCGCGCGAGGTCACCGCCAGCGCGCGCAGCTTGCCGGCCTGTACCTGTGGCAGCACCCCCGGCAGCGTGAAAAAAGTCATCGACACATTGCCCGCCATCACCGCCGCGACCGCCTCGGGCCCGGTGTTGTAGGGCACATGCTTGATCCGGATGTGCGCCATGTTTTGCAGCATGGCGCCCGCCAGATGGCCCGAGGTGCCCCGACCCGCGGACGAGTACGTCAGTTCACCGGGCCGCTGCCTGGCCAGGGCCACCAGCTCGGCTACGGACTTGACGGGCAGGTCGGGGTTCACCACCAGCATATTCGGCGCCACCGCGACCATGGCCACCGGCGGCACGTCGCGCATGGGCTCGTAGGTAAGATTCTTGTACAGGTGCGGCCCGACCGAATGCGTGGGGCTGCCGCTGACCAGGAACACATAGCCGTCGGGCTTCGCACGGGCCACTTGCGAAGCGCCCAGATGGCCGCCCGCGCCGGGCTTGTTTTCCACGATGAACGGCTGGCCCAGCGCGGCGCCCAGCTTCTCCGCCAGCGAGCGGGCGAGGATGTCGGCGGTTCCGCCGGCCCCGGACGACACCACCAGCCGCACCGGCTTTTCCGGCCAGGCGGCATGTGCCGTCGGACCGGCCAGGCTCACTGCAAGCGCGGCCACGAGCCGCGCGATTCGCATCCGTATGTTCGTCTGGGCTTTTGTGTCGGCTTTCATGTCGGCTTTCATGTGGACTCCTCGATACACGTCTCAGATCACACCGGCCTGATGCAGCGTGTGCAGCTCTTGTTCCGACAGTCCGGCCTCGAGCAGGACCTGATCGCTGTGTTCGCCCAGGTCGGGCGGAGGCAGGAAATCGCTGCGGTTGTCGCCGTCGTAGCGGATGGGCCTGTGCGCGGCGTGCAGGACGCCGTGGCTTGGATGAACCTGTTCATAGAACACGCCCTGGTGGCGCACCTGCGGGTCGTCCCGCAGCTCGTCCAGGCGGCGCTCCGGCGTGAACGGCACGTCGTGCTGCTCCAGGCGCGGCGTCCAATAGTCGCGGTCCTGCCGCGCGAAAACCTCGGCCAGCGTCCGCGCCAACTCGGGATAACGTTCGACGCGGTCCAGGCGCGACGGATACTCGGTGATCAGGTCCGGCCGATCGATGGCAGCCGCCAGCCCGCGCCAGAACTTCTCCAGCGACGACAGGTGCAGGCCGATGCGGCGCTGGTCGCGGCAGGTCAGGATGTACGACTGCGACATCGCCGCCCGCCCGTACAGCGTGGGCGCCTGTCCGGTCGCCAGCATCGCGCCCAGCGGCTCGCATGCCAGCGCGATCATGGCCTCCAGCATGCTGACCTCGACCACGCGCCCCTCTCCGGTACGCGCGCGCTCGACCAGCGCGCCCAGGATGCCGAGCGCGGCGTACAGGCCCGCGACCGCGTCGGCCACCGCCGGCCCGGCCACCTTGGGATCCGCGCCGGCATGGAACATCGACAGCCAGCCGGAGGCCGCCTGGCCCACGTTGTCGTAGGCCGGGCGGGACGCATACGGTCCGCTCGACCCGAAGCCGGTGATCGCGCAATACACCAGGCGCGGATTGAGCGCCCGCAGCCGCCGCGCGCCCACGCCCAGCTTCTCTTCCACGCCAGGTCGCATGTTGAGGATAAGGGCGTCGGCCCCGCCGACGAGCCGGTCCAGCACAGCCAGGCCTTCCGGCCGCGCATAGTCCAGCGTCAGACTGCGCTTGTTGCGGTTGTGCGCCTGGAATTGCGGACTGTACAGGCCGCCCTTGAACGACCGGAACGGATCGCCGGCGCCCGGCCGCTCGATCTTGATCACGTCGGCGCCCAGCTCGCCCAACAGCATGCCGGCCAGCGGCGCGGTGATGAAGTTGCCCAGGTCGAGGATCCGCATGCCGTCCAGCACCCTCATCGCGCCGCTCCCAGTTCGGCCTGCAGGAAGCGCCGCGTGCGCGCGTGCGCCGCGTCGGCATCCTCCGCCGCGCCGCGCGTGTAGAAGCCGTGGTCGGCCTGGGGATAGCGGTACAGCACGGCGGTCCCGGAGGAGGCCAGAGCCGCCTCGATCCGGTCGACGACCTCGGGTGGCGCGTAGCGGTCGCGGCCGCCGTAGTGCAGCATCAGCGGGCAGCGCAGGGCGGCGGCCTCGTCCAGATGCTTTTCGATGCCCACGCCGTAGAAGGCCACCGCGGCATCGACATCCAGCCTGGCGGCCGCCCTGTACGCCAGCATGCCGCCCAGGCACAGCCCCAGCACCGCCACGCGGCCCGAGAAGCCGGGCATGGCGCGCACATGCGCCACCGTTTGCCCGATGTCCTCGATGCCGGCCGCCTCGTCGAAACGTTCCAGATACTCGAACGCCCGCGCCACGCCGGGCTTGTCGTGGGCCAGCTCGACGCCGGGCTCCAGGCGCCAGAACAGGTCCGGCGCCAAGGCCAGATAGCCCTCCGCCGCGTAGCGGTCCGCCACCGCACGGATCGTATCGGTCACGCCGAAGATTTCCTGCAAGACGATCACCGCATGGCCATTGGGAACGGCCGGCACGCTCTTGTAGGCCTGGAAGGCGCGGCCATCCGCCGCCCGGATCGGTTCGATAGGAGAATGCATGGAATCCTCGGTGGCGTCAGGCCAGGTAGTTGCCTTTCAGAATCTCGCGCGCGATGGAGTTGCGATGGATCTCGGTGGTCCCGTAGCCGATCGACATGCCGCGCGCATCGCGGAAATAACGCTCGAACGGATACTCTTCGGACAGGCCGTAGGCGCCGGCCAGCTGCATGGCCTGGTTCGTGACCCGCACCGCCATTTCGTTGGCGTAGGTTTTGGCGATGGACACCTGTGCCACGGAATGCCGGCCGCGGTCCAGGCTTGCGGCGGCCTCGTACACCAGCGCGCGCGCGGCCTCGATGTCGATGGCCATGTCGGCCAGCTTCCACTGCAGGCCCTGGTTATCGGCCAGCGGTCGGCCGAATTGCACGCGGTCCTTCAAGTGCTGCACCGCCTGGGCCAAAGCAGCCTGCGCCAGTCCCAGGCAGATGGGCGGATTGCCGATGATGCGGTCGGCATCGAGCACCTGCAACAGATCGCGCATACGGCCCGCGGGCAGCAGCAGGTTCTCCGCCGGTACCCGGCAGTCCTGGAATACCAGCTCCGCCATGCCCGTGCCGCGCAGGCCCAGCAGGTCCAGGTGGCGGCCCACCGAGAACCCCGGCGTGGCGCGCTCGACCAGCACGGCCCCCACGCCCTTCATCCCCGGCTCATCGGTCAGACGGACCAGCACCAGGAACACGTCGGCGATCTGCGCGCCGCTGCACCACAGCTTGCTGCCGTTGATCACGTAGTGGTCGCCCTGCCTGACGGCCCTGGCCTGCACGTTGCCCACGTCCGAACCCGCATTGGCCTCGGACATGCTCCAGGCCGCGTACCGCTCCGCCTTGGCGAACGCGGGCAGGTAGCGCTGCTTGATGTCTTCCGATCCGATGTGCAGGATGGCGCGCGGCGTGGCGCCGTCGGTGCAGGAGAACAGCATCGCGGTGTTGGCGCATGAACGCGCCAGCTGCTCCACCACCAGCACCGTCTCCAGCAGCCCAAGCCCCGCGCCGCCATACGTCTCGGGCAGGAAGATGCCCGTATAGCCGTGCCCGGCCAGCACTTTCAGGTTCTCGGCCGGCGGCCGGTATTCCTTGTCGGCCCCGGCCGCCGCCGGCGCGAACCGGTCCTGCGCCAACGCGCGCACCGTGTCGCGGATGAGCCGCTGTTCTTCAGTCAATTCCACTATTCGCCCTTTGCGCCCGTCAGTTTGATGATGCGGCCGTACTTCACCGATTCTTCTTCCATGAAGCGCGCGAACGCCTCGGGACTGGACGGCGCCGCCTCGACACCCAGCTCGGCCAGTTGCTTTTGCAGGTCCGGGCTTTGCAGTGCCCGCCGTATCTCCTCGCTCAGCCGCGCCACCAGTTCGGGCGGCGTCGACGCAGGCGCGACCACGCCGTACCAGGTCATGAATGCGAAATCGGGCAGGCCGGCCTCCGCCACGGTCGGGATATCCGGGGCGATGGGCGAGCGCTTCGCCCCCGACACCGCCAGGCCGTTCAAGCGGCCGCTGCGCACCTGCGGCAATCCGGTCGACATGCCGGTGAACATCACGTCGACCTGTCCGCCCATCACGTCGGCGAGCGCCGGCGCCACGCCCTTGTAGGGCACGTGTACCAGGTCGATGTTCGCCTGCGCGCGCAACCACTCCATGGCGAGGTAGTGCGGCGTGCCGTTGCCGATCGACGCGTAGGTGATCTTGCCGGGCCGCGCGCGCGCGGCCTCGATGAGTCCCTTCACCGTGGATGGACCGGTCCTGGGATTGGCCACCAGGATGAAGGGCACGGAAACCAGCTGCGCCACCGGCGCGAAGTCCTTGCGCCAGTCGTAGGACAGCTTCTGTCCGAAGAAGTAGGGATTGAGCACGTGCGAGTCGGTGACCAGCCCTATCGTGTAGCCGTCGCCGGGGGCGCGGGCCACGGCCTCGGTGCCGATGATGGTGCTGGCGCCGGGCCGGTTGTCGATGATGATCGGCTGTCCCAGGCTGTCGGACATCCGCTTGCCGACGGCGCGCGCGACGATGTCCGTACCGCCGCCGGCGGGATAGGGCACGATGAAGCGGATGGGCTTGTCCGGCCACGCGGCGTGCGCCGGTTGCATGGCCTGCGCGCCCAGCAGCAGTCCCAGGGCCACCGCGGCGCGGGCCCATTTTCTTGCGATGGACATGGCGTCTCCTAAGCGCCGGCGCCGGCCGGCGTCTCGTCCAGCCGGCTGGCTTCTTCCTCGGTGCGCAGCCAGATCTCGCGCGCGATGGGATTGCCCTGCTCTTCGACCAGGTGTCCCACCAGCCCTACCGCCCGCCCGATCACGGCGATGCCGCGTGCCGCTTTCCACGAAATGCCCAGCTCGCAGCACAGGGCGCCGATGGCGCCCGTGGCATTCACCGGCAAGGGCTTGTCGTAGGCGGCCTGCGCGTGGCGTCCGATGGCCTGCATCAGTTCGACGTAGCGCCCCGCATGGCCCTCCTGCGCGGCCACTTCGAACAGCCGTGCCGTGCGGGGGTCCCGTGGCTTGTGCAGGTTGTGCCCGATGCCGGGAATGGCGCGCCCCTTCGCGCGGAAATCGGCGACGATCCTGCGCCCCAATGCGTCGGCGTCCTCGTCGCCATGCTGTTCCCAGGCCTCATGCAGCATGCGCGCCGCGCCCTCGGCGGTGCCGGCGAAGGTGGACCCCATACCGCAAAGGCCAGCGGCGACCGCGGCCTGCAGGGATTCCGGCGCGCCCAGGTAAACCAGTCGCGTGGCGATGGCCATGGGCGTCATGCCATGCTCCACCAGCGTCACCAGGATGGCGTTGAAGACCCGCGATTGATGCGCGTCCGGCAGGCGCCCCGTCATCTCCAGGTAGGCCATATCGCCCAGGTTGAGCGTGCCGATGACATCCTTCACCAAGTCCCGGCCCTGCACGAAGATGCGGTCCGGCGTGCTGCGGCCCATGCCGCTACGGATAGGCTTATTGTCTTTATTCATGTTGTCTCCTGCCCCCTTTTTATGAGGCTTGGTGGGCGACGTCAGCCGCCTCTTGGAGACGAAAGATAGGTCCGGACGTCAAACCTGTCCAATAGACGGCCGTAATCCCCTGTATGCATGAAACGCATAGTCCTCCGCGCGCGGCGCGCAGGAAGGGACGCGTCGCGACGGCATACGCTATGGGGTTACGGCGTCGGATCTAGGCAATCCGAGGGATATCAAGCGGTTCCATCGAGCGGCTTCAACCGTGCCGGCTCCGCCAGCGGCAACACCAGCGACGACGGATGCTCCGGCGACACATGCACCGTGTTCACCGCGATGCGCGTCACACGCCCGTCGACGGCGGATGCGCCCGTATTCGGGTTGACGTCGTACTTCGGGAAATTGCTGCTGGCGATATCCAGCCGGATGCGGTGCCCTTGCTGGAACAGATTGCAAGTGGCGAAGGGCTCGATGGTGATCTCATACACCTTGTCCGGCTGCAGCGGCGTGGCCTGCTCCCAGGAGGCGTGGAATCGGCAGCGAAAAATGCCGTCCGTGATGTTCAGCGCATAGCCTTCCGGATAGTCCGCGCTGGGCGGGTAGACATCGATCAGCTTGGCGGTGAAATCCGTATCCGGCGCATCCGAGGAAATCGCCAGCCGCACGACGATCGGCCCTATCACCGCGCAGTCCCGCTCCAGCGGCGGCGTCTGGAACACCAGCACGTCATCGCGCGCGGCCAGGGGCATGCCGGGCTGCACGCAACCGAAGAAGCGCTCGTCCTCGCGCTGGTCGAATCCGCCGCCGGAAAACACCGGCTCGCCGGAAGTCAGCGAGCCGCCGATGGTGGGTACGGGACGTCGTGGATCGGCCGCGTAGGAAATCCGCGCGCCCGTCGTGACGGGCATTTCTCGCGACAGGCTGCCATCCGCATGCAGATAGAAGGTCGTGTCGACGGCTTCGGGCACCGGCCAGCCCGAAGCAAGGACCCAGCGTCCGCCATGATCGAAGCGCCCCGAAGCCAGGCGCCGTCCGCTGCCGCCGCCCATCAGGAACAGGCGTGCCACGGGATCGCTCGCCGCGCGGGCCTCGTCGTGCGTCGCTTTCAGCCAGCGATCGAACCACGCCAGCCGGAACGCCAGCCAATGCTCGGCGATATGGCCATCCAGCATCGCGGTTTCGCCAAAATCCGCATCGCCGGAGTAAGGGGTATTGCGATCCCCATGCAGCCAGGGCCCCATGATCAGCCGCACCGGCGCGCGCCGGCCACGCGTCAGTCCTTCGTAATTCTCCATGGTCGTGCGCACATAGGCGTCGTACCAGCTGGACATCAGCACGATGGGAATATCGGGAATGGCGTCGTAGTAGCCTTGCGCATAAATACCCACGCGCCGCCACGCGTCATCGAAGGTGTCCGCGCGCCACTGCTCGAACAGATAGTCCTCGTATTCCGGCACGAATTTCAACGGCGAATGGCCCGGCCGCCACGGCATGCGCGTGAACCACTGCCGGATATCCTGGCGGTCCAGCGCCGCCGCGATCAGCGGGTCGCGCTGCGCGGCCGGGCTGAGCCGGGCCTGCTTGAACGCCCACGTGGCCTGCTTCAACTCGAACGCGCCCGACTGCCGGATGCCGCACTGATAGCCGTTGGAAAAGCCGCCCGAATCCACCACCATGCACGCCAGTCCCGGTGGGTTCAGGCAGGCGGCGGCCATCTGTGTATGGGCGGCGTACGACAGGCCCATCGTGCCGACCTTCCCGTCACACCAGGGCTGGCGCACGATCCAGTCGAAGGTGTCGTAGCCGTCCTCGCCATCCGACAGGTATTTGACGAAGTGGCCTTCCGAGCCGTAGCGCCCGCGGCAATCCTGGAACACCACGGCATAACCGTGCGCGGCGAAATAGCGCGCCACTTCCGCGCGCGGCACACCCTGGCGACCGGCTATGCGTTCCGACCGTGATATCTCCGCCTTGCCGTAAGGCGTGCGCTCCAGGATGACCGGTAGCGGCGCATCGACGCCGACCCGATACCCGGTCGGCATGTGGATATCGGTTGCCAGCCGCACGCCGTCGCGCATCGGCACCATCACATCGCGCAGTATCTCGGGCGCTCCGATATCCGTCTTCATTGCCTGGCCTCTTCCAGATACTGCGCCGATGTGCGTTCCAGCTTATTGGCGTGGAACACAATGCCCTTGCGCGCGGCCCATTGCACCACCGGGAAATAGAGCGGCACGATGGCCACATCGTTGAACGCGGTTTCGGCGGCCTGCCGCAATAACGCATTGCGCTGCGCGGGGTCGAACTGCGACGAGGCCTGGTCCAGCAAGCGATCGAACGCCGGATTGGAATAGCGAGACCGGTTGAAAGCGCCGGTGCCCTTGGCGGCATCGTACGTGGCCAGCACATTGGTCAGCCCGTTGGCCGAGTCGCTGGTGCTATTGCCATAAGAGAAGATGAACGCGCTATAGCTCTGCTTGGCGGCGGCGCCGGCATAGACGTTATAGGGCTGGGTGACCACGCCATTGATCCGCAACCCGCCCCGCGCCAGCATCTGTCCCACCGCCTGCCCGATCTCGCTATCGCCGAAAAAGCGGTCGTTGGAGGTATGGATGGTCAAGCCGAAACCATGGGGATAACCGGCCGCGGCCAACAAGGCCTTGGCGGCCGCGGGATCATATTTCGGCGCGGGCAACTTGGGGCTGTAGCCGCCCAGGCCTTCCGGCACCATCTGCCCGGCCGGAACACCCGCCCCGCTCAGCAGCCGGGCGGTGATCGGCTCGCGCATGATCAATGCCGAGATCGCCTGGCGCACCCGCACATCCTTCAACGGATTGGCGTCCATGGGCTGGCCGCCGCTGTCGGTAATGAAGGGGCTGCGATCGCGCGCGGAGTCCAGCGCCAGATAGATCAGGCGGGCCGATGGAGAAGAGAACACCTTGATCGCGGGATTGGCCGCCAGCTTGGGCGCGTCGTTCGGCGGCACGCTGTCGATCAGGTCCACGGTCCCGGCCAGCAAGGCGGCAACGCGGCTCGCGCCGTTGCTGATATAGCGGATCGTCAGGCGTTCGAAGTCCGGCTTCCTGCCCCAGTAATGGTCGTTGCGCTCCAGCTCCAGGCGATCGCCGGGCTGCCAGGAGCGGAACTTGTACGGCCCGGTGCCGATGGCGGCCGGTCCCTTGTTGAAGTCGTCGCTCTTGCGACCTTCGGCGGCATGCTTCGCCAGGATGTACACCAAGCCTATCTGCTCCATGAAGTCCGGCACCGGGCCCTTGGTATGGAAGCGGATGGTCGAGCCGTCAACGATGTCCATGCCGGCGATGCTGCGCACCGCGCCCGTGAACGGGGCCGGGCTGTTGGGCGCGTCGCCGGCGCGCTGCATGGAAAAGACCACGTCCTCCGGCGTCAGCGGCGTACCGTCATGGAACATCACGCCGGGTCTCAGCTTCACTTCCCAGGTGTCGGGCGCCGTCGCCTTCCAGGACACGGCCAGGCCAGGCTGGAGCTGCATATTCTCGTCCGTGGAAACCAGGCGCTCGTAGATGTTTTCCGCCGCCTGCTGGTTGTTGCCCGTGCGGGAAAACAGCGGGTCCATGGACGAAGGCTCGGCCGCTTCGGCGATGGTCAGCGGGCGGGCCAATGCCGGCGCCGTGGCGGCCAGGGCGCAGCATCCCAGGACCAATGCAACCATGACGTTCCGCGTCGCGTTGAGATTCCCGGCGCGAGGGCGCCCCGTTGTTTGGGCAGCGCTTGGGCGCAACGGATTGAACACGGACATTTGGCGATACCTCCCTGGGCGGCTACGACAGGCGACCGGCGCCGACACGATGCGCGCACGCCACGCGCAGACAAGCGGGATAGCCCGCGGGCAGCGCGCACGGCATGCGGCCATCGGCATGCGCATCTTGCGTGCATCCTTCCGCACCCGCAACGCTATGCTTACGCCGCATGCGCCTATGCGCTTTGCGGGAATTTAAGTGTTTACCCTGACGGGCGTTTCCCGCCCCCTGTCCGAGCGCTCCGCGGTTTCCGGCCCAGGCTCGACGCCCATACCGACTTTGCCCTCCCACGCCATGACGATGAACTACAAGCAGCTGGAAGCCTTCCGCGCCTTCATGGCCGCGGGTTCGACCATAGAAGCGGCCGACCGGCTGGGCCTGTCGCAGTCCGCCGTCAGCCGCCTGCTCAGCCAGTTCGAGGCCGATCTCGGCATCGCGCTTTTCGTGCGCCGCAAGGGTCGCCTGCATCCGACCGCGGAAGCGGAATACCTCCTGCCGGACGTGGAACAAATGATGGCCGGCGCCGCGGGCTTTCACCGCCACGTCAACCAGCTGAGACTGGGCGGCACGCGGCGTACGCTATTGCGCGTGCAGCTGCCCACCACAGTCGCCCATCTGATCATGCCGCAAGTTGCGCGACGGTTCATGGCGGACCACCCGGATGCCGTGCTGGAAGTCTTCTCAGGCGCCTACGAACACGGTGAAATCTCGGTGCTGGGACGCGAAGCGGACATGTCGCTGCTGCGCCTGCCGACGCAACACAGCGGCCTGCACACGATCCCGCTGATGTCCACCGAAGCGGTATGCATACTTCCGCGTGGTCATCGGCTGCTGGCACTGTCGGAGATCACCGCCGCGGACCTGGACGACATCGACGTGGTGCTGCTGGGACGCCAGCGCCCGCTGCGCGACGACATCGATCAGGTCTTCCGCAAGGCCCGGGCACGCCCGCGTGTCCGCGCGGAGGTGCACTCCGTGGAAATGGCATGCAAATTCGTCGCGCAGGGACTGGGCGTGTCCATCGTCAACGGCCTGCTGGCCAGCCTGGACCACAACCCGGACATCGAACGGCGGCCCTTCCGCCCCGCCATGGAATACCGGCTTGGCATCGCCACGCTGCAAGGCCAGGAGCCGCATCCGCTCGTACCGGCATTGACGGCCTACATTGTCGAGGCGATCACACAGGCCGCCGCGCCGGACGTGTATCGGATGCTGGAAACAGGCATGCCGGCGCAGTAGCATGGACGCACGGCGGCAGGCCCGGACCCGAACGGAAACGTCCATGCTCACACTCTATTCCTACCCCGAGCTATTCGGCGTCGCCGACAACAATCCCTTCGGCCTGAAGGTCTACGCCTTCCTGCGCCTGACCGGGCTGCCTTTCATCCATCAACATATTTTCGACAGCCGCCAGGCGCCGCACGGCCAGCTGCCGTACATCGACGACGACGGCATCATCGTCGGCGACAGCAGCGCCATCATCGCGCACCTGATAGACCGGCATGCCCTGACCATCGACGACGGCCTGAGCGCGCAGCAGCATACCCAGGGCTTCTGCGTAAACCGCGTCCTGGACGATCTCTATTGGGCCATGTCTTATTCACGCTGGAAGGACGACCGCTACTGGCCGGCCTTCCGCGACGCCATCCTGCACGCCCATCCGAACGTCACCGCCGCAGAAATGGACGCCGCCCGCGCCTACAACTTCGAGCGCTACCGCTACCAGGGCATAGGCCGCTACGCGCCCGAAGAAGCCTACCGCCGCGGCCTGGACGACCTGCGCGCCATCGCCGGGATGCTCGACACCAAGCCCTTCTTCTTCGGCGCCACGCCGACCAGCATAGACGCCAGCATCTACGGCTTCGTCGCGAACATCCTGTTCTATCCCATCGACACGCCGCTGCGGGCGTACGTCGTATCGCAGCCTGGGTTGGTGCAACACTGCCAGGCCATGCATGGGCGCGTTATGGGCGCGGACGACGGCACATCCGCACAACGCGCTATCGCCGTTTCCTGACAAGAACGCTACCCGCCGGCGATCTTCAAGCTACGGCAGACTTCTTACGTTTCCTCCAGGATCTGCCGTATGGCCTGCTCGAAAGCCTCCACCGGCTGCCCGCCGCTGACCAGGTACTTCCGATTGAAGATAATCGCCGGCACGGACTGGATACCCAGCGCCATATATTCCTGCTCCTCGGCGCGCACCTCGTCCGCATAGCGGCCGCTGTCCAGCACTTCACGCGCACGCTCGGCATCCAGGCCCGCCGACTGCGCGGCTTCCACCAGGACGTCGTGGTTGCTCGGATCCTTGCCGTCGGAATGGTAGGCCTGCAACAGCGCCATCTTCAGCGGCAACTGCTTGCCCTCGATACCAGCCCAGAACAGCAAACGGTGCGCATCGAAGGTGTTGTAGACGCGGCTACGCTGACCAAAGCTGAAGCCCACACTCGCGCCACGCTCGCGGATCATGGCCTGCGACTCGGCAATCTGCTCGGGCGTGCGCCCATACTTCTTGCCGATATAGTCCACCAAGGCCTCGCCTTCGGGCTTCATATCCGGATTCAACTCGAACGGATGCATGACGATCTGCGCATCCACCGCATCGCCCACGTTGGCAATCGCCCGTTGCAGCGAGGCCAACCCAACCGCGCACCAGGGACACGCGACATCGGATACGAAATCTATTCTCAGGGATTGAGCCATACTCTTGCCTCGAAGTGAGCACGGATAGCCAAGGGCACCAGCGTATGGCTCGCCTCGATACATGTCCGTTGACGGTGGAGTGTTTTCTGAATTTGCAAAAGACTTTACCGCTAAAGTGAACCGGAGAAAATGACGGTGGAACGCAAACTGACCATCACCGCTCGCCGCGATTGGGCCACCGCCTTGCGCGAAGCCGGCGCGCGTATGAAGCTGGGTACGTACCAGGGCGAAACGCTCAACTTCGAAACGCCCAGCGCCTTCTTCTCCTGCCTTACTTCTAACCGTTGGGCAATGCTCGCTGAGCTGCAGAGTGCAGGTACCGTCGGCGTACGGGAACTCGCTCGCCGTCTAGGCCATGACATAAAGCGTGTGCGTGATGACGTCACCGCACTGGCAAAACTCGGGCTAATCGCGCACTCGGAAACCGGCGCGCTGTCATGTCCCTACGCGCTTATCCATGTCGATATCGAACGTGCCGACTTACCCAGCGCGACGAGAATCCATAGCGCCTTCAGCCGCGCAGACTCGTAGGAGGCTGGTCCGGCCCGGTGGCACCGGCCGGCACACCGGAAGAGCCGATCAGCTGCGGCAACGGTGGCAGCTTGATACCGCTCGCGCGGTATTCGTCGATGAACAGGCGCAGTTCATCCTGCGTCATACCCGAACCAGCCAGCGACTTCAACATGCGCCGCACGTCCGGCCGGGCTGCCCGCGAAGCGGTCAGGCAGTAGCGACTGAGCTCCCAGTCCACGATGGCCACCGTCGGCCGCGCACCGGCGAGGTTGACGAAGACTTCCTTCGGATAAAGGTGGCCGTGCTTGCGGCGCGCGCGATGCAGCGATATCAGGGTGGCCGCGACCGCGCGCAGGGCCGCCGCGCGCTGCTCGGCGGACCACAGGTCTTCCGTAAAGGCGCGATCCAGGCTGACGTAACCGCGCAGATCGCGCGTCACCAGAATGGCGTCCCAGCCCTGCTCGTCCCGCCGCATCTCGAAGAACACCACGGGCGCGGTCGGCACCCCTATCTTCTGGCAGAAGCGCATGCTTCGCCACTCACGCAACAGTGTCGGTCGTCCCATTGGATAGCGGGCGCTGCGAAAAAGGTGATTGCGCTGCCGCTTGACGTAATAGCAGTCCCCCGACTCGGGCAGAACGACGCGCTGCACACCACTGAAGCCCCCGCGGCGGTTGTTGGGTTCCTCTACCCACTCACCCTGCACCGACCACCAAAAACTCGACTCTTTCGAGCGCACTATGCGTACCCCTGAATCAGGCTATTCGAGATCCCTGGGCATTCAACCCAGGTTGATCGTGTTCACGACGATCAATCGATCGTCGTTATAGTCCAAAATTGGGGTCACAACAATTCGGATAGCCAATAAGTGGGAGGTACGCCGTTATGAACAAGCCCATTGATCAGCCGGATGACGACAATCCGGAATGGACGGAGGAAACCACGGCGCGCGCCGTGGGCGCCGATGGTTTACCGGAATCGCTTCAGCGAAAACTGCGACGGCCTCAGGAGCCTGCGGCTTCAGGCAGCTTCGCAATCACCTTGATCTCGAAATCGAAGCCGGCCAGCCAAGTCACACCGACGGCGGTCACCGTCGGATAGGGCGCCTCGCCCCAGTATTCCGCGACTACGGCCCACGCGCGTTCAAAATGGGTGTGCGGATCCACCATGAACACAGTCACATCGACGACGTCGCTGAAGCTGCAACCGGCCGCGGACAGGATGCCGTTCAGGTTCCGGAATGCCAGGCGCACCTGCTCATCGAAATCCGGCTCGGGCGAGCCATCGGTCCTGGCGCCGACCTGACCGGACACAAATAGCAGCCCATTTGCGCGGATAGCGGGGGAATAGCGATGCAACTCGTACAGGGCGTGAGGCTGGGCCGGGGTGACTACGTCGCGGGCGGTCATGATTAGCGTTCCTTTCAAAATGCTTGCAGGGCAACGCACTTTAGAAGGTCGCGGTGTGAGGATAAAGCCGCGGCTCGCGGAATCATTGTCTGCGACAGGCAAACAATCGCTTTGCTACTGTTGCCAGTTTTGGCCGATGGCCATCAACCCAAAGAGCATCATGGGTCAATGCAGGCAAACAAAAACCCGCGGAATCGATATTCACGCGGGTTTGGGGGGCAACGCAGGGGCAAACTGAGTAATATTCTTGGCGGACAGAGGGGGATTCGAACCCCCGATACGCTTTTGACGTATACACGCTTTCCAGGCGTGCGCCTTCAACCGCTCGGCCACCTGTCCTGATCCGGTACTGCTAGCGGGGGAGTGCCATCCGGCCGTCGCCCCTTTCGTCTTGCTGCCGTTCCGAAAAACGGCAATCCGCGATTCTAGCAGACTCCCGGGGCGCCTGTCTTGCGGTCCAAGGCCGGCCCGGCTGGCGTCCGCGGCGCCCCGGCTGCCCTTCAAGGATGGGCGAACACCACCGTCTCGCTGGATTCCACCTTGCAGAACCGCCCGATACTCCCCATGGAATTGGCATGCTCCTGCGCCGTGTGCGCCGCGCAGAGATCTTCCAGCACGATCATTTCAAAATCGCGATCGTGCCCGTCACGAACCGTCGCTTGAACGACGGCCTGGGTCGACACCCCGGAGCAGTAAATACGCTGCACATTGCGCGCGCGCAACTGCACCTCAAGCGTGGTGGAATAGAACGGGCTGACCCGGTGCTTGACGACTTGCACGTCGCCCGGCCGCTGCTCCAGGTCCGGATGGATCTCCGTCCCCCAGGCCCCCAGCTTGAACAATCCATGCTGCGGCGCCGCCGAAAATACCTGGGACCCTTCCGGACATTCCGGATATCCCTCCGAAAACCCGACGCGCACGAACCCCACGGCGATACCCGCGGCGCGGGCTTTGGCGATGGCCCTGGCCGTCTTCGCGACCAGTTGCCGCCCCTGGACCTGCTCCGCCAGCGGCCCCTTGCCATTCGGGCCATCCGCATGGACCAGGTCGTTCTGCATATCCAGAACAAGGAAGATGGAAGTAGGTTGTCGCATGGCGCTGTCCTTAATCGGGTCAAAGATCAATCGACTGGCCGAAAACCACCTAGTTCCTTCCCGCGCTGAGACCGGGCGTTAAAACAAAACGCGGGTCACCCACCAACCGCCAAAAATCAAACGCCGACAACAAAGCAATACCGACATTAGCCCCCGTCGGTAGCCGTCATCGCCAGATACCCCTCCACCGCCGCCAACACCGTCTCCATCTGCACGGTATGCGCGAAGCGAAACGCATCGCCATAAACCGTCTCATCCGGGAATTCGGATATCAACACCAAAGGCACGTCTTCCACCACGCCTTCGGTGCGCTGCACCGGGATCCCATGCATCACCTCGAAACCGCGCTGCAGAGCATGGGTTTCGAACATCCGCATCTGATGGGCATTGAATTCCACCAGTTCAGGCACCCTGGCCGCCAGCCGCGCCGTGACATGCGACAGCAGCGTATTCGCCTCATCCAGCCGGCCCGGATGATGACGCATTACCAGAAAGAAGCCCTTGGGGACCGTCCACAGCTCGAACCCGCGCGGCAGATATCCCGACAACGGCCGCGTCCATTCATGCGCGGGATAGCCATGCAGATTGATGTGCAACTCCGCGCCGCTCATCTCGTAAGCCTTGCGGCGCGCCTCACGCTCATACCACGGCGCGCGCTCGCGATACGCCAGATCATCGCCCAGCGCCGAATAGCGCGCCGCATGCGCCATATGGCGCGGGTTGTGCTCGCACAACTCGCGATGCAAGGCATACCCGTCGGGGTTCTCCGACGCGAACAAAACAAAATGCGCGCCCGGCTGATCCCGCAGTTCCCGCGCCGCTCGCAGCGCGCCGACCACGCCGGACGTCTCGTTGGCGTGCTGGCCGCCCGAAATCACGACCGGCCGGTTCGCGCCCTTGACGTAGGTACAGAGCACCGGCCTGCCCTGCCGCGTCCGCGCCGTATAAGGCTCGCCGCCGATCAGGCCCATCTCATGGGCGATACGGCCGAACGACAGCGCGCCATCCACCTGGTCCAGTGGCGCGCCTGCGCCATCCGGGGTCGTCACGGCCGCGACAGGGAAAGCCTTCAGCTCGACCAACACCCGCGCCGGCCCGTCCACCCACCGGACGTCCGGCACGATCTGCCCCGGCTGCAGGCCGCGATTGCCCAGCGGGCGTCCGGAATGACGCTGGAAGACCTCCAGCAAGCCGAAATACAAATCTTCATGCAACGCCTCGACCGTGCTGATCACCTCGTCGTGGTAATGCAGGTCGCGCTCGATGGCCGGAATATCGACGCGGATGTCCAGGCGCTCGAAGTACGGCTCCTTGTCGCCCCACGGATAAGCGCGCACCGCGCCGACGATCTCCTCGAATACCTGGGCGAACTCCGTGGCCCGCGCTTCGTCGATCTCTACGCCGTCCGCGCGTCCGTCGACGCGTACCCAGCCGGTGGGTGACAGGTTCACCACGCCGGCGTGGTCCTCGGCCAGGCGGTTCGGCGCGAACACGCGCGCGGTTTCCGTGCGGCCATCGGCATAGGTCAACGTCACGTCGTAATGCAGATCGGCATCGCCGGCGATGAACGCCACGTCGACATCGCCCAACACGCCCGCCAGGGGATAGGCTTCCAGCGTGAACCGCCGCCGCACCGCTTCCTGCCGTACGGGGTAGCGTACCGAAACGGCTTCCAGCCCTTCGACATCCACCTCTTCCAGGAAGAAATGCACCAATGGCTTATACGCACTGCGGAATACGGCTGTGACGCCGGCGGCCGCCAAGCGGCGCTCCGCCGCGCGCCGCGCCGCTTCGTCTTCGAACAGCCAGGCCTGCACGCGCGCGCCGCGGTATTCCTCCGCCTCGAACTCGCGCACCCACGCATCCAGCGTGCGATCGATAACCCTGTCCAGCAACACAGTCATGGCTTATACCTTTCCAGTCGGATCGAGACGATCGCGCAGCCAGTCCCCCAGCAGGTTCAGTCCCAGTACGGTCAGCATGATGGCCAGCCCGGGGAACACGCTCACCCACCAGGCCGTCTGCAAATAGGTGCGCCCGTCGGCCAGCATTCCGCCCCAGCTGGGTATCGTCGGGTCCACGCCCAGGCCCAGGAAGGTCAGGCTGCTCTCCAGCAGGATGTTGTTGGCGACGTTCAGCGCCATCAGGATGATCAGCGGCCCCAGCAGATTCGGGACGATGTGATGCCGGATCATGGCCAGATCCCGTACGCCGAAGGCGCGAGCGGCCTGCACGAATTCCCGTTCGCGCAAGGCCAGCACCTGACCGCGCACCAGGCGCGCGTACTGCACCCACTGCGAAATGACCATGAAAAAAATCACGTTGAACAACCCGCCGCCCAGGATGGAGATGAAGGTGATCGCCACCAGGATGAAAGGCAGCGCCAGCTGCACGTCGGCGAAGCGCATCACGATCACGTCCCAGAACCCGCGGTAATAGCCGGCGATCAAACCCATGACGGTGCCGAGCAGCGCGCCGAAGATCACCGACACAAAGCCCGCGGTCAAGGATATCTGCCCACCCACCACCACGCGCGCCAGCACGTCGCGCCCCAGCGGATCGGTGCCCAGCACGTGCGCCAGGCTCTGGAAAGGCGGCGTGAGGCGCGCCGCCAGGTCCATGGCTTCGCCGCCATCGGGGAACAGCCATCCCGAAAACAGCACGGCCAGCACGACGGCGGCGGTCAATACCACCCCCATCACGAATTCCAGCGAACGGAAGCGGTTGCGCGAGCGCCGCTTGCCCGCGTTTTCGGTCAGCGTCGTTTGCATGGGTTCAGCGTATGCGGATGCGCGGGTCGACGATGCCGTAGGCGATATCGACCAGCAGGTTGACGATGATGATGACCAGCGCCAGCACGGTCACCGTGCCCTGCAGCACCGGATAATCGCGTGCCGCGATGGCGTCGAAGGCCAGCGTGCCCATGCCGGGCCAGTTGAAGACTTTCTCGATCACGACGATGCCGCCGATCAGCCCGCCGAACTGCAGGCCGATATAGGTGATCAGCGGAATCGAGCAATTGCGCAGCGCATGCTTGTACAGCACCACGCGTTCGCGCAGGCCTTTGCTGCGCGCCACCATGACGTACTGCGCCGACAAGGTTTCCAGCATGGTCGTGCGCACCAGGCGCACATTGGTCGCGCTCAGGATCACGCCCATGGTCAGGGCCGGCATGATCAGGCTGATCGGGCCGTCCCACCCCGATGGCGGCAGCAAGGGGAAAGTAATCGATAGCAGCAGCACCAGCATCAGCGCCAGCCAGAAATTCGGAAAGGACAAACCCACCAGCGACAGTATCCGTATCGCCTGGTCCGCCGCCTTGCCCTTATGCACGGCCGCATGCACGCCCAGCGGAATGGAAATCACCAGGGACAACGCCAGCGACACGAAGGCCAGCAACAGCGTGGCCGGCAGGGCGTCGCCGATCAGATGCGCCACCGACGTACCGCCCATGAAGCTGCGCCCGAAGTCTCCGGTCAAGATGCCATGCATGTACGACAGGTACTGCACCGAAAACGGCCGGTTCAGGCCCAATGCCTGCCGGATGTTCTGCAGGTCCTGCTCACTGACGCTGCCCGCGCCCTGGCTCAGCATGATGGCGGGATCGCCGGTCATGCGCACGGCCCAGGAAACGAGCAATGTCACGGCGACGATCACGAAGACCGCCTGCAGGACGCGTTTGATTAGAAAACCGATCATCTTTTCAGCGTCCGCCTGACGCGCCCGTCAGTTCTGGATTGCACAATCCGGAACCGGCGGACGCGCGCGGAATCGCGTCACTGTTGCATCATCACTCGACACTGGTGTCCACGAAGCGGAAGCGGATATCGCCCGGCACGGTCAGGTTCTTCACGCGCTTGTTCACGCCCACCACGGTATCCAGCGCATACAGCGGCATTTCCAGCGCATTGTCCGCCACGTAGGCCGCGATCTCGCGCAGCGTCTTCTGCCGCTCATCCACCTTGTAGGTATTGCGCTGGGCCTCCAGCATGGCGTCCAGCTTGGCGTCCTTGTCGTAGGGATTCCACTTCTGCCCGCTGTGGTACATCAGGTAGGCGGTATTGTCGTAGTCGTAGGTCCAGCCGCCCCAGTACATCTGCCACATCTCGCCGGTCTTGCCCTGCGGAATGATGTCGTTGATCAGCACCGGCGTTTCATAGGGCTTGATGGTCGTCTTGATGCCCACGCCCTGCAGATAGCCGGCGATGGCCTGCGCCACCTCGCGGAACTGCGAGTCGCTGCCGCGGATATCCAGCTGGATCGCGGCGCCGGGCTTGACGCCGGCCTTCGCGAGCAGTTTCTTGGCTTCCGCCGGGTTGAAGGGCAGCGGCTTGAGCGCCGGATCGTAGCCAAAGGACAGATCGCCCTGGAAGCTGGCGATCGGCTTGGCATAGCCCAGCAGCAGTTGCTTGATAATGGCGTCGCGATCGACCGCCATGATCAGCGCGCGCCGCACGTCGCGGTCCTTGGTGATGCCGCGCGACGTGTCGTAGCGTGCCACCACGGTGCCGGGGCCGCTGGTGCTGACGATGCTGGCGTTGCTGGACTTCTTGATGGTGTCGACCAGGCCCAGCGGCACCGCGGTGGCGATGTCCACGCGGCCGGCCTGCAGCTCGGCCACCTGCGTGGCCGGCTCGGCGATGAAGCGGTACACCACCTGATCCAGCTTCGGCTTGCCGCCCCAATAGTCGTCATTGCGCGCCAGCGTCAGGCTGATCTTGGGCTTGTACTCGACGAACTTGAACGGGCCCGTCCCCACCGGATGCTCGTTGAAATACGCGTCGCCCTTCTCCTGGATGTACTTGGGCGGGACGATCATGCCGCCATAACCCGCCAGCTTGGTCAGGATGACGGGATCGGGCCGCTTCATCATGAAGTCGACGGTGTGCGCATCCACCACCACGACCTTGTCGATGGAGTTGTAATTCGACTGCTGCGGCCCCTTGGCGCCCTCCGGCCCCAGCAGACGCTCGAAGGTGAACTTGACCGCGTTGGCATCGAACGGTTCGCCGTCATGGAACTTGACGTTCTCGCGCAGCTTGAAGCGGATGCGCGTGTCGTTGTCCAGGAACTCCCAGCTGGTGGCCAGCCCCGGTTGCAGCTTCATGTCCGCGCCGCGCATGGTCAAACCGTCGAACAGATTGCTGCCCACCGAACCCCACCAGGTCACGAAGGTATCGATGGGATCCCAACTGCCGGCATCCTGGGTGATGGCCACGTTCAGCGTGCCGGCCGCGTGAGCCGGGGCCGCGACAGCCAGCGCGCCGCCGATTGCCAGCGCCGCGCCCACTGCGCGGGCGGTCTTGGTGAAGGTAAACATGAGCGCCTCCAGGGACGTTGGGTTCGTCGATGACGATAAAAAGAAAGATAAACGGGCCATGATGGTCAGGCCGCCTGGGCCACCAGATGGCCCGGTGCGATTTCGACCAGCGGCACGATACGCGGCGCGTCGCCCACGCGACGCACCGGGCTGGGGATCTCTCCCGCGATCAACGTGGTATCGATGTGCCGCCCCGGTTCGGCCACCGGCACTGCCGCCAGCAGCTTGCGCGTGTAGGGATGCCGCGGCGTCTCGAAGACATCGCGGCGGCGGCCCATCTCGACGATCTGGCCCAGGTACATGACGGCCACGCGGTGACTGACCTTTTCCACCACGGCCATGTCATGGGTGATGAACAGGTAGGAAAGCCGCCTGTCCTTCTGCAGGTCCATCAGCAGATTCAGGATCTGCGCCTGTATCGATACGTCCAGCGCGGACACGGATTCATCGGCGATGATCAGGCTGGGATTGCTGGCCAAGGCCCGCGCGATGCAGACGCGCTGCCGCTGGCCGCCGGAAAACTCATGCGGATAGCGGCGCGCGTGCTCCGGCCGCAGTCCGACCTGTTCCAGCAGCTCCGCCACGCGGGCGACGATGGCTTTTTCACCGGCCAGCAGACCATGCGTGACGATAGGCTCGGCAATGCTGAATCCCACGGTCTTGCGCGGGTCCAGCGAGGCATAGGGATCCTGGAAAATGTACTGGATCTGCTGCCGCAGGCGCTGGCGCCCGACGCGATCCATGCTGAAAATATCCCGACCCTCATACAGCACCTCGCCGCTGGTAGGCGCGACCAGCTGCTGCAGCGTCTTGCCTATGGTCGACTTGCCGCTGCCCGACTCGCCCACCAGCGCCAGCGTCTCGCCAGGATAGATATCGAAGCTGACGCCTTCCACGGCATGCACCCGGTGCGTGACGCGGCCCAGGAAACCGCGGCCCACGTCGAAGCGCGTCGTCAGGCCGCGGACGCTCAGCAAGGGTTGGCCATAGTCGGCGGTATCCTGTTCGTGCGTGGCGCCGACCTCGCGCAGCACATCACCTTCCAGCACGGTCTGCGGCGTGCGCAGCGGCAGATCGCGGCCCGTCATGCTGCCCAGGCGCGGCACGGCGGCCAGCAGCGCGCGCGTGTAGGGGTGCTCCGGCGCCCGAAAGATACGCTCCACCGTCCCCTGTTCCACCTTGCGTCCGCGCAGCATGACGACGACATCGTCGGCCATCTCCGCGACCACACCCATATCGTGCGTAATGAAGATCACCGCCGTGCCCAGGTCGCGCTGCAGCTCGCGGATGGTGTTCAGGATCTGCGCCTGGATGGTCACGTCCAGCGCCGTCGTCGGCTCGTCGGCGATCAGCAGGCGCGGACGGCATGACAGCGCCATCGCGATCATCACCCGCTGGCGCATGCCGCCGGAAAGCTGATGGGGATAACGGTCCAGCATCTGCGCCGCGTCGGGCAGCCGCACCTTTTCCAGCAGGGCCCGCGCCGCTTCGCGCGCCGCGCCCCGCGACAACCGCTGGTGCAGGATGATGGCCTCGGTAATCTGGTCGCCGATCGTGAACACGGGGTTCAGCGACGTCATCGGCTCCTGGAAAATCATCGCCACGTCGTTGCCGCGTATGGCGCGCATATCATCGTCGGAAGCGCGCGTCAGATCGCGCTCGCGCCCTTCCTTGTCGCGCAGCAGGATGCCACCCCCGACGATGCGGCCGCCGGTGTAATCGGTCAGCCGCATGATGGCCATGGACGTTACCGACTTGCCGGAACCCGACTCTCCGACGATAGCCAGCGTGCGGCCGGGGTAGACATCGAAGTCAAGTTCATCGACGGCGCGAAAAACACCGTCCTCGGTGGGAAACTCCACCGACACCCCGCGCAATGAAAGCAGCGGCGAAATCGTATCTGGGGGCGTAGGCAAGGAACGAAGGCAACCGTGAGGAAACCAGGATGTTAACGATTTATCGGTAAATCTTGAACAACCTGCCCCTCACGGCGCCCTCGGGGAAACCCTGCTTGTCAGATCGTCAATTCCCGGAAAGCCAGCGTCTGGCCATCGGCATCCGTCTCTTCCATGCGCACCTTGAAGCCCCAGAGCCGGGCGAGATGCTTCATCACCTGGTCGGCGTCCTCGGGCACCAGCGGCCTGCCCCGCGTCTGCTGATGGCGCAGGACCAGCGAACGATCCGAATCGCGGTTGTACTGCAGCACCTGGACGTCGGGCACCAGATTGTCGCGGTTGTGCTGTTCCGCCAGCAGCTTGCGCACGTGGCGGTAGCCCTCATCATCATGGATGGCGACGACCTCGAGCTGAGGATTTTCCTCGTGATCGGCGATCGCGAAGAAACGGAAATCGCGGATCAGCTTGGGCGACAGGTATTGCGAGATGAAGGACTCGTCCTTGAAGTTGCGCATGGCGAAGTCCAGCGTCTTCAGCCAATCGCCGCCGGCAATGTCGGGGAACCAGCGGCGGTCCTCTTCAGTGGGGTTTTCGCAGATGCGCCGAATATCGGTCATCATGGCGAAGCCCAAAGCATAGGGATTGATGCCGCCGTAGCCGCGCTGGTCGAAGCCGCGCTGGCATACCACGTTGGTATGGCTCTGCAGGAATTCGATCATGAAGCCATCGTCGACCAGCCCTTTTTCATGCAGGCGGTTCAGGATGGTGTAGTGCCAGAACGTGGCCCAGCCCTCGTTCATCACCTTGGTCTGCATCTGCGGGTAGTAATACTGCGCCACCTTGCGGACGATGCGCACCAATTCGCGCTGCCAGGTTTGCAGCTTGGGCGAGTACTTCTCGATGAAGTACAGGATGTTTTCCTCGGGTTCGGCCGGGAACACCGCTCTCTTGGCGGTATCCGGTTGCTCCGCCTTGGGCACGGTGCGCCACAGATCATTGAACTGCACGCGCTGGTATTCCTCGCGGTCGGCGACACGCTGCAGCTCTTCCTTGTACGAAACCGGATTCGGCCGCTTGTAGCGGTCGACGCCATGGGACGACAGCGCATGGCAGGAATCGATGATCTCTTCCACCGCTTCGATGCCATAGCGCTCTTCGCACGCCATGACGTAGTTGCGCGCGAACACCAGGTAATCGAGCACGCCTTCCGCGTCCGTCCACTGGCGGAACAGGTAGTTGCCCTTGAAGAAGGAATTGTGGCCATAGCAGGCATGCGCAATCACCAGCGCCTGCATGGCCATGGAGTTTTCCTCCATCAGGTACGAGATGCAGGGGTTGGAGTTGATGACGATCTCGTACGCCAGCCCCTGTACGCCGCGCCGGTAGGCCTGTTCGTTGCGGATGAACTCCTTGCCGTACGACCAGTGCGGATAGCCGACCGGCAAGCCGGCGGACGCATACGCGTCCAGCATCTGTTCGGACGTGATGATCTCGATCTGGTTGGGATAGGTGTCCAGCTTGAATTCCGCCGCGACCTCGGCGATGGCCTCGTCGTACTGGCGGATCAGGTCGAAAGTCCACTCCGATCCGGTGGAGATCGGCGCCGCCGATCGTCCCGCCCGCGGGGCTTCCAGGCTGTTCAGGATACTCATGCTACGGCCTCCTTCCGGAACAACTCATGGAAGACGGAGAAAATCTCGCCGCGTTCGGAGATGCGCCGCATGACAAAGTGTTCCGCCGGCTCGCGCTCGTACTCCGCCCACAGGCTGCTCTTGCGCACGTCGTGGGTGTCGTGGATCTCGATATAGGCGAAATAACGCGCCGCCGGCAGCAGATGCTCGGACAGATAACGGGCGCTGCGCGCCGCGTCCGCGCCGAAGGAATCGCCATCGCTGGCCTGCGCGGCATAGATATTCCAGGTCGACGGCGAGTAGCGCTTTTCGATGATGTCGTTCATCATCTCCAGGGCGGACAGCACCACGGTGCCGCCGCTCTTGGGGTCGTGGAAGAAGGTGTCTTCGTCGACCTCCTCGGCATTATCCGTATGGCGGATGAAGACCAGCTCGACGCGCTCGTACTTGCGCATCAGGAACAGGTACAGCAGCGTAAAGAACCGCTTGGCCAGGTCTTTCTTGTTCTCATCCATGGACCCGGACACGTCCATCAGGCAGAACATGACGGCGCGGGCCATGGGCACCGCCACGGACACGCGATGCCGGTAGCGCAGATCGATTTCGTCCAGGAAAGGCACGCGCGCCACACGTTCGCGGGCGGATTCGACCTCCGCGCGGGCCGCTTCGAGCAACGCCGCCGGGGCGCCCTGCTTTTCGAGGTCCTCCAGCTTGTCTTCGGCTTCGGTCAGTTCGCGGCGCGCGCCTATGCTCAGCGCGATGCGCCGCGACAGGGACGCCTTCAAGGTGCGGCCCACCGCCAGCGAACTGGGCGAGCCGGTGGTGGTGTAGCCCGCCCGGTGCCATTTCTTCTGATGCACGTCGCCCAACTGATTGCGCGCCAGATGCGGCAGTTCCAGGTCTTCGAAGAAGAAGTTCAGGAATTCGGCCCGCGACAGGGTAAAGGTGAACTGGTCCACCGAATCGCCTTCGCCCGGATCGCCGCGGCCGCCGCCGTCGCCGCCCCCATCGGGACGGTCGATGGTGTCGCCCTTGGCGAATTCCCGGTTGCCCGGATGCACGATTTCGCGATCCCCGCCGGCGCCGTGGCGCAGACGGGGTTCGGAGATATCCCGGGCGGGAAGGTTGATTTCCCCGCCCTGGTCCATCTCTTCGATCGAGCGCTCGCGTATCAGGTCCCGCACCGCCTTACGAACTTGGGTCTTGTAGCGCCGCAGGAACCGCTCGCGATTCACGGTGCTCTTGTTGCGTCCGTTGAGACGACGATCGATAAGTGAATTCATACTACCTCGCTCAGGAGGACTTTCTCACCCGCAAGTACCACTCGCACAACAGGCGAACCTGCTTTTCGGTATAGCCTTTTTCGACCATCCGCTCGACGAAGCTTTGGTGCTTGCTCTTGTCCTCCGCCGACGCCTTGGCGTTGAAGGAAATGACCGGCAACAGGTCTTCCGTGTTCGAGAACATCTTCTTCTCGATGACTTCGCGCAGCTTCTCGTAGCTGGTCCAGGTCGGATTGCGGCCGCTATTGTTGGCGCGGGCGCGCAGCACGAAATTGACGATCTCGTTGCGGAAGTCCTTGGGATTGGCGATGCCGGCCGGTTTTTCGATCTTCTCCAGTTCGTCGTTCAGGGCCGACCGGTCGAAGCTCTCGCCGGTTTCCGGATCGCGGAATTCTTCATCCTGGATCCAGCAGTCGGCGAAGGTAACGTAGCGGTCGAAGATGTTCTGCCCATACTCGGAATAGGATTCCAGGTAGGCGGTCTGGATTTCCTTGCCGATGAACTCGGCATAGCGCGGCGCCAGGTAACCCTTGATGAACTCCAGGTAACGCCGGCGCGTGTCCTCGGGGAAGTCCTCGCGGGCGATGCGCTGTTCCAGGACGTACATCAAATGGACGGGATTGGCCGCGACCTCGGTCTGGTCGTAGTTGAAGACGCTGGACAGGATCTTGTACGCGAAGCGCGTCGAAACGCCCGTCATGCCCTCATCCGTCCCCGCGTAATCCTTATATTCCTGCAGGGCCTTGGCCTTGGGATCGACATCCTTCAGGCTTTCGCCGTCGTACACCCGCATCTTGGAATAGATGCTGGAGTTCTCCGGCTCCTTCAGCCGCGTCAGCACCGAAAACTGCGCCATCATGTCCAAGGTGCCGGGGGCGCAGGGCGCTTCCGACAGCGAACTGTTATGCAGCAGCTTGCTGTAGATCTGGATTTCTTCCGTGACCTGCAGGCAGTACGGCACCTTGACGATGTAGATCCGGTCCAGGAAGGCTTCGTTATGGCGGTTGTTGCGGAACGTCTGCCATTCGGATTCGTTCGAGTGCGCCAGGATGCTGCCGTTGAACGGGATGGCGGAAAAGCCCTCGGTGCCCTTGAAATTGCCTTCCTGCGTGGCCGTCAGCAGGGGATGCAGCATCTTGATGGGCGCCTTGAACATCTCGACGAATTCCAGCAGCCCCTGGTTGGCCAGGCACAGGCCGCCGGAGTAGCTGTAGGCGTCCGGATCGTCCTGCGAATAACGGTCCAGTTTGCGGATATCCACCTTGCCGACCAGGGAAGAAATGTCCTGGTTGTTTTCATCGCCCGGTTCGGTCTTGGCGATGGCCACCTGGCGCAATACCGAAGGATTCACGCGCACCACGCGGAACTGCGAAATATCGCCGTCGAATTCGCGCAAGCGCTTGACGGCCCACGGCGACATGATGCCGCTAAGGTAGCGTCTCGCTATCCCGTAATCCTGTTCCAGCGTGTCGGCGAAGCGGTTGGGATTGAACAGCCCCAGCGGCGTCTCGTTGACGGGCGAGCCTTTCAGGCAGTAGATCGGGTAGGCTTCCATGAGCGTCTTCAGACGCTCCGCGATGGAAGATTTCCCGCCGCCCACCGGTCCCAGCAGATAGAGAATCTGTTTGCGTTCTTCCAGGCCTTGCGCGGCATGCTTGAAAAACGAAACGATCTGGGCGATCACGTCCTCCATGCCGAAGAATTCCTTGAAGGCCGGATAACGCCGGATCACCCTGTTGGAAAACAGTCGGGACAGCCGCGAGTCATTGCGAGTGTCGACGATTTCGGGTTCACCGATCGCAGCAAGCATCCGTTCCGCGGGGCTGGCGTAAGCCATCGGATCACGCTTGCACAGGTTCAGGTATTCCTCGAGCGAGAGCTCGGTTTCCTGTTCACGGGCGTACTGCGATTTGAAGCCTTCGACGATGTTCAGCATCGGGATACCTCCAACAACATCAGAAAAGGGCTAGCCGGCCGTCAACCCCATTGTGTGCCCTATTTGCATCCATGTCGTCAGTGGTGTTCACCATACACAGATTAGAGGTGACGCTATGTTGCTTTCCCCACACACAGCTATCGCAACGGTATTACGGCCCTAGGATTTAGTCCTATTCCAAGCGGTTCAAGTTCCGCTTGGGAAAGCGACTGAAATTATTTTTGGAAAGCGTTTGGTTCTCCCTCATACCGAATCGAATAAGCATCGCGCCACTGCTGCAATCGGTCGCTTGATTCAGGCGTCCGGCGAGCCCGGTACGGTGGACACCTGCATCATGCGTTCGACGTAGCGCGCGATCGTATCGATCTCCAAGTTCACTTTGTCGCCTACGTTTACGTTACGCAACGTGGTCATGTTTTGGGTATGAGGAATTACGTTAATGGTGATCTCACTACCCTCCTTGCCGTCCTGTACGCCATTTACCGTGAGACTAATGCCATTCACCGTAACAGAGCCTTTGTAGGCCAGGTATTTCGCCATTTCATTCGGCGCGCGGATGATAAGCTCCCGCGATTCTCCAACCGGCGCGTAAGCCACGACGGTTCCCAGGCCGTCCACGTGGCCCGAAACCAGGTGGCCGCCCAGGGCATCGCCGACACGCAATGATTTCTCCAGGTTCACTTCGCCAGGGCGATCGAGACCAACGGTAAGGCGCAGGCTTTCGCGCGAGACGTCGATGTCGAAGCTGTTGCCCTCCAGCGCCACCACGGTCATGCAGGCCCCTTGCACCGCGATCGAGTCGCCCAACTGCACATCGGCCAGCCCCAAGGTGCCGGCCTCGATACGCACGCGCGCGCCGGCGCCGCCGTCCTCCGATTCATAAGGCTGTACTTGCACGATGCGGCCGACTGCCGTGACGATGCCGGTAAACATAAAAAAGCTCCTGGATAGATCTCTGAACGTGAATATCGGCGCCGTCGCCGGATATGCGCATACGGCGCGCCCAGGCCGGTTGGCCGGTTAACGATAGGATACGCGCACGGCGCGGATGGGGACCGGGTGGTTGAGCGCCAAAGGAATAGCCGCGACGAATAAAGCTTCAACGCCAAGCTTCGATGCGAGCGGCCTTAACGCGGGGTAGCAGCACTCAGCAGTGCCTGCCAGCGGTCGGCGAAACGGCCGCGCAGGCGCACATCGCCGCCGACCGGCTGCACATCGACGAACTGGAAGCGCTGGGCGGCATCCAGGTGGGAAAGCATGGGCAGCTTGACCATGCCATACGCGTCGCCGAGCAGCACGGGGGCGATGTACGCCAGGATCTCGTCCACGCAGCCGGCGGACAATAGCGCCCCGGTCAGGCCGGCGCCGGCTTCGACGTGGACCTCGTTCACGTGATTGCGGGCCATCCAGCGCAGCATGGCGGGCAAATCGACCCGTCCCGGCTCCGCGCCGGGCAACACGATCACCCGGGCATTACGGCGCCGCAGCCGCTCCGCCTTGGTGGGGTCATCATGGGCGGTGAAGACCCATACTTCTTCGCCGTCGAACAGGCGGGCGGCTTCGGAGATCTGCAGGCGCCCGTCCACCACCGCCTTGCGCGGCTGTCGCGGCACGGCGACGTCCCGCACGGTGAGCCGCGGATCGTCCTTCCGCACCGTGCCCATGCCCGTCAATACCACGTCGGCCCGCGCCCGCCACGCATGGCCGTCGGCGCGCGCCTCCGGCCCCGTAATCCATTGCGACATCCCGTTGTGCAAGGCGCTGCGGCCGTCCAGGGAGGCCGCCATCTTCGCCCAGACCCAGGGAGTTCCCCTGCTCATCCGCGCGGCGAAGCCGGCGTTCAAGGCCAGCGCTTCCGGCAGGCAGACGCCGACCGTGACGGGGATACCTTCGGCCCGCAGCCTGGCCAGGCCCGCTCCGTTTACCTGCGGATTCGGGTCGCCCATGGCCACCACAACGCGACCGGGCGCCGCGGCGACGACGGCATCCACGCAGGGGGGCGTACGGCCGAAATGGCTGCATGGCTCCAGGGTGACGTAAAAGGTGGCGCCGGCGACCGATACGCCGCGCGCGGCGGCGTCGCGCAATGCGCAAATTTCAGCATGAGGGCCGCCCGGCGGCTGGGTGGCGCCTTCGCCCAGAATGCGCCCATCCCGGACGATCACGCACCCCACCCTGGGGTTGGGCGCGGTGGTGTGGATCACGCCCCTGGCCAGATCCAGGGCATGCCGCATCCAATGGTGATCCTGGTCCGCGGTCATCGGCGCATCAGGGTTCTTTGCGCAGCTTGCCGGACAACAGCGGCCCCTGCATTTCGCGGATGGCCTCGATGAACTCGCCGATGTCCTCGAAACTGCGATACACCGAGGCAAAACGGACGTAGGCGACCTTGTCCAGCTTGCGCAGCTCGTTCATGACCAATTCGCCCACATAGGCGGAAGGGACTTCCCGCTTGCCGCTGGTCAGCAGGCTTTCCTCGATGCGCGCCACCGCGGCATCGACGTCTTCCGTACTGACGGGCCGCTTGCGCAGCGCCAGGGACAGGCTGGCGCGCAGCTTGCCCTGGTCGTATTCGCTGCGGCTGCCGTTGCGCTTGACGATGGAAGGCATCGCCAGCTCCACCCGTTCGTACGTCGTGAAGCGCTTGTCGCAGTGCTGGCAACGGCGGCGCCGGCGGATGGTTTCGCCTTCTTCCAGCACCCGGCTATCGATCACCTGGGTATCGGCATGGCCGCAGAACGGGCAGCGCACCGTGGTCCTCCGCCGCGCCCGTTCAGCCGTAGACCGGCAGGCGGCCCGTGAGCGCGTTCACGCGCTCACGCACGGAGGCGATATTGGCCTCGTTGCGCGGGTCGTCCAGCACGTCGGCGATCAGGTTGGCGGTGAGCTCGGTTTCCGCTTCCTTGAAGCCGCGGGTCGTGATGGCCGGCGTGCCCAGGCGTATGCCGCTGGTCACGAAGGGCTTTTCGGGGTCGTTGGGGATGGCGTTTTTGTTGACCGTGATGTGGGCCTGGCCGAGCACCGCTTCCGCCTCCTTGCCGGTGATGCCCTTGGCGCGCAGGTCGACCAGCATGACGTGGCTTTCGGTGCGGCCGGACACGATGCGCAGGCCGCGCTTGACCAGGGTTTCGGCCAGCACCTTGGCGTTTTTGGCCACCTGGTGGGCGTAATCGCGGAACTCCGGCTGCAGCGCTTCCTTGAAGGCCACCGCCTTGGCGGCGATGACGTGCATCAGCGGACCGCCCTGGATGCCGGGGAAAATCGCCGAATTGATGGCTTTTTCGTACTCAGCCTTCATCATGATGACGCCACCGCGGGGGCCGCGCAGCGACTTGTGCGTGGTCGAGGTCACGAAATCGGCGTGCGGAACGGGGTTCGGGTAGGCGCCGCCGGCGACCAGGCCGGCATAGTGGGCGATGTCGACCATGAACAGCGCGCCGTTGTCACGGGCGATGCGGGCCATGCGCTCGAAGTCGATGTGCAGGGAATAGGCGGACGCGCCGGCCACGATCAGCTTGGGCTTGTGCTCTTGCGCCAGGGCTTCGACCTTGGCGTAGTCCAGTACTTCATCGGCATCCAGGCCATAGGGCAGGAAGTTGTACAGCTTG
The DNA here is from genome assembly GCF_965137885.1 of Bordetella sputigena. Classification (NCBI taxonomy): domain Bacteria; kingdom Pseudomonadati; phylum Pseudomonadota; class Betaproteobacteria; order Burkholderiales; family Alcaligenaceae; genus Bordetella; species Bordetella sputigena. The sequence continues at coordinate 302,222 of NZ_CBCSCA010000006.1, forward strand.
CCCGACGCGTTCACCGAGGCGCCGTGCGTCAGATGGCCGCCCTCGGCCAGGCTCATGCCCAGCACCGTATCGCCGGGCTTGAGCACCGCCATGTAGACGCCCTGGTTGGCCTGCGAGCCGGAGTTCGGCTGTACGTTGGCCGCTTCGGCGCCGAACAGCTCCTTCAGGCGATCGATGGCCAGCTGTTCCACGATGTCGACGTACTCGCAGCCGCCGTAGTAGCGCTTGCCGGGATACCCCTCCGCGTATTTGTTCGTAAGCTGCGTGCCCTGGGCCTGCATGACGGCCGGGCTGGCGTAGTTTTCCGACGCGATCAGCTCGATGTGCTGTTCCTGGCGGGTGTTTTCCTTCTGGATGGCGGCCCAGACTTCTTCATCAACCTGGGAAATGGTACGGGTACGGTCGAACATGGAGGTTCCTGAACGGAGTCAAAAAGCGGGGAAACGCGTATTGCGCATAGTTTACCGTGCGGTTACCGGCCTTTTCGCCTGCCGCGGCGCTGAAAACCGGGCTGCGGCGGGATTTTCTTGCGAACCGACGCTTCTCTGGAAAAGCGGCTCATGGCAGGGTGAGCGCGGCTCATGCTGTGGACCGCGGGGGCGGCCGGCCGGGAGGCGCCCCACGGCCGAACCAAGGGCGACACCCGGGCGACACCAGGGCAATACCCCGGCCGGCAATACCCCGGCGAAAAAAAAGCGCCGCATGCGCGGCGCCTTCGGGTTATGTCGGGTCAAGCCGACGTCGTACCGATGACTTTCGGCGCCAGCGCCGGGTTGAGCGTATACGTCCCGGTGAGCGAGGCTTGCGCCAGGATCTTGCCCTGGATGGCGCTGAGCACCTGTTTGCCGTTGAAAGTGCCTTCCACATCCAGCCGCGGCACGCTCAGGGCGTACAGCGTGAAAACGTAATGATGCACCAGCGCGTCATTCCACGGCGGGCAGGGGCCGTCGTAGCCGAAGTAATCGCCGCTCATGTCGCGGTCGGCGGCGAACCAGCCGGTGTAGTCGTTGACACCCTGGCGCGCGTCATGCGGCGCCAGCGGCCCGCCCTTGCCACGCGGCGTAATGCCGTTGGAAAACGCGCCCTCTTCGATCTCCCGCATATCCGCCGGCAGGTCCACCAGCACCCAATGGAAGAACTCCACGCGCGGCAGGTCGGCGGGCACGACGCGGCCTTCCTGATTCACGTCGTCCGGTTTGCTGGGGACGTCCGGATCATGGCAGACCATGACGAAAGACTGGGTGCCTTCCGGCACGTCGTCCCAGGAGAACTGGGGATTGAAATTATCGGCCAGCGCGACATGCGACTGCGGGTCGATCCGCGCGAAAGCATAACGCTCGGGGATGGACTCATTATCGGAAAAAGACAAGCTCGCTAGCTTCATGGCAGCCTCCTTCAAGAAAACCAAAAGGATGGGTCGTGTGCGGCGCTGGATAATTCCCTACGACGCCAAGGTAACACGCGCGAACTTCCGTTTTCCTACCTGGATTACGTACACGCCCTGGGACAATTGCAACGATTTGTCTTCCACCTTTTCACCGTTGACCCGGACGCCGCCTTGCTCGACGTTGCGCTGCGCCTCGGCGCCGGAGGCGGCCAGCCCGGCTTCACGCAGTATTTTCAATATACCCAGCGGGGCGCCGGCGATTTTGATCTCGGGCATGTTTTCCGGAATTGCGCCATCGCGGAAGCGCGCCTCGAACTCCGCCAGGGCGTCGCGGCCGGCCTGGGCGCCGTGGAAACGGCCGACGATTTCCTGCGCCAGTTCGACCTTGGCGTCGCGCGGATTGCGACCGGCTTCGGTGGCGGCCTTCAGCGCGGCGATGTCGTCCAGCGTCCGGAAGGACAGTAGTTCGTAATAGCGCCACATCAGGGTGTCGGAAATCGACATCAGCTTGCCGAACATCGAAGACGGGGCCTCGGAGATACCGATGTAATTGCCCTTGGACTTCGACATCTTGTCCACGCCGTCGATGCCTTCCAGCAGCGGCATGGTTAGGATGCACTGCGGTTCCTGGCCATATTCCTTCTGCAGTTCGCGGCCGACCAGCAGATTGAACTTCTGATCCGTGCCGCCGAGCTCCAGGTCCGACTTCAGGGCCACCGAGTCGTAGCCCTGCATCAGCGGGTACAGGAATTCATGCACCGAAATGGGGATTCCCCCCTTGAAGCGCTTGGTGAAGTCCTCGCGCTCCATCATGCGGGCCACGGTATAGCGCGAGGCCAGCTGGATCATGCCGCGGGCGCCGAGCGGGTCCGACCATTCCGAGTTGTAGCGGATTTCTGTACGAGCGGGATCCAGCACCAGGCTGGCCTGCGCGTAATACGTTTTCGCGTTGGACTCGATCTGTTCGCGCGTCAAAGGGGGACGGGTGCTATTGCGGCCGCTGGGATCGCCGATCATGGACGTGAAATCGCCGATCAGGAAGATGACCGTATGGCCCAGGTCCTGGAGTTGACGCATTTTGTTCAGGACCACCGTATGGCCGAGGTGGATATCGGGCGCGGTGGGATCCAGCCCCAGTTTGATGCGCAGGGGAACGCCGGTGGCCCGGCTGCGGGCCAGCTTGCGGACGAATTCCGATTCGACGAGCAGCTCGTCGCAGCCGCGCTTGGCGACGCGGAGATCGGCTTCAACCTCGGGGGTGATGGGGGCTTCGGATTGGGACATATCGAGGGACGGCTTAGCCCGTCCGGCAGGACGAGAAGGATGTAAAAAGCACAAAGTTGTCGAAAATTCTAGCCGAATCGGCTAGGATACCGCCCTAATCATACGCAACTGTCACACGGGGCATCGTGGCCCCCAGGGTTTTTCTGAAGATGATCACAGGGCCCAACGAAACCGGGAGCGGCCGCCCGTCCGCGTCGACGCTTCCCACCCTGCCCAGCTACGCCCCCCCTTCCCGCCGTCCCCGCATCGTCCGCGCGGCCATTCTCGCGACCGCGCTGGGTTTGTTTGCCGCCGCCGCCGCGGTCGGCATGGTCCAGCATCCCGATGCCGCGGACTTGCCGCCGACGCGCACCATCGAAAAAGTCATGGCACTGTCGCCGGACGAGTACCGCGTCAGCGATGCCTCGCCGGCACCCTATATCAATGAAACGCGCATCCGCCGCGGCGACACCCTGGCGGCGGTGCTGCAACGCCTGCACCTGGACAACGATGCGCTGCAGGTCTTCCTGACGCACGATCCCAGCGCGCGCAGCATCTACAAGCTGTATCCGGGCCGGTCGGTACAGGCGGCGACCGACGCCGACGGCAAGCTGGTCTGGCTGCGCTATATCCACACGCCGGGCAACGATTCCGACGGCCAGGTCGTAACGCGTTTCCTGGAAGTGGAACCCAAGGGCGACAGCTACGTCGCCCAGGAAATGACCGAGGATACGGACCGCCAGGTGCGCGTCGCCATGGGAACGATTGAATCGTCCCTGTTCGCGGCGACCGACGCGGCGGGCATCCCGGACTCGGTGACGCTGCAGATGGCGGACATTCTGAGCGCCAAGATCGACTTCCTGCGCAATCTACGCCAGGGCGACCAGTTCCGCGTGGTGTACGAAACCCGTTCGCACGACGGCCGCTATGCCGGCGCGGGCCGCGTGCTGGCGCTGGAATTCCAGAACCAGGGCAAGATGTACTCCGCGGTGTGGTTCACGCCGCCCGGCGGCACGACGGGGTCTTACTACGATTTCGACGGCATGAGCCTGCGCGGCGCCTTCCTGCGCACCGCGCTGAAGTTCAGCCGCATCAGCTCGACCTTCGGGATGCGCATGCATCCCATCCACAAAACGTGGACGGGCCACAAGGGTGTGGATTACGCGGCGCCCACGGGCACGCCCATTCATAGCACCTCGGATGGCGAAGTCGAATACGCCGGCGTGCAGAACGGCTACGGCAACGTGGTCATCATCAAGCACGACAGCAAGTTCTCCACGCTGTACGCGCACCAGAGCCGGATCGCGCCGGGCATCCGCAAGGGTGTGCGCGTGACGCAGGGCGAAGTCATCGGCTACGTCGGCTCGACCGGCTGGGCCACCGGCCCGCATCTGCATTACGAGTTCCGCATCGGCGACAAGCCGGTCGATCCGCTGTCGGTGGATCTGCCGGTCGCCCAGGCGCTGGAAGGCAAGGACAAGGTCGCGTTCGCCAAGGAGACCGGCGTCTACAAGCAGCAGCTGAATATGCTGGCGCAGTTCCAGCAGTCCATGCCCGGCACGACGCTGGCCAGCGCGGCCGGCAACTGACGCGGCGTCCGCCCGAGCCCACCATGACCACGACGGGCGATCTGTACATCGGGCTGATGTCGGGCACCAGTACGGACGGCGTCGACGGGGTGCTGGCCCGGATCGCCCCACATGGCCGGCCGCTCGTCCTGGCGGAGGCCAGCCTCCCCATGCCGGACGATCTGCGCGACACGCTGCTGTCCCTGAATGCCCCGGGCAGCGATGAACTGGAGCGTTCGGCCCGCGCATCGCTGGCTCTTGCCGAATGCTATGCCGAAACCGCGCGGCGCTTGCTGGCGGCGACGGGGCACGCGCCGGCCGACATTACGGCCATCGGCGCCCATGGACAAACCGTGCGGCATCGTCCCGAACTGGGCTACACCATCCAATTGAACGCACCCGCCTTGCTGGCGGAGCGTACCGGCATCGCCGTCGTCGCGGATTTCCGTACGCGCGACGTCGCCGCGGGCGGCCAGGGCGCGCCCTTGGTGCCGGCCTTCCATGCGGCGATTTTTGCCGCCGACGTGCCGCGCGCCGTGCTGAATCTGGGCGGTATCGCCAATGTCACCCTGCTGGCGCCGGGACGGCCGGTGACTGGCTTCGATACCGGCCCGGCCAATATGCTGCTGGACGAGTGGTGCCGCCGCCATACGGGACAGAACTACGACGACGACGGCGCCTTCGCGGCGGCCGGCCGCGTCGACGCCAATATCCTGGAATACCTGCTGGCGAGTGAACCCTGGCTGGTCAAGCGGCCGCCGAAATCCACCGGCCGGGACCTGTTCAATGCGGCATGGCTCGACACCCGGCTGAACGCCTGGGACGGCTATTGCCGCCGCCTGACGCCGCAGGATATCCAAGCGACCCTGCAGCGCTTTACGGCGCGCACGGTGGCGCAGGCCATCGAACGGGAAGCGCCGGAGACGAGCGAGATATTGGTATGCGGGGGCGGTGCGCGTAACAGCGGGCTGATGCGCGACCTGGCGGAGTGCCTGGGCCGGCCCGTGGCCGCCACGGATACACACGGCGTTCCGGCGCAATCAATGGAGGCACTGGCTTTCGCCTGGCTGGCCCATGCGCACGTGCACCGCATTGCAGCCGGCCTGCCGGATGTGACCGGAGCGCGCGGCCCCAGGGTATTGGGCGCCCTGTATCCCGCCTGAGAGGCAGGCAGCTCAAGGACGAACGCCTGGGTGCGGCTGCGTCGCCGCGCCTGAGCGTATCCCGCGGCATGCGTTTCCGATGCGGGCGGGCGCTACGTGCGCCCTGCCCCACACCGACGATTTACACCGAGAACGACGAGCCGCAGCCGCAGGTGGTCGTGGCGTTGGGGTTGCGGATGACGAATTGCGCGCCTTCCAGATCTTCCTTGTAGTCGATTTCCGCGCCGACCAGGTACTGGAAGCTCATGGGGTCCACGAGCAGTTGCACGCCTTCCTTGTCCAGGACCGTGTCGTCTTCGTTGACGACTTCGTCGAAGGTGAAGCCGTATTGGAAACCGGAGCATCCGCCGCCTTGCACGAAAACGCGCAGCTTCAGCTCAGGGTTGCCTTCCTCGGTCAGAAGATCCTTTACCTTGGCGGCCGCGGAATCGGTAAAGATCAGCGGCGTCGGAGGCGCCGACTGCAGGTCGACGGTTTCGGTTACTGCGTTCATTTGAGACTCCTGCCCTTTTGGGGCGTGGCCCAACGGGGCCTGGTGTATTCGCTTCGAAAGAGGGGCTTTGCTTGATATTTCGCGCCCCGATATGGTCTTACTATAGCGCAGCGACCCGCTGAATCAAAATGCGACGGCCGCCTGCTGCGAGGCTTGCACGATACCGTCACGGACCACTTCGACGGCGACCTCCGCCGGGGTGAAATCGGGCGGCAGCGCCAGGATCCCTTCACTGCTGCGGTACTGGTCGACCTCCAGCGGCACCAGGGTTCCCGCATCCGCCCCCGGTTCTGACTGCAAGGGCGCCAAGGGCAATCGCACTTCGGCGCCATCCCGGGTGCCAAGGGCGACGAAGCGCAAGCTGCCTACAAAAGGGGCCAGGCCCGGACGTGCGCTGCGCATCAGCAGCACCCGGTAGCGCAGGCCGGCGGGGATCCGGGTAATCTCGACCGCCCGTATGGACAGGGTGCCGGCGGGGCCTGCCGGCAAGAGCTGGTCGTAAAAGGCCAGCCGATCCCGCAACTGGCCGGCCTGGACCTGCAACGCTGCCAGGCTGTCTTCCAGGGCGCGGCGGGCTGCCCGCTCCACGGCCAGGTCGGCATCGGAGGCGGCCAACTGGCCGCCCAGGGCCTGGACCTGCGCCTGTTCAGCGGCGAGTTGCGCTCGCAAGGCAGCGATCTGGGCCTGAGCCGCCGCGCGGTCGCTGACGGCCGGCCAGAGCAGCGTAACCCCGGCAGCCAGACCCCCGACGACCACCAGGATGGCCAGCACCCCGGCCACCATCCCCAAACGTGAGCGCGCCATATGCCGTTCCGGCTACGGTCGGGCCTGCACGCGCCGCGCGACCACCGTCAGGGAAGGACCGCCACATGACCCAGCCCGGTGCCTTCCGGCAGGCCGAACATAACGTTCATGTTCTGTACCGCCTGACCGGCCGCGCCCTTCACCAGGTTGTCCTGGACGACCAGCACGATCAGCAGATCGGCGCCTTCCGGACGATGCAAGGCGATGCGCAGGTCGTTCGACGCGCGCACGGAGCGCGTTTCGGGCAAGCTGCCGGCGGGCATGACGTCCACGAAAGCTTCGCCTTCGTAGCGCTTCTCGTACAAGGCCTGGAAATCCGTGCCGCGCGCTTCCGGCAGGATGCGGGCATAGATGGTCGAATACATGCCGCGGATCATGGGCACCAGGTGCGGCACGAAGGTCAGGCCGACCTTGCCGCCTGCCATGCGCTCCAGCTGCTCCGTGATTTCCGGATGATGGCGGTGCCCCGCCACGCCGTAGGCCTTGAAATTGTCGCTGGCTTCGGAAAACAGCAGGCCGACCTCGGCCTTGCGGCCGGCGCCGGAGACGCCGGACTTGCAGTCGGCGATCAGGGTCTGCGTATCGACCAGGCGAGCGCCCTTTTCCAGCAACGGAGCCAGGCCCAGCGCCACCGTCGTCGGATAGCAGCCGGGGTTGCCGACCACGCGCGCCTTGGCCACACGGTCGCGGTTCAGTTCGGGGATACCGTAGACCGATTCCTCGAGGATGGACGGGCAGGCGTGCGGCATCTTGTACCACTTCTCGAATACCGCGGTGTCCTGCAGGCGGAAGTCCGCCGCCAGGTCGATGATGCGGGTGCCGGCTTCCAGCAGCGCCTGCGCCTGCGACATGGCCACGCCGTGGGGAGTGGCGAAAAACACGACGTCGCAGTCCGTCAGCGGCGCTTTGTCGGGCGTCGAGAACGCCAGCTTCACGCGGCCGCGCAGATTGGGGAACATGTCCGCCACGGGCATGCCGTCTTCCTTGCGGGAAGTGATGGCGGTGAGTTCGGCATTGGGGTGCTGGGACAACAGGCGCAGCAATTCGACGCCGGTGTACCCGGTCCCGCCTACGATGCCGACCTTGACGCGTGCGTTGGATGCTTGTGCCATGATTGCTGGTTCCTGCTGGTTCCAAAGACGATTGATTGTATCGCCGCGCGGGGCGGCCCCATGGACCAAACCGATACGCTGGCGGGCCCGAATTTCACGTGGATGACTTCAGAGACAACTTCGGGGACACGCTCGGGAACGACTTCCCGGACATAAACAAAAAGGCCGCTTTCGCGGCCTTTTTGCTGGACATTAGCGCTTGCTGAACTGCTTGCGCCGACGTGCCTTGCGGAGGCCGACCTTCTTACGTTCGACTTCTCGCGCATCTCGCGTCACCAGGCCAGCCTGCGACAGGGCGGGCTTGAGCGTGGCGTCGTAATCGATCAGGGCGCGCGTGATGCCGTGACGGACCGCGCCGGCCTGGCCGGATTCACCGCCGCCATGGACGTTGACCTTGACGTCGAACGATTCCAGATGGCCGGTCAGTTCCAGCGGCTGGCGAACGACCATGCGGCCGGTTTCGCGCGCGAAGAACTCGTCGACGGGTTTGCCGTTGACGACGATCTTGCCCGTGCCTTTCTTGAGGAACACGCGTGCCACCGACGTCTTGCGGCGGCCGGTTCCGTAATTCCAGTTACCGATCATGGCGATTCCTTAGATTTCCAGCGGCTTGGGCTGCTGGGCGGTGTGCGGATGCTCGGCACCGGCGTACACCTTCAGTTTCTTGATCATGGCATAGCCGAGGGGACCCTTCGGCAGCATGCCCTTGACCGCCTTCTGGATGGCACGGCCGGGGAAGCGCTGCTGCAGCTTCTCGAAGTTGGTCTCGCGAATGCCGCCCGGGTAGGTGGTGTGGCGGAAGTACTTCTTGTCTTGCGCCTTGTTCCCGGTGACGACGATGTCCGCCGCGTTGATGATGACGATGTAGTCGCCAGTATCTACGTGAGGCGTGAATTCGGGTTTGTGCTTACCACGCAGACGGTGTGCGACTTCGCTGGCCACACGACCGAGGACCTTGCCCTTCGCGTCGATCACAAACCACTCACGCTTGACTTCATGCGGCTTTGCCACAAAGGTCTTCATGATTGGTTCCTGAACTAAATTTGGTTCGCGCCGCCGGAAATCGGCTGGTGCGTTTTTCCCTTGCTAACCTGCCCTGCCTAAGCGTTATCAGCCGCCCGTGCTTGGTCGGAGAAAGGGAAAGTCGTCGATCATAGCATGAAAACGCTCAAAATATGAGCGTTGCGGCCTGGCGGTGTTGCACCGGCCCGTCACCGGGCGGTGCGGCGGTCAAGCGCCCAGGTACGCTTCCAGCACGCGCGGATGCCCCAGCAGCTCCCGGCCGGTGCCCGATAGCGCCAGGGCGCCGTTTTCCAGCACGTACCCGTGGCCGGCGATTTTCAGCGCCTGCCGCACGTTCTGCTCTACCAGGAACAGCGTCAGGCCGTCCGCATTGATCGCCCGCAGGGCACGGAAGATTTCCTGCACGACGATGGGCGCCAGGCCCATCGACGGCTCGTCCAGCAGCAGCAGGCGCGGCTTGGCCATCAAGGCTCGGCCGATGGCCAGCATCTGCTGCTCGCCGCCCGACAGGTTGCCGGCGATACCGTCCAGGCGCTCCTTCAGGCGCGGAAACAGCGTGAACACGTAGTCCAGGTCGGCGCCGGTATCGGCGCGGCCGCGCCGATATGCCCCTAGTTCCAGGTTCTCGCGCACCGTCATGGTGGTCAGGATGGCCCGCCCTTCAGGGACCTGCACAATGCCGCGGGCCACGATCTGATGCGGGGCCAGGCGGCTGATGTCCTCGCCTTCGAACAGCACCGAGCCCCTGGCCTTGGGCAGCAGGCCCGACAAGGCCAGCAGCGTGGTCGATTTGCCGGCGCCGTTGGCGCCGACCAGGGCGGTGATTTCGCCCGCCTGCAAGCTCATGTCGACGCCGCGCACCGCCTCGATATGCCCGTAGTTCACTTCCAGGCCACGGATTTCCAGCATGGCGGTCATGCGCGCACCTCCCCCGCGGCGTCATCGTCGTCATCGCGGCCCAGATAGGCCTCGATGACCTGCTCATTGGTACGGATGGCCTCCGGCGGGCCACTGGTGATGATCTTGCCGAAGTTCAGCACGGCGATGGTTTCGCACAAGCCCATGACGAAGCGCATGTCGTGCTCGATCATCAGGATCGTGTAGCCGCGCGCGCGGATGGCTTCGATTTCGCGCATCAGTTCGGCCCGCTCGCCGGTATTCATGCCGGCCACCGGTTCGTCCAGCAGCAGCAGGCGCGGCTCCGTGGCCAGCGCGCGCGCCAGCTCCAGGCGGCGCTGCTCGCCATAGGAAAGGTTGTCCGCCAGGTCGTTCGCCTTGTGATCCAGGCGCATCCACGACAGCAGTTCCAAGGCGCGCTCACGCGCCCTGGCCTCTTGGCGCCGGAAGCCGGGCAGGCTGAACAGCATGCCGGCCACGCCGTAGTGCATATGGCGGTAGGCGCCGACGACGACGTTTTCCAGCAGCGTCATCTCCTTGAACAGGCGGATGTTCTGGAAAGTCCGCGCGATGCCGGCGCGCGTGATCTGGTGCGGCGCCGCGCCCACCAGGCTCTGGCCGGCGAAGCGCACCTGACCGCCGCTGGGACGCAGCAGGCCGGTGATGATGTTGAAAACCGTGGTCTTGCCGGCGCCATTCGGGCCGATCAGGCCGAAGATGGCGCCTTCGGGCACCTGCAGATTGACGTCCTGCAGTACGTGCAGGCCGCCGAACCGCATGGAGATGGAGGACAGTTCAAGCATGGCGCCGTCCCCCCTTGCGCATCCAGCGCGCGAAACGCGCGGGATCCCAGATGCCTTGCGGCAGGAATAACACGATCAGCACAAGAATCAATCCATTGGCGACCAGGCGGAAATCGCTGAAGCCGCGCAGTACTTCGGGCAGCAGGGTAATGATGGCGCTCCCCAGGATCGGCCCCGGCAGGCCGCCGATGCCGCCCAGAATCGCCATCGTCAGGATTTCCACGCCCCGGTCGAAACCGTATTCGTTCGGGCCGATGAAGAAAGTCAGGTGCGCGTTCAGCGCGCCGGCCAGGCCGGCGATGGCGCCGCCGATGATGAAGGCCAGCATCTTATTGGCGCGCACGTTGATGCCCATGAGGCCGGCCGCGGTCTCGTCGCCCCGTATCGCGTCGAAGGCCCGCCCCAGCTTGGACACGCGCACGCGCCACAGCAGGAACAGCACGATCACCACCGCCAGCGCGACGTGCCACCATTGGGTCACTTGCGGAATGCCGTTCAAGCCCAGCGCACCGCCGGTCAGCGATTCCGTGTTCAGCACCGTCACGCGCACCACTTCGCCGAAGCCCAGGGTGGCCATGGCCAGGTAAACGCCGGACAGCCGGATGGTCGGCAGGCCGATGATGGCGGCCACCAGCGCCGGGGCCGCCATGCCGCCGGCCAGGGCCACCGAAAACGGCGCGTCGTAATTCATCGTCAGGATGGCGGCCGTGTAGGCGCCTATCCCCATGAAAGCGGCGTTCGCCATGGCCAGCATGCCGCAGGCAAGCGTCAGCCATATCGACAATGCCAGCAGCGCGTTGGTGCCCAGCGTCAGCACCACATTGCCATAGATGGCCCAGAAACTATCGAATGCAGTCATGATCAATCAGGCCTTGCGTTGCACCACTTTGCCGAACAGGCCCTGGGGGCGCACCAGCAGAATCAGGAATAGCAGGCCGAACGCCACGGCGTCGCGCATGGTGGAGCCGATGTAGGCCACCGACAGCACTTCGGCGAAGCCCAGGAACAGGCCGCCCAGCATGGCGCCGCGGATGTCGCCCATGCCGCCCAGAATGATCACGGCAATGCCCTTGTGCAGCATCGGCTGCCCCATCAGCGGATAGAGCGCATTGGAATACAGCCCGATCAGCAGGCCCGCGACGCCGCCCAGCCCGCCGGCCAGGAACGAGGTCAGCAGGAACAGCTGTTCGACATTGATGCCCAGCAGCCAGGCGGCCTTGGGCGATTCGGCGATGGCGCGCAGCGCGCGACCGAACTGCGTGCGCCGCATGACCACCATCAGCACCGCCATCAGCGCGAAGGACAGGAAGATGATGGCAAGCTCGATGGCCGTGACGTGGATACCGGCGATGACCAACGTGTCGTCGGGCACCACGCCCGGCGGAAAGCGCAGGTTGTTGGCGCCGTAGATGCCCTGGATACCGTTATTCAGGACGATGCCCACGCCTATCGTGGCGATCATCGGGATCAGGTGCGGCGCGTTGCGCCGACGCAGGGGTTTCAGCACCAGCCAGTCGATCAACGCCCCCAGCACTCCCGCGACGATGAAAGTCAGGATCAGGGAAATCCACAGCGGAATGCCCAGCTTGGTAATGATGGACAGGGCCGCATAAGCGCCCACCATGAATACCGCGCCATGCGACAGATTGATAATGCCGAGCACGCCGAAGACCAGCGTGAAGCCCAGCGCGAACAGGGCGTACACGCAGCCCAGCGACAGGGCATTGACGAATTGTTGTTCCAACATACCGGGACTTCCGAATCGAAAACGCCTTGCGGACCGCGGCCGGCGCAGCCCGCAAGGCGTCGGAGGCGGCCGTCAGGCCGCGCTCGCGTACAGGATTTACTTCTCGATGACGTACTTGCCGTTTTCCGTCTTGCTGACGATGGGCGCCTGTTCGGCGTCATAGCCAGCCGGCTTGCCGGCACGGTCCTTGGCCTGGCGGAACTTGAAGGCGCCGGTGGCGCCGGTCCACGTCACGTCCGGCAGCGCGTCGCGCACGGCGGCGCGGTCGGCGGCCAGGTCGCCCTTCAACTGCACCTTCTTCAGCGCCTGGGCCACGATGTACATGGCGTCATAGGCCTGCGCCGAGAACTGGTCGGGCGCGACGTTGTACTTGGCCTTGTAGGCGTCGATGAACTTGGTGTTTTCCGGCGTCTTGTTCTCGATGGACCAGGGGCTGCCGATCCACAGATTGTTCGACGACGCGCCCGGCGCCAGTTCGAAGATCTTGACCGAGTTCATGCCGTTGCCGCCGATGACCGGCACGTTCAGGCCCAGTTGGCGGGCCTGCACCATGATGGGACCGCCTTCGGCCAGCAGCGCGGACAGCACGATGGCATCCGGGTTGGTGCCCTTGATCTTGGTCAGCTGCGCCTTGAAGTCGACGTCGCCCTTGGCGAATGTTTCCGTGGTGGTGACCGGGATTTTCAGGTCTTCGAGAGCCTTCTTGAAGTTGTCGTAGCCGCTCTTGGTGAAGACGTCGTCATTGCCGTACAGCACGGCGACATTCTTCAGGCCGACCTTGTTCTTGACGGTGGTCAGGGTGGCGGGCAGCACGTCGGCTTCGGTGACCGAATTGCGGAAGATGTAGTTGCCGATGGACGTGATGCCATCGGCGGTATTCGACGTGCCGAAGGCCACGGTCTTGGCGGCCTGGGCGATCGGGTCGGCGGCCTGCGCGGAGTTCGACAGCGTCGGGCCGAAGGTCATCAGGACCTTGTCCTGGAAAATCAGTTTCTTGAAGACGTTGATCGCTTCTTCTTTCTTGCCCTGCTCGTCTTCGATAACCAGGGAGATCTTGTTGCCGTTGATACCGCCCGCGGCGTTGATCTGGTCCGCCGCCAGCTGGAAGCCGTTGCGGATCGAGATGCCGTACTGCGCGGCGCCGCCGGACAGGGCCTCGGCCACGCCCAGCTTGATGTCGGCCGCGTGGGCGGCGGGCACGATGGCGCTGGCCACCACGGCGGCCAACAGGGAATATGTCGTCTTCATGGGAAAGCCTCTCTCACGGGCGTTATGTATTTACGCGAGGATCTGCGCCTCGCTGGATGAGCAGGCCCGCGCCGTGGCCGGCGCGGGCAAGTCCGCCATTATTACTCGAATTGCCAGAGTTGTTGCGGGTTGCAACGCTTACGCGCAGCAAAAGGGCCCAAAACGGGAGCCAAAGCGCGGCCTTTCCGCAGCATTGACCGGCATCGTCCCGGTCGGCCCCCCCGGGCAACGCGCCCGTCACGCCCCGGCGATGGCCATCTGTTCGATCAGGATCGAGCCAGTCGATTTGGTCCCGCGGGCGATCGTATCGGCGCCGACGGCGACGATTTGCCGGAACATGTCCTTGAGATTGCCGGCGATGGTGACTTCCTCTACCGCGTGCTGGATTTCACCGTTTTCCACCCAATAGCCGAACGCCCCGCGCGAATAATCGCCGGTGACGTAGTTGACCCCCTGGCCGATCAGCTCCGTCACCATAAAACCCGTGCCCATCTTTTTCAGCATGGCCGGCAGGTCGTCGGACGGCGCGGTCAGCCGGGAGCGCAGGGCCAGGTTGTGCGAGCCGCCGGCATTGCCGGTGGTCGGCATGCCCAGCTTGCGCGCGGTATAGGTGGACAGGAAATAGCCTTGCAGCACGCCGGCCGTGACGACGTCGCGGGCACGCGTGACCACGCCTTCGTCATCGAAAGGCGAGCTGCCCATGGCGCCCACGATATGCGGATCTTCGGCGATATCGATGTGATCCGCGAAGATCTGCTGGCCAAGACTGTCGACCAGGAAGCTGGCCTTGCGGTACAGTGCACCGCCGTTCACGGCCTGGGTCAGCGCCCCCAGCAGGCCCAGCGCCAGCGGCGCTTCGAACAGGACGGGAAACTTGCCGGTGCGCACGCGGCGGGCGGACAGGCGCGACAAGGCGCGTTCGGCCGCATAGCGGCCGACGGCTTCCGGATCGGCCAGATTGGCGGCGTTGCGCTCGCTGCTGTACCAGTAGTCGCGCTGCATGCCGTTGCCGCGGCCGGCGATGGGCGCCACGGACAGGCTGTGGCGCGAATACGGATAGCCGCCCAGGAAGCCACGGGTATTGCCCATGACGAACTGGCCTTCGAAAGTGCCGATGGACGCGCCTTCCGTATTGGTGATGCGGGGGTCGACGGCGCGCGCCGCGCGTTCGGCGCGCAAAGCCAGCTCGGCGGCCTCTTCCGTGCCTATGGTCCAGGGATAGTGCAGGGCCAGATCGGGATAATCGCGCGCCAGCATGGCCTCGTCCGGCAGGCCGGCGGCGGGATCTTCGGCCGTGTGGCTGGCGATATGCCAGGCGGCCTCGACGGTTTCGCGCAAGGCGGCATCGGAGAAATCCGACGTGGAGGCCGATCCGCGCCGCTGTCCCGCATAGACGGTGACGTCCAGCGACCGGTCGCGGGTCTGCTCCACGGTTTCGATGTCGTTCTTGCGCACCGAAACCGACAGCCCCAGGCTTTCGGAGACTTCCGCGACGGCGTCGCTGGCGCCGACCTTGCGCGCATGGGCCAGAACGCTCTGCACCAGTTCGCTGAAGCGCGCCTGGTTTTCGGCGACTGGCAGGGAGGAGGAATTGTTGACCATTGAAACTCGCTTGAGAGAGACGGGTATCATAGCCAAGTCCGCAAACCCGCTGTGCCCATAATGTCAGAAATAACCGAGCTGGCCGCCACGTCCGACGACGAGGACGACGGCTACGATCGTCCCAGCAAGTCCCAGGTCAAGCGAGAGATGCTCGCCCTGACCGACCTGGGCAAGCAGTTGATTGGCCTGTCGCCGGAGCGCCTGCGCCAGTTGCCCCTGGCCGAACGCCTGTACGACGCGATACGGGAAGCGCAGCGCACCACCAGCCGCGAAGGGCTGCGGCGGCAGACGCATTACGTCGGCAAGCTCATGCGGGACGCGCCCGCGGACGACATCCGCCGCCAGTTGGACGCCTGGGAAAACGGCTCGCGCGAGGAAACGGCGGCGATGCATCGCCTGGAAAACCTGCGCGACCGCCTGCTGGAAGACGACGACGCGCTGACGGACCTGCTGTCGCGCAATCCCGGCGTGGATGTCCAGCAGTTGCGCACGCTGATACGCGAAGCGCGCAAGGAAGCCCGCGCCAATGCCGCCCTGGCGCAGGGCCAGGAGCCCAAGCGCAAGCATTACCGGGCGCTGTTCCAGGCCTTGAAAGCCTTGCAGATCTGAGAATCCCATGACCGCCAACACGCCTTCCGACCTGCTCGACAGCATCGAACTCGAAACCGGCCCGAATCCCAGCCATGCGGTGATCTGGCTGCACGGCCTGGGCGCCGACGGCAATGACTTCGCGCCCATCGTGCCGGAACTGCGCCTGCCCGCGACGCCGGCGATCCGTTTCGTATTCCCGCACGCGCCGGTGCAGCCGGTCACGATCAACGGCGGCATGCGTATGCGTTCCTGGTACGACATCCTGGTCATGGATCTGGTACGCCGCGAGGATGCCGCCGGCATCCGCCAGTCCGAAGCCGCCGTGCGCGCTTTGATCGCGCGCGAGAACGCCCGCGGCATTCCGACCTCGCGCATCGTGCTGGCCGGGTTTTCGCAGGGCTGCGCCATGACGCTGCACACCGGCCTGCGGCTGCCGGAAAAGCTGGCCGGGATGATGGCCTTGTCCGGCTACCTGCCCCTGCTGGACCTGGCGGCGGCGGAACGCCAGGGTGCCAATGCCGACACGCCTATCTTCCTGGCCCACGGTGAATATGACCCGGTGGTCGACATCGCGCGCGCCACGGCGTCGCGCGACATGCTGCGCTCGCTGGGCCATGACGTGCGCTGGCACACGTATCCGATGCAGCATTCCGTATGCGCGGAAGAAGTCGCCGATATGCGCGACTTCCTCGTGGAAGTCATCAAGTAGCGTCGTAGGGCCGCCCTACGCGGGCCGCCCTACGCGGGCCGCCCCAGATCCAGCCAGACCCGCCGCAAGGACGGGTCGTCCGGATCGGGATCGTTCTTCAGGCCCAGGCTGGTCATCAGCCGCAGCATGGGCCGGTTATCGGCCAGCACCAGGCCTTCGATGTACTCCAGCCCCTGTTCGCGGGCGGCGTCGATCAACAGCGTCATCAACTGCCGCCCCAGGCCGCGTCCCTGCCAGGCATCCGCCACCACCAGGGCATATTCGGCGCCGCGTCCGTCGGGGTTGCGCAGATAATGCGCCAGGCCGATCACCGCATCGTGGCGATGGCCGCGATGCGCGGGATTGGGCAGCTCGGTGGTGGCGACCAGCGCCAGCTCGCGGTCGTAATCCACCTGTGTATACCGGGCCAGCATGCGCGGCGTCAGCTCACGCATCATCGAAACGAAGCGCATATAGCGCGAACGCTCGGAAAGCTCGCGGATGAAGGCCTGCAGGGAATCGGCGTCCTCCGGCCGGATGGGGCGCACCACCCACGGCGTGCCGTCTTCGAAGCGCCGCACCTGCACCAGCCGCGCCGGATAAGGATGGATGGCCATGTGCGCATAGCCCCCCAGATGCAGGGATGGCGTCGCGGCCTCGGCGGTCAGCGTGACGCGCATGGAACGCGCGTACAGGCGCGCCTCGCCGGCATACAGCGGGTCGATGTCCAGCGCTTCGATGTCCGGCACATCGGTGATCAGCTCGGAGACGCGTACCAGCGCCTGCTGCAGCGTCTCGAAAGCGGCGATGCTCAGGCGATGCGCCAGCACCTTGCGCCACAGGCGGCTGCGTTCGATCAGCTGCTGGGCCAGGAATCCGTTCAGCGGCGGCAGGTCCATGCCGCGATCGGCAATGCCCAGCGCCGCGTCCGGGCCGCCCGCGGCGAAGCGGATGACGGGACCGAACCGCGCGTCGCGATGGACGCGTATGGCCATGGGACGCGACAGCGGCTCGAAGGCGCCGCTGGGCATGGCGTCGTGTATCGGCACCAGGCCGGCCGCCATCAGGTCGCGCGCTTCCGCCGGCGTCAGCGCATGCCGGCCATCGCGCCGGGCCGCGTCGATGATGGCCTGGGCGTCGGCCAGCGCCGGCTGCGGCCCCTGGGGCAGCGGCGGCTGCGATTGCAGCAGCAGTTGCTGGTTGTAGTAGTGCGTGGAGAGCACGCCGAAGGCGTCGGCCGCCGATTCCGGCGTGCGGAAGGCGGACGTCCCCG
The DNA here is from genome assembly GCF_965137885.1 of Bordetella sputigena. NCBI lineage: Bacteria > Pseudomonadati > Pseudomonadota > Betaproteobacteria > Burkholderiales > Alcaligenaceae > Bordetella > Bordetella sputigena. The sequence continues at coordinate 319,884 of NZ_CBCSCA010000006.1, forward strand.
CGTCGTCCAGCATGCGCCGCAAGGGCCGCATGCCGGCATCGCCCATGAAGCAGGACACGATGGGCTTGCGCGCGCGCGGCGCGATCTGCGCCAGCCTTTCCGCCACCGCGCGCAGGTCCGCCAGGGCGTCCGGCGCCAGCAGCACCAGCACGCCGTCCACGCCGGCATCGTCGATCAGCGCATCGAGAACCGCCTGTGTCCTGTCGGGCGTGAGCGGCGCATGGGTAATGACCGGATTGCCCACCGCGGATCCCGGCTCCAGCAGCGCCTCCAGCGCCTGCACGGTGGCCTGCGACAGTTCGGCGCGCGCGACCGCGGCGTCGGGGCCGATCAGGTCCAGCGCCAGCTGGCCGGGCCCGCTGCCATTGGAAAACAGCGCCACCCGCCGGCCACGCGGGCGGCGGGCGTAGCCCAGCACCTTCAGCGCCGAAAACAGCTGCACGAAATAGCGCACGCGCACCGCGCCGGCGCGGCGCAGCACCGCATCGAATACGGCGTCATCGTCGTCGCCGCGCCCGGCCTTCAGCACCACCACCGGCTTGGCGCTGGCGGCGGCGCGCAGCGCGCTGATGAAGGGCCGGGCCGGCCCGACGTCCTCCAGATAAAGCGCGATGCTGTCGGTGCGCGGATCGGTCGCCAGATAGTCCAGCACCGGCCCCAGGCCGACAATGGCTTCGTCGCCCAGCGCGATCGCGGTGGAAAAGCCGATATGCACGTCCTCGGCCCAATCCATGACGGCGGCGATGATGGAGCGCGATTGCGCCACCAGCGCCACCCGGCCGTCGCGCGCCAGCGTCGGATGCTGGCTCAGATTCAGGCCCGCATGCGGACGCTGCACGCCGAAGGCGCGCGGCCCCAGCAGCTTGCAGCGGTTTTCCTGCGCCCAGGCCTGGCACAAGGCCACGGTGCCGCGCGGATAGGGGTCGGGTTGTTCGTGGGGCAGGACGATAAGCGCGCGCGGCGCCCGTGGCGTCAGGCGGCGCAGCGTTTCGGCGAATACGGACGGCGCGACGCAGACCAGGGCCAGGTCGGGGCGCTCGTCCGCGGCCAGGCCGGTCAAGGTTTCCGGAAGATCCGGCGCGACGCCGGGTTCGCAAGCCAGGCAGGTGGTGCGCGCGCGCAGGCGCGCCGGCAGCATCGCCGCGCCCGGCAAGGGCCGGTCCGCGATGATGAGCAGGGAACGCGGATCGAACAGAGAAGCCAGCGCGTGTCGAAGCATGGACGCCTACCCTATTCTAAAATGCCGCCATCGCGCAATATAACCGCCGGCCTTTTCAATGACTCAAACCTCCAAATCCCGCGTCCGCACCCGTTTCGCTCCCTCGCCCACCGGCTACCTGCATCTGGGCGGCGCGCGCACGGCGCTTTTTTCCTGGGCATTCGCCCGCCACCACGGTGGCGTATTCATCCTGCGCATCGAAGACACCGACGTGGAACGCTCGACGCCGGAAGCCGTGCAGGCCATCCTGGATAGCATGGACTGGCTCGGCATGCAGCCCGACGAAGGCCCCTTCTACCAGATGCGCCGCATGGACCGCTACCGCGAGGTCGTGGCGCAGATGCTGGCGGCTGGTACCGCCTATCACTGCTACTGCATGCCCGAAGAAGTGGAGGCCATGCGCGAGCGCGCCCGCGCCCAGGGCCTGAAGCCGCGCTACGACGGCACCTGGCGGCCGGAGCCGGGCAAAACCCTGCCCTCGATACCGGAAGGCCGCCAGCCCGTGGTGCGCTTCAAGAATCCGCTGACCGGGGTCACCGCCTGGAACGATATGGTGAAGGGCCCGATCAGTTTCGACAACGGCGAGCTGGACGACCTGATCATCGCCCGCCCCGACGGCACGCCCACGTACAACTTCTGCGTGGTGGTGGACGATTGGGACATGGGCATCACGCACGTGCTGCGGGGCGACGACCACGTGAACAATACGCCGCGGCAGATCAATATCCTGCGCGCCCTGGGCGCCGAGCTGCCCGAGTATGGTCACGTGCCCATGATCCTGGGGCCGGATGGCGAAAAACTGTCCAAGCGCCATGGGGCGGTCAGCGTCATGGAATACGACAAGGACGGCTATCTGCCCGAGGCCATGATCAACTACCTGGCGCGCCTGGGCTGGAGCCACGGCGATGACGAGCTTTTCACCCGCGAACAGCTGGTGGAATGGTTCGACACGCGGCACCTGTCGAAGTCGGCATCGCAGTGGGATCCGAAAAAACTGAACTGGGTCAACGCCCATTACCTGCGCCAGATGGCCGATGCGGAGCTGGCGGCGCGGGTCGCGCCGCGCATCGTGAGCCGCGGCGGCGATCCGGCCGCGGCCGACCTGACGGCCGTCATGGCGCTGCTGAAGGACCGCGCGGAAACGCTGGAACAACTGGCCGACGGCGCGATGCTGTTCTGCGGTCCGTTCGAGGGCGCGCCGGCGGAACTGGCGGCGCAGCACCTGACCGAGACGGCGCGCGATGCCCTGCGCGATTTCGCCGCCGAGGCGAGCAATGCGGAGTGGTCCAAGGACGCGTTGTCGGCCGCCATCAAGCGGGTATTGGCCGCGCGCGGCATGAAGATGCCGCAGTTGGCCATTCCCCTGCGCGTGGCCGTCACCGGCCAGACGCAGACGCCGGCCATCGACGCGGTGCTGGCCTTGCTGGGCAAGGACAAAGTGCTGCAACGGCTGCAACGCGCGCTGGCTTGAGCGCGCTCAGCGCAGCACGTACCCCTGCGGCATCCGGCGCGCCTTCAGCACCTCGCCGCTGGCTTTCTGATCGCGCAGCACCAGGGTGGAATTGTTGACGCTTTCCACCCTGTAGCGGTTCGTATAGATGGGGTCCGACGGATCCACAGGGTCGCCATTGGACTCCGTCGTCTGCATCGTGTACACGCCGTTGGAGAACGTCCAGCAGCCCGTTTCGTCCAGGCCCGGCCGCAGCTTGTTGCGTATCTTCAATTGGGTCTGATAGCGCATTTTCCCGTCCGGAGCGAGCACCAGCAGCGTCTGCTGCGTGCCGGCCACGCCACGCGGCGTCGACACCGAATACCAGGTCCCCGCCAATGCCTCGGCCCCGGCGCTGGCCGCGCAGGCCACGGGTTTGGGCGGCGGAGCCGGCTGGGAAGCCGGCGCGGGCACTTCTTTTTTGGTCGCGCAACCGGCCAGAATGAACGCGGCGCAGGCAACGCCGGCGAAACGCGAAAATGCACTGCTCATGAAATCCTCACAGGCGACCGAGATGTCCGCATGGCGCGGAAAAAAGCATCGGTGCGACATGTCGATTCTGAATATCGCGGCGGCAAGACGCAACGACCACGCCTGTGTGAAGCGCATGTCACGCGTGGTTTGTGCGAAGCGCGCAACACTGTGAGCGCACCACGGGCCTCGTCGGCGGATGCATGCGAACTACTGTCGCGCATGCGGGGGCGCGCGCGGTCGAAACGCGAACCGGGTACGTGAAGCAGCAACGTGCGCTCAGGCCGCGCGCGCCGACGCCGCTGCTGCTTCACGCAACAGCGCCTCCATCGCCGCGGCCGCGGGAGACAGGGTGCGACCAGCCAGCCGCGTGATGCCCAGGGAGCGGGCGATGCGCGGCCGGCGCAACGGCACGAACACCAGATCGCGCGCATCGGGCGGTTTGCCGAGTTCGGCCAGGACAGTGACGCCAACGCCGCGTTCCAGCATCGCGGTCAGCGACATCATGTGCGACACGAAAAGCGGCGGGTCCATCAGAAAGGCGGCCGCGCGATGGCCGGCAAGCTGCCGATGCCCAACGGTGCCGATCATCGGCAGCGTGGCGATTTCCTTCCACGTTACCCATGCGCGGCCGGCCAGCGGGTGATCGTCGCGGCACACCAGGCCGAACTCATCCCGCCACATGGGTTCGAACAGCAGGCGCTTGTCGCGCAGCACCGGGCTGCATACGCCCAACTCGGCCTGCCCCGACAGCACCATGCGTTCCACGCCTTCCGAATTGTCGTCGTAGAGCCGCATCGCCACCCGCGGATGGGCGTCGCGGTAGCGCGCCACCAGATCGGGTAACCACTGCCAGGCCGCGGTCGCCACGGCGGCCAGGGTGAGCAGGCCGGTTTCGCTGCGCGCCATGCCGCCTATGCTCAAGGCCACCCGATCATGATGATCCACCAGTTCGCGCGCCAGCGGCAGGCAGGACTCGCCGAACCGCGTCAGCGTCACGCGCGCGCCGCGCTCGAACAAGGGCTGCCCCAGGCGCTGCTCCATTTCGCGTATGGACAACGACAAGGCTGGCTGCGACCGGAAAGCGCGCGCCGCGGCCGCGCGGAAACTGCGCAGCTCCGCCACCAGCAGGAAATGCCGATAGTGCGTTATGGAAAGGTCGGGAAGCTGGCTCATCGGGCGTTTCCTGATATTTGCCGCACTTATTATCGGATAGAAAAAATAAATTTTTCTCATCGAGGCGGGCGCCCTACCATTCGCCGCATGGACTCCTCCGTGCTGCCCGCCGCCCTTCCCGACTTCGATCTGGTCGACCGTTTGCCATCGCTGGCTGCCGGCGATGGCAGGCTCGTCATCGGCGCCTCGCAGCGCCCCGGCATGCCGTCGCTGCTGTTCGTGCCCGGCGCTTTTCATGGCGCATGGTGCTACGCGGCTTATCTGGAATACTTCGCCGGCCTGGGCATCGCTTGCGCGGCGCTGGATCTGCCGGGACACGGATGGCTGCCGCAGACGCCGGCATTCCATCGCCATGGCGTGCGCGACTTCGGTGAGTGCGTGACGCAGGCCATGGATCTGATCGACGGGCCTGTCGTCCTGGCCGGACACAGCATGGGCGCCTTGCCGGTGCTGTACGCCGCCAGTCAGCGCGAGGTCGCGGGGGTCGTGCTGATGGCGCCATCGCCGCCCGGCAATGTGCCCGGCGCGCGCGCCATCGCGCCCGTGCCGAGCGGCGCAAGCCGGCAGCCGCCGGGGCTGGACGGCGTCCGCCGGCGCTTCACCGGCGCGATGAGCGAACAGGAAATCGCGACGGTGGCCGCCAGGTTGTGCCCGGAAAGCGCCGAGGCGATGAACGACCGCTACCTGCTGCGGGTACCTATTCCGCCGCAGGCCATCGACGCCCCGGGCTTGTGCCTGGAAGCTGGCGATGACGACCCCGACCGCCATCCCGCCGGACAGGACAAGGCCGTGGCGGATTTTTATGGCTTCGAATACCGGCTGTTGCCGGCGCTGCCGCACTGCATGATGTATGCGCGCGGCTGGCAGGAAAGCGCGCAGGCGATACGCGAGTGGTACGAGCGGCGGTTTCCGCGGTGAGCGGCCACCACTGAGCGCCCACTATATATATAGAGAGAGACATGGAGCCGCCCGACGCGGCTTTCACCAACCAAAGGGGGCTTGCCTTGAAACACCATACCAAGCTGTTTGCAGCGCTCGTGATGTGCGGCGTCTGGATGACGGAGCCGGCGGCAAACGCGGCGGAGTGGCCGGATCGCACCGTGACGATCATCGTGCCCTCCGCCGCGGGCGGCGCGGCGGATCTGACCGCCCGTACCTTCGCGCAATACCTGGGCGCCAAAACCGGCCAGAGCGTCGTCGTGGAAGACCGGCCCGGCGCTGGCGGCATCGTCGGCACCAACTCGGTCAAAACCGCGCCGGCGGACGGCTACACCTTCCTCCTGTCGACCAATTCCACCCAGGCCGCCAATCCCTATCTCTATAAATCCCTGCCCTACGATCCGCTCAAGGACTTCCGCCAGGTGGGGATGCTGGGCACCTTCGGTTCGGTCGCGGTGGTATCCCCGGGCAGCAGCTTTCGCGACATGCCGCAGCTGGTCGATTATGCGAAGCAACACCCCGGCAAGGTGTTCTACGGCTACTACAGCTCGTCGTCCCAGGTGCCGTCCGCCCTGCTGAAGGCGCGCGCCGGCCTGCAGATCGATGGCGCCGCCTACAAAAACGTCACGCAGATCATCACCGACCTGCGCGGCGGCCAAATCGACTTCGCTTTCGTGGACTACCTGACCGCGATGGGGCAGATCGACGGCAAGGGCTTGCGCGCCATCGCCGTGACGGGCGAAGCGGCCCATCCGGCCTGGCCCGACGTCCCACCCATGTCGTCCTACTATCCGGGTTTCGTGGTCCTGGGCTGGCTGGGGCTGTCGGCCCCCGCCGGCACCCCGGAACCCATCGTCCAGGCCATGAACCGCTACCTGGCGCAGGCGGTGGACGATCCTGAGGTGCGCGGCAAGCTGACCCGGCTCGGGCTGCAGCCCAGGCGCATGGACGCGGCCGAGTTCGACGCTTTTGTGCGCAAGGACGCCGAACGCTGGAAGCAATGGATCGCGACGGCGGGGATTACGCCCCAGTAGGCGACAGGCCGCCGCTACCAGCCGCATGCGACAATAGCGTGTACGAAGCGGGCACTTCGCCGTCAGACTAGGTAACCCAAGCACGATATACTTCGTAACAACTTAAAGAAGTATCGCGATTCAATTCCAGCTTGTAGCTAACCCGATCGACCACTAGAATTGGGCCTGGGGTCGGGGTTAGACACAACATCTTGTGGTTAAGGACGGGGCCGGGGCATATCCGGCCTATCTGCGTCCGCTGGTAACCGCCTTCCTTCCCCCCAAATTCTTCGAATATCCAGGCGCGGCGTCTGTCGCGCTTTTCTACTACGCACAGGAGCTTCCATGCAGCAGACTTCGATCGCCTCTGTGACCCGGCCGAGCGCCGTGCCGCCGTCTGACAATGCCCAATCGACACCTGCCTCCGGCCAATGGGCCGGTTACCAGGTCATCCGGCGCAACGGCGCCGTCGTCGGCTTCGAACCCAGCAAAATCGCCATCGCGATGACCAAGGCCTTCCTGGCCGTGAACGGCGGACAGGGCGCGGCCTCGGCCCGCGTGCGCGAACTGGTCGACACCCTGACGCGCCAGGCGGTCAATGCCCTGCTGCGCAACCGCCCCAACGGCGGCACCTTCCATATCGAGGAAATCCAGGATCAGGTCGAACTGGCGCTGATGCGCTCGGGCGAACACGACGTTGCCCGCGCCTATGTGCTGTATCGCGAAAAGCGTTCGCAGGAACGCGCCGCCGCGGAACCCGCGAAGCCGGCCGCCGCCGCGCAGCCCGACCACGGCCTGAATGTGACCGACCAGGGCGTCAAGCGTCCGCTGGATCTGGCCGCGCTGCGCGCGACCATCGAAGCCGCGGGCGAAGGACTGTCCGACTACATCGACGCCGAGACCATCCTGAAGGAAACGGTCAAGAACCTGTACGAGGGCATCCCCGTCGACGAAGTCTTCAAATCCGCCATCCTGTCGGCGCGCGCGCTGGTCGAAAAAGATCCGGCCTACAGTCAGGTCACCGCGCGTCTTCTGCTGCACACGATCCGCAAGGAAGTCCTGGGCGAAGAAGTTTCGCAGGCCCAAATGGAGCAGCGCTACGCCGACTACTTCCCGGCCTTCATCGCGCGCGGCATCGAAGCCAGCCTGATCGACGCCAAGCTGGCGCAATTCGACCTGCCGCGCCTGGCCGCCGCGCTGGACGCCAAGCGCGATCTGCAATTCAGCTATCTGGGTCTGCAAACGCTGTACGACCGCTACTTCCTGCACATCCGCGGCCGCCGCATCGAACTGCCGCAGGTGTTCTACATGCGCGTGGCCATGGGCCTGGCGCTGGGCGAAACGCAAGCCGGCGTCGACCGCGAAGCGCGCGCCATCCAGTTCTACGAGATCCTGTCGTCCTTCGACTTCATGAGCTCCACGCCCACGCTGTTCAATTCGGGCACCCTGCATTCGCAGCTGTCGTCGTGCTACCTGACCACCGTCTCCGACGATCTGGAAGGCATCTACGACGCCATCAAGGAAAACGCACTGCTGGCCAAATACGCCGGCGGCCTGGGCAATGACTGGACCCCGGTACGCGCCTTGCGTAGCCACATCAAAGGCACCAATGGCGAAAGCCAGGGCGTGGTCCCCTTCCTGAAGGTCGTCAACGACACCGCGGTGGCGGTGAACCAGGGCGGCAAGCGCAAGGGCGCCGTATGCACCTACCTGGAAACGTGGCATCTGGACATTGAAGAATTCCTGGAACTGCGCAAAAACACCGGCGACGAACGCCGCCGCACGCATGACATGAACACCGCGAACTGGATCCCCGATCTGTTCATGAAGCGCGTCATGGAAAATGGCGAGTGGACGCTGTTTTCGCCGTCCGATTGCCCCGACCTGCACGACAAGTACGGCCGCGAATTCGAGCAGGCCTATCTGGGTTACGAAGCGCGCGTGGCCAGCGGCGATCTGAAGCTCTACAAAAAGATGCCCGCGCTCACTTTGTGGCGCAAGATGCTGTCCATGCTGTTCGAAACCGGTCATCCGTGGATCACGTTCAAGGATCCGTGCAACATCCGTTCGCCGCAGCAGCACGTCGGCGTGGTGCACAGCTCCAACCTGTGCACGGAAATCACGCTGAACACCAACGAAGAGGAAATCGCGGTGTGCAACCTGGGTTCGGTGAACCTGGTCGCGCACATGAAGCCCAGCGCCAACGGCGGCTACGAACTCGATCTGGAAAAGCTGAAGCGCACCATCGGCGTCGCGATGCGCATGCTCGACAACGTCATCGACATCAACTACTACGCCGTCAAGAAGGCCAAGGATTCCAACCAGCGTCATCGTCCGGTGGGCCTGGGCATCATGGGTTTCCAGGATTGCCTGCACATGATGCGGGTGCCGTATGCGTCGCAAGCCGCCGTCGAGTTCGCCGATCGTTCGATGGAAGCGGTGTGCTACTACGCGTATTGGGCCTCGAGCGAGTTGGCCGAAGAACGCGGCCACTATCCCACCTACAAGGGCTCGCTGTGGGATCGCGGCATCCTTCCGCAAGACACGTTGAATCTGCTGCGTGAAGAACGCGGCGGCAGCGTCGATGTCGATATGTCGTCTTCGTTGGATTGGGATGCGTTGCGTGCGCGCATCAAAGCGCACGGCATGCGCAACTCCAATTGCGTGGCAATTGCCCCAACCGCGACGATTTCCAATATCATTGGCGTATCTGCGTGCATCGAACCCACTTATCAGAATCTGTACGTGAAATCGAATCTCTCCGGCGAGTTCACGGTCGTTAACGAATACCTCGTCCGCGACTTGAAGAAACTCGGTCTCTGGGACGAAGTGATGGTGGCCGATCTGAAGTACTTCGACGGCAGCCTGTCCCGTATCGATCGCGTGCCCGCTGAACTCCGCGAAATCTACGCCACCGCGTTCGAAGTCGAACCGCGTTGGCTGGTGGAATGCGCCTCGCGTCGCCAGAAGTGGATCGATCAATCGCAATCGCTGAATATCTATATGGCTGGCGCGTCGGGCAAGAAGCTCGACGAAACCTACAAGCTGGCGTGGCTGCGTGGCCTGAAGACCACCTACTACCTGCGCACGCTGGGCGCCACCAGCGCTGAAAAGTCCACCGGTCGCGGCGGCGAATTGAATGCCGTGGCGTCGGGCAGCCAACCCGGTACGGTGACGGCATCCGCCGCCCCCGCCCTGCCGGAACCTGAAATCGTCGGAGCGGTTTGCACCATGAGGCCGGGCGACCCCGGCTTCGAAGAGTGCGAAGCCTGCCAGTAATCGACCGCTCCGGAGAATTCACATGATCAATTGGGAAGACGATAACGTCGCACTGCAACCGGGCCAGCCCACCGCCAAGCCGGCGGGCGGCATGACCGCGCGCCCGTCGACGGGCGCCTTCGACGACGCCGCCCTGCCCGCGGCCGCGCCGGCGCAAGCCGCCGGTGTGCAGCCGGGCGCGGCCGCCCAGCGCGTCAAGGTCGCCGACAAGCGCATCATCAACGGCAAGACCGACGTCAATCAGCTGGTTCCGTTCAAATATAAATGGGCCTGGGAAAAGTACCTGGCCACCTGCGCCAACCACTGGATGCCGCAGGAAATCAATATGTCGCGCGACATCGCGCTCTGGAAGAACCCCACCGGCCTGACCGAGGACGAGCGCCGCATCATCAAGCGCAACCTGGGCTTCTTCGTGACGGCCGATTCGCTGGCCGCCAACAACATCGTGCTGGGCACCTACCGGCACATCACGGCTCCGGAATGCCGCCAGTTCCTGCTGCGCCAGGCATTCGAGGAAGCCATCCATACCCACGCTTATCAATACATCGTCGAAAGCCTGGACCTGGACGAATCGGAAATCTTCAATGCCTATAACGAGGTTCCGTCCATCCGCGCCAAGGACGAATTCCTGATCCCGTTCATCGACGCGATCGCCGACCCGAACTTCCACACCGGCACGCCGGAAGCCGATCAGACACTGCTGAAGTCGCTGATCGTTTTCGCCTGCCTGATGGAAGGCCTGTTCTTCTATGTCGGGTTTACGCAGATCCTGGCGCTGGGTCGCCAGAACAAGATGACCGGCGCCGCCGAACAGTACATGTACATCCTGCGCGATGAGTCCATGCACTGCAACTTCGGCATCGACCTGATCAACACCATCAAGCTCGAGAATCCGCACCTCTGGACGCCCGAGTTCCGCGAAGAAATCCGTGCTCTGTTCGTGAAAGCCGTCGAACTGGAATACGCCTACGCCGAAGACACCATGCCGCGCGGTGTGCTGGGCCTGAATGCGCCGATGTTCAAGTCGTATCTGCGCTTCATCGCCAACCGCCGTTGCCAGCAGATCGGTCTGGAAGCGTTGTTCCCGCAGGAAGAAAACCCCTTCCCGTGGATGGCGGAAATGATCGACCTCAAGAAAGAGCGAAACTTTTTCGAAACTCGAGTCATCGAATACCAAACCGGAGGCACGCTGAGCTGGGAATGAACCGGTCCAGGGTGTCGGAAGCAACGTAGCGATAGGCGACGCGGATGACCGTGTCGCCTGTCGGCGCCATTTGAAATGGCTCGCGCCAAAGGAGCGGGGGCCATATCAAATGGCAGTGCCGCATTCATTAGCGCACATCGTAGTAGCTGTCGCCTGTACGGAGCAGCGGTATGCGCCGATGAATAGCCCGGGCATCGTTCCGCCAAAAGGCGGCGCGGCGCACGGGTTTAAGTTCTGGGACCCCTGAACCTAAGGAGCAATGCCATGGCAACTGCCAAGAAGGCCGCCAAGAAGGCGGTTAAGAAAGCCGCAGCCAAAAAAGCTGTGAAGAAGGCCCCCGCCAAGAAAGCGGCGGTGAAGAAGACCGCCGTCAAGAAGGTCGCCGCCAAGAAGGCCGTCAAGAAAGTCGCTGCCAAAAAAGTAGCGAAGAAGGCCGTCAAGAAGGCGCCCGCCAAGAAAGTAGCAAAGAAGGCGGTCAAGAAGGTTGCTGCCAAAAAGGCCCCGGCCAAGAAAGCCGCGACCAAGAAAGTAGCAACCAAGAAGGTCGCCAAGAAGGCTGCCAAGAAAGCGCCCGCCAAGAAAGCGGCCGCCAAAAAGGCGCCTGCGAAAAAGGCTGCTGCCAAGAAGCCTGCTGCCAAAAAGCCTGCCGCGAAGAAGGCTGCCGCCAAGAAGCCGGCCACGCCGCCTTCGACCGCTGCCGCCCCGGGCGCGAAGACCGCGCTGAATCCGGCGGCGTCGTGGCCCTTCCCGACGGGTGGCCGTCCTTAAGGACCTCCTTGAGGACCGTACGATTCGTATGGTCCTCAAGGTCCTCAAAGTCCTTTAGGTCGCTATCGCAGTACTGTGGTACCGAAGCCGCCTGGCCATGCCAGGCGGCTTTTTTGCACCCGCCCGGATCGCAAGACGCGCGTTGCGCCATCGCACCGCATGCATGTCAACGCCCGCGGTCATGACATCGTGCGACAATTGGCCTGCCGTAAGACCCCTTTCATACTTCTTTCCAACAAAGCAGGCGGCCATGTTCGGCGATATCTCCCGTTTCTTGCTCGATACGCTCTTCACGCTTTTCGGCGCCGCGCTGATCGCGCGGGCCTGGATGCATGCGGTGCGCATGCATCCCTTCAATCCCATTGCGCGATTCATCTACCAGGCCACCAATTGGCTGGTGAATCCGCTGCGGCGCCTGGTGCCGTCACGCGGCGCGGTGGACTGGGCGACGCTGATCGCGGCCTGGTTGACCGCGCTGGTCTACCTGCTGTTGATGTGGGTAACGTCGCTGGGAATGATCATCCCGCTGTCCGCGCTGCCGATGGCGCTGGGGATTTCTTTCCTGACCGTGGTCAAGTGGGTGTTCAACCTGATCGTCTGGGTGACCTTGGCGCAGGCCATTCTTTCCTGGGTGAATCCAGGCGCGCCGCTGATGCCGGTGCTGCAGGCCATGACCGACCCCTTGCTTGATCCGATCCGGCGCATACTGCCCCGCACGCCGATCGACTTCTCGCCCCTGGTCCTGCTGGTGCTGGCGCAGGTGGCGCTGATGGTGGTCACGCGCATCACCTACGCCGCTTTCGGGCTCTAGGTGCCACTAGGTACCTCTGAGTACTTAGAGGCATCCTTTATTAAGTATTCAGTCCGCGGTGCGGGCGCGGCATGTATGCCGCGCCGCCGCTTACATCGGCGTAATGCGGGTCGGTCCGTTACCGCTGATGACCTGCACGCGTTGGCCTACGCTGATCGGCACATCGGCTTCCTGCGTCACGACGCGGGTTTCGCCGTTATCCAGGCGCACGGTGATTTCCAGGCCGGACGTCGTGCCGACGCGGTTCTCCACCATATTGCCCGCCAGCGCGCCCAGGATGGCGCCGCCCACGGTGGCGATGGTGCGGCCGCTGCCGCCGCCGACCGCATTGCCGGCCACGCCGCCCAGCGCGCCGCCGGCCAGCAGGCCCGCGCCGCTGGACTTGTCTTGCTGGATCGTGACAGGCCGCACGCCCGTGACCACACCGGTACGGACGATCTGTTCGCGCTGCGCCTGATCATAGCTATAGACGGCGCTGGAGGCGCTGCGGTTGGCGCAACCGGAAACCAGCGCGACGGATGCGGCCACCGCGCCGATGGCGACCCAACGAGCCGTGCGCGAGCCGCGAACCCGCGCGAGGCTGAAGGAAACGGAAGGAACGGTATTGTTCATAATGATGCGGGCTCCTTGTTCGGTATATACCAGCGTTACGGATGATACTCCCGCGAATTCGGCGGGATTGCCGAAATTACGCACCGGGAAATACGTTGCAACGTCTGTTTTAGCTTAGTCCGCCGTAACGCCCGCAAGTTTCAGGCCGCGCCATTTTTCCCGTTTTTTTCCTTCAAACGATCACACACCCGTTTTGCAAGGAGCCCGGAAAACACCATACTGACCGGGGCCGGCCTGTACAGGCCGGCTACAGCTGCCGGCCGTACGCCTGTTGCAGCAACTTACTAATTTCGTCACGGGCAGGCTGGTGATTCTGGGGGCCGCGCGAGGCGATCTTGATGGCGCCCATGACGTTCGCCAGCTTGCAGCTGTCCAGCCAGCTCCATCCGCTGGTCAGGCCATAGAGCAGTCCAGCGCGGTGCGCGTCGCCGCAGCCGGTGGGATCCACGACCGCCTGCGCGCGGACCGGCTCGATCTTGTGCTCCACGCCTTCCGTCCACAGGGTAGCGCCCTCGGCGCCGCGCGTCACCACGACGGCGCGCAGGCCGCGCGCCAGCTCGGCGATCGTCTTGCCGGTGCGCTGCTCGACAATACTGGCTTCATAGTCATTGACGGTCAACGCCTGCGCCAGACCCAGCATGCGCTGCATATCCGCGCCGTCGAACAGCGGCATCGCCTGGCCCAGATCGAAGATGAAGGGAATGCCGGCCGCGTTCAGCCGCTCGGCATGGGCGAACATGCCTTCCTTGGCGTCGGGCGCGACGATGGCCCATTGCGCCGCCGTCCCGGTCAGGTCGTTTTCCGCGGAGTGCGACATCGCGCCCGGGTGAAAGGCGGCGATCTGGTTGTCCTCCAGATCGGTGGTGATGAAGCACTGTGCCGTGAAGGTCTGCGGGATGACCTTGACCAAGCGGGTGTCGATGCCCAGTCCGGACAGGCGTTCCAGGTAATCGCCGGCATCCTCGCCCACGGTGGCCACCGGTATGGGATTACCACCCAGGAGCTTGAGGTTGTAGGCGATGTTGCCCGAACATCCGCCGAACTCCCTGCGCATCGAAGGCGTCAGGAACGAGACGCTGAGCGCGTGGATGCGGTCAGGAAGTATGTGTTCCTTGAACCGGCCTTCGAACACGGCGATGGTGTCGAACGCCATGGAACCGCACACCAGAACCGGAGCTGCCATGATAGAGAATCCTTTGATCCAGGAAAGAAGTCAGGGGAAGAATTTATCGAGCTGGTAGCCGTTCACGTGCAGGCCATTGACCTGCAGGGGCACGACCAGGCTCTGTTCGCCGCCGGCGGGGAATGGACCCTGCGTGCCCGGCGGCAGGTAGTTTTCGGGCAGCAGCACCTTGCGCACGACGACGGTGTCGGACAGGTCGGTCAATTGCAGGATCAGCCCGGGCCAGGGTTGCGGCTTGTCGTAGCGATTGCGCAGGGTCACGCGCAGGGTCAGGCGCATAACGCCGTCTTCCGAAGCGACGCCGCTTTGTGGCTGCAGGGATGATGCGGTGATCGATATGCGCTCCAGCCGCCGTGCATAACCGACCTGGCAGCCCACCTGCCGGCAGACGGCCTCCAGGGCGGGCCGCAGCGCGGGCATGGATGTGGCGATCGGCGTCCGATAAATATAGAGGCACTGCAGGCCCAGGACGATCAGCGCGATCAGCACGCCGGCCATCCAGATGCGGGAAAGCAGCGTGCGGCGCCGCTGCACTTCTTCGTCCATGAAAATGGGCGGCGCCATGCCGGCATCGGTCAGGTCGTCGTAGCGGGTGCGCGATTCGCCGGGGATGGAGACGAAGTCGGGCTCGTCTTCCTGCACGGCATCGCGGTCCGCATAGATAGGGACGCGGTCGTCCCGCGAGAAGTCCATATCGCGTGGCGACCGGGCATCATCGGGGTCGTCCTGGCGATGGGGCATGGACCGGCCGCGTGCATAGGGCTCGCGGTAGTCGATGGTGTCTTCTTCGTCGGGATCCTGCGAGACTGACGGGTCATAAGGCCCGAGCACCGGCTCGCGCGGGTCGGAGACGAGGCGGCGCGTGTTGTCGCGGCCGCGCAGCACGGCCGCCGCGGCGACGGGCGCGGCCGTCGGCATGTGGGCCGCCGGTGGCGTGGGCGCCGCCGTGGGCGTGAACGGAGGCGTCGGCGCGGCCGGTGCCGCGGGTCGTGCCGCGGGCGCCGAGATGAGGTGCGGTGCCGCGGGCGTCGGAACGGCCCGGTTGTCGGGCGGCGGCGCAGGTTCGGGCGGCGCGGGCTGATGGCGCGGCGGCGTATAGGGCCGCGGCGGCTGATAGGCGTGCGGGGGCTCGGCGAAATGCTGCTGAGGCGCCGGCGGCTGCGGGGACACGGCGGGCGCCGGTGAGGGCGGCGAAGGCAACGGCGGCGCGGACGGCCGCGGTGCCTGGGGCGGTTCGGTCGGGACCTGGACCGACAATACCGGGGAGGCTTCCGGGGGCAGTTGCACCGGCGTGTCGGCGGACACGCGCGGCACGGATGTATTGGCAGCCGAGCGCGGCACCGGTCGAGGCGAGGCGCCTTCACCGGCCGGGCCATCGACCGCGCAGGCCAGGCCGTCGAACACCCGCGAGCACACCCCGCAGCGCACCAGCCCATTGCGTACGCGCAATTGATCCGCCACCACCTTGAAGGCAGTGCCGCAATGCGGGCAGCGGGTGGTCATGGCCATGTGCGCTACCGTCCGGGTTCGTCCTCAGGCCTTGCGTCCGTGCAGGCAGACCCAGCCGTCGCGCTCGCGCCAGACGGACATGGGCAGCCAGCGCGCATAGACCGCGCAGACCTCTTCGGCCTGGCGCGCCAGCACGCCCGACAGAACCAGCGACCCGCCCGCCGCGACGCGGCCGCAGAGCATGGGCGCGAGCACCTTCAAGGGATTCGACAGGATATTGGCTACCACCACGTCGCTGGCGCCGTCGCCCAATTCGTCGGGCAGCATGGCCTGCAGATCCACGCCATTCACGCGGGCGTTGTCGCGCGTGGCGATGACGGCCTGTTCATCGATGTCGACGGCCCACGTCCTGCCCGCCCCCAGCTTGCGCGCGGCGATGGCCAGGATGCCGGATCCGCAGCCATAGTCCAGCACCGTCGCGCCGGCCGGCAACTGGGCTTCCAGCCAGGCCAGGCAAAGATGCGTGGTGGGATGGCTGCCGGTGCCGAAGGCCAGGCCCGGATCGAGCTCGATATGGATGCCGCCGCCCTGCTCTTCCGGGCGTCCCAGGCCGGGGACCTCCGGATCGTCGCGATGCCAGCTGGGCACGATCCAGATACGTTCGGCGATATGGATAGGCCCGAATTGCTGCTGCGTCAGCCGCACCCAATCGGCGTCCGGCACGTCGCGCAGCGACCAGCCGGCCAGCGCGCCGGCGTAATCGGCGCCAAGTCCGGCGCCGACGCTTTCGATGATCTGCGCCGGATCGGCACCATCGGGCAGCAGGGCCACCACGCGGTTGCGCTCCCAGGCCTGGACGGAGGGCTCGGTGCCCGGCTCGCCGAACAGCGGCTGCTCCGCGTCGGTATCGCGGTCGGCGTCTTCCACCGATACCGACAGCACGCCGGCGTCCAGCAAGGCATCGGACAAGGCCTCGGCCTGCGCCTCCGAAGAATGGAGCACCAGCTCACGCATGAAAGGATCTTCCGTCTGAGTATTCGGTGACTGCGGGGACGTACCCGGCGGCCTCGACGCGCGGCCCTGTGCCGCCTTATGCCGTCCCGTGCCGCCTTGCCGTATTGTACGTGCCCCGCGCGCCGCCTTTCGGTCGCGCGAGCCCCGCGCCCATCGCGCCGTCAGGGGCGCTGGGCCAGCTTCTGTTCCAGGTAATGGATGCTGGTACCGCCTTCGATGAAGCGCGCATCCTGCAGCAGTTCCCTGTGCAGGGGAATATTGGTGGAAATGCCTTCCACCACCATTTCCGACAGGGCGATGCGCATGCGCGCCAGCGACTGTTCCCGGGTATCGCCGTAGGTGATGACCTTGGCGATCATGGAGTCGTAGTTGGGCGGCACGAAGTAGCCATTGAACGCATGCGAATCGATACGCACGCCCGGACCGCCCGGCGTATGCCAGTTGGTGATCCGGCCGGGGCTGGGCACGAAGCGGAACGGGTCTTCGGCATTGATCCGGCATTCGATGGCGTGGCCCTTCAGGACCACGTCGCGCTGGCGCAGCATGAACTTTTCACCGGCCGCGATGCGGATCTGCTGCTGGACCAGGTCGATGCCGGTGATCAGCTCCGTTACCGGGTGCTCCACCTGGATCCGCGTGTTCATTTCGATGAAATAGAACTCGCCGTTCTCGTAGAGGAATTCGAAGGTACCGGCGCCGCGGTAGCCGATCTTGCGGCAGGCGTCGGCACAGCGGTCGCCGATGCGCTCGATGAGCCGGCGGGCGATGCCCGGCGCGGGGGCTTCTTCGATGACCTTCTGGTGGCGGCGCTGCATGGAGCAATCGCGCTCACCCAGCCAGATGGCGTTGCGGCCGCCGTCGGCCAGCACCTGGATTTCGATATGGCGAGGGTTCTCGAGGAACTTCTCCATATAGACTTCCGGGTTGTTGAAGGCGGCGCCCGCTTCCGAACGCGTCATATTGACGGCATTGATCAGCGCGGCTTCGGTATAGACCACGCGCATGCCGCGCCCGCCGCCGCCGCCCGCCGCCTTGATGATGACGGGATAGCCGACTTCACGCGCGATGCGCATGATTTCCTGGGGATTGTCGGGCAATGCGCCTTCCGACCCCGGCACCACCGGCACGCCGGCCTCGATCATGGCGCGCTTGGCGCTGACCTTGTCGCCCATCAGCCGGATGGAATCCGGCCGCGGCCCGATGAAGACGAAGCCGCTTTTTTCGACACGTTCGGCGAAATCGGCGTTTTCCGAAAGGAAGCCGTATCCCGGATGGATCGCTTCCGCGTCGGTGACCTCGGCCGCGGAAATGATGGCCGGCATGTTCAGATAGCTTTCGCGCGACGGCGGCGGCCCGATACATACCGACTCGTCGGCCAGGCGAACGTATTTGGCGTCGCGATCCGCTTCGGAATGCACGACCACGGTCTTGATGCCCAGTTCGCGGCACGCGCGCTGTATGCGCAGGGCAATCTCGCCGCGATTGGCAATCAGTATTTTTTCGAACATGGGAACAGTCAGCCGATGACGAACAGAGGTTGGCCGTACTCGACGGGTTCGCCGTTTTCGACCAGGATTTCCTTGATGACGCCGGACTTGTCGGCCTCGATTTCATTCAGAAGCTTCATGGCTTCGATGATGCACAGCGGATCGCCTTCTTTGACGGATTGGCCGACGTCGACGAAAGGCGCGGCGCCCGGATTGGGCGAGCGGTAGAACGTTCCGACCATGGGTGCCTTGACGACATGGCCCTGCACCGCGGGNGCGGCGGGCGGGGCGGCGGCGGCGGGCGCGGCGGCCGGTGCTGCCTGCTGCGCGGGAGCGGACTCCGGCACATGATGGTAGGCGACCGGCTGCACCGTCTGCGAGAACTTGACGATGCGGACCTTGCCTTCGCCCTCGGTGATTTCGAGTTCGGCGATGCCGGACTCCGCCACCAGGTCGATCAGGGTCTTGAGTTTTCGGAGATCCATAGAAGTGCTTCCCGGAATGTTGACGACGGGCGGCCGTGCTGCCGCGCCGTACTGGATATGTTTTGTAGAGACAGGGGAAAATCGTCGAACGCCGCGGCGATCAGTGACGCGCCGCGTAACGGACCGCGGCCTCGTAGCCGTCCGGCCCGAGCCCGGAAATCAGCCCCACCGCGAGGTCCGATAGGTAAGAGTGATGCCGGAATGGCTCGCGCTTATACAAGTTGGACAAATGTACTTCAATAAACGGGATGGACACGGCCGCCAGCGCATCGCGCACGGCCACGCTGGTATGGGTATAGGCCGCGGCATTGATGACGATGAAATCCGTACCGTCGTCGCGGGCGGCCTGGATACGTTCGACCAGGGCGCCTTCATGATTGCTTTGCCAAGCCGTCAGGGACACGCCCAGATCCGCCGCCAGCGCGGCCAGGCCGTCATTGATCTGCGCCAACGTGAGACTGCCGTAGATACCCGGTTCGCGGGTACCCAGCAGATTCAGGTTGGGGCCGTGCAAGACCAATATGCGTTGCGCCATTGCTGCCAAACTGGAAGACCGGCGCGGCCGCGCCGCAGCGCCGTCCGATGTATGCCGGGGTGAATCGGAAACGGACGGCCGTGCCGCCCGCACAACGTCCGCGCTTATGACCAGCCGGTTACGCCGGCGGGCTTTTGTCGCGAAAACCTCGAATAGCCCCGCTTTTTACGACAATTTCGTCTATTTGTCTATTGAGGTTAAGCCACGCCGGCGCTGAGCATGCGATCGAGGTCGGCAATATCGACCGGGCCCAGGATCTGCTTTCTAATTCTGCCATCTGCCGCTAAAACCAAGGTAAATGGCAGACCGCCTGGCGCATTCCCAAGCTTGCGCATGACGTCGATCACGCCCGGGCCGGCAACCAATAGCGTGTAAGAGACCGGCACTTTAGACACAAATTTGACGACGTTCGGCGCCGTATCCACCGCCAGCCCCAAAAAGCCGACTTGCGGATGCCGCTTGTGCAATTCGTCTAGTTCGGGCATCTCCTTGACGCAGGGCGGGCACCAGGTCGCCCAGAAATTCACCACCAGCGGCTTGCTTTTCCATTGCGCCAGGGGTTGGGGCTTGCCCTGCAGGTCGGGATAGGTCTGCGCCAGCAGGCCGGCGCCGGGGTCGGCCGCGGACGAGTCGGCCGGGGCGGCTGGCGCGGCTGGCGCGGCGCGGACCAGCGCCGGAGCAGCGCCCGGGATTCCGCCGAGCAGCAGCGTACGTAGAACAGTGCGTCGTTTCATCGTGTCATCTTACCGCCGGTCGGCGGGGGGCTGGCCGCGTATCGAGCATCTACAATGCCCGCAGGAGAAAACAGCACATGCATCTGCACATTCTAGGCATCTGCGGCACGTTCATGGGGGGCCTGGCGCTGATCGCCCGCGCGGGCGGCCACAGGGTCACCGGCTGCGACGCGGGCGTCTACCCGCCCATGAGCACGCAACTGGCGGAACAGGGAATCGAATTGATCGAGGGCTACGGCGCGGAACAGCTGGCGCTGCGCCCCGACCTTTATGTGATCGGCAATGTGGTGTCGCGCGGCAATCCCTTGATGGAAGCTATCCTGGATGCCGGCGCGCCTTATGTGTCGGGACCGCAGTGGCTGGGAGACCACGTGCTGGCCGGCCAGCACGTCCTGGCCGTGGCGGGTACGCATGGCAAAACCACCACCAGCGCCATGCTGGCCTGGATCCTGGAACACGCGGGGCTGCGTCCGAACTTCCTGGTGGGCGGCGTGGCGCAGGACTTCCAGGTTTCCGCCCGGTACGAAGCGGCGCGCAAGCTGTTCGTGATCGAGGCCGACGAATATGACACGGCCTTTTTCGATAAGCGTTCGAAGTTCGTCCACTATCGGCCGCGCACCGCGATCCTGAACAATCTGGAGTACGACCACGCCGATATCTTTCCGGATCTGGCCGCCATCGAGACGCAATTCCATCATCTGGTGCGTACTATCCCGGGCCGCGGCCGCATCGTGCTGCCGGCGCATTCGGCCGCGCTGGATCGCGTCATGGCGCGCGGTTGCTGGTCTGAAACCGTGCGGTTCGGCGACGATGGCGAGTGGCAGGCGGCCGAAGCGGACGCCGAGGGCGCATTCTCCGTATTGCATCAGGGCGACGAGGTCGGCAGGGTCCGTTGGAATCTGCTGGGGGACCACAACCGGCTGAACGCCCTGGCGGCCATCGCCGCCGCCGAGCATGCCGGCGTGGCGCCGGGCGATGCGGTGCGGGCGCTGTCCCTGTTCGCCGGGGTCAAGCGGCGCATGGAGCTGCGCGGCACGGCGCGCGGCGTGGCGGTTTACGACGATTTCGCCCACCATCCGACCGCGATCGAGACCACGCTGGCCGGGTTGCGGCGCCGGGTGGGCGGCGCCCGCATCCTCGCGGTGCTGGAGCCGCGCTCCAACACCATGAAGCTGGGAACCATGGCGCAGCGCTTGCCGGAGGCGCTGCGGGACGCCGACCGCGTATTCTGCTTCGGCGCCCATACGGGCAAGCATGCGCTGGGCTGGGACCCGGCGCGCGTGCTGGCGCCCCTGGGCGAACGCGCCGCCGCCTACGACGACATGGACGCCATGGTGGCCGCCATCGCACAGGCCGCGCAGGCTGGCGACCACATACTGGTAATGAGCAATGGCGGATTCGGCGGCATCCACGACAAACTGCTGAAAGCGCTGGCGGGACGGGGACAGCCATGATTCTTTACCTGCACGGCTTCCGCTCATCGCCGGCTTCGTTCAAGGCCCGCCTGCTGGCGGAAGAAATGGCCCGGCGCGGCCTGGCCGCCGATTGGCAGTGTCCGCAACTGCCGGCCAGCCCGCGCGAGGCGGTGGATCTGGCCATGGCGCTGGCGCGCCGGCAGTTGGACGAACTGGCGCGCCGCGGCCAGGCGTCGCCGCGCGCGCTGACCCTGATCGGGTCGTCGCTGGGCGGGTATTACGCCACCTGGATGGCGGAACAGCTCAACTGCAAGGCGGTACTACTGAACCCCGCGGTGCACGCGCCGCGCGACCTTGCGACGCAGGTAGGGCACCAGAGTATGTATCATTCGGGCGCGCCGTTCGACTTCCGTCCCGAATACGTCGACGAACTGGCCGCGCTGGAAGTGGCGCGGCCGACCCGCCTGGAGCGTTATTTCCTGATCGCGGCCACGGGGGACGAAGTGCTCGATTGGCGCGAAATGCGCGACTGGTATGCGGGCGCCCGGCAGCGCATCGTCGAAGGCAGCGACCATGGGCTGTCCGACTTCGCCACCTGGATGCCCGAAGTACTGGATTTCGCGCTCGACCCAGACCCTAGTGGCGGCCAGCCCTGACCCAATAACTATTCAGAAGTATCGTGCGCGGACGGCGCAGCAGCGCCCCGCGCCCCAGATGGACCTCGCCATGCACGTGTTTTACGAAGACGACGGCCAGTTCAAGGCCGGACATATCCTTTCCGAAGCGGACGCCAGCCTGCAGGTGGAATCCGAATCGGGCAAGCGCAGCAAGATCAAGCGAGCCAACGCGATATTCACCTTTTCCGCGCCGGAACCGGCGGAATTGCTGCGCCAGGCCGAAGCGGCCGCCGAGGACATCGACCTGCAGTTCCTGTGGGAATGCGCCCCGCAGGAGGAATTCGACTCGCCCGCGCTGGCCGCGGACTACTACGGCCACGCGCCCACGCCCACGGAACAGGCGGCGCTGCTGCTGCGCCTGCATGGCGCGCCGGCCTACTTCCATCGCCGCGGCAAGGGCCGCTATCGTCCCGCGCCGCCGGACATCCTGGCGGCGGCGCTCGCTGCCATCGATAAAAAGCAGAAACAGGCGGCCCAGCAGCAGCAATGGGTGGACGATATGGTGGCGGGCAAGCTGCCGGAGGAAATCGGCGCCATGGCCGAGGCGCTGGTGGTGCGGCCGGACAAGAACACCATGCAGTGGAAAGCGCTGGAAAGCGCCTGCTCGCGGCTGCAGAAAAGCCCCGACCGGCTGCTGCTGGACCTGGGGGCCTTTCCCCACGCGCTGGCGCTGCACAAGCGCCGCTTCCTGGCACAGTATTTCCCGCGCGGCACGGGCTTTCCAGAGGTCGCTGTCCCGATGCCGGACCGCGAGCTGCCGCTGGCGGATGCCGAAATCTATTCCGTCGACGACGTGACGACCACCGAAATCGACGACGCGCTGTCGGTGTCGATGCTGCCGGACGGGATGGTGCGCGTCGGCATCCACGTCGCCGCCCCCGGGCTGGCCGTGACGCGCGGCAGCGAACTGGACAAACTGGCGCGCGCGCGCCTGTCCACGGTTTATATGCCGGGCGACAAAATCCCCATGCAGCCGGATACCGTTATCCAGGCGTTTTCGCTGGACGCCGGGCGTGAGGTGCCGGCCCTGTCGCTGTACGTGACGGCGAATCCCTCGACGGGTGAAATCCTGGCGTCCGAAAGCCGGGTCGAACGTATCGTCGTGAAGGAAAACCTGCGCCACAACCTGCTGGACGAGGCCGTCACGGAAGCCGCGCTGGCCGACCCCGAGGCCGCCCTGCCCTACGGCGAATGGCTGCGCCCGCTGTGGCGACTGGCCCAGGCGCTGTCCGCCAGGCGCGACGAGGTGCGCGGCAAGCCGGAGAACAACAGCCGCGTCGAATACAGCTATTACGTCGACGGCGACCCGGACGATCCCGATACGCCCGTGCGCCTGGTGCCGCGCAAGCGCAACGCCCCGCTGGATCGCATGGTGGCCGAATACATGATCCTGGCCAACAATCTGTGGGGCGGCCTGCTGGCGCAGCATGGCGTGCCGGGCATCTATCGCTCGCAGCAGGCCGGCCGGGTGCGCATGAGTACCCAGCCCTTGCCGCACGAGGCGATCGGCGTGCCGCAGTACGCCTGGAGCACATCGCCGCTGCGCCGCTACGTCGACCTGGTGAACCAATGGCAGTTGATCGCGGCGGTCGACAACGGCGTGTCGGCGCGCCTGGTGGCGCCCTTCAAACCGCGCGACGCCGATCTTTTCGCCATCATCGGCGCCTTCGACGCGCAGTACGCGGCCTGGGGCGAGTTCCAGAACACCATGGAACGCTATTGGTGCCTGCGCTGGCTGGCGCAGCAGGGCATCACGCGGACCACGGCGAGCGTGCTTCGCGACGATCTGGTGCGGCTGAACAACGCGCCCCTGGTGACGCGGGTGGGCGGCCTGCCCAGCCTGGCGCGCGGCACCCAGGTGGAAATCGATCTGCTGAGTCGCGATGAACTGACCCTGGAAGTGGAATGCCGCTTCGTCGGCGAACTCGCCAGCGAGACGGCAGCGGGATCGGCGGCGCCGGCGGCGCCGGCCACGGAAGGCGAAACCGAGACCGAATAACGCGCGGCGGCCATGCCGCGACACCGGCCCGATGCGGGAGGAACAAGCATGCGGATACTGCTGATCGAAGACAATGCCGACCTGGGCGACGCGATCGAAAGCAAGCTGCGCGCGTCGGGCCATAGCGTGCAATGGGTGCAGGACGGCGAGACCGCGCTGCAATGGAGCCGCCACGAAGAATGGGACGCCCTGGTCCTGGATATCATGCTGCCAGGCAAGAGCGGCTTCGACGTCATTCGTGAACTGCGCGCGACGGGCATCGAAGCCCCGGTGCTGGTGGTGACCGCGCGCGCGGAAATCGAAGACAAAATCGATATGCTGGACCTGGGCGCCGACGACTATCTGGTCAAACCCTTCGACCTGCGCGAGCTGGAAGCCCGTCTGCGCGCGCTGCTGCGCCGGCCCGCCGGCCGTACCACCAGCGTGGCGGTGCATGGCAACCTGACATTGGATGTGGCCGGGCGCACAGCGCATATCGGCGGCGTGCCCGTAACGCTGGGACGGCGCGAATTCCGCCTGCTGGAAATCCTGCTGGACCGCATGGGCAGCACCGTGGGCAAGGATAGGCTGATGAGCCAGCTGTTCGATCTGGAAGACGTGCTGCCCAACGCGCTGGAGTTGCTGGTGTCGCGGCTGCGGCGCAAGATCGCGGGAGCGACGGTCGATATTGTTACGGTGCGCGGCGTGGGCTACCAGGCGCGCATCCACGACGCTTCGTAGCGCGCATGGAAACGGGCGCAACCGCGCAGGCCGGGATGCCGCTGGGAGCGGCGTCCTCCATACGCGGCCGGGTGTTCGCCATGGGCTGCCTGCTGCTGCTCGGCGCTTCCATCGCCGTGAGCCTGTTTCTGCGCGACTACGCCCACAGCGCGGCCGACCGCGCTTTCGATCGCCTGCTGGCGGCATCGGCCCTGACCATCGCGGGATCGGTGCAGATCGACGAAAACGACGTTACCGCCGAACCGCCTTTTTCGTCGCTGGCCATGCTGTCGGGCAATGATCGCGTGTTCTACAGCGTGCGTAATGCCAGCGGCCGGCCCATCACCGGCTACGACGATCTGGCGCCGGGATTGCCCTTGGCGCGGTCCGCGTCGCCCGTGTTCTCCGACGGCATCTACCACGACGAATCCATACGCATCGCAACGGTGGGACGGCTGATTTCCGCCGGGCGGCACGCCGGCTGGGTGACCATCCGCGTGGCTGAAACCCGCGACTCGCGAGATGCGTTGGCGGCTGAAATCCTGAATCGCAGCGCCCTGCCCCTGCTGGTCGTCGTGCCGGTGGCGTTGGCGCTGCTGTGGTTCGGCATCCAGCGCGCCTTCGCACCGCTGGCCCTGATCGAACGCTCGCTGCGCGCCCGCGCGCCCGACGACCTGACGCCGCTGGAGACGCCCGTGCCGCGCGAGGTCAAAGGCCTGGCCGAAGCCCTGAACGGCTTCATGCGGCGGCTGAGCGGCATCATGTCGTCGCTGAACAACCTGGTGGCCGATGCGGCGCACCAGGTGCGCACGCCGCTGGCCTCCCTGCGCGCGCAGGCCGAAGTGGCGATGGATGAAACCGATCCCGACCGCTTGCGCGCTCGCGTCGCGCGTATCCACCAGAATGCCACGCACGCCAGCCAGTTGATCAATCAGCTGCTGATGGACGCGACCATTACGCACCGACTGAGCATGCGGGGGCACGAATCCGTGGGGATCGCGGAAACGGTGAACGAAACGCGGCGCCGCATCGGGCCGCTGGACGCGCAACGCCTGCGGATTTCCATCGCGCCCGAGGTGCGGCGCGCGCGGGTCGTCGGCGATCGGGTGGCGTTGCGGGAAATGCTGCGCAATCTGGTCGACAACGCCTTGCGCTATGCGCCGGATGGCGCGGTGGAAATCCAGGCCACGCCTGTCGCGGGCTACCGGGTGGCGCTGACGGTCAACGACTGCGGGCCGGGCATCGCCGATGATGAGAAGGACGCGGTGCAACAACGCTTTACGCGCGGCCGCAGCGGTACGGGCACGCCGGGATCCGGATTGGGCCTGTCCATTGCCAAGACCGTGGCCGAAGCGCACGGCGGCGCCTTGTGGCTGCAGGATCGCGTCGGGGGCGGCCTGTCGGCGCGCGTCGTGCTGCCGCGCGCGCGGCCGGCGTACCCACGCTCGCTGCTGGCCGCGGTCGCCGTGATGGCCGGCCTGGCCTCGATGACGCCGCAACCGGCGCGGGCGCAAGCCGCGGCGTCGGAGGGCGCGGCGGGAGGCGAGGTCGGCGATGCAGCCGGCCGTGCGGCAGCAGGCACGGCCGGGGACCTGGCGGGGGACACGACAGCAGGTACGGCGGGAGGCGCAGCGCGAGGCACGGCGAGTCATGCAACGACCGCGCGCGGAGCGTCGGCGCCGTTGACGGTCACGCGCTTTCCCGCTCCGCAGCCGCCGGGGCGCCTGCTGGTCATCGCCGGCACCACGGACACGCCCGCCGCCGCGCCGGTCATCGTCGCCTTCCAGGCAAGCCAGCCGGACGTCACGGTCGAATATCGGGAAATGGGCAGCCGGGAACTGTACGAGGCCACCGTGGCCGGCCGGCTGCGCGATGCCGACATACTGATCAGCTCGGCCGCCGACCTGCAGATCCGCCTGGCCAACGACGGCTATGCCATGCGCTACGACGCCCCCGGCGCCGAGCGCCTGCCGCCCTGGGCGGTCTGGCGCGACGAAGTGTTCGGCTTCGCTTTCGAGCCGGCGGTCATCGTATACAACCCGCGCCGCTTCAACGAGGGCACGGTCCCGCGTTCGCGGCAGGAACTGCTGCGACTGCTGGAAACCGACCGCGCGCAGTTGCACGGCCGGGTCGGCACTTACGACATCAGCCGCAGCAGCGTGGGCCAATTGCTGGCCGAGGAAGACGAGCAGGTGTCGTCCAATTTCTGGGGCCTGACGAACGCATTGGGCCAGGTCGGCGCGCGGCTCAGCGCCACCACGGCCGAGATCCTGAACGCCATCGAAAACGACGAACTGGACCTCGGCTACAACGTGCTCGGCTCCTATGCGTTGGCGCGCCAGGCGGCGGGACGCCGCATCGGCGTCATTTTTCCGCAGGACTACGTGCTGGTGCTGCCCCGCTCGGCGATGATCGCCCGCCAGGCGCCGCAGCCCGCGCTGGGGCGCGCCTTCATCGATTGGCTGCTGTCCCCGGCGGGACAGAACGAAATCTCCAACGTAAGCGGCTTGGGGCCCATGGTGGATGACGGCGGCGCCGGCCGCGGCGGCGAGGCGGCGCTGGCGCGCTCGCAAGGCATCGTGCAGCCGGTGGTTCTCGGCCCCGCGCTGCTGGTGGGCCTGGACCGCCAGCGCAACGCGCGCTTCGTGCAGAACTGGACGCGGCTGGTGACCGACACGCCCGCCCTGGGCAGGCCGGCGCCGCCCTGAGCGCCGCCCGGCCGCACGGCGGCCATGCCCCCATGGCCCGGCGCAATCTTTCAACGCCGCATCAACATGGGCGTCGGCCCCGCCGCGCCATGACAGGACGGCGACAGCATGCGGCCACTAAGATGCCGGCACACTGGCGCCGTCCAGTTCGACTATTCCAAAATGGAGAAGACAACCATGCTAGTCCCGTCACGCCTGACGGTGGCCTGCGCCGCCGCTTTTTCCTTGACCGCCGCGTCCGCGCTGGCGCAGACCCCAGCGGGGTATCCCTCGGATTACCAGAAGATCATCGACGGTGCCAAGAAAGAAGGCACGGTGGTGATCTATTCGACCACGGACACCAAGACGGCCGATCCCATCATCAAGGGCTTCGAAGCCGCCTACCCCGGCGTCAAGGTCGAATACAACGACATGAACAGCACGGAGCTCTACAACCGCTACATCAGCGAACAGGCTTCGGGCGGCACCAGCGGCGATGTGGTGTGGAGCTCGTCGATGGATTCGGCGTTGCAGCTGGCCAAGGACTACGCCCTGCAGTACAAGTCGCCGGAAGAAGGCAAGCTGCCCTCCTGGGCCGTGTGGAAGGACACCGCCTACGGCACGACCTACGAACCCGCGGTCTTCATCTACAACAAGCGCCTGGTCCCGCAAGGCGACGTGCCCAAGACGCACGGCGACCTGGCCAAGCTGGTCGCCACGCAAACCGACAAGTTCAAGAACAAGGTCACCACCTACGACATCGAAAAATCCGCCGTCGGCTTCATGCTGGCGGTGCAGGACAAGATGAACGATCCGCACTACTTCGACACCCTGCGCGATACCGCCAAGGGTGGGCTGGTGGTGCAGTCGTCCACTGGCACGATGATGGAGCGCGTGTCGTCCGGCGAAAACCTGATCGGCTACAACATCCTGGGCTCCTACGCGGAAGCGCGCGCCCGCAAGGATGAATCGATCGGCATCGTCTACCCCAGCGACTACACGCTGGTGCTGTCGCGCGTGGCCTTCATCAGCAAGAAGTCCAAGCATCGCAATGCCGCCAAGCTGTGGCTGGATTACCTGCTGTCGCAGAAGGGCCAGGACCTGGTCGCCAACAAGGCCGACATGGCCTCGATCCGTGACGACATTCCGGGCGACAACGACGTCGACGGCCTGACCAAGAAACTGGGCAAGTCGCTCAAGCCGATCCCGGTGAATGAAACGCTGCTGGACTACCTGCAGCAGAAGAAGCGCCTGGAATTCATCAACGATTGGCGCAAGGCGGCCGGCAAGTAAGGCCGCGTACGAAGGAACGGTCGGCGCGCGTGCCGAAGTGAAGCGCGCGCCGGGTGGGGCGGCGGGGCCATAAGCGCCGCCGCCCCGCCACGGCCGTACCGTGGAGTATCGCGCCGTCGTCCGGCGCACCGCGTTCGCAACCCAGGACATCACCATGCAGACCTTGCGCTCCAGATGGCAATCATTGCCGCGCGGCGTAGTGGTATTGATCACCGCCCTGGCCATTTATGTGCCGCTGTCGCTGATCGTGTACCAGAGTTTTCTGTCCGCGCCCTTCTTCTCGCCATCGAAAGAAGTCGGACTGGATGCCTTCCGTTTTATCTTCGACGATCCCGACTTCTACAAAGCCCTGGTCAGCGGCCTGATACTGGCCTTCGGGCTGTTCATCATTGCCGTGCCGCTGGGCGGCATGCTGGCCTTCCTGCTGGTACGCACCGACCTGCCGGGACGCAACTGGATCCAGCCCCTGATCCTGGTGCCGGTGTTCGTATCGCCGATGGTGCTGGGTTTCGGCTACGTGGTGGCGGCCGGGCCGGTGGGCTTCTTTTCCATATGGACCAGGGAACTGCTGGGCTTCGTGCCGTGGAACGTCTATTCCATGACCAGCATCGTCATCATCGCCGGGCTGACGCACGTGCCGCACGCCTACCTGTACATTTCGTCCGCGCTGCGCAGCATGGGCTCGGACGTGGAAGAGGCCGCGCGCGTGACGGGCGCATCGCCCCTGCGCGTGATGATGTCGGTCAGCCTGCCCATGGTGCGGCCGGCGCTGCTGTACGCATCGGTGCTGCTGTTCTTCCTGGGCCTGGAAGTCTTCGGCCTGGTGCTGGTGCTGGGCGATCCGGAAGGCAACCTGGTGCTGGCCACCTACCTTTACAAACTGACCAACAAACTGGGCATCCCGTCGTATCACCTGATGGCGGCGGTGGCCGTGGTGCTGATCTGCATCACCATCCCGCTGGTGGCGTTGCAGCGGCGGCTGATGCGCACGGCCAACCGCTTCGTCACGGTGAAAGGCAAGGCCTCGCGCGCGCGGCCGCTGCCGCTGGGCAAATGGCGCGGCATTGCCGGCGCGGTGGTATGGCTGTGGCTGATCGTCACGATCTTCGTGCCGCTGACCGGCGTGGTGCTGCGCGCCTTCGTGTCGAACTGGGGCATGGGCGTGTCGCTGCTGGACGTGCTGTCGCTGGACGCCTTCCGTTCGGTGTGGGGCCAGCCCAATCTGCTGCGCGCCATCGTCAACTCAGTGGCGATCGGCGTCTTCGGCGGCGCGCTCGCGGTGGTCTGCTACACCTTCATCGGCCTGGCCATGCATCGCAAGCAGGATCACGTGACGCGCTTCCTGGACTACAGCGTGCTGGTTCCGCGCGCCGTGCCCGGATTGCTGGCCGGCCTGGCTTTCCTGTGGGTTTTCCTATTCGTGCCGCTATGGCTGGACAACGCCCTGGATGAAGGCGGGCTGCTGCATTTCCTGCCTTATGCCGACTGGCTGCGCGAAAACTTCGTGGAATGGCTGCGCTCCATCCGCAGCACGATCTTCAGTGTATGGCTGGCCTATACCGTTGTGTGGATGGCCTACGGCCTGCGCCTGATCTCGTCCACGCTGCTGCAGGTGGGGCCGGAACTCGAAGAGGCGGCGCGCAGCGCCGGCGCCCGCCGCGGCCAGGTGACGCGCCATGTCACCGTACCGCTGGCGCGCTACGGGCTCATCGGCTCCTGGCTGCTGATGTTCCTGATCTTCGAGCGCGAATATTCCACCGGCGTCTATCTGCTGTCGCCCGGCACGGAAACCATCGGTTCCATGCTCGTCTCGCTGTGGGCGGCGGGCGCCATCGACATCGTGGCGGCGCTGTCCTTCATTAATATCGCGCTGGTCGTCGTCGGCCTGGGCATCGCGCTGCGATTCGGAGTGAAACTTCATGATTGAACTATCCGTTGACGACCTACATCTGGACTACGGCGACAATCCGGTCCTGAAAGGCGTATCGATGGCCCTGAAGCAGGGCGAAGTGGTCTCGCTGCTGGGCCCGTCAGGCAGCGGCAAGACGACGCTGCTGCGCGCCGTCGCCGGGCTGGAAGCGCCCAAGCGCGGCAAGATCGCCATCGGCGAACGCCTCGTCTACGATGGCGCGGCCCGGCGCGAAGTGCCGGCGGAAGAACGCAATCTGGGCCTGGTGTTCCAGTCCTATGCGCTGTGGCCGCATAAAACCGTGTTCGACAACGTCGCCTATCCGCTGCAATTGCGCCGCACGCCCGCCGCGGAAACCCGCCAGCGCGTGCAGGAAGTCCTGGACCAGCTGGGCCTGGGACATCTGGCGCAGCGCCATCCGCATCAATTGTCGGGCGGCCAGCAGCAGCGCGTGGCCATCGGCCGGGCGCTGGTCTACAACCCCCCGGTCATTCTTCTGGACGAGCCGCTATCCAATCTGGACGCCAAATTGCGCGAGGAAGCGCGCGCCTTCCTGCGCGAGCTGATCGTGCGGCTGGGCCTGTCGGCGCTGATGGTGACGCACGACCAGAGCGAGGCGATGGCGATCTCCGACCGCATCCTGCTGCTGAACAACGGGCGCATCGAGCAGCAGGGCACGCCGGAGGAAATGTACGGATCGCCGGCCACCCTGTTCGCCGCGGAGTTCATGGGCACCAACAACCGCTTGAACGGCAAGGTGACCGAGGTGCGCGACGGCGAAGCCAGGCTGGAAGGCCAGGGCTGGGCCCTGTGGGGCCGGGCCGGCGCGGGCGTCCAGGCGGGCCAGGAGGCCGTGGGCGTTATCCGCGTGGAAAGCGTGCGGCTGGGCGACGAAGCCCAGGGCAACCACGTCGACATGCGGCTGATGACCAGCATGTACCTGGGCGACCGCTGGGAGTACGTCTTCCGCCCGCCCGGCGAGGAATCGGTCAGCTCCATGGCGCTGCGCGCCTACGGCCAGGAAAACCGGGCGCCGGGCGCGCATCGGCTGGCGCTGCCGCCGTCCCGGCTGTGGATTTTTCCGCGACAGGCATAGGACGACGCGCGGCATGGCGGCGCGGCCATGCAACGCGACTAAAATGCGCGGGTGCAAGACGATCACGACTCCTCTTTTATCCGGGCGGCCCATTGGATGGGCGCGCGCGCGCAGCACCACCTGTGGCTGGCCCTGGCGATCTCGCTGATCGTCCACGGCGCCATCCTGGCGGTGCGCTTCGCGCCGCCCCGCACGCCGCGGCCGCCCGCGCAGTCGCTGGAGATCATTCTGGTGAACGCCAAGACCGACACCGCGCCGGTCAAGGCGGAAGCCCGCGCGCAGGCCAATGTGGAAGGCGGCGGCGATGCGGAAAAAGGCATGGCCCAGTCGCCCCTGCCGCAGTCGGGCGACGCGCCCAGCGCCGTCGTGCTGGAAGCCATGCGCAAGCGCCAGGCATCCCTGGAGGAAACCCAGCAGCGCCTGCTGTCCCAGCTGCAGGCCAGCACCCAGGTCAGCCCGCCGCATCAGTCCGGCGAACCGGTACCGGACGCCAGTACGCCAGGGCGCGAAGACCAGGACCAGGATAGCGTGCTGCAGAACGCCCAGGTGGCGGCCCTGGCGGCCAGGGTGCAGGCCTACAACAAGCGCCCGCGCCGCACCTTCGTGGCGCCGTCCGCCGAGGCTTCCCGCTACGCGCAGTACCTGGATGCCTGGCGCAGCCGCATCGAAGCCGTCGGTACCCAGAACTACCCCGAGGAGGCGCGCGGCAAGCTCTATGGCACTTTGCGCATGACCGTCTACGTGCGGGCGGACGGCAGCGTGGCCGACGTCGAAATCGATACCCCGTCGCAATACCCGGTGCTGAACCAGGCCGCCCGCCGCATCGTCCAGCTGGCGGCGCCTTTCGCGCCGTTTCCGCCGGACATCGCGCGCGATACCGACGTCCTGGCGATCACGCGCACCTGGAATTTCGTCAACGACACGCTGGAGACCCGGGCGCCATGACGATGCCTTCCACCCCCTTTGCCGCTGGCGCGGCGCCGGGCCGCTACGCCGTCATCGGCAATCCGGTCGCCCATAGCCGATCGCCGCGCATCCACGCCATGTTCGCGGAGCAGACCGGCATCCCCGTCGAATACGGCCTGCTGCCGGCGCCCCTGGATGGTTTCGAAGCTGCGGTGCGCGAATTCTTCGCCGCCGGCGGGCGCGGCCTGAACGTGACGGTGCCGTTCAAGCAGGAAGCCTGGGCGCTGGCAGCGCCGCGCCTGAGCGATCGCGCGCGCCTGGCCGGCGCCGTCAACACCTTGTGGCAGCGTGACGGCGCGCTGCATGGCTGCAATACCGACGGCGTGGGCCTGGTGGCGGACCTGCGCCGCCTGGGCGTGGAATTGAATGGCGCGCGGATATTGATGGCGGGCGCGGGCGGCGCCGCCCGCGGCGTGCTTCAGCCGCTGGCCGAAGCCGGCTGCGCGCGCATCCACATCGTCAACCGCACGGCCGAAAAAGCCCACGCCTTGGCCACGGAATGGCTGCGCGCGACGGGCGCGGCTTCGCCCGCCGTCAGCGCGGGCGGCCTGGACGAGGCCCATAAGGGCGGTCCCTGGGATGTCGTCATCAACGCGACCTCCAGCAGCCTGGGCGATGCGCCGCCCGCGCTGCCATCCGGCCTGTATGCCGATGGCGCCCTGGCCTACGACATGATGTACGGCGCCCAGCCCACGCCCTTCATGCTGCAGGCGCGCGCGGACGGCGCCGCGGCGACCGCCGATGGCCTGGGCATGCTGGTCGGCCAGGCCGCGGAAAGCTTCTTCATCTGGCATGGCGTGCGGCCCGATGCCCAGCCGGTTCTGGCCGCGCTGCGGCAGGAGCTGGCCGCGGCCGCGCCGCGGTGACGGGCCGAATGAGCCGGATGGCGGCGCGCCGAGGGTCGACCGGCAGGATCTCCTGGTTCCGCGTCATTACGGCCGGAATCATGCTGCTGCTTTGCCTGGCCATCCTGTACCAGCTGTGGCTGTTCTGCATGGTGGTCTGGTATTCCCATCGCAATCCGGGCAGCAGTTCGGTGATGCGCGAGGAGATGGCGCGCCTGCGGGAAAGCGACCCCAAGGCGCGCCTGCGCTTCGAATGGGTCGATTACGACCAGATCAACAACACCCTGAAGCGGGCGGTGGTCGCCTCCGAGGATTCCAACTTCACCGATCACGACGGCGTTGAATGGGATGCCATGCGCAAGGCATGGGAATACAACCAGGAGCAGGCCGAACTGGGCCGCAGCCGCATGCGCGGCGGATCCACCATTACGCAGCAGGTCGCGAAGAATCTTTTCCTTTCCGGATCGCGTACCTATCTGCGCAAAGGGCAGGAACTGATCCTGGCTTATATGATCGAATGGGTCATGCCCAAACGGCGGATCCTTGAGATTTATCTGAATATCGCCGAATGGGGCACGGGCGTGTTCGGCGCCCAGGCGGCGGCCGAACATTATTACGGCACCAGCGCCGCCCGGTTGACCGCGGCGCGATCCGCGCGTCTGGCGGCGATGCTGCCCAATCCCCGCTTTTACGACAAGCGTGGAATCACGCCGTACCTGGGACGGCGCATCGCCATCCTGCAACGACGCATGCAACAGGTGGACATCCCTTAACCCAGGCCATCCGCCCGGCACAGGCCGGACACGCGCCATATTTTTGTTAAGCTACTTCGTTTCGCCGGCCGGCCTTGCCATGCCGGCATGGCAAGGCCGCGGCAATATCCGCGGCAAACCCTAGCTCGCCACCGTCGTCATCCATGCGAACCGCCCGCCGATACCTGGCCAAAGAAATCTACCGCTCTTGCACCGTGGTGCTGCTGGCCCTGCTCGGCTTGTTCACGTTCTTCGCGCTGGTGGATGACCTGGACAATGTCGGCAGCAAGTTCACCATCTTCGCGCTGTTCTACCTGCAGGCGCTGGCCATGCCCACGCGCCTGTACGACCTGCTGCCCATCGGCCTGCTGATCGGCTCCATTCTGGCGCTGGCCGGCCTGGCGCAGCGCAACGAACTCGTCATCCTGCGCGTATCGGGCGTCAGCGGCCTGAAGCTGCTGGGCATGCTGTGGGTGGTGACGATACCCATCATGATCGGCGCGACGGTACTGTCGGAATGGGTCACCCCGATCGCGGAAATCAAAAGCAGTGAAGCCAATCTGCTGTATCGCGGCAGCGCGGGCGGCAATCGACTGGAAAGCGGCTATTGGTTCAAGGAGCCGACCAAGGATGGCGGCTCGCGCACGCTGAACATCGCCAAGCTCAAGGCGGACGGCGAAGTCGAAGGCGTCATCCTGTACGAATTCCGCAAGGACCTCGAACTGATCGCCCTGTCCAAGGCGGACACCGGGCGCTTCACGGACGGCAAGCTGATCCTGTACAACGTGGTGGAAAACCGCATTTCGCATGAGGCGGTGCAGGCCCTGGACAATGCCAAGCCCCCCACCGAGCCGGTGATCCAGGTCATCAAAATCCCGCAGCGCGAACTGACCACCACGTTGACGCCCGGCCGCCTGCTGGCGCGGGTGCTGACGCCGGAACGCATGTCGCTGGTCACCCTGCTGGACTACATCGACTACCTGCGCCACAACCAGTTGCAGGCCGACCGGCAGATCGTCGCCGTCTGGCGCAAGGGCGTCTATCCGTTCACGCTGCTGATCATGATGACCATTGCCGCCCCGGTGGCCTTCATGCAGACCCGCCGCGGCGGCGTGGGCGCCAAGGTCTTCATCGGCATCCTGCTGGGCGTGGCGTTTTTCATGGTGAACCAGCTGTCGCTGAACGTCGGCATGCTCAGCCACTGGCCGCCCTGGGTCACCGCCATCGTGCCGAATCTGGCGGCGCTCTTGATCGCCCTGGGTGCGCTGACGTTGATGGAATACCGCCACACCGTCTCGCGCGTGATGGACCAACGCTGGCCTTGGCGCCGCTCCCCGGTATGACGGCAAGTATCTGGATGATCGGCGACCTGCAGGGATGCTGCGAGCCCTTGGAAAGGCTCCTGGCGCATCCCGAACTGGTCGGTGAACCCGATTCGCGTTTCTGGTTCGCGGGTGACCTGGTCAATCGCGGACCGCATTCGCTGGCCACGCTACGCCGCGTCATGGCGCTGGAAGACCGCGCCGTGGCCGTGCTGGGCAATCACGACCTGCACCTGTTGGCCGCCGCCGCGGGCGTGCGCCGTCCCACCAAGTCGGACACCATCCAGGAAATCCTGGATGCGCCCGACGCCGCCGAGTTGATCGATTGGCTGCGCCGCCGTCCGCTGGCGCACTTCGAGCAGCGGCACCTGCTGGTCCATGCCGGCACCCTGGCGAAATGGGACGTCCACAAGACCATGGCGCTGGCCGCGGAGGTCGAGGACGTGCTGCGCGGGCCCAATTGGCAGCGCGCCTTGCAGAAGATGTACGGCAATCAACCGGTGACGTGGACCGACGACATGCATGGCGGCAAGCGCCTGCGGGTCATCATCAACGCACTGACGCGCATGCGCCTGTGCACGCCCAAGGGCCATATGGAGTTCGATACCAAGGTGGCGCCGGGCGCCTGGCCGGCGGGATTGATCCCCTGGTACGACGTGCCCGACCGCAAGACGCGCGACGTCACGGTGGTGTTTGGCCACTGGTCCACGCTGGGACTCCTGCTGCGCAAGGATGTCGTATGCCTGGACACGGGCTGCGTGTGGGGCGGCATGCTGACGGCACTGCGGCTGCATGACCGCAAGCTGGTGCAGGTCAACTGCGGCAAGGGGCTGGATCCGCGCTCGGTCTAAGCTCGTTCAGTCGGGCTCGTCGAGTCCGGCTCGTCCGGTCTGGCTCGTCCGGTCCGGCTATCGGTCGCCGAAGCGCCGCTGATCAATCGCCCAAGGCCTGCTGGATCCGGGAGCGCGCATTGGCCGCCATCTCCAGACGGGTTTGACCGCCGGCGCCACCGGCTTCCGCGGCCAATGGCGACAGATAGAAGGTTTCCACGGCCAACCCGCGCGCGCCCAGCACGCGCCACAGATTGCCCACCAGGGTTTCCTCGCCGACGAAGGCCGCAAAAGCGTCGCGCCGGCCGTGCCGCAGGAAGCGCAGGGCCACCGGCTGGATGGCCACGCCCGCCTGGCGCGCCGGCTCGAACAGGCTGCCGTGGAATGGCAGCAGCGAAAACCCCTCCGTGGTGGTCCCTTCCGGGAACAGCCCCACCGACTCGCCCTGGGCAAAGCGCCCTTTCATGGCCTCGCCCACCGTGTGGATGGCATGGCGATGACCCCGCTGCAAAAACAGCGTGCCCGCGCCCGCCACCAGCCGGCCGACGATAGGCCAGCGGCGGATCTCGCTCTTGGCGACGAAGGCGGTGGGCCGCACGGCGTTGATCACGAAGATGTCCAGCCACGACACGTGGTTGGCCACGATCAGCACGGGGCCTTGCATCAGCGGCTCGCCCTGCACCAGCAAGCGCACGCCGCATACGCGCAGCAGGCAGCGGGACCAGGTACGGTTAAGCAGGTCGCGGCCGCGCGCGCGGACCAGCGGATATACCGTTCCGACCAGCACCAATCCCAGCAGCACCATCAACGCGACGGCCAGCGCCCGGGGCAGGAAGCGCAACAAGCGTATGGGGAAGATGGCGGGATCGTGGCGTTCGCCCGGGGCGGTCGCGGCGCCGATACCGGCATCGGCGTGTCCGGCCGGCTCGCGGCCCAGGTCGCGACCCGGCGCGGCGTGGGTCAAGCCATCGGAAGACGCCTGCGCGGCGCTGGAGTGGGTGCCTGTAGATCCTTGGTCTGTCATAAAAACGATGGGTGGCTGGTCCGGGGTGCCGAAGCGCGGACGCCACCATACCACGGCGCCATGTTTCAGGCGGCGGGATGACGGGCCGGGGCGCTAACCCGGCAAGGCGTCCAGATAGCGCTGCAGGATTACCGCGGCGGCGGCGGCGTCGTCGGGCGCGTTGGTGCCCAGCAGCGCCTGCGCCTGCATGCTGGAGCCGCGTTCGTCCACCAGCACGACCGGCAGGTTGAATCTGCCATGCAGCTGATTGGCGAAGCGGCGGCAGCGCGCGGTGGCCTCCTGTTCGCCGCCATCGACGTTGAGCGCCAGGCCGACGATCAGGCGTTGCGGCTGCCATTCGCGCAACAGGGCCGCGATGCGGCCGAAGCGGACGTCGCGGACCTCGCTATGGATGATCTCCAGCGGCGTGGCCTGGCGGGTCAGGGTGTTGCCGATGGCGATGCCTATCTTCTTGGTGCCGTAGTCGAAGGCCAGCAGGGTTTCCTCGGCCACGACGCGCGCCGGCGCGAGCACGTCCGCCGCGGGCGCGGCCGCGCCCGCCCCGGCCGCGCCAGGCAGGGCCGCGCTAGGCATGGCCCGCGTCGCCGGCCAGCATGACCGGGTCTATGCCCAGCAGTTTGAGCGCGGCGGGATAGCGGTCTTCCGGCGGGACGTCGAAAATGATGTCAGGATCCGCGGAAACACTGAGCCAGGCATTGCGCGCCATTTCGCTTTCCAGTTGCCCCGCCCCCCAGCCGGCATAACCCAGGGTGACCAGCATGCGGGCCGGTCCATTGCCGTCGGCCACGGCCTGCAGCACGTCGCGCGACGTGGTCAGCGCCAGGCCGCCCAGCTTGATGCTGGACGTATAGTCGCCGGGCGGCGCATGCAGCACGAAGCCCCGGTCCGTCTGCACCGGGCCGCCGAAAAACACCGGGGTTTCCTTGACCGGCGCGATTTCGAGATTCAAGTCGATGCGTTCGAACAGAGTGCCCAGCGTCAGGTCCGTGGGCCGGTTGATCACCAGGCCCAGCGCTCCCTTGGCGGTATGCTCGCAGATATAAATCACTGCTCCCGCCAGACTTCCTTCCACCATGTTGGGCATAGCGACCAGAAACTGATTGGAAAAATCAACCGCCGGCGTTTCGTCGTTGTCCGGCTTGTTGTTGTCGTCGCTCATAATGTCCCCCCAGGACAATTCGCGCCCTATCACGCGGAACCGGGATCATCGACCCCGGAAAACAGGATGGATGGCGTCAGATCTCCATAAGTTCGAAATCTTCCTTGCGGGCGCCGCATTCGGGACAGACCCAATTGGGCGGGACATCTTCCCAGCGGGTGCCGGGCGCGATGCCTTCTTCGGGCAGGCCGGCCTCTTCGTCATAGACCCAGCCACAGATCAGACACATCCAAGTTCGCATAGTTTCCCTGAAATCAAAGTTACGGCCTGGCC
This sequence comes from Bordetella sputigena, assembly GCF_965137885.1. Classification (NCBI taxonomy): domain Bacteria; kingdom Pseudomonadati; phylum Pseudomonadota; class Betaproteobacteria; order Burkholderiales; family Alcaligenaceae; genus Bordetella; species Bordetella sputigena. Next base: position 358,698 of record NZ_CBCSCA010000006.1, read on the forward strand.
GGGGGCTAAAGCCGCCCAAGCGGACGCGATCAATTAGAATGGGGTCGATCTTACCGAAACCCAATAGGTTCCTGGCCCGGTTTGCGTAAAAATCGGGGCCGGCCATGCTGTCTAAGTGACTTTTCCGACTCCCCCCATCGTACTGATTTTCGGTCCTTTCGACCCCACGGGTTCCGACGGGCTCCCGGCCGATGCCGTGACCTGCGCCAGCCTGGGCTGCCATGGCCTGGCGGCCGTAACCGCGCTGACGGTGCAGGATACGGCGGCGGTCGAGGAAGTGCAGGCGATCGCCCCCGAACTGCTGGACGACCAGGCCCGCTGCGTACTGGAAGACATGCCGGTGCAGGCCATCAAGGTCGGTGCCCTGTATACGGCGGAGGCCGCCAGCGCGGTGGCGCAGGTGGCGGCCGACTACAGCCACGTGCCGCTGGTGTTGCATCTGGGCCAGCGCGGCCCGCTGCCGGAAGACGCGGCGGAACAGGAAGACGCCGACGATCTGCTCGCCGCCACGCTGGAATTGGTGTTGCCTCAAGCGGATGTGGTGGTCGTCGAGCATGCTCGGCTGGCTCAATGGTTGGCGGACGGGACCATGGACATCGGGGAAGCGTCGTCGCCGGCTCATGCGCTGCTGGGCGCCGGCGCCAAATGGGTACTGGTAATGGGCGCACCGCTGCGGCCCGGACACTATGCCAACATGCTGATCGGGCCGGACGGCGCGACCACGAACGCACCCTGGCAGGCGCCCCCGGAACGCAGCAGCGACAGCGGCGGCTTGCTGGCCACGGCGCTCACGGCCTATCTGGCGCATGGCATGCCGGTGCCGCAAGCGGTGGAACGTGCCCTGGCGCACGCTGACGCCGGCATTGCAGCAAGTTTCCTGCCCGGCATGGGCCGGCGCGTGGCCAACCGGATGCGTTTGCAATGACGTCGCTACGTTTTCCGCGCGGCCTGTATGGCGTCACGCCTGAATGGGACGACACCGGCAGACTGCTGCGCGCGGTGGAGCAGGCCGCGGCGGGCGGCATGCGTTCGCTGCAGCTGCGCCGCAAGGACGTCCCGGCCGCGACGCGGCGCGCACAGGCCCAGGCATTGGCGCCGCTGTGCCGTGAACTGGGCGTGGTGTTCCTGATCAACGATCATTGGGAATTGGCGCTCGAGGTCGGCGCCGACGGCGTGCATCTGGGCCGCGACGATGGCGACCTGGCCCAGGTGCGGGCCCAGGCGCCCGACCTGATCATCGGCGCATCCTGCTACGACGACATCGAGCGCGCGCGCGCCATGCTCGACGCGGGCGCCGACTATATTGCTTTTGGCGCGGTGTTCCCGTCGCCGACCAAACCGGCGGCGGTGCGCGCGCCGCTGTCGCTGTTCGCGCAGGCCCTGCAATTGGCGCGGTCGCGGCCGGCGCCGCGACCGGCCGTAGTGGCCATTGGCGGGATCACCCCGTCCAACGCGCCGTTGGTGGCGCAGGCGGGCGCCGACGCCGTGGCGGTGATTACCGGCGTGTTCGAGGCGCCCGATGTCGGGCGGGCGGCGGCGGAATGCAGCCGCCCTTTCCTGCCCACGCCGGCGCCGGAGCCGCCGCGCCGCGATCCGGCCGACTGAATTTCCAAAACGGGCCGCCCTCGCGCCGCGCATGCGCGCGGTGGCGGCCGGTGCCCAACCTCTTTCATCGAGCAGGTTTCCATGTCCAGCAACGCCGAACTTTTCGAACGCGCGAGCCGCAGCATCCCCGGCGGCGTCAATTCCCCGGTGCGGGCATTCCGGTCGGTGGGCGGGACGCCCCGCTTCATCGCCCGCGGCCAGGGGCCTTATGTGTGGGATGCCGAAGGCACCCGCTATGTCGACTACATCGGTTCCTGGGGGCCGGCCATCCTGGGCCACGCCCATCCCGACGTGGTCCGCGCGGTGCAGGAAGCGGCCACGAACGGGCTGTCCTTTGGCGCCCCCACCCAGGCGGAAATCACCCTGGCGGAAACGCTGATCGAGCGCGTGCCGTCGATGGAACAGGTGCGCCTGGTCAGCTCCGGCACCGAAGCCACGATGACCGCCATCCGGCTGGCGCGCGGCGCGACCGCGCGCAACAAGATCGTCAAGTTCGAGGGCTGCTATCACGGCCACGCCGACAGCCTGCTGGTCAAGGCGGGCTCGGGCCTGTTGACTTTCGGCAATCCCACTTCGGCCGGCGTGCCGGCCGAGTTCGTCGAACATACGCTGGTGCTGGACTACAACGACCTGGATGGCGTGGGCGCGGCGTTCAAGCAATACGGCCACGACATCGCCTGTGTCATCGTCGAACCGGTGGCCGGCAATATGAACCTGGTGCGGCCGCTGCCGGGCTTTCTGGAAGGCTTGCGGGAGCTTTGCACGCAGCACGGCGCGCTGCTGATCTTCGACGAAGTCATGACCGGGTTCCGCGTCGGGCCGCAGGGCGTGCAGGGGCTGACGGGCATCAAGCCCGACCTGACCACGCTGGCCAAGGTGATCGGCGGCGGCATGCCGGTGGGCGCTTTCGGCGGCAGCCGCGAGGTGATGCGGCATATCGCGCCCCTGGGCGCGGTGTACCAGGCCGGCACGCTGTCGGGCAATCCGGTGGCGGTGGCGGCGGGACTGGAAACACTGCGCCTGATCGGCCAGCCCGGCTTCTACGACAAGCTGGCGGCGAGGACGCGCCAATTGGTGGATGGCTTGCTCGAACGCGCGCGCGCGGCGGACGTGCCTTTCAGCGCGGATGCGATCGGCGGCATGTTCGGCATCTACTTCGGCGACAAGATCCCCACCACGCTGGCCGAGGTCTCGGCCTGCGATATCGAAGCCTTCAAGACGTTCTTTCACGCCATGCTTGAGCGCGGCGTGCATTTCGCGCCGTCGGCGTTCGAGGCGGGTTTCGTCTCGGCCGCGCATGACGACGCGGCCATCGGCCACACGCTGGACGCCGCGGAGCAGGTGTTCGCGTCGATGAAGCGCTAAGGCCGGGCCCCGCCGGCGCGGGTCGGGAGCAGGTCAGAAGACGCGGCCGCCTTGCCCGAAAGAATCAGCCCGGGATAACGGCGGTGGCCTCGATTTCCACTTTGGCGCGCGGCTCCACCAGCCCCGCCACTTGAACGGCTGTCATGGCCGGGAAGTGGCGACCGATGATTTCGCGGTAGTGCGCGCCGATACGCGCGTATGACGCCACGTATTCGTCGCGGTCGGTCACGTACCAGGTCAGGCGCGTGATGTGGCGCGGTTCGCCGCCGCCTTGGGCCAGCACCGCCACTACGTTCATCAATGCCTGCCTCGTCTGCTCGGCGAAATCGTCGCTTTCGAACTGCTGGGCACCATTCCAGCCTATCTGGCCGCCGACGAACACCAGCCGGCTGCCGGGCCGCAGCTCGGTCAGCACGCCGTTGGAATAGCCGCGCGGCGGCAGCCAGTCGGGCGGTTGGAGTATTTGCATTGGGTCCATCCTGTTGTTGATTACGCGATTGTGCGCGTGTCTTCGGCGCGCCTATTGCCCGTCGCGCGGTTGTTCTCTTCGCGTTCAGGGCGCCTTGTTTACCTGCTGGCGCAGCACGAAGCGCTGCAGCTTGCCGGTTTCGGTGCGCGGCAGGACCTCGACGAATTCGATCTGCCGCGGATATTTGTAGGGCGCGATGTTCGCCTTGACGAATTCCTGCAGCTCCATGGCCAGTGCCGCGTCGCCCCGCAAGCCGGGCTTGAGCACGATGTAGGCCTTTACCACCTGCCCGCGGTCGTCGTCGGGGGCGCCCACCACGCCGCATTCCGCGACAGCGGGATGACGCAACAGCGCGTCTTCCACTTCAGGCCCGGCGATGTTGTAGCCGGCGGAGACGATCATGTCGTCGTTGCGGGCCTGGTAGAAGAAATAGCCGTCGGCATCCTGCACGAAGGTATCGCCCGGCAGGTTCCAGCCCTGACGCACGAAATCGCGCTGCCGCGGGTCGGCCAGGTAGCGGCAGCCGGTAGGGCCTTTGACGGCCAGGCGGCCGGGCTGGCCCACCGGCACGGGCTGCATGTTTTCGTCGACGACCTGCGCGATATAGCCCGGCACGACCTTGCCGATGGCGCCGCGGCGCACCTCGTGCTCGGGGCTGGAAACGAAGACGTGGATCATTTCGGTGCCGCCGATGCCATCTATCATCTCGATGCCGGTCGCCTGCTTCCATAGCTGCCGCGTGGCGTCGGGCAGCGCCTCGCCGGCGGACACGCTCTTGCGCAGGGTGCGCAGGTCGTAGCGATCCGCCAGTCCGGCCATCTGCCGGTAGAAGGTGGGCGCGGTGAACACGATGGTGGCGCCGAAATCCTGGATCAGTTTCAGCAAGGCGTCCGGCGTGAGTTTTTCCGCCAGCAGCGCGCAGGCGCCGATGCGCAAGGGAAAACACAGCAGGCCGCCCAGGCCGAAGGTGAACGCCAGCGGCGGCGTGCCGCAGAAAATATCGTCGGCGGTCGGCCGGATGACATGGCGCGGGAACAGGTCGCACATCGCCAGGACGTCGCGATGGAAATGCATGCAGCCCTTGGGCTTGCCGGTGGTGCCGCTGGTGAAAGCGATCAGGCAGACGTCGTCGGCGGCCGTGTCGCAGGCGGTGAAGCCGGCGGGCTTGGCCCGCGCCAAGGTATCCAGGCTATCGGGCGCCGTGTCGTTGAAGTAGACGATGCGCTTCAGATCGGGGCTGTAATATTCGTGGCCGGACTGCATGCAGGGCAGCGCTTCGTCCTTGAGCCGCACGTCGCACAGCATGGCGCTGACGCGGGCCTTGTCGATAATCTGCTTCAGTTCCTTGGCGCGCAGCAGCGGCATGGTCGGCACGGTGACCATGCCGGCCTTGATGGCGCCCAGCCAGGACGCGGCCATCATGGGGTTGTTGGGGCCGCGCAGCAGGACGCGATTGCCGGGCACCAGGCCCATGTCTTCGACCAGCACGCGGGCGATGCGGTCGGTCAGGGCGGCAAGCTCGGCGTAGGTCATCGCGGCCTGTCCGCCCTCGGCGGTGGGCCAGCGCAGGGCCACGCGGCCGCCCCGGCCGCGCGCGACGACGGCGTCGACCAGTTCGACCGCGCAATTCAGGCGCGCCGGATAGGCCGTGTCGGGCCAGTGGGCGCCGTCACCTTGCGGGACCGATCCCTCCCCGGCAGGATAGTCCAGGCCGAGGCCGTCCAACAGCAGCTCGGGCCATTCCTCCGGCGGCGGCAGATTGTCGCGGGCGTAAGTGTCCACGTGGGCCGTGGCGGCCCCCTCGCGCCGGCGGCCGGCGATATCCAGCGTTGCTTGCATGACGTTCCCCTTGATGCCGGAGTCGGGCTCCCGGCTCAACCGCCCTTCAACAATGCGCGGGCAATGATCAGTTTCTGCACCTCGGTCGCGCCTTCATAGATGCGCAGGGCGCGGATCTCGCGATACAGTTTTTCCACCGGCGTGCCGGACACCACGCCGGCGCCGCCGAACATCTGCAGGGCGCGGTCGATGACCGATTGCGCCGACTCCGTCGCCATCATCTTGGCCATCGCGGCTTCGCGCGTGGTGGATCGGCCTTGCACGTCGCGCTGCCAGGCCGCGCGGTAGGTCAGCAAGGCCGATGCATCGATGGCGGTGGCCATGTCGCCCAGGGCCGCCTGCGTCAGCTGCAGGTCGGCCAGCGTCTGGCCGAACATGCGGCGCGACGTAGCGCGCGCAAGGGCTTCGCTCAAGGCGCGGCGGGCGAAGCCCAGCGCCGCCGCGGCGACCGATGCGCGGAAGATATCCAGCGTCATCATGGCCAGCTTGAAGCCCTGCCCCGCCTCGCCCAGCCGCTGCGATACGGGGATGCGGCAGTCGTCGAAGCGCAGTGTCGCCAGCGGATGCGGCGCGATCACTTGTATGCGCTCGGCGATGCTGAACCCGGGCGTGCCGGCGTCGACCACGAAGGCGCTGATGCCGCGCGCGCCGGGCGCCTCGCCGGTGCGGGCGAACACGCAATAGAAGTCGGCGATGCCGCCGTTGGAGATCCAGGTTTTGCCGCCGTTCAGTACATAGTGATCGCCGTCCAGCCTGGCTTCGCAAGCCATGGCGGCCACATCGGATCCCGCTTCGGCTTCGGATAGGGCGAAGGCGGCGATCGCTTCGCCGCGCGCCACGCGCGGCAGATAGCGCGCCCGCAAGGCGTCGGAGCCGGCCAGCGCGATGGCGCCGCTGCCCAGGCCCTGCATGGCCAGGGCGAAATCCGCCAGCCCGTCATGGCGCGCCAGCGTTTCGCGCAGGATGCAGACGGCGCGCGAGTCGACGGCGGGCAGTTGACCTCCCCAGGCGCCGTCCGGCCCCGCGGGCACGCAATAGCGCAGCCATCCCGCCTGGCCCAGTCGCGCGACCAGCGAGCGGCAGGCCGCGTCGGTGTCGGCGTGGTCGAGGCCGTGCAGGGACGACGCGCACCAGACGTCCAGCCCGGTGGCCAATTGCCTGTGCGTGTCGTCGAAAAATGGCCAGGTGAGCCAATCGGGTGATGCATTCATGTCCATGCCCTCGGCGCGCGCTTGATGCGCGTGTTCATGTCGGCGTCCTTGACCCGTTGCCTGCGCACGGGCCCGCAGTCGCGGGAACATCCGGCCGTCCGGCGCATCCTCAATCGCCTTCGAAACGCGGCTGTTTCTTGTCGACGAAGGCTTCGTACGCGCGGCGGAAATCGCGCGTCTGCATGCAGATGGCCTGCGCCTGCGCCTCTGCTTCGATCGCTTCGTCCACACCCATATTCCATTCCTGATGCAGCAGTTTTTTCGTCATGCCGTGCGCGAACGTGGGGCCGGCGGCCAGTTGCTCCGCCAGGGCGCAGGCCGCGGGCATCAGCGCGTCGGGTTCATGCAGCGCGTTGAAGAATCCCCACGATGCGCCTTCCTGCGCGCTCATCGCCCGGCCGGTGTATAGCAGCTCCGACGCCCTGCCCTGGCCTATCATGCGCGGCAGCAGCGAGCAGGCGCCCATGTCGGCGCCGGCCAGGCCGACGCGGGTGAACAGGAAGGCCGTGCGGGCGCGCGCAGTGCCCAGCCGCAGGTCGGCGGCCAGCGCGATCATGGCGCCGGCTCCCGCGCACACGCCGTCGACGGCCGCCACGATGGGCTGGGGGCAGGCGCGCATGGCCTTGACCAGATCGCCCGTCATGCGGGTGAAATCGAGCAGCTCGGGCATGGTCATGCGCGTCAGCGGGCCGATGATTTCATGCACGTCGCCACCGGAGCAGAAATTGCCGCCGGCGCCGGTCACGACGATGACCTTGATATCGGTGGCGTAGACCAGCGCGCGGAACAGGTCGCGCAACTCGGCATAGGAATCGAAGGTCAGCGGGTTCTTGCGCTCCGGCCTGTCCAGGGTGATCACGCCCACCTTGCCGCTTTCGCGGGTTTCCCAACGGAAGGTGCGCGGCTGCGTGCCGGCCATGGGGCGGCGGTGATGCGCCATGCCGGGATATTCGCTATCGCTCACTGTTCATCTCCTGTCGCTTTGCGCTGACCGCGCATGGAAATCTTTCTCACGGTGATAGGGGCCATAAGGTGTCGCACAGGGCGTCGTATCCGCCGCTGCCTGGGCCGCATACCGCGAGACGGCCTATATCGTCCGGTCCACGCTATCCCGCCATGACCTCGCCGCCGTCCACCGGAATGGATTGCCCGTTGATCGCGTCCGCGCCCGGCTGGCACAGCCATGCCACGGCGTGGGCGACTTCGTCCGGCCGCACCAGCCGGCCCTGCGGATTGCGTTCGGCCAGCCTGGCGCGCGCGCCGGCTTCGTCCATGCCGGTCTTGGCCACGATGTTGCGGACGGCGTCGCGGACGATGTCGGTATCGGTGAAGCCCGGACATACGGCGTTTACCGTTACGCCCTTGCCGGCGGTTTCCAACGCCAGCGCGCGGGTCAGGCCGATGACGCCATGCTTGGCGGCGCAATAGGCGCTGACGTAGGCATAGCCGACCAGGCCCGCCGTGCTGGCGACGTTGACGATACGGCCCCAGCCCGCCGCCAGCATGCCGGGCAGCGCGGCCTGGATGCAGTGGAATGTGCCGGTCAGGTTGACGGCCAGCATGTTTTCCCACAGGGCGGCGTCGGTGCGGTCGAAGCGTTCGCTGCGGGCCTGGCCGGCGTTGTTGACCAGGATGCCGATGGGGCCGAATGCGCGCGCGGCTTCCGCGAAGGCCTCGCCCAGCGCGTCCGCGTGGGTGATGTCGGCGGCTTGCCATCGCACCTGCCCTTGCGCCGGCCGCGCCAGCGCGCCCGTGGCCTGCTCCAAGGACGCGGCGTCGCGCCCCAGCAGCGTTACGGATGCGCCGTCGCGCAGCAGGCGTTCGGCGATGGCATAACCGATGCCGCGGCCGCCGCCCGTCACCAGCGCGTGGCGGCCCGCCAGCGATGTATCGGTCGTCATTTCTCACCCCCGATAGCAGCGGCCGATTGGGCGGCACGGGCGAAATTGGTTTCCAGCTGGCGTTTGCCGGCCAGGTAGTTCACCGGCCAGTCGATTCCGGTATAGCCGACGCGCGCCGCTTCGCGCAGCGTCCAGGCGGAGTCCGCCAGATGCGGACGCGCCAACGCGCACAGATCGGCGCGTCCCGAAGCGATGATGCCGTTCACGTGATCGGCTTCGAAAATCGCGCCCACCGCGATGGTGGGAATATCGGCTTCGTTGCGGATGCGGTCGGCGAACGGCGTCTGATACATGCGCCCGTAGACGGGATGCTGGTCCGGACTGACTTGGCCGGAGGAGCAGTCGATCATATCGGCGCCGGCGGCCTTGAAACGCCGCGCGATTTCCACGGCGTCGTCGGCGGTGATGCCGCCTTCCACCCAGTCATGGGCCGAAATGCGCACCGACATCGGCAAGTGCGCCGGCCAGGCCGCCCGCACGGCGGCGAAGACTTCCAGCGGATAGCGCAGCCGCGCGTCCAGGTCGCCGCCATACTCGTCCTCGCGCCGGTTGGTCAGCGGCGAAATGAAACTGGACAACAGATAGCCGTGGGCACAGTGCAGCTCCAGCCAATCGAAGCCGGCCCCGGCCGCACGCCGCGCCGCCGCCACGAAATCGTCGCGTACCCGGTCCATATCCTGGCGCGTCATCGCCTTGGGCGTCTGCGAAATGCCCGGCAGATAGGGCAAGGCCGACGCCGACAGCAAGGGCCAGTTGCCTTCCGCCAGGGGATGGTCCATCCGCTGCCAACCCAGCTGGGTGGAGCCCTTGCGCCCGGCATGGCCCAGCTGGATGCCGATGCGGGCATCGCTGTTGCCGTGCACGAAATCGACGATACGGGCAAAGGCCGCCGCCTGTTCGTCATTCCACAGGCCCGGGCAGCCCGGCGTGATGCGGGCATCCGCCGACGGGCAGGTCATTTCGACCATGACCAGTCCCGCGCCGCCCAGCGCCCTGGCGCCCAGATGCACCAGGTGGAAATCGCCCGGCACGCCGTCCGTGCAGGCGTACATGGCCATGGGCGAGACCACGATGCGATTCTTCAGCCGCATGCCGCGCGCCGCATAAGGCGTCAGCATGGGCAGCGGCGGCCGCTCGGCCGCCCGTCCGGACTCCCGCGCCGTATCGACACCGGCGCGCGCGGCGAGCCAGTGCTCGTAGCCTTGCAGCCAGACCGGATCGCGCAGACGCAGGTTTTCATGGGAAATGCGCTGCGATCGGGTCAGCAGGGAATAGGCGAACTGCTCCGGTTCCAGGCAGGCGTAGCGATCGACGTGCTCGAACCATTCGGTGGAGTTGCGCGCGGCGTTCTGGATTTTCAGGACTTCGACGCCGCGAATGTCTTCATAGCGCTGCAGGGCGGCGCGCAAATGGCCCGGGGCGTCCCCCCGCTCGCCGGCGCCCACCGGCTGCGACGTAAGCTGGTCGGCCAGCTCGATGGCATCCTCCAGCGCCAGCTTGGTGCCGGAGCCGATGGAGAAATGCGCGGTATGCGCGGCGTCGCCCATCAGGACCACCGGTATGTCGCGCCTGCCACGGGGGGTATCGACGCTGTTCCAGCGCACCCAATGATGGCAGATCACGCGCGGAAATCGTATCCAGATGGCCGAGCCGCGCAGATGCCCGGCATTGCTCATCAAAGGCTTGCCGTCCAGCCAGGGCGCGAACAGCTTTTCGCAGTAGCGGATGCCTTCTTCCTGGCTCATCGTGTCCAGCCCGGCCGCGCGCCAGGTGGGCTCGGGCGTTTCCACGATAAAGGTGGACAGTCCCGGTTCGAAGCGATACGCATGCGCCTGGAACCAGCCGTGCGGGGTCTGGACGAAGGCGAAGGTGAAGGCGTCGAAGGCTTTTTCGGTACCCAGCCAGACGAAGCGATTCAGCCGTTGGTCGATGTCGGGCTGGAAGGTGTCGGCATAGGCGGCGCGGACGCGGCTGTTGATGCCGTCGGAGGCGATCACCAGGTCGGCGTCGTACTGGCGGGCCAGCGCCTGATCGTCCTCCACCACGGTTTCGAAGACCAGCTTCACGCCGGCCTCTTCACAGCGCGCTTGCAGGATGTTCAGCAGCTTCTTGCGGCCGATGCCGATGAAGCCATGGCCGCCGCTGCGCAGCGTACGCCCCTTGAAGTGGATGTCGATGTCATCCCAGTGGTTGAAGGCGTCGCTGATCTGGCGCGCCGAAACCGGATCGGCGCGCCGCAGGTTTTCCATGGTGGCGTCGGAAAAGACGACGCCCCAGCCGAAGGTATCGTACGGACGGTTGCGTTCGACCACCGTGACTTCATTGCTGGGGTCGCGCAGCTTCATCAGCAGACCGAAATACAGGCCGGCTGGGCCGCCGCCCAGGCACACTATCTTCATTGGGTCACCTGCTTCCGGATCGGCCGCGAGGGCCGAGAGTTTCAAGCCTGGATAGTTTAGGCTTGAAATATATACCCGGAGCGGAGCCGGGTGCAAGACGGGGTTTTCGCGGAGCGGAAAGAGACCAGCGAAGCGCGTTGCGCCGGCCCTAGGCGGCCGGCCGGCGCTCCAGGGCGACGCGGTCGCGGCCGGCCTGCTTGGCGAGATAAAGGGCGCGATCGGCCCGGCTCAAGGTGGTGGAAACGCTTTCGCCGCTGCGATGCAGGGCCATGCCTACGCTGACCGTCAGCAGCAGTTGCTCGCCTTCGACTTCGATGGCATTGCCGCGCACGCCGGCCAGGATGCGGTCGATGACGGCCTCGCCCTCTTCCAGGCTGATATTGGGCAGCAATACCAGGAATTCCTCGCCGCCCCAGCGGGCCACATCGTCGCTGTCCCGCACCGAGGCGCGCATGATATCCGCCAGGCGGGTCAGCGCACGGTCCCCCGCATCGTGCCCATAGCGGTCGTTGATGCGCTTGAAATGGTCGACGTCCAGCATGGCCACCACGAAGGCCGGCTGGTCCGGCTCGGCGGTCAGGGACAGTTCTTTCATGCGTTCCATCAGCGCGCGCCGGTTCAACAGATTGGTCAGCGGGTCGCGGATGGACGACTCCTTGAGCGCGGCATTCATGTTGCGCATCATTTCCTGGTAGCCATCGGAAATGCGCACCAGCTTGGCCAGCCGCTTCAGTTCGCGGTCATAGCGCGCCACCAGCCCCAACTCGCGCTGGCGGGCCATCATCTGGAATGCATCGGACAGATACGAAATCCGCTCGATCCGGCCCAGCTGCTCGTTGGTGTGCTGCCACAGCTCTTCGAGCACGCCACGCAGCGGGTGGTCGGCGTAGGCGGGTTCAGCCAGCATGGACTGGATGCGCGCCTCCAGATCCTGGTAGCGCTTCTTTTTCATCAGCGACCGACAACGGTAAAGGGAAAGGAACAGTCTTCCTTGAATTCCTCCGCCAGCTCGCCCACGCGCTCGTTGCGGCTGTCGTAGTACCAGGTGACGGCGACCTCGTGGCCGTTGTCGTGCGCGGCTTCCAGCAGATCAAAGATGTCCATGACGGCCTTCACGCTGCTGGTATTCAGATACTGCAACTCGAGCGTAACGGCCAGCGCGCGCTGCGTGGAGGCCAGGTACTCGTCGACCCACTGGATAACCGGGCCGAACAGCTCAAAGGAGTTTTCCGGGTAGGAATCACCGCTGAGATGCAGGCTTCCGTTCTCCCTGTCGGACACGATGGACGGCGTGGATTGGGAAGCAGGAATATTGAGTTCTTTCATTTGCATGTTGCTCGAGGCAATGCTGATCAGATGACGACGCTCAGGCTGAAGAACGCACGGCCGTCGCCGTGCGTGCTGAGCGTAGCCTCGACACCGGCCGTGGCGCGCCGCGCCAGGTCGATCAGGCCCAGACCGGCGCCGGTGGCGGCGGCCGGATCGCGCGGTTGGCGCAGCTGTGTCTTGTAGGCCGCTTTCAATTCGGCCTTGTCCATGGTCGCCAGCTGGCGCACGCGCGCCACCAGCCGCTCGCCGTCGGCCGGCTCCACGCGATTGCCGGCGCTGACCGTGTAGCGGCCTTCCTCGTCGCGGGATATCACCACGGTGGCCGCCGCGTCGGCGTCGCCGTAACCCTGTTGCAGCGCGTATTGGCGGATGTTTTGCGTCATCTCGATATAGGCGGAGAAGACGTCCATGGCTTCGGCGGGGCGCGCTTCCTGGGTTTCCAGGTAGTTCTTCAAGGCGTTGCCGATTTCCTCGATCAAGCTGCGCGAAATCGGTCCGTTGAAGCAAAGCAGCGTGCGATCCTGGTTGAATCGCTCTCGCAGCGCATAAAGATCCGATGCTTTCATGGCTATCCGTCTGGGAAGTTATTCGAAGCGAAAGGAAAGTATGGTGATGTCGTCGCGCTGGGGCAAGTCGCCCCGGTATTCCCCCAGGGCGCGATCCAGCGCTTCGGCTTGCTCGCCCAGCGGCAACCGCGCGATTTCTATCAGCATGCTCGTGAAGCGCGTGCCGCCGAAGCCAAAGCCATGCTCTCCTCCCGCCTGGTCCAGAAACCCGTCGGTGCTCAGGTAAAACGTCATTCCCGCCGTCAGCGGCAGCGTCAGGTTGGTGTATTCGCCCTGGCGCTTGTCGCCCAACGCACGGCGCGCCCCGCGATGCTCGCGGCATTCCACGCCGTCGCTTTGGTATAGCGAAATCTTGGCGCCGGAAAACAGCAGATGGCCGGCGGCGCGGTCAATATAAACGAGCCCGGCGTCGGTATTGGTGGCCAGGGCATGGGGCAGCTGCATGTCGGCGAGCATGCCGCGGATGGCGGCGTCGGTGCGCGTCAGGATGCCGGCCGGATCGGACGGGCCGACTTCCGCGACCGCCACGTCCACCGCCGCCCGGACCAGCATGGTCATGAGGGCGCCCGGCACGCCGTGCCCGGCGCAATCCATGACACCCAGCAGGCAGTTGTCGCCCTCGGCCTGGAAAACGTAGAAATCCCCGCCCACCACGTCGCGCGGCTTCCACATGACGAAGTGGCGCGCGCCCAGGGACTGGGCCATTTGCCGCCGCGGCAGGATGGCCTGCTGGATCAGGCTGGCGTAATCGATGGAATCGCCGATTTTCTTGTTGGCGCTGGCCATGGCCTGGTTGGCCGCTTCAAGCGCCCGGGTGCGTTCCCGCACCTTGCTTTCCAGCTCCTGGGTATGGCTGCGGACTTTTTCGGCCATGACGCCGAAAGCGCGACTGAGATCGCCGATTTCGTCGGCGCCGCCCTTGGGCAGGTCGACGTCGTAGCGGCCATCGGCGATCGCCCGCGCCGACTGCTGCAGATTGCGGATGGGCCGCAGCACCAGCCGGTTGACCGCATAGCCGAAGACCGCCAGCAGGCCGCCGATCAGCAGCAGCAGCGCGGCGGCGGCGGGCCACAGGCTGGCGGTGTCGACGATGCGGGCGGCGTGCAGATCGACGGCGGCCAGCACGTACCAGTGCAGTTCGGGCACATACGACACGGACATCAGCTGGCGCTTGCCTTGCAGACGCACCCAGACGGACTGGGCCGCGTCCGGGGTCTTGGGCGCCTCGCGCATCGCCTGCTCCAGGGCATTGCGACTTCGATCGTCCTGCATCAAGCCGAAGATCCGTCCCTTGCCGGCGCCGGCGGCCGCGCCCGAGTTGTAGTCAATCAGGGACGCATCGGGATGCGCCTGGATGTTGCCTTGCTCATCAATAATGATGGGCGTCACGCCCAGCTCGCCGCTGCCGACGAACTGATTCAGGAAATCACTCAGGTCCAGGCTGGCGCCGCCAAAAGCCACCGGCTTGCCCTGGTCGCGCACGATGACGTTGAACCAGACCCGCGTGACCTTCAACTTGGCGTCGGGATTGACGTTGATGTTGTACTCCGCCGACGACTTCAGGCTTTCGAAGAACCAGCGGTCCTCGGGATCGTTGGGGTTCAGCCGGTAGCGCGGCGCGTCGGAGAACGGCTTGTTCGATTCGTTGTAGTAGTAGTTGCCGCTGATCGGGTTGACCACGCAATAGGCGTGGGAGCGGAATGCGCGCTGATAGCCTTCCGCCTCCTTGAAGAAGCGTTCCCGCTTGGCGGGATTGTCTTCGTCGCGCATCCAGTCCAGGGTGACCTGGGATTCGAGCAGCCGCTGCGACAGCGCCAGTTCGCGCGTAATCGGGGCCAGAATGCGCTGGCGGCTCAGCAAGGCGAAATTGTCCGCGTAGGCGCGGCCAAAGTGTTCGCGCACCTGCTCCATGGCGTGCCAGCCCAGCAGTACGGTGGGAATCAGCGCCAGCAGGCATGCCAGCACCAGCGCGAGCAAGGACTTTGCTCGCAAACCTAACTTCGCCATGAACTTTTTTCCTCCACCAGGCCGTGGTTGCCCAATGCCATCACACGGCTGTGGTGCCCGACCGGCGCCGCGGCCGCCCGCGGGCCACTTACGGTCGACTCTAAGTGTAGAGGGTCGATCCTGACGGATTACCCCTGAAAACAAGGCAATATTGGCTCCTTCAAGCGGTTTAGCCGGCGGACCGCGCGGAGCGTCGCGCAACACTGTGATCGTGTGCGTTTTAATTTCTGTCTTTTGCGCCGCCGCGGCTGCACGATGGCGGGCCCGGCCCGGTCCGGCCTTGACGGGATCAGACGCCCAGGTAGCGGGTCCACAGACCGCGATCCGCGTCCAGCTGCCTGGAGTCGCCGGTCCAGACGATGCGGCCGCGCTCCAGGATGACGTGGCGATCGGCCAGCGCCAGCAACCTGTCCACGTATTTGTCGATGACCAGGATGGTCTGCCCGGCCGCGCGCAGGCGTGCCAGGCAACCCCAGATTTCCTCGCGCACCTTGGGAGCCAGGCCTTCCGTCGCCTCGTCCAGGATAAGCAGGCGTGGATTGGTGACCAGCGCGCGGCCGATGGCCAGCATCTGCTGTTCGCCGCCGGACAGCTGATTGCCCATGTGGCCGGCGCGCTCGGCCAGGCGCGGGAAGAGTTCGCAGACGCGCTGGGGTGTCCAGATGCCGGCGTCGTCCGGCGCGGCGGCGGCTCGCGTCCTTGGCGCCGGCGCTTGCTGCGCGGAGACTTGCCGGGCGATTGCCGCGCCGCGGCGCGACGGCCCGGCGCGGTGCGTGGCAAACGCCGTCAGATGCTCGCGTACCGTCAGATTGGGGAAACATTGCCGCCCCTCCGGCACGATGGCGACGCCCGCGCGGGCGATGCGGTCGGTGGCCCAGCCGCCGATTTCCTGCCCGTTGAAGCGGATGCGGCCGGCCTTGAGCGGCAACTGCCCGTACAGCGTGCGCAGCAGCGTGGTCTTGCCCATGCCGTTGCGTCCCAGCAGTGTTACCACTTCGCCGGCGCCTACGGACAGGTCCACGCCGAACAGCACCTGGCTGGCGCCATAGCCGCTTTGCACTTCGCGCATTTCCAGCAGCGGCGCGGCGTCCGTGAGGGAAGCCGCCGCCGCGGGGGTCGCCGTCGCGGGCTTTGTCGTGGAGGTCTCCATGGGCAGGCTCATGTCGCGGCGAGCGGACTTGCGTCCATCTCGTCTCCCAGATAGGCCTGGCGCACGGCCGCGTCATTGCGGATCTGATCCGGCGTGCCGGTCGCGATGATGCGGCCGTAGACCAGCACCGAGATGCGATCGGCCAGGCGGAATACGGCTTCCATATCGTGCTCGACCAGCAGCATGGCGGCGCGGCCGCGCATCGTTTCGATCAGGTCGGCCAGGCGCGCGGTTTCGTCGGGCCCCATGCCGGCCATCGGCTCATCCAGCAGCAGCACGCTGGGCCGGGCCGCCAGCGCCAGCGCGAATTCCAGCTTGCGCTGTTCCCCGTGCGGCAGCGTGCCGGCAGGGCGATCCAGCAGGTCGGGCTCCAGACCGCATTCGCCGGCCAGTGCCTGCGCCGCGCCGTACAAAGCGCGGTCGGCCGCGCGTGGGCGCCAGCATCCCAGCCCACCGCCATCATGGGCCTGGACCGCGAGCAGCAGGTTTTCCCTGACGGAAAAACGCTTGAACACGTTGGTGATCTGGTAGGACCGCGACAGGCCGGCGGCCACGCGGCGATGCGCCGGCGTACGGGTGGTATCCGCGCCGTTCAGGAGCAGGACGCCGGAATCCGCCGGAAGAGTGCCGGCCAGCAGGTGGATCAGGGTGGACTTGCCGGCACCGTTCGGTCCGATCACCGCGTGTATCTCGCCGGGCAACAAGGTCAGCGACAGGGAGTCGGTCGCGACCAGAGCGCCGAAGCGCTTCACCAGGGCCTGGGCTTGCAGCACCGGGGCCGAGGCCTCCGGACGCGTGGCGGACTGCGATGAAGCGGCGCCGGCGGCTGCCGCCGGGGCATCGGCCATGACAGGGCCGGCATGAGCGGAAGAAGCGGCGCCGGCCGCGGTCCCGTCGCGGTGCTCGCGGCGGCCGGCGAACCACGGCGCCGCGAGCCCCGCCAGGCCGCGCGGCGCGGCGAAGACCACGAGCAGCAACACCAGGCCCAGCGGCAGGTGCCAATATTCGGTCCACATCCGCAGCACTTCTTCCAGCGTCAGCATCAGCGCCGCGCCGGCCAGGCCGCCATAGCGAAAGCCCATGCCGCCCACCAGCACCATGATCAGCAGATTCGCCGATTGGGTCCAATGCATCAGGTTGGGCGAAACGAACAGATTGTTGTTGGCGAGCAAGGCACCGGCCAGGCCGGCGACGGCACCGCCGATGACGAAGGCCGTCAGCTTGATGCGATAGACCGGATAGCCCAGCGCCGCCATGCGCGACTCGTTCTCGCGCACGCCTTGCAGCGCGGTGCCGAAGCGCGAAGCCACCAACCGGTTCAACAGCGCCGACACCAGCACGAACAGCAGCAGCACCATGTAGTAGAACGGCACGTCGGCGCCCAGGTCGATGCCCGGCAGCGCCGCCGGCCCCGGCAGGTTCAGGCCGTCCTCGCCGCCATACTGGCGCAGCGAAATAAAGACGTAGAACAGCATCTGCGCAAAGGCCAGCGTGATCATGATGAAGTACACGCCGCGCGTGCGCAGCGATATCGCGCCGATGACCCAGGCCAGCAGCGCGGCCAGCGCGACCGCCGCCGGCCACGCGACCAGGGCCGAACGCACGCCCGCCACGCCCAGCATCGCGGCCGCGTAGGCGCCCGCGCCGAAAAACGCGGCATGTCCCAAGGCGACCATGCCACCGTAGCCCAGCACGAGATTCAAGCCCGCGGCGGCCAGGGCGAAAATCAGCACCCGGCGCACGAAGGAAATATAGAAATCCAGGCCCACCATCGGCGCGACCAGCGGGAACAAGGCCAGCACGGCCACCCCTACCCCCGTCCACACCCACGTTTGCCGCATGGTCAACCGCGCGCGGGAAAGAGGCCGGCGGGGCGGAACACCAGCACCGCCGCCATCAGCAGATAGATGGACAGCGCCGCCAGCGTGGGACCCACGCTGCCGGCCACCGACGGCGCGAAGACCTGCCGCAACAGCAGCGGCAGGAAAGCGCGTCCGGCGGTATCCACCATGCCGACCAGCAGCGCGCCCACGAAGGCGCCGCGTATGGAGCCTATGCCGCCGATGACGATGCACACCAGCACCAGGATCAGGATGTCTTCACCCATGCCCACCTGGACGGCCGTCAACGGACCCAGCAATGCGCCGGCCACCGCGGCCAGCATGGCGCCCAGGCAGAAAACGCCCAGGAACAGCAGCGGCACGCGCACGCCCATCAGGGTCGCCATCTGGCGATTGGATGCGCCCGCGCGTACCAGCACGCCGGCGCGGGTGCGGGTGACGAAGACATACAGCCCCAGCGCCACTAGCAGCCCCACGACGATGATCATCAGCCTGTACGAGGAATACATCAGGTCGGGCAACAGCCGTACCGGCCCGCTCAGCGCCGCCGGCGTGGCCAGCATCACGGGCGCCGGCCCCCAGATCATCTTGACCAGGTCGCCGGCGATCAGGATCACCGCATACGTGCCCAGCACCTGCGCCAGGTGGTCGCGCACCGCCAGCCGGCGTATCAGCACCAGTTCCAGCAGCGCGCCGATGAGCCCCGTGGCGAGCGCGGCCACGCACACCGCGGCCAGGAAGGACCCGGTGCGCTGCATGGTTTCCGCCGCGACATAGGCCCCGGCCATGTATAGCGAACCGTGGGCCAGGTTGAGGATGTCCATGATGCCGAACACCAGCGTCAGCCCGGCGGCGATCAGGAATAGCATCAGCCCGAACTGCAGGCCGTTCAGCAATTGCTCCAGGACCAGCGTGTATCCCATGGCGCCGTCAGAGCTTGCACTGGCCGACGTAGACGTCCTGGTAATGATCCACCGCCTTGCCCACCAGCTTGTTGGTCACGCGGCCGCTGCCGTCCTTGTCCACCACGCGTGTGTAATACGCCTGGATGGGATAGTGGTTGACGCCGTAGCTGAACTTGCCCCGCACCGACGGGAAGTCCGCCTTCGCCAGCGCGGCGATGATGGCCTGGCGATCCGATGCCTTGCCGCCGCTCTGGCGCACCGCCGCGTCCATGGCCATGATCACGTCGTAGGCCTGCGCCGCGTAGAGCGAGGGATAGCGGCCGTTGTACTCCTTGCGGAAGGCGGCGACGAACGCCTTGTTGGCCGGTACGTCCAGGTCATGCGCCCACTGCGCCGTGTTGTACATGCCCACCATATCCGCGCCCACGGCCTGGATCACGTCCTCGTCCGCGGAAAAGCCGGGCCCCACCAGCGCAATGCCGTTCTTCAGCCCCGCGCCGACGAACTGCTTGATGAAATTGATGCCCATGCCGCCGGGCAGGAAGATGTACACCGCGTCCGGCTTGGCGGCGCGGATCTGCGCCAGCTCGGCGGCGTAGTCCAGCTGGCCCAGCTTGGTATAGATTTCGTCGGCCACCGGCGATTTGTAGCCCCGCTTGAAGCCGGTCAGCGCATCGCGGCCCGCCGGATAATCGGGGGCGATGATCAACATCTTCTTGTAGCCGCGATCGGCCGCCATCTTGCCGGCGACTTCATGGAAGGCGTCGTTCTGGTAGGCCGTGCCGAACCAATAGGCGTTGCATTGTTCGCCGGCGTACTGGCTGGGCCCGGGGTTGTTGGACAGATAAGGCACCTTGGCGGCGAACAGCGCGGGGCCCACGGCCAGCGCCACGTTCGAACCTATCGGCCCGGTAAAGAAGTCGACCTTCTCGCGCTGGATGTAGCGCGTGACCAGCTGGCGCGCCTGATCCGGGTTGCCGCCCATGTCGGTCTGCAGGAATTCGGCGGGCTGACCGCCCAGTTTGCTGCCCAGCTGCTTGATGGCCAGGTTGAAGCCATCGCGCGCCTCGGCGCCCAGGGCCGAGAACGGGCCGGAAATATCGTTGGCGATGCCGACCTTGATGGCGTCCGCGGAGGCAATGCCGGGCAGCAGCACGGCGGCCGCGATAAGAGACGAGATGAAACGCATGCGATGCTCCTGGCGCGAGCCGCGCCGGCCGGTTCTTGAAAGTGTGGGATGCGATTCCAGAGAGACCGCCGGCGCTTGCATTTCCCCCTGCGCGCTGGCGTCCGACATAGTTTAGGTTTAAAGTAATGTGCGGAACAAGTCTAGGGTTTTTACCAATACCCCCAATGGCCACTCTCTATCGCGACTACGATCGCGCCGCGCTGGACTACCAGTACAACGCACGCGCCACGGTACCCGATTTCAGCGTCATCACGCGCCAGTATGCCGAAGAAAGCGCACGGGCGCGCGCGACGCTGCCTTGCGTGCTGGATGTGGCCTATGGCGAACATCCCGATGAAACGCTGGATGTTTTCCCGGCCGCGCGCGGCGGTGCCGGCGGCCTGGCGCCGGTCTTCGTCTTCCTGCACGGCGGCTATTGGCGCTTGCTGTCCAAGGACGACTCCAGCAGCATGGCGCCCGCCTTCACCCGCGCCGGCGCGATGCTGGTCGCGGTGAATTACTCGCTGGCGCCGGCGGTCACGCTGGACCGGATCGTCGACCAGATACGCCGCGCCATGGCCTGGCTGCACCGCAACGTCGCCGCCCATGGCGGCGATCCCGCGCGTATCCACGTCGGCGGCAGTTCGGCCGGCGGCCACCTGACCGGCATGCTGTTGACCGACGACTGGCAGGGCCGTTACGGCGTGCCCGCCGATATCGTGCGCGGCGCCGCGCCGCTATCGGGGCTGTTCGACCTGACGCCGCTGGTGCACACGCACATCAACGAATGGATGCGCCTGACCCCGGAAGACGCCGCCCGCAACAGCCCGATGCTGCACCTGCCGGCCAGGCCCTGTCCGGTGGTCGCCAGCCACGGCGAAAACGAAACCGACGAGTTCAAGCGGCAGACCCGCGACTATGTCGACGCGCTGCGCGCGCGCGGCGGCGAGGCCCGCTATGTGGCGACCCCCGGCAGCAATCACTTCGATATCGTGCTGCGGCTGAACGATCCGGACGCGCCCATTACCCGCGCCATCTTCGAGCAGATGGGCCTGGCCGGCGCAGGCCCGGCCGCCGCCGATACGGCGGCACGCGCGCGCGGCGCCGGCGCGCCCGCCTCCACCGACAGCACGGGCCTGGCGGACCGAAACGCGCGGCATTCATGACTGACCAGTCCCCCGACCTGGAATCGCGCGCCGCGCCGGACGATCATCACGCGCTGCGGCTCTGGCTGCGCCTGCTGACCTGCGCCAACCTGGTGGAAGGCGAAATCCGCGGCCGCCTGCGCGCCGAATTCGACACTACCCTGCCGCGCTTCGACCTGATGGCGCAATTGCAGCGCGCGCCCAAGGGCATGAAAATGGGCGAGCTGTCGCGCCACATGATGGTGACCAACGGCAATATCACCGGCATCACCGATCAGTTGGAAAAGGAAGGCCTGGTCATGCGCACCAAGGTGGCGTCCGACCGCCGCAGCTCCCTGATCAAGCTGACCCCGCTGGGGCGCAAGACCTTCGCCCGCATGGCGCGCGCGCACGAAGCCTGGGTCAAGGATTTATTGTCGGGTTTACCGGAAAGCAGCCGCAATGCGCTCTTCCAAACGCTGGGAGAGCTTAAACTCCAGGTCGTGGCCAGCCGCGCCCGCGCGCGGCCGTCCAACTGACCTCCACCACAATCCGTCCAATCCCGATGATTCCGGTCGCGCTGCCCGGCGGCAATTTCTATCCCATGCTGGCCGTTTCGCTGGTCTGCCTGGCGACGTTGCTGACGTGGATCGCCGTGCTCTGCACCAACCGGCTGGCCAGGCTGCGGCTGCGCGCCCGGCCGCGCATGAATGCGGTGGCCATGCTGGCCCTGGCGGTGATCGGCGGGATCTTCCCCGCGCGCCTGGCCCTGCACTGGCTGGACGGCCGCCAGGCCGCCGCCGAAGAAGCCGCCCACACCATGATTCTGGACGGCCCGCGCCCCCTGGGGGGCGTCGACATGCCGGCCGGCACGCGCCTGCTGGTCCGCGTGGCTGGACAGCCCGACACTTTCGAAGCGGCGCGCTTCCCGCGCCCGGTGCCCGTGGCCGGCATACCGGTGATCGGCCTGCAGCGCTACCTGGCCAAGTCAGGATCCCGGGAATACCGCGCCACCGGCGCCTCGGGCACCTTGCCGGTGGATGAAACCGCCGACGGATGGCGCTGCACGCGCGGCCACAAGGTGGAATTCAAGCCGGCGGAAGACGGCACCCTGCGTTTCAGCAGCTGCCATCTGGCGGCGGGCAATCAGCTGGACGGGAAGTCCCTGCCGGCCGGCACCTGGGTCGCGCTGCGCCAGGGCGCCCGCCCGGCCAGCGACTTCCAGCACGTGGACGGCTGGCTATTGCGCACCGATGGCAGCGAGGCTTCCATGATCGCCGGCATGCCGCTGCTCAAGGCGGATCTGCGGCTGGACCGGGCCCGCAAGCTGGTGTGGTTCGAAGGCAGCCTGGCCCAGGAATACGTGCTCGGGCCCATGACCTATCCCGCCGGGACGCGCGTGGCGACGGCCGGCGCCGCGGTCGCCGGCGCCAAGCCGGGCGATCTGGTGTTCAGTCCGTCGCGCGGGCGCTCCGCCGGCCGCGACGATGGCGATGATGTGCCTTCCGGGAAATCGGTGCTGCAGGCGCCGGACGGCACGGTGCGCGGCGTCATGAGCAACCGCGCGGCCGGCGTACTGGACGTGGCCTCGATCGGCTCGACGCCGTAGCACAAAAGACTGGGATAATAGGCGTCTTTGGCCCCACAGAGACCGCACACATGGCCGTCAACCTGAAGATCCCTTCCGAATCCGAAATTTTCCCCGTGGCCGGCGTCGAGATCGGCGTCGCCGAAGCCGGCATACGCAAGGCCGGGCGGCGGGATCTCACCGTGTTCCGCCTGGCCGAAGGCGCGACGGTAGCCGGGGTGTTCACCCGCAACCGCTTCCGCGCCGCGCCCGTTCAGGTCTGCGAAAGCCATCTGGCCGGCGGCGACGCCATCGCCGCGCTGGTGATCAACACCGGCAACGCCAATGCCGGCACGGGCGCGGACGGCCTGGCCCGCACGCATGAAACCTGCAAGGCGCTGGCCGGCCTGCTGAACATCAAGCCGACCCAGATCCTGCCCTTTTCCACCGGAGTGATCCTGGAGCCGCTGCCGGTCGACCGCCTGGTGGCCGGCCTGCCGCGCGCCATCGCGGCGCTGGCGCCCGATAACTGGATGAACGCCGCGCACGGCATCATGACCACCGACACGCTGCCCAAGATCGCCTCGTCGCGCCGCACCGTGGGCGGCAAGACGGTCACGATCACCGGCATCAGCAAGGGCGCCGGCATGATCCGCCCGAACATGGCGACGATGCTGGGCTTCCTGGCGACGGACGCCGGCATCGCGCGCCCCTTGCTGGAAAAGCTGACCCGCCAGATCGCCGATCTGTCCTTCAATCGCATTACCGTGGACGGCGACACGTCCACCAACGATTCCTTCATCGTGATCGCCACCGGCCAATCCGGCCTGCGCGTGGAAAGCGAAAGCGATCCGCACTATGCGGAATTGGCCAAGGCCCTGGGCGATGCCGCCGCCGAACTGGCGCAGAAAATCGTGCGCGATGCCGAAGGCGCCACCAAGTTCATCACCATCCGCGTGGAAGAGGCCGGCACCACGGAAGAAGCGTTGAAGGTCGCCTACGCGGTGGCCCATTCGCCGCTGGTCAAGACGGCGTTCTATGCCTCCGACCCCAATCTGGGCCGCATCCTGGCGGCGGTGGGCTATGCCGGGATCGATGACCTGGACGTCGGCCGGCTGCGCCTGTGGCTGGACGACGTGCTGGTCGCCACCCAGGGCGGACGCAATCCCGATTACAAGGAAGAAGACGGCCAACGGGTGATGAAGCAGGCCGAGATCCTGGTGCGCATCGCGCTGGGCCGCGGCCAGGTCGCCGACACCGTGTACACCTGCGACTTCTCGCACGAGTACGTCAGCATCAACGCGGATTACCGCTCCTGATTGAACGTGGCGGGCGGCCATGCCCGCCCGCGCATCCATGGCACGCCGAGGATGGCGGACCGGCCGCCTGGCCCGTATTGGAATCACCACAGTGAACGTTTCTTCCGAATTCACCACCCTGATCGCCCGCGCCGAGCGCGTGCTGGCGCAGCTTGAAGCGTATCTTCCGCCGGCGCCGCCGGACATCGACTGGAGCGCGCACGCCTTCCGCTGGCGCAAGCGCGGCTCGCGCGGCTGGCTGGACGCCGTGCGCCACGTCGCCCGCATCGACCTGGAAGACCTGCAGCACATCGAGCGCCAGAAGGCCATCATCGATCGCAACACGCAGCACTTCCTGGACAAGAAGCCCGCCAACAACGTGTTGATGACCGGCGCGCGCGGCACCGGCAAGAGCTCGCTGGTGAAAGCCATGCTGGCCGCCTATGCGCCGCGCGGCCTGCGCCTGATCGAGGTCGATAAATCCGACCTGGGCGACCTGGCCGACATCGTCGAACTGGTCGGCACGCGGCCGGAACGCTTCATCGTGTTCTGCGACGACCTGTCCTTCGAGGAAGGCGAAGCGGGCTACAAGGCGCTCAAATCCGTGCTGGACGGCTCGGTGGCCGCGTCCGGCGACAACGTGCTGATCTACGCCACGTCCAACCGCCGGCACCTGATGCCGGAATACATGAGCGAAAACCTGCAGGCCAAGCACCAGCCCGACGGCGAGATCCATCCCGGCGAAACGGTGGAAGAAAAAATCTCCTTGTCGGAGCGCTTCGGCCTGTGGCTGTCCTTCTATCCCTTCCGCCAGGACGACTACCTGGACATCGTGCGCCACTGGCTGCGCGAACTGGGCTGCCCGGAAGAACACATCGAGGAATCGCGCACCGAGGCGCTGCAGTGGACCATCGAACGCGGCTCGCGTTCGGGCCGCGTGGCCTATCAGTTCGCGCGCGACTGGGCGGCGCGGCATGTCTGAGCAGATCCTGGATGTCGCCGCCGGCCTGATCCTGCGCCCCGATGGCAAGCTGCTGCTGGGACAACGGCCGGAAGGCAAGCCGTGGGCCGGCTGGTGGGAATTGCCCGGCGGCAAACTGGAACCGGGCGAAAGCGTGCTGCAGGCGCTGGCGCGCGAACTGGACGAAGAACTCGGCATCCAGGTCACCGCGGCGACGCGTTGGGTTACCTACGTGCATGCCTATCCCCATACCACCGTGCGGCTGGCTTTCTGCCGGGTGACGGGCTGGCTGGGCGAACCGCGCGGCCTGGAAAACCAGCGGCTGGAATGGGTGGACCCCGCGCATGCGCAAAGCGTGGGGCAATTGTTGCCCGCCACGCTGCCGCCCTTGCGGTGGCTGCGCCTGCCCGATACCTATGGCATCAGCAACATCGGCGCGCCCGAGGGCTTGCCGGGTTTTCTGGCGCGGCTGCGGCATGCGCTGATGCGTGGCGTGCGGCTGGTGCAGTTCCGCGAACCGGGCTGGGCGGATGGCCCTTCGTCCACGAGCCTGCACCATGCCTTGCAGGAAATCCTGCGGGAATGCCGGCAGGCCGGCGCACGTGTGCTGGTGAATAGCGCGCATCCCCAGGCTTGGTGGGAAGAGGCCGACGGCGTGCATCTGCGTGCCGCCGATGCCGCGGCGCTTGCGCAGCGCCCGCTGCCGCGCGACGGCTACTGGGTGGGCGTATCGGTGCATGACGCCGCGCAGATGGCGCGCGCGCGGGCGCTGGACGCGGATTTCGCGGTGGTCGGCCCGGTGGCGGAAACCGCCAGCCACCCGGGGCAGGCGGGTCTGGGCTGGCAGGCCTTTATGGACATCAACAAGGATGCCGGCCTGCCCGCCTACGCGATAGGTGGACAAGGACCGGACACCATGGCCGCCGCGCTGGAACACGGCGCCCACGGCATCGCGGCGATCAGGGGCGTGTTCCCGGCGTAGACGCGGACTCGGCCGCGCTGGGTGCGGCCGGCGTGGATACGGCCGACGTGGATGCGGCCGGCGTGGACATCGCGGACGTGGACACGGCAGGCGTGGATACGGCCGGCGTAGTTTCGGCCGACGCAGGTCTGGCCGGCGTGGATGGCGCGGGCGTGCCCCCCTGCGACATCACCGGCGCGTCCACATCACCGTCCCACCCGCCGCCCAGCGCGGCGATCAGCTGCACGCTGGCGACCAGCCGGTTGCCTATCAGCGAAATCGCGTCCCGCTCGGAGTTCAGCGCGGTGTTCTCCAACACGGCCACGCTCAAATAGTCCACCAATCCCTGCTGATACTGATTGCGCGTCAGCTGCAGCGACTCGCGCGCCGCTTCCAGCGCGCGCCGCTGCACCTGTTGCTCGCGGTCGTAGACCCGCAGCTGGATCATGGTGTCCTCCACCTCCCGCAGCGCGCCCAGGACGACCTGACGATAAGCCGCCGCCTGCGCATCATAGGCAGCCTGCGCCGACTCGACTTGCGACGCGCGCAAGCCGCCATCGAACAGGGTCTGCGCCAGGGCCGGGCCTATCGACCAGAAGCGCGCCGGCGCCGTCAGCCACTGCGCGAACTGCCCGCTGCGGAAGCCGCCGTCGGCGCTCAGCGTCAGGTCGGGAAACCAGGCCGCCTGCGCCACGCCGATCTGCGCATTGGCCTGCGCGGTGCGGCGTTCCGCCCCCGCGACGTCGGGCCGGCGCTCCAGCAATTGCGACGGCAGGCCGACCGGGATCGCCGGCACCTTCTGCGTGAAGGGCGTACGCGCCAACGACAGCTTCGATGGCGGCTGGCCGACCAGCACGGCGATGGCATGCTCGAACTGCCCGCGCTGCCACTCCAGATCCACCCACTGCGCGCGCGTGCTTTCCAGCTGCGTGCGCGCCACGGCCACGTCGGATTTCGCCGCCACGCCGGCGTTGTAGCGGTTGACGGTCAACTGCAGCGACTTCTCGTTGGTCGCCACGGTTTCGCGCAGCAGCCGCTCCTGTTCGTCCAGCACGCGCAGCTGGAAATAATTCTGCGCCAGCGTGCTTTGCGCGCTCAGGCGCGCGGCGGCCAGATCGGCGGCGCTGGCCTGAGCGCCCGCCCGGCTGGCCTCGACCGACCGACGTACCGATCCCCAGATATCGGCTTCCCAACTGACGGTGCCGGTCAACGAATAACTGTTGCCCACCGCGCTGCCGCCCGAGCCCGACGCACCCGTGCCGCCGCCGCCCGAGCGGGTCACGCCCGCGCCCGCGCCGACGGTGGGAAAGAAGGCGGAACGCGCGCCCCGGACCAGGGCCTGCGCCTGGCGATAGTTCGCCTCCGCCTGCGCGATGTCCAGGTTGGCCGTATCCAGCTGGCGCATCAAATCGTCCAGGACAGGATCCTGATAGACCCGCCACCACGCGCCGCGATCCGCCAGCTCGTTGGGCTGTGCCGGCGTCCAGCCCGGCGTATCGTCCTTGCCTTCCTTGAATTGGGTGCCGACGTCCACCGCCGGACGGACATAGTCGGGGCCGACGGCGCAGGCGCCCAGGGCGCCGCACAGGGCCAGCATCGGGACCAGCCGCGCCAGCGCGGCGGGCAGGCGCGGCCCGGACGGACGGACCAACGGCGGAGGCAACGCTCGGGTCAGCGTTCGCGTCGACGATGGAGTCAACGCCAGTTTCGAAGGATGGGTCAACGGACGGCTCATGAGTAATCCGTGGAAGGCGCGACGGCGCGCGCGGCGCGGCGGCGCCGCGCCCAGTGGCGCAGACGATCCAGATAGAGATAAACGACGGGCGTGGTGTACAGCGTCAGCACC
This sequence comes from Bordetella sputigena, assembly GCF_965137885.1. Taxonomy (NCBI): domain Bacteria; kingdom Pseudomonadati; phylum Pseudomonadota; class Betaproteobacteria; order Burkholderiales; family Alcaligenaceae; genus Bordetella; species Bordetella sputigena. The sequence goes on from NZ_CBCSCA010000006.1 coordinate 386,210, forward strand.
TGGCTGACCAGCAGTCCGCCGACGATGGTGATACCCAAAGGCCGGCGGATCTCCGCGCCGGTGCCGGTCGCCACCACCAGCGGGACGGCGCCCATGATGGCCGCGAGCGTGGTCATCATGATGGGCCGAAAGCGCGTCACGCAAGCCTGGAAGATGGCCTCGCGCGGCATCAGCCCCTGGCCGCGCTCGGCGGCGAGCGCGAAGTCCACCATCATGATGGCGTTCTTCTTGACGATGCCGATCAACAGGAACACGCCGATCAGCGCGATCACCGTGAACTCGGTGCGCATCACCATCAGCGCCAGCAGGGCCCCGATGCCGGCGGACGGCAAGGTGGACAGGATGGTGAAGGGATGCACGAAGCTCTCGTACAGGATGCCCAGCACGATGTACATGGTGATCAGCGCCGCCAGTATCAGCAGCGGCTGCTGCTGCTGGGTCTGCTGGGCCGCCGCGGCGGTGCCCTGGAAGCTGGCCTGGATCTGGTCCGTCGGCAGGCCGATGCGCGCCACGGCATCGTCGATGGCGGCGCTGGCCTGTCCCAGCGATACGCCCGGCGCCAGGCTGAACGAAATCGTATCGGCCACGAACAAACCCTGGTGCTGCACGCTGAGCGGCGCGCTGCCGACCTCGAAGGAGGCGAACGACGCCAGCGGCACGCGCGCGCCGGTGCTGGTCACCACGTCGACCTTGCGCAGCGACTGTGCATCCTGCGCGAAACTCTGCGGCACGCCCAGTATCACGTGATACTGGTTCAGCGGTCCGTACATGACCGACACCTGCCGCTGGCTGAAGGAATTGTTCAGCACCGCCGAGATATCCGACATGCTGACGCCCAGCCGCGTGGCCGCCTCGCGGTCGATCACCAGGTTGACCTGCTGGCCCTTGTCCTCGACGTCGGTGTCCACGTCCACCAGCTCCGGCAGTTTGGCCAGGGCCTGCTGCACGCGCGGCATCCAGGTCCGCAACATCGAGAGATCGCTGGCCATCAGCGCGTAGTCGTACGAGCCGGAGCTGCTGGCGCGTCCGCCGATGCGGATATCCTGCTGCGCCACCAGGAACATGCGGGCCCCGGGTATGCTCTGCAGGCGTCCGCGCAGCCGCTCTATCACCACTTCCGCCGACACGCCGCGTTCGGACAGCGGCTTGAGCTGGATCTGCATAAAGCTGCTGTTGCTGCCGCCACGCCCGCCGGCATAGCCCGTCATGCTTTGCACCGCGGGATCCGACAGCACCACCTTGCGCATGTATTCGAGCTTCGGCACCGTGGCCTGGAAGGACGTCCCCTGGTCGACGCGAAAGAAGCCCAGCAGCTGACCCGTATCCTGGTTCGGAAAGAAGCCTTTGGGCACGATGATGTAAAGATAGACGTTCAGGCATATGGTCAGCAGCAGCACCACGATGACCAAGGGCCCATGGTTCAGCGTCCAGCCCAGCGTGCGGGCATAGCCATCGCTCAGGCGCTGGAAGCCGCGTTCGGACCACTGGCCCAGCCGGGCCAGCAGCGCATGAATAGGGCCGGCGCCGCGTCCGGAACCGCTCGCGGGACCGCGGCCATCACCATCGCCTTCAGCGCCGCCCCCCTCCCCGCGTTCGCGCCGCTCGGCGCGCAGCAGCTTGCCGCACATCATGGGCGTCAGCGTCAGCGACGTCACCAACGACACCAGGATGGACGCCGACAGCGTCACGGCGAACTCGCGGAAGAACCGGCCCACTACCCCGCCCATCAGCAGGATGGGGATGAACACGGCCACCAGCGACAGGCTCATCGACAGCACGGTAAAGCCCACCTCGCGCGCCCCGCGCATGGCGGCCCGCACCGGCGACATGCCCCGTTCGATGTAGCGCATGATGTTTTCCAGCACCACGATGGCATCGTCGACGACGAAGCCCGTGGCGACGATCAGCGCCATCAGCGAAATCGTGTTCAGCGTATAGCCGCACAGATACATGATGCTGAAAGTGCCGATCAGCGACACCGGCACCGCCACGCTGGGTATCAGCGCCGCGCGCAGCCGCCGCAGGAAGATCAGCACCACGATCATCACCAGGCCGACCGCGATCGCCAGCGTCAGTTCGGCCTCGTACAGCGACGCGCGGATGCTGGGCGTGCGGTCCTGCGCCACCACCAGTTCCACGCCGCCGGGCATCTGCGCCTGCAGTTGCGGCAGCTCTTCGCGCAGGTCGTCGACGACCTTGATGATGTTGGCGGCGGCCTCGCGCCGCACGATCAGCAGGATGGCCTTGCGCTGGTTGTGGAAGCCCGTCTGGAACAGATCCTCGACGGAATCCTCCACCGTGGCCACGTCGGACAGCCGTACCGGCGCGCCGTCGCGCCAGGCCACGATCAGCGGCCGGTACTGCGCGGCCTTGCTCAGCTGGTCGCTGGCCATGATGGTCCACTGGTAGTCGCCGCTGTCGATGAAACCCTTGGGCCGGTTGGCGTTGGCGTTCGACAACGCCGTGCGCACTTCGTCCAGCGAGACGCCGCGATTGCTCAGCGCGCCGGGCAGCACTTCCACGCGCACCGCCGGCAACGAACTGCCGCCCACCGTGACGTCGCCGACGCCGTTCACCTGCGACAGCTTCTGCGCCACGATGGTCGACGCCAGGTCGTACAGCTCGCCCTGCGTGTGCGTATCGGACGTCAGCGCCAGCGTCATGATGGGCGCGGCCGATGGATTCGCCTTGCGATAGGTGGGATTGCTCTTCAAGCCGCTGGGCAGCAGCGTGCGCGAGGCGTTGATGGCGGCCTGCACGTCGCGCGCGGCGCCGTCGATGTTGCGGCTCAGGTCGAACTGCAGCGTGATGCGCGTCGACCCCTGCGTGCTGCTGGACGTCATTTCGGTCACGCCGGCGATGGCGCCCAGCGCGCGTTCCAGCGGCGTCGCCACGCTGGACGCCATGGTTTCCGGACTCGCGCCGGGCAGGCTGGCCGTGACGGAGATCGTCGGGATATCCACTTCGGGCAGCGGCGCCACCGGCAGCAGGCGAAAGGCGAGCGAACCCGCCAGCACGACCGCCAGCGCCAGTAGCGTGGTCGCCACCGGGCGCACGATGAAGGGCGCCGACAGGATCATCGCGGCGCCTCGGCGGTCCCGGTCTGCGGGCGCTTGCCCGAGCGGCGCGCCAGGCGATCGAACATCAGGTAGATGACCGGCGTGGTGAACAGCGTCAGCACCTGGCTGACCAGCAGGCCGCCCACCATGACCAGGCCCAGCGGCTGGCGCAGCTCCGATCCCGTGCCGGTGGACAGCATCAGCGGCACCGCGCCGAACAGGGCCGCCAGCGTCGTCATCAGGATGGGCCGGAAACGCAGCAGCGCCGCCTCATGGATGGCCTCGCGCGGGGGCAGGCCGCGCTTGCGCTCGGCCTCCAGGGCGAAGTCGATCATCATGATGGCATTCTTCTTGACGATGCCGATCAGCAGGATGATGCCGATGATGCCTATCATGTCCAGCTCGGTGCGCGTCAGCAGCAGCGCCAGCAGCGCGCCCACGCCGGCCGACGGCAGCGTCGACAGGATGGTCACCGGGTGGATGAAGCTCTCGTACAGCACGCCCAGCACGATGTACATGGTGACGATGGCCGCCAGGATCAGCCACAGTGTGCTGGTCAGCGAATTCTGGAACGCCTGCGCGGCGCCCTGGAAGCGCGTCTCGATGCCGGCGGGCAGGCCCATGTCCTTTTCCGCGGCATGGATGGCGTCCACCGCGTCCGACAGCGATGCGCCCGGCGCCAGGTTGAACGACACCGTCACCATGGGGAACTGGTCCAGCCGGTTGATCGCCAGCACCGTGCTGGATTCGCTGATGCGCGCCACGCTGGACAGCGGCACCTGCGTCCCGGCGGCCGTCGGCACGTAGATCTGCGATAGCGCGTCGGGTCCGCGGCTGAACTGCGGCTGCACCTCCAGCACCACGCGATACTGCGCCGACTGCGTGAAGATGGTGGAAATCAGCCGCTGGCCGAAGGCGTTGTACAGGGCCTCGTCGATCACTGCCGCGGTAATCCCCAGGCGCGAGGCCGCGTCGCGATCGATATCGATGTAGGTTTCCAGGCCTTCGTCCTGCAAGTCGTCGGTGACGTCGGCCAGCTGCGGCAGCTGGCGCAGCCGCTCTACCACGCGCGGCGTCCACGCGCTGAGCAATTGCAGGTCCGGATTGGACAGCGTCATCTGGTACTGCGTGCGAGCGATCCGATCCTCGATGGTCAGGTCCTGCACCGGCTGCATGTAGACCGTCATGCCCTGCACCTTGGCCAGCGACTGGCGCAGGCGCGCCAGGACCTCGGCCATCGATCCTTCGCGTTGTTCGCGCGGCTTCAGCGCGATCTGGATGCGGCCGGCGCTCAAGGTGGCATTGCTGCCGTCCACGCCGATGAAGGACGACACGGTCTGCACGTCGGGATCGGCCAGGATGACGCGCGCGGCTTCCTGCTGGCGCTCCGCCATGGCCGGGAAGGAAATCGTCTGCGGCCCCTGCGTGATGGCCTGGATCAGCCCCGTGTCCTGCGGCGGGAAAAAGCCTTTGGGCACCGCGGCGTACAGCACGACCGTCAACGCAAACGTGGCCACGGCCACCAGGAGAGTCAGCGGCTGGTGATCCAGCACCACCCGCAGCATGCGGTCGTAGCCCGCGATCGTGCGATCGATCGCCGCCCCGGTCCATTGATGGAAGCGGCCATGATGCGCCACCTGCCGCGCTGGCTGGCCCGGCTCCGCCGCGCCGGCGGGCAGCGGCCGGCCCGCGGCGTCGCGCGCCGGCCTGCCTTCGGGCCGCAACAAGCGCGCGCACATCATCGGCGTCAGCGTCAGCGACACCAGCAGGGAGATCAGGATGGACACCGCCAGCGTGATGGCGAATTCGCGGAACAGGCGGCCGACCACTTCGGTCATGAACAGCAGCGGGATCAGCACCGCGATCAGCGAAAAGGTCAGCGAGATCAGCGTGAAGCCGATCTGCCCGGCCCCCTTCAGCGCCGCCTGCAAAGGCGTTTCGCCTTCCTCCAGATGGCGCGCGATGTTCTCGATCATGACGATGGCATCGTCCACCACGAAACCCGTGGCGATGGTCAGCGCCATCAGCGTCAGATTGTTGATGCTGAAGCCGGCCAGGTACATGATGCCGAAGGTACCGATCAGCGACAGCGGCACCACCACGCTGGGAATCAGCGTGGCCGTCAGGCTGCGCAGGAACAGGAAGGTCACCATCACGACCAGCCCGATCGACAGCAGCATTTCGAAGCGCACGTCGTCGATGGAATCGCGGATGGTCTGGGTGCGGTCGGCCACCACGGTCACGTCCAGCGTGGCAGGAAGCGATGAGCGCAGTTGCGGCAGCAGCGCGTTGATGCGATTCACCACATCGATGACGTTGGCGCCGGGCTGGCGCTGCACGTTCAGCAGCACGGCCGGCTTGTCGCCGGCCCACGCGGCCTGGCGCACGTCCTCCGCCCCCTGCACCGCCTTGGCCACGTCCGACAGCCGCAGCGGCGCGTTGTTGCGGTACGCGATGATCAGGTCGTTGTAGTCGGTGGGCGCCTTCAGCTGGTCGTTGGCGTTGATGGTCGTCGAGCGCCGCGGCCCGTCCAGGTTGCCCTTGGGCTGGTTGACGTTGGCCGCGACGATGGCGGTGCGCAGGTCCGACATCGCCAATCCGTTGGCGGCCAGCGCCTGCGGATTCACTTGTATGCGCACGGCCGGCCGCTGGCCCCCGGCGATGCTGACCAGGCCCACGCCCGGTATCTGCGACAGCTTCTGCGCCATGCGCGTGTCGATCAGATCGCGCACCTGCGGCAGCGGCATGGTCGGCGATGTAATGCCCAGCGTCAGCACCGGCGCGTCGGCCGGATTGACCTTGTTGTAGGTGGGCGGCAGCGGCAGGTCTGACGGCAGCAGGTTGGACGCCGCGTTGATGGCGGCCTGCACCTCCTGCTCGGCCACGTCCAGCGAGATATCCAGTGTGAACTGCAGCGTGATGACCGATGCGCCGCCGGAACTCGTGGACGACATCTGGTTCAGGCCGGGCATCTGGCCGAACTGCCGCTCCAGCGGCGACGTCACCAGCGACGTCATCACGTCCGGGCTGGCGCCCGGATACAGCGTCACCACCTGGATGGTCGGATAATCGACCTCCGGCAGCGCCGATACCGGCAGCAGCCGATAGGCGATCAGGCCGGCGATCAGGATCGCCACCATCGACAGCGTGGTGGCCACCGGCCGCAGGATGAAGACGCGGGATGGGCTCACGGATTGGGGCTCACGGGTTAAGGCTCACGGGTTGGTGCTCACGTCGAGGCTCACAGGCGGCAACTCACGAGCGTGGCCTCAAGGCGTGGTCCGCGGCGCCGTGCCGGGCGTGGCCGTGGCCGGCCCCGCGCCCAGCGATGCGCCTGGCGTGGGCGGCGTGACCGCGGCGGGGTCGCTCACGACTTCGACCTTCGAGCCGGCGCGCAGCCGATCGGTACCCTCCGTCACCACCCGGTCGCCGGGCTTGAGGCCATCGGTCACCACCACCAGTTCGCCGCTGACCGGCCCCAGCTTCAGCTGGCGCACGACCACCGTATTGTCGGGCTGCGCCACGAAGACGAATGGCCCCTGCGAACCGCGCTGCACCGCGCCGTTGGGAATCACGGTCTGGCCCTTGCGGGTCTCCACCAGCAATTGGATGTTGACGAACTGGTTGGGAAACAGCGCATCGTCGGCATTGTCGAAGCGCGCCTTCATCTTGACCGTGCCGGTGCTGACGTCGATCTGGTTATCCAGCGTCTCCAGCACGCCGGTCGCCAGGCGCCTGGTGTTGGTGCGGTCCCAGGCATCGACGCGCAGCGTCCTGCCGGCATGCAACTGCTCGCGCACCTCCGGGAGCTGCGTTTCCGGCAGCGTGAAGATCGCCGCGATGGGCTGGGTCTGGGTAATCACCACCAGGCCGTTGGTGTCGCCCGAGGACACCAGATTGCCGGGATCCACCTGGCGCAGGCCCAGGCGGCCGTCGATCGGCGCGGTAATGCGGGCGAAAGTCAGCTGCAACTTGGCGTTGTCGACATTCGCCTGGTCGGTCTTGAGCGTGCCTTCGTACTGGCGCACCAGCGCGGCCTGGGTATCGACCTGCTGTTTGGCGATGGAATCCTGCTTGTACAGCGCCTGGTAGCGCGCGAGGTCCCGGCGGGCGTTTTCCAGCTGCGCCAGGTTCTGCTGCTGGGTGCCCATGGCCTGCTGCAGTTGCACGTTGAACGGACGGGGATCGACCTGCGCCAGCACGTCGCCGGCCTTGACCCGCTGGCCTTCCTTGAAATTGACCTGCACCAGTTCGCCGTCGACGCGGCTGCGTACCGTGACCGTGTTGTATGCGGTGACCGTACCCAGCGCGGGCAGGGAAATGTCGACGTCCTTGGTGGCCGCGACATATACGCGCACGGGCACCGGCGGCTCCGCCATGGGGGCTCCCGGTCCCCCGGCGCCGGGTCGATGCCGGGCGCCGCCGGCGCTGCCTCCGGCCGCGGCGCCCGTACGATGGCCGGCCGCCCCCACCCGCGCCGGACCGCCGTTCTCCGCCCCCGGTTTCGGGCGAAACACCAGCCAGGCGATACCCGCCAGCACAAGAATCACGACGATCCATGCGAGTACGCGCCGGCGCGGCCGGGGGGACGGAGCAATGCGAGGACGATCGGACATGAGGGCCAAAGGGGGACGCTACCGGGACCGCTATTGTCTATCAGAGCAGTCCGGTTTTATAGCGGCGCTCGCTGTTTTGAAATCGCCCGCAACAGGTATGCCATCGGGGCGCGAAACGCAGCTCAGCCGCGCCGGTGGCGCGCACCCGAGGCGTCAAGCGCAGAGCGACATCTCGAAGGCCACGTCGCGGCCGACCTGCTGCGGCTTGAGCTCGCCGTCCTGGGTGGAAAACCTTATCCAGATCATGTACTTATTCGCGCTGATCTCAGGAAAGATCCCGCTTTCGCCATCCACCCAGACGCGCAGCAGCTGATGCGCCTTGCCGGCCAGCATCTGCTGATACGTGCCTTGTTCGGCCACGGCTTCGACCCGGCGGCCGGATTCCCGCAACAGGCGCAAGCCGATCTGCAGCCCTTCATGCAAAGGCAGCAATGGTTCGATCCAGGCTTTCAGGTCGGCGCAGCGCACGGCCTCCGGCTTTTGCTGCCAGGCGTAATACGACGGCATTTCGATCTGGGTGCCGCCGCCCGGCACGGCCAGGCGCCCGCGCAGGCTGACCAGCCATTCGTTTTCACGCAGCGGTTGACCGGTTTTGCCTTGCGACACCAGCGATGTGCTGGTTTTTTCCATATCCCGCAGCATGCCTTCCAGCGCGTCCTGCGACACGTCGGGATGGTCGCGCAGCCCGACCAGCTGCAATCGCTGCCGTTCGATGTCCTGCAGCACCGAACTTTTGACATCCGTGCGCTCGATGGCGTCGAGAATGTCAAAAATGGTGCCGACGGCGATCTGGTGATTCTTGGGATCACCCGGGCGTGCGAAGAAGAACAGCCGGTCGAAGAGGTATTCCAGGCGCAGATACGCCCGGATGCGCTCATTGAAGGGATATTCGTAAAGAATCACGCTCGATACAGACCCGTCGTAGAACCGGTCGCAACCAAAGTCGCGCCGGGATTGTCATGGATGCCGGCCGCGCTTACGCGGCGTGGCCCGAGCCCGACGCCAGGGCGCACCATCGGTCGTGCTGTGCTTTCGTCCGCGCGCACAGCGTTTCAGCGGACGTGGCGCCGTCATTCAAAATAACGTCATGCGCAGCGGCCAGACGGGTATCCCGCGCGGCCTGTGCCGCCATAATACGCTCTATGGTGTCGGCCGTCAGCCCGCTGCGCGAGCGCACGCGGCGGATCTGGGTTTCGGGATCGCAATCGACCACGCATACGCGGTCCACGCGATCCGCCCAGCGTCCGGACTCGATGAGCAACGGCACCACGTAGACCACATAACACCCCGTTGCGCGCGCGCCGGCGTCCAGCGCCGCGCGCGATATCAGGGGATGCAGGATCCCTTCCAGCCGCGCGCGGGCGCGCGGGTCCTCGAAAACGCGGGCGCGCATCCAGGCGCGGTCCATGGCCCCATCCGCCGCCGCGGCCGCGGGCCCGAAGGCCTGTACGATTTCGGCCATCGCCGCGCCGCCGGCCGCGGTCAGCGAGCGCGAGATCTCATCCGTATCGATCACCGTCGCGCCCCAGGACGCCAGCAGATCCGCCACGCGGCTTTTGCCGGAACCGATCCCGCCGGTCAGCCCGATCTTCAAACGCGGCCCTTCCCCATGCATGTCGTCCCCAGTGCCCTACGCCAAGGGCGGTACAGCCATCAGAAGTCCAACGATACCAGCCAGGGCCAGATACGGGCCAAACGGCTGCGGCTGGTGACGTCCCACGCGCCGCGCCAGGATCAGCCCCAGGCCGACCACGACACCGGACAGCGACGCGACGATCAGCACCAGCGGCAGCGCCGCCGCCCCCAGCCAGGCGCCCAGCGCGGCCAGCAGCTTGAAGTCGCCGTAGCCCATGCCTTCGCGGCCGGTCGTCCACAGGAACACATGGTGCAGGATACGCAGGAATAGATAGCCCAGCGCGGCGCCCAGGATGGCCTGGACGGGCGACGCGAAGACGGCCTGCGTATTGACCAGCAGGCCGGCCCAGACCAGCGGCAGGGTAATGACATCCGGCAGCAGTCCCGTTTGCGCGTCGATCCACGCCAGGGCGACCAGGGCCGCGGCCAGCACCATCGCGCACAGCGCCGCCAGGCTGGCGCCGTAATGCCAGACGCACAGTGCATACAGCCCCGCCGTCACCAGCTCGATGGCGGGATAGCGCCAAGGGATGCGGGCGCGGCACTCGCCGCAGCGGCCATGCAGGCCCAGCCAGCCCAGCACGGGTATGCGCCGCCACCCGCGTATCGCGCCGCCGCACGCCGGACACCGGCAGGATGGGCGCCACAGGCTCGGTCGTGGAGGCGCCGGGCCGCTGGCGTCCCGCGCATCGCGGGACGCCTCTTCCCAGTCATATTCCAGTATGCGCGGCAAGCGATGCACCACCGTCGTCAGCCAACTGCCGACGGCCAGGCCAAGCACCGCGGCGAGCACAATGGCGAGATGGGGATCGAGCTGCACGTGGGTTATCCATGGAGAAAGCGGGAAGCCGGAGCGCGGCTCCAGGCATGCGGCGTGCGCCAGCGGCCGTCGCGCCCGTTCGCGGACAGCGGGCGCCCGGCATTATTCCGACATGTCGTAATTTGTTCAATGCCGAACCCGATCGCCCGTTCAACGCGGAAGACGGCGCGCCGCGGTAGAGCATTCATGCGAGAATTGTGCGCATGTGCTGCAACCCTGGATACGCTGTCATGCCCGCCCTTCCTGTCCCTCCTGCCCTTTCCGCCGCCGGCGCATCGCCTGCCCACTCCATGCCGTCCCGGCGCTTGCGGTCCGCCGCGGTGCTGGCCGCGATATTGGCGGGGGCAGCCGGCGTGGCGGGCTGTGCCGAACAGAGACAGGCGGGCTACTACGATCCGCCCCGCGCCAGCACCATCACCGACGCGCAGATCATGGGCACGGGTGCCGACTACCGTCCGGTGGTGCGCGCGCCGTCGCAGTTGCAGATCGACCTGAAGGCGCCCACGCCCAGCCAGCAGCAACAGCAGGAAGCGCAGCGCGCCCGCGCGATCCAGGAAGGCAATACCACCGAAGACGGCCAACCCATGCCGCCGACCAGCACCGCGTCGGCCGACACGGGTACCGGGGCCGCCACCCCGGCACCAGCGCCGTCGCCCAGCGCCGCCGAGCGCAGCCTGGTACCGCAGCCGCAGACCTATATGGGCACCCTGCCGTGCTTCGCGGCGGGCATGGAGTGCGAAGCCCAGCGCATCACGCTGACGCTTGCGCCCAACGGACGCTGGCGCGGCCGTTCCGCCTATCTGGACAACGCGAGCAGTCGCGAGAAACCCATCGCGGAACAGGGCTGCTGGCAGGTCACGGATGAAAAGCCGCCGCGCGTGTTCCTGATCGGCCCGGACAACACCACCCGCGCCGAATTCGTCGTGGCCGCCAACAATGTGCTGCGCCTGCGCGCCATCGCCGGCGTCACGCCCAACCTGAATTACACCCTGACGCGCCAGCCGGATCTGGATCCGATCAACGAACTGGCCAAGCAGACACCGCCGAAGTGCCCGTGATCGCCGCCCAGGCCTGACGCGGCCCGGCCCGGTATGGCCGGGGCTGGTGTCGCCGGGCCCGACGTGCGCCGGCATGGCTCGGCCGGCCTCCAGCCGGCCAGCGCAGCTAATCATTGCAGCCGCTATAGGGGCACATGCGGCATGCCAGTTCCATGGCATTGCGCACCCCCATTTTGCGGAAAATGCGGGCACGATGGGCCTCGGCCGTCCGCGATGAAATATTCAGCTCGATGGCGATGTATTTATTGGATTTGCCGGTGACGAGATACGTCGCAATATCGCGCTCGCGGGGCGTCAACGCCACCGCGCGCTTTCCTGCGCACCCCCGCGGGTGATTCATGCTGGCCTCCCTGATGTTGGGTAGGCCGGTAGTCTTGCATGGATGCCGGGAGGCCGAAAGCTGTCAGTTCTGACAGGGTGACGATTTCGCCACGCGACCAGTACAGATGGTCGTCGCCGCCGGCGCCCTCGCCTCGCGGCCGCCCACCCTACAGCTCCAGATTGTCGATCAGCCGCGTGGCGCCCAGCTTGGCGGCGGCCAGTACCACCAGCGGTTCGCCCGCCGCCATATCCGCCGCGTCCGGCGCCTTCAGATCGCGCCGGCGCCGCACGGCAATGTAATCCACCTGCCAGCCCCGGCCGGTCAAGGCGGCGATGGCGTCCGCTTCCAGCGCGGCGGCATCGCGCTGGCCGGCGGCGAGTTGGCGCTGCACCTGCTGGAGCTGGCCATACAGGGCCGGGGCCTCCGCGCGTTCGGCATCGCTCAGATAGCGGTTGCGGGAAGACAGCGCCAAGCCGTCCGCCGCGCGCACGGTTTCGTGCGCCAGCACGTCCACCGGCAGCTGGAATTGCCGGCACATGGCGCGCACGATCATCAGCTGCTGGTAATCCTTCTTGCCGAACACCGCCACGCGCGGCTGCACGCAGGAAAAGAGCTTGAGCACCACCGTACACACCCCGGTGAAGAATCCCGGCCGGAATTCGCCTTCGAGGATATCGCCGAGGTCATCCGGCGGCCGCACCCGGTAGTTCTGCGGCTCCGGATACATCTCGCGCTCGTCGGGCGCGAACAGCACGTAGACATCGCGTTCGCGTTCCAGTTTTTCGATGTCTTCGGCCAGGGTGCGGGGATAGCGGTCGAAGTCCTCCGCCGGCCCGAACTGCAGGCGATTGACGAAAATGCTGGCCACGACAGGATCGCCGTGCTGGCGCGCCAGCTTCATCAGCGCCAGGTGGCCTTCGTGCAGATTGCCCATGGTGGGGACGAAGGAAACCCGGTTCTGCCCGCGCAGGTGATCGCGCAGCTCCTGGATGGTGTGTACGACTTTCAAGAATGTCTCCGGGAAGGGCTGCGCCGTGCGCGGCGCGCGCCGGTATCAAGCCGCTTCGGCCGCCACGCTGGTATAGGCCAGCCGCACATAGATGGGCGCGTAGGGCTCGGCCTGGGTGATTTCCAGCAAGGATTCGCGCGCCAGTTCGAGCATGGCAATGAAGTGCACCACGACCACCGCGGCGGGCGCGCCTTCGTCGATGCGCTCCATGAACATTTCGCTGAACTCCATGAAGCGCACGTCGCTAAGCCGGCGCAGGATGTGCGTCATATGGTCGCGCACCGACAACTGCTCGCGCGTGATGTGATGGTGCGCGTTCAGCCGCGCGCGCTTCATGATGTCCGCCCAGGCCTGGCGCAGGTCCTCGGGCGATACATCCGGCATGGCGCGCTCGACGCTGAGGTCGGCGACGGCCTGCGCGCGCTGGAAGTCGCGGCCCAGTTGCGGCAGCGCGTCCAGCTTCTGCGCGGCCAGCTTCATCTGTTCGTATTCCAGCAGGCGCCGCACGAGTTCGGCGCGCGGGTCTTCGACTTCTTCGCCGGTATCGCTTTTCTTGACCGGCAGCAGCATGCGCGACTTGATCTCGATCAGCATGGCCGCCATCAGCAGATATTCGGCGGCAAGCTCCAGATTGTGCAGGCGTATCTGTTCGACGTAGGACAGGTATTGCCGCGTGACATCCGCCATGGGGATGTCCAGCACGTTGAAGTTCTGCTTGCGGATCAGGTACAGCAGCAGGTCCAGGGGGCCTTCGAAGGCCTCCAGGAAGATTTCCAGCGCGTCGGGCGGGATGTACAGATCCTGCGGCAGCTGGAACAGCGGTTCGCCGTAGAGCCGCGCGAACGCCACGCTGTCGACCGTGTCGGGCGTGCTATCCACTGGCGGCTCCACGAGCGCGGCGAGGTCCTTGCCCGGCACCGAGGCGTTCTGCGACATAAGAGAGGGGCGGCCGCTCAGTCGTTTGAATAGACGTAAGGCCTTTGCGGGACACGCGCGGCACGGAAGCCTTCAAGCAGCTCGGGATCCTGGGGTTTGTCCCACAGCAGGCCGCGGCCTTCGCGCTGCCGTTTTTCGACGTCGGGATGCGACTTCTTGTAGTCCTTCAGGAAACGGGTGATTTCCGACTCGTAGTTGTTGGCCATGGAACCGTGCGTCAGGGAGTTGCGTTAGCCGCCAGTTTACTTCAAGGGCAGCGGAAAGCACGGCGTTACAATGGGCCGGCACCCCGCCGCTTCCCCCCGACATGTCCACGAAAACGCTGGCCTCCGTCCCCCCGCTCGCCGATCCCGCCGCCTTGCGGGCGGCAAAAATGATCCCCTTCATCGTTGGCTGCGCCCTGTTCATGCAGATGCTGGACGCGACCGTGGTCGCCACCGCCCTGCCGGCCATGGCGGCGTCCCTGGATTCCACGCCAGTCCGGCTGAATGTGGCGATCACGTCCTATCTGCTGGCCGCCGCGGTGTTCGTCCCCGTCAGCGGCTGGGCCGCCGACCGTTTCGGCGCGCGCCGCGTCTTCATCGCCGCCATCGCCCTGTTCACGCTGAGCTCCGTCGCCTGCGCCGTGTCGCAGACGGTCACCCAGCTGGTCCTGTCGCGGGTCGCGCAGGGAGTGGCGGGCGCCATGATGGTGCCCGTGGGCCGGATCATCCTGCTGCGCACCGTGCCCAAGGAAGACCTGCTGAAAGCCATGTCCTTCCTGTCCATTCCCGCGCTGCTGGGTCCCGTCATCGGGCCGCCGCTGGGCGGTTTCCTGGTGACCTATGCGTCCTGGCACTGGATCTTCCTGATCAATGTGCCCATGGGCGTGCTGGGCATTGCGCTGATCCTGCGCTATATCAAGGAGATCCGCGAAAAAGGCGTGCCCCGCCTAGACTGGCTGGGCTTTCTGCTCAGCGGTATCAGCATGGCGACGCTGGTCAGCGGCTTCGAGGCCGCGGGCCGCGAGGCCTCTATCCAGGCCCTGGGCGTGGTCGCCATCGGCCTGGTCAGTGGGTTCTGGTACGTGCACCATTCCCGCCGGGTTGCCCATCCCATCATCGACCTGTCGCTGATGCGCATTCCCACCTTCGCGATTTCGACGCTGGCGGGCAATCTCTGCCGCTTCTCCGTCGGCGCCACGCCCTTCCTGCTGGCCATGCTGCTGCAGGTGGGCTTCGGGCTGACGCCGTTCGCCGCCGGCATGATCACCTTCGCCAGCGCCGCCGGCGCCCTGCTGATGAAATTCGTGGCCACGCCCATCGTGCGCCGCTTCGGCTTCCGCCAGGTGTTGACCGTGAATGCGTTGCTGACGGGGGCTTTCATTTGCGTCTGCGCGCTGTTCCAGCCCAGCACGCCATCCTGGCTGATCATCCTGGTGCTGCTGATCGGCGGGTTTTTCCGTTCACTGCAATTCACCGGGGTCAACGCCCTGACCTATGCGGACATCGGGCCCGACAAGATGAGCCGCGCCAGCAGCTTCGCCGCCATGGCGCAGCAACTGGGCGTCAGCCTTGGGGTGGGCGTGGCGGCGGTGACGCTGAACGTCAGCATGGCCCTGCGCGGGTCGGAAAGCGCCACCGTGACCGACATCGTGGCCGGCTTCCTGGTGATCGGGCTGCTGTGCGCCGCTTCATTTTTCTCCTTCCGCCGGCTGGATCCGGCGGCGGGCAATCAACTGAACGGACGGAAGGTGCAGACCAGCGATGAAGAATGAATACATTCTTGCCCTGGACCAGGGCACGACCAGTTCGCGCGCCATCGTATTCGACGCCGAAGGCCGCGCGCGCGGCGTGGGCCAGCGCGAATTCCGCCAGTATTACCCGCACCCGGGCTGGGTCGAGCACGACGCCAACGAGATCTGGCGCAGCCAGCTGGAGGTCGCGCGAGAGGCCTTGCACAACGCCGGCGCGACCGCGGCCGACATCGCCGCCATCGGCATCACCAACCAGCGCGAAACCACGCTGATCTGGGACCGCGCCAGCGGCCGGCCGCTGGCGCATGCCATCGTCTGGCAGGACCGGCGTACGGCCGATGTCTGCGACCGCATGCGCGGCGAAGGCCGCGCCGATTTCCTGCAGGAACGCACGGGCCTGGTGCTGGATGCGTATTTCGCCGGCACCAAGCTGGCCTGGCTGCTGGACCATGTGCCGGGGGCGCGCGCCGCCGCCGAACGCGGCGAAGTCGCCTTCGGCACCATCGATACCTGGCTGATCTGGCAGTTGACCGGCGGCAAGGTGCACAGTACCGACTGCACCAATGCGTCGCGCACGCTGCTGTTCGATATCCATAAGCAGGACTGGAGCGACGAGCTGCTGGAATGCCTGAATATTCCGCGTTCGGTGTTGCCCAGCGTGGCGCCCAGCAGCGCGGTGGTGGCCGAGACGCTGCCGCAATGGTTCGGCGGCGCGATACCCATCGCCGGCGTGGCGGGCGATCAGCAGGCCGCGACCTTCGGGCAGGCCTGCTTCAAGCCCGGCATGGCGAAGAATACCTACGGTACGGGCTGCTTCATGCTGATGAACGTGGGCGACAAGCCGGTCGTATCGCGCAACCGCCTGTTGTCCACGGTGGGCTGGGGCCTGCCGCGGCCGGAAGAAGACACCGCCGACGCGCAGGTGTTCGCCGGGGCGCGTCCCGCGTGGACGCCCACCTTCATGCTGGAAGGCGGGGTGTTCGTCGCCGGCGCGGCGGTGCAGTGGCTGCGCGACGGGCTGGGCATCATCCAGCGCTCGGAAGACGTGGAAGCGCTGGCGGGCAGCGTGGCCGATACGGACGATGTTTTCCTGGTGCCGGCATTCGCGGGGCTGGGGGCGCCGCATTGGGATCCCTATGCCCGCGGCACGCTGGTGGGGCTGACGCGCGGGACGACGCGGGCCCACGTGGCGCGCGCGACGCTGGAATCGATCGCGCTGCAAAGCGCCGAACTACTGACGGCGATGAAGGCGGACTGCGGGATCGAGCTGTCCGAGCTGCGCGTGGATGGCGGCGCGGCCCGCAACGATCTGCTGATGCAGATGCAGGCGGATCTGCTGGGCGTGCCCGTGGTGCGGCCGCGCGTATCCGAATCCACCGCCCGCGGCGCCGCCGGGCTGGCGGGTCTGGCGGTCGGGTTCTGGAAGGATATGGACGCCTTCGCCGCGCAATGGCAGGCTGAACGTCGCTTCGAACCCGCCTGGTCGGCCGACCAGCGCGAAGCGCGGCTGCGGCGCTGGGGCCAGGCGGTGGAGCTGTCCAAAAATTGGGTGGGAGGG
>NZ_CBCSCA010000007.1:0-187327 GCF_965137885.1 Bordetella sputigena
CCCCAGGGTAGGCCCCACCCCCGAAGCGCTGGCGCGCTTCCCCCTNAAGGGGGCGACGCCAGCGGACCGGAGGGAAGGCCCACCCCCGAAGCGCTACGCGCTTCCCCCTCAAAAGAGGGCGNNACCNGCGGACCGGCGGAGTGCCNGCCGGCCNCCCGGATCCGCGGCGTCCNGGGTNGGGCGGCATCGGGGTCGGGCGGTGCTGGCGGGCGTCGGCGGTGGCCGGGCGGGTAGTGCGGGATCGGGTTAGAGCGGGTTGATGCGTCAAGGAAGATGGTATGAAAAAGCTCGTTGTCGCGGTCATGGTGGTGGTGCTTGCGGGGATCGCGGGCTGGTTTGTGCTGCGGCCGGCGCAGGCGGCGCCGGACGTCACCTTCGCGTCCATCGACGGCCGCAAGGTGTCGATGCAGGACCTGCGCGGCAAGGTGGTGCTGGTCAAGTTCTGGGCGACCGACTGCGTCACCTGTATCAAGCAGATGCCCGACACGATCGCCGATTACAACCGCTATGAGTCCAAGGGATTCCAGACGGTGGCGGTGGCCATGCAGTACGACCCGCCCAACTACGTGCTGAACTACACCCAGACCCGCAAGCTGCCGTTCACGGTGGCGCTGGACACGCAGGGCAAGGCGGCGCAAGCCTTCGGTGACGTGCGGCTGACTCCCACTGCCTTTCTGATCGACAAGCAGGGCAGGATCATCAAGCGTTACCTGGGCGACTACGATCCCAAGGAATTCCACGCGGAAATCGAAAAGGCGCTGGCCGCGGGCTGACCATGGCCGACAACTCCGCATCATCTTCTTCCAGCATCGCCGGCACGGTCGTCACGATGTCCGGACGGGTTTTCGTGTTCCGGGGCAGCGAACTGCTGGTGCGGGCCGAGGATCTGGCGCTGCCGGGCGACGATCTGCACGGCCATGACTGGGCCACGGACATCGAATGGCAGGCCATCGGCGAACACCTGGGCCAGGCCTGCGTAAGCGCGGCTCTGGCGCGCGACTCGGCGCCGCCGGCCGGCTATGTTTTCAAGCGGCTGCGCGAGATGTTCCCGCTGCTGGGCGAGCATGTCTCGGCGGTGGCCGGCCGGGCTTTCCAGATCGCCGAATGGGCGCGTACGCACCGCTATTGCGGTCACTGCGGCACGCCCACGGTGCGGGTGCCCCACGAGTTCTGCATGAAATGCCCGAACTGCGGCCTGTCGGCCTATCCGCGCATTTCACCGGCCATGATGGTGCTGATCCGCAAGGGCGACAGCATCCTGCTGGCGCGCAATGCCAACTTCGTGGCCGGCCGCTACAGCGCCCTGGCCGGTTTCGTCGAAGCCGGCGAATCGCTGGAAGCCACCGTGCACCGGGAGGTCGAGGAAGAAGTCGGCCTGCGCGTACGCGATCTTAAATACTTCAAGAGCCAGTCCTGGCCTTTCCCGCATTCGCTGATGCTGGCTTTCACGGCCGAGTACGACGGCGGCGACATCCGCGTGGACGGCAAGGAAATCGTCGACGCGCAGTGGTACGGCCCCGGCGACCGCCTGCCCGACATTCCCCCGACCGACTCGGTCGCGGGCTCGCTCATACGAGCCCATCTCCCGCCTGGCGCGCGGCCGCACGACGGCGCCTTATAACTCCTGAAAATATATAAAACGAAATTAATTCGTTTGAGTAAATAAGCGGCACCGGCATGATGCGTCGGCCGTTCACGTTGAACGCCACCGTTTTCCCGTGGAGCCCTTACTTGATCAAGCGCCTATTCGCCACGTCGATCGCCGCCGCCCTGCTGATGGGCGCGGGCGCCGCGTCGGCCCAGCAGACCCTGCTGAATTCCTCCTATGACGTCGCGCGCGAGCTCTTCACCGCGATCAACCCCAAATTCATCGCGTACTGGAAAGAAAAGACCGGCGAAACCGTGACGGTCGAGCAGTCCTTCGGCGGCACGTCGCGGCAGGCGCAAGCCATCCTGCAGGGCCTGAAAGCCGACACCGTCACCTTCAACCAAGTGCCGGACGTGGACATCCTGGCCAAGCGCGGGCTGGTCGCCAAGGATTGGCAGAAGAAGTACCCGGGCAATAGCTCGCCTTACTACAGCACCATCGCCTTCCTGGTGCGCAAGGGCAATCCCAAGCACATCCAGAGCTGGGATGACCTGGTGCGCGACGACGTCAAGGTGGTGTTCCCCAATCCCAAGACGTCGGGCAATGCCCGCTACACCTATCTGGCCGCCTGGCTGTACGCGCAGCAGAAGTTCAATGGCGATGAGGCCAAGACGCGCGCCTTCGTCGGCAAGCTGCTGCACAACGTCGAAAGCTTCCCCACCGGCGGCCGTGGCGCCACGGTGGCCTTTGCCCAGAACAACCAGGGCGACGCCGTGCTGACCTTCGAATCGGAAGTGCGCAACATCGCCGCCAGCGAGGAATTCAAGCCGCTGGGCCTGGAGGTGGTGGTTCCGCCGGTCAGCGTGCTGGCCGAGTTTCCGGTGGCGGTGGTCGACAAGGTGGTCGACGCCAAGGGCACGCGCAAGCTCGCCGAAGCCTATCTGCAATACCAATATTCGCCGGAGATCCAGAACCTGCTGGCCAGCTTCAACTATCGCGTGCGCGATCCCGACGTGATCAAGGCCAATGCCAGCCGCTATCCCAAGGTGGAGCTGCTCGATCCGCAGAAGCTGGGCAGCTGGGACGAGATCCAGGAAACGCACTTCAAGAACGGCGGCGTGCTGGATCAGCTGCTGGCCGGCAAGTCCTGATCGGCGGACGAACTTGGCGTAGACTGCCGGGTTTGCACTGACGGCCTGGCCCTATGTGCCCGCGCCGAGGGCGCAAGGGGCCGAAGGGCCCACGACCACAAGCGCTTCAGTGCCGGGCGGCCGCGACAAGCGGCCGCGCGGCTTTTCCATGACGGGTATGGCGAGCTTCTTCAAACAACATCCCACGCTGCCAGGCTTTGGACTGAGTTTTGGCGTCAGCAGCCTGTTCATCTCGCTGGTGATCCTGTTTCCCATCGCGGCGCTGCTGGCCTATACCAGCGACATGACCACGTCGCAGTACTGGCAGGCCATTACCGATCCGCGCGTGCTGGCCAGCTATCGCGTCACCCTGCTGGGCGCGCTGCTGTCCACAATCGTGGTGGTGCTGTTCGGCTTGCTGCTGGCCTGGATCCTGGTGCGCTACCGCTTCCCGGGCCGCCTGTTCCTGGATTCCCTGGTCGACCTGCCCTTCGCGCTGCCGACGGCGGTTGCGGGCCTGACGCTGTCGGTGCTGCTGGGTCCGAACGGCTGGATTGGCCAGTGGTTCGCCCAGGCGGGCATCAAGATCTCCTACGCTTTTCCGGGACTGGTGTCGGCCATGATCTTCACCAGCCTGCCCTTCGTGGTGCGCTCGGTGCAGCCGGTGCTGGAAGAGATCGGGCCGGAATATGAAGAAGCGGCGCATACGCTGGGCGCCAATGACCGCCAGACGCTGTGGCGCGTGCTGCTGCCCGCCCTGACGCCCGCCCTGTTCACCGGCGCGTCGCAGGCTTTCATCCGCAGCCTGGGCGAGTTCGGCGCGGTGGTGATGATCGCCGGCAACATCCCCTTCAAGACCGAGATCACCTCGCTGATGATCTTCGTGCGCGTGTCGGAATTCGATTATCCGGCGGCTTCGGCCATCGCGACCGTGGTGCTGGCCGCGTCGCTGTTGTTGCTGTTCGGACTGCATGTGCTGCAGGGGCGCCTGCTGCCCTGGCAGCGGCCGGGGCGCTGACCATGACGGGAGCAGGGCGCATGGCGGAAACTGGAAAAAGGGCGGTATCTGATGCGTAAAACACCGAGCAACTGGCGCCAGTGGGCGCTGATCGCCATCGGGGTCGCCGGCGCCGTCATGCTGCTGGTGCTGCCCCTGGCCTTGATTTTCCAGCAGGCGCTGTCGGCCGGCTGGCAGGCGCTGTTCGACAATCTGCGCGACGAAGAAATGCGCCATGCGATCGGGCTGACGCTGCTGGCCGCCGTGCTGACCGTGCCGATCAATGTGGTGTTCGGCATTCTGCTGGCGTGGTGCGTCACCCGCTACGATTTCCGCGGCAAGCAGTTGCTGACGACGCTGGTGGATATTCCGTACGCCACGTCGCCGGTGGTGGCGGGGCTGTGCTATCTGGTCGTGTACGGGATGGAGAGCGTGGTGGGCGGTTGGCTGGGCCAGCACGATATCCAGCTGATGTTCGCCTGGCCGGGCATCGTGATGGTCACCGTGTTCGTGACCTCGCCCTTCGTGGCGCGCATCCTGATCCCGCTGATGCAGGCGCAGGGCTCGGACGAGGAATACGCCGCGCTGACGCTGGGCGCCAGCGGTTGGCAGATATTCCGGCGTATCACGCTGCCGAATATCAAGTGGGCGCTGCTGTACGGCACCATCATCACCAACGCGCGCGCGGTGGGCGAGTTCGGCGCGGTCTCGGTGGTGTCGGGCGCCATCCGCGGCAAGACGGTGACGCTGCCCCTGCTGATCGAGCAGCTGAACGACGATTACAAAACCGTGGCGGCGTTCACGGCCGCGGCCTTGCTGGCCTGCATGGCGCTGCTGACCATGCTGGTGAAGACAGCGATGGAATGGGGCCAGCGCGTGACGGTGCGCGGGCCGGCGCACTGAGGGCGGCCGGCCAGGCGCGCCGGGGGCACGGCTGGTTCGGGAACGGCCGGTGAGACACGGCCGGTCAGGCACGGCCGGTAAGGCACGGCCGCTTCAGCCGCGCATTGCCGGCGCCGCTTCCCGCCGGTGCCACAGCTGCCACGCCAGGAAAGCCACGATGCCGACATTGAACAGCACCACGGCGGCCGCCAGCACGCTGGGCCGGTGCAGCAGATGCCGCACTTCGAACGGCACATAGATCGCGCCGGACAGCGCGCCCAGCCATTCTCCCCAGGCGCGGTCGCGCCACAGGCCATAGGCTTCCACCAGCCGCAGGATGACGTAGGCCGCGGCCAGTCCCACCAGCGTACGCAGGCTGGTGTCCTGCAGAATCGTCGCGTAGCGCAGCAGCTCGCCGGGATAGTGGCCGCCGGGATCCAGACCGAAATGCCCGATCAGCACGCTGACGATGTGGCGCAGATCGTGATGCAGCAGGCCCAGCAAACCGATACTGGCCGCCAGCGCACCCACCCCTTTGGCGGCCTCCACCAGCGCGATCAGGCGCTGCGTGCGCTGGCGCGTGGTGACGTGACTGACGGGTCGGGCGGGGGCGGCGTAATGGGGGGCGCTCATGGCGATGTGAGTGGGGCGTCGTGGACAGGGCGTCGGTTCGAGGCGTGGCCGGGACATCAGCCGCCGGCGTGCGCAGGGAGGCGAACCGTGCCGCGCGGCCGCGTGCGCCGCCGGGTCCCATAGCATAGCGGCTTTCCCCGCGGCCGTCGGCCATGGGAAAATCGCCTCCGGATATTTACAGAGGACCGCACCATGCCTTCTTTCGACGTCGTTTCCGAAGTGGACAAGCACGAGTTGAGCAATGCCGTCGACCAGGCCAACCGGGAACTGGCGACGCGCTTCGACTTCAAGGGCACCGATGCCAAATTCGAGCTGGAGGAGTTCGTCGTGACGCAGAGCGCGCCATCGGCCTTCCAGCTCAAGCAGATGCTGGATATCCTGCGCGGCCGCCTGACGGCGCGTGGGATCGATCCACGCAGCATGGACGCCGCCGACCCGGTGGTGAACCTGGGCGGGGCGCGCCAGAAGGTCACCATCAAGCAGGGGATAGAGCAGCCCATCGCCAAGAAACTGATCGCCGCCATCAAGGACGCCAAGCTGAAGGTGGAAACCCAGATCAACGGCGACAAGCTGCGCGTTACGGGCAAGAAGCGGGACGATCTACAGACGGTGATCGCGCTGCTGCGCAAGACGGACGTCGACCTGCCCTTGCAGTTCCAGAATTTCCGCGACTAGGCGCGCCTCCCCCCTGCCCCCACGGCCCGCACAAGCGGGCCATTTTTTTGGCGCCCACCGCGCCGCGGTCCGAACGGCGAGCAACTTGCAAAATGCAAGTTGCTCGGCTAACATCACTTTCACTTTGCAAGTGACACCCTATGCAACCGACCGATTTCGCCACCATGCCCTGCCCCATCGCCCGCAGCCTTGCGCGCGTGGGAGAACGCTGGACCATGCTGATCCTGCGCGATGCCTTCCAGGGCATGACGCGCTTCGACGAGTTCCGCAGGAGCCTGGACATCGCGCCCAATATCCTGACGCGGCGGCTGGAAGAGCTGGTCAGCGCCGGCCTGCTGGAAAAGCGGGTCTACTCGCGGCATCCCACGCGATACGAATACGTGCCGACCGCGATCGCCCATGACTTCCGGCCCGTGATGGTGGCCATGATGGCCTGGGGCACCCGTCACTTTTCGCCGGAAGGCCCCGCCATGATGCTGGTGGCGCGCGACACCGGCGCGCCGGTGGAACAGCGGCTGGTCGATACCTCCAACGGCCGGACCCTGGGCCCGGGCGAATACACCATCGTGCCCGGCCCCGCGGCGACGCCGCGCGCGCGGTATCGGATGGAATTCGCGGCGCGCAAGCGGCAAGGCCTGGCGCCGGACGAACGGTTCGATCCGGATGGGTATGACGATGGCGCCGCGCGCGCGGCCCGGACGGCGCTCGCGACCGCGCGATCGGGCAAGGCCGCCGACGGCTGAGCGGGCCGCGTGACTGCCTTCCACGGCGCAATTCCAGCAACACATCGCTACGCAGAGATCGTCATGTCCACCACCGCCGGGGCGACCGCGCCTCCCGTGACTCCCGTTTCCGCCTTGCCCGCCAAACGCAAGGCAGGCCGCCAGCACCTCTACGCGGGCGTCGCCCTGCTGGCGGCGGTGGGCGCCGCCTGGTACGGCCACCACTGGTGGACCGAAGGCCGCTACGTCCAGGAGACCGACGATGCCTACGTGGGCGGCGACATCACCGTGCTGGGCACCAAGGTGCCGGGCTATATCGCCCAAGTGGCGGCGGGCGACAACCAGGCCGTGCGCGCCGGCGATCTGCTGGTCAGGCTGGATGATCGTGACTATCGAGCGGCCCTGGAAAAGGCTGAAGGCACCGTGGCGGCCGAGCAGGCCCTGCTGGCGAATCTGGACGCCAATCGGCACTTGCAGGAAGCCATGATCCTGCAGGCACGCGCCAGCGTCGCCGCCGCCGCGGCGGAAACCGTGCGCGCGCGCCAGGACCAGGCCCGCTACAAGACGCTGTCCAACAGCGCGGCGGCGTCGGTGCAGAGCTGGCAAAAGGCCGACGCCGACTACAAGCAGGCGGCGGCCAATCAGCAGAAAGCCGAAGCCGCGCTGGTCGCGGCGCGGCGCGAACTGGACGTCATCGATACGCAAAAGGGCCAGGCGCGCGCGGCGATGGCGCAAGCCGTGGCGGACCGCGAGCAGGCGCGCCTGAACCTCGGCTATACCGAGGTGCGCGCCCCCGTGGATGGCACCGTGGGCAATCGCCGCGCCCGCCAGGGCGCCTACGCGCCGGCCGGCACGCAGCTGTTGTCGCTGGTGCCGGCGGCGGGACTGTGGGTGGATGCGAATTTCAAGGAAAGCCAGCTGGCCCGCATGGCGCCCGGCCAGCGCGTCACCATCGTTGCCGACGTCGTGCCGGACCGTGTCTTCCATGGCAAGGTCGCCAGCCTGGCGCCGGCCACGGGCGCGCAATTCAGCGTGCTGCCGCCGGAGAACGCCACGGGCAACTTCACCAAGATCGTGCAGCGCGTGCCCGTGCGCATCGTGCTGGACGAGGCCGACGCGCGGCTCGGGCTGCTGCGTCCGGGCCTGTCGGTACGGGCGGAAGTCGACGAACGGACGCGGCCGTGAGCGCCGGCGCCGGCGCCCGCCTGCCCGCGCGTGAGCCGGCCGCGCGCGACGTCGCCACGACCGGCCAGGATCCGGCGCACGTCTCCAGGTCGGGCGCTGCCCGCGCAGGCGCAGCTACGCCGGGCGTGTCCACGCCGGGCGAATCCACGCCGGGCGAGTCCACGCCGGGCGAGTCCACGCCGGCTGCGGCCGCGCCGGGCGGCGGCCTGCGCTCGCCGACCGACATGTCCGTCGGCGAAAAAGTCTTCGCTTTTTCGACCATGTGCGTGGGCATGTTCATCGCGCTGCTGGACATCCAGATCGTATCGGCATCGCTGAAGGACATCGGCGGCGGGCTGTCCGCGGGCGTGGACGAAACAGTGTGGGTGCAGACCGCCTACCTGATCGCCGAGATCATCGTCATCCCGCTGTCCGGCTGGCTGGCCCGGGTTATGTCGACGCGCTGGCTGTTCGCCGCGTCCGCCGCGGGCTTCACGGTGGCCAGCCTGCTGTGCGGCTGGGCCTGGAACATCCAGAGCATGATCGCGTTCCGGGCTTTGCAGGGCTTTCTGGGCGGATCGATGATCCCGCTGGTATTCACCACGGCGTTCGCTTTCTTCGCCGGGCCGCAACGCGTGCTGGCCGCCGCCACGGTGGGCGGGCTGGCCTCGCTGGCGCCCACGCTCGGACCGACGGTGGGCGGCTGGATCACGGACAACTACTCCTGGCATTGGCTGTTCTTTGTGAACCTGGCGCCGGGCATCTTCGTGACCGTCATGGTGCCGCTGTTCGTGCGCATCGACAGGCCCGAACCGTCGCTGCTGCGCGGCGCGGACTATCCCGGCATGGCGTTGCTGGCCCTGTTCCTGGGCTGCCTGGAGTACACGCTGGAGGAAGGCCCGCGCTGGGATTGGCTGGACGATACGACCATCCTGACCACGGCCTGGGTGTCGGGCCTGGCCGGCATCGCCTTCATCTGGCGCACGTTGACCTATGCGCAGCCCATCGTCGACCTGCGCGCATTGAAGGATCGCAATTTCGCGCTGGGTTGCGTGTTCTCTTTCACCACCGGCGTGGGCATCTTCGCCACCATCTATCTGACGCCGCTGTTCCTGGGCCACGTGCGGGGCTACAGCGCGCTGCAGATCGGCACGGCCATCTTCTCGACCGGGGTCTTCCAGATCCTGTCGATCCCGCTGTACACGATGCTGGCCAACCGCGTCGATCTGCGCTGGCTGCTGATGGCCGGGCTGGCCTGCTTTGCGTTTTCCATGTGGAATTTCGTGCCCATCACGCACGACTGGGGTTCGGCGGAGCTGCTGCTGCCGCAGGCCTTTCGCGGCATGGCGCAACAGTTCGCGGTGGCGCCGACCGTCACGCTGACGCTGGGCAGCCTGCCGCCGGCGCGGCTGAAGCTGGCCTCGGGCTTGTTCAACCTGATGCGGAATCTGGGCGGCGCGATCGGTATCGCGGTGTGCGCGACGATCCTGAACGATCGCACGAACCTGCATTTCTATCGCATGGCCGAGCATCTGAACACCAGCAACGAGGCCATGAACGAAGTGTTGGCCCGCATGACGGCGCAGGCCACCGACTGGGCCGTCGATCCCGCCACGGCGGGACTGGCGCGGCTGTGGTCGCTGGCATATCGGGAAGCCCAGACGCTGGCCTATTCGGACGCCTTTCTGGCGATCATGATCTGCTTCGTCTTCGCTACCGCGCTGGTGCCCTTGATGCGCAAGGTGCGGCCGCCCAAGGCGCCGTCGGCCGACGCGCATTGAGAGGCGCGGTGTACCGGTGCAGTGCGCAGGGGGTGCATGGGCGCGGGCGCATAGGGCCCTGGAGGCAACGCGTACGGCCGGCGCAGGAACACCCGCCCGCCTGGCGACACCCACGCACGTCGCCTAAGCGTGGGCCGAAGATTCCATCAGGCCTGCCCATCCTTGTCCGGCTTCCCGCTGACCGTCCAGCCGGACGGCGCCGGAAGTACCGACCTTCCGGAGCAGCACCCCATGCCCATCCACGGCTGCAGCGGCACGCTGCCCGACCGCCTGACCGGCCCCGACGCCCCATTCGAAATCAATCGCAATGCAGCCACCCTGCCGGCCCGGGTGCGCGCCGGCCGTCCGCGCCGCGCATCGGACGCGCGCCGGCCGGGCATGTCGACGCAGGCGGGCAGCGGCGGGCTGAGCTACACCGTACGGTACTTCCTGGCCGGCAGGCAAAAGCGCGCCGCCATGCGGATAGAGCGGGCCGAGGCGCGGCTGACCGTGTCCATGCACCGCTTCATCGACCAATGGAAGCGGCGCGAGATCGACGAACTGCGTCCGCATCAGGGCGCGAGGCTGCTGGGCGAGGCCTGCGCGGCGGCCCGGCCGTCCGGCCAGGAGATCGCGCAATCCGCGATGATGGCGATACTGCGCCACTGCCTTGCCGCGATCAAGGAACCGGAAGAGCTGTCCCAGCTGTACAACGACCTGGTGGCGCCGCGGCCGGTGACGCGGGCGCTGGCCGATCGCCAGAGCGCCAGCCTGCGCGACGTCGCCGCTCACATGCTGGACGCGCTGGAACAGGCGCTGGCCGAGGCGCTGGCCGAACGGATAGGCACGCCCCTGCTCGGACGCCTGCTCGTTATAAGCGAGCATAGCCGCGACGCCGCGCACAAGGTGCGCGAAACGCTGGAGCAACTGCACGGGATAGGGCTCTGGTTGTCTTCGGCATCGCGATCTCCCGCGCGGATTCTGTCGCATACCCTGGACATCCTGACAGACGACGAACTTGGGCAACTGGCCGCGCAAGCCTGGCCCGAGCTCTCGGTGCGCGACGAGCACTACGGCGCCGAGGCGCCGCGGCTGCGCGCGGCGCTCGCCTTTCTTGAAGTCTGCGAAGGCGAGGCGCTGGCGACCTGGCGCGCGGCCGTGCAACTGCAGCTGGACGGCCGCAAGCGCCTGGTGGCGGTGCGCACCGCGCACGTGGTCGACAGCGTCGTCGATCCTGGCCGGCTCGGCGAAGCCATGCGCGCCGTGTATGGCCAGCTGGACAATGCCGCCATCGTGCTGACCGGGAAGCTGCATAACGCCAATCTGCTGCGCGCCAGCGTACGCACGGACGTATTGCTGCAGGTGCTACGTCATCTGCCCGAAAGCTGGCGCGGCCAGGGCCTGCGGGCATTGCGCGCGCGCGAGCTGTCGTCGATCAAGTCGTCGCTGGCCGACTCCCCGGGACTGACGGCGATGGACACGTCGGTGACCGCGCTCATCAATTCCGTGCAGGAAGATATGCTGGACACCGACCGCCGGTCGGTCGAGGCCGCGCTCGCCGCCCTGCACGAAGCCATCGCCGTACGCGACCGGACCGTGGCCGTCAGTCGGCTCGGCGCGCTGGTGGATGCCTTGCAGGAGCTGAACGCGACGCTGCGGGCCTTCAGTATCGATATGCCGGCGACGCTGGACGATTCGCTGCGGCAACTGCTCGACCGCATGCGCTCACTGCTGCCCGGCGGTCGCGGGGACAAGGAAAACGGCAAGGCCTTGCGCGGCCTGTCCGATGCCGAACTGGGCGCGCTGCGGCAAGCGGCGTCCAAGCTGTCGCCCTACGGGACGCTGCTGGACAGGAACGCATTGAAGTCGGCGATCGCATTGCGTTCCGGGATACCGGCGCGCGCCGACCAGGCAATGGATGCGCTGCTGGCCTCCCTGGCGGATGGCGGCGCGAGCCTGGCCGACGTCCATGCCCGGCTGCGCGACGTCGCCGACGTCCTTGTGCGCCTGAATGAGCGGCGCGTGGCCATGGGCGAGGAAACCTCCGCCGATGCCAACGACGCGCTGGTTGCCGACGTGGTGGAGCGCGCCATAGCCCGCGCGGCGGTCCCTGTGGAACGGCAGTCGATGCAGCGCCTGGGGCTTACGGGCGCTACCCTGTTCGAGCCCTTGTACGCGCTGGCGGACTGGATCTCGCGTCAACCGCGCGATGAAGCGCTGCGGCTGGACCGCTGCGCCGCGCGGCTGACCATCGCGCGCCGGCTGGAACACAGTCTGCATGACGCCCTTTGCCGGCAGGGCGAGACGGACGACGCACCGGACAAATCGGATGACGACGCGCTGCGCGCGGTGCTGGCCGGGGAGTATGGCATCGAGTGGGAGGCCGGGAACTTCCTTGCGCGCCCCTGCATAAGCCGTGCGACACATGCGGCGGTGGAAGCCCGATTGAAGGCCGCCATCGGCGACCTCGGCGCCGATGATGCTGATGATGCCGATGATGCCGATGAGGCGGACAATGCGGATGACCCCGATGAGGCCGGATGGGAGCATCTGCCTCATGGCTTGGGCGGCGATCCCGGCAGAAGTGGCGAGCGTGGCGGCCATGCGGGACCGGCGCGCTCGATCAGGCTTTACGCGGCGGATGGCGAGTCCGCCTGGTTCCTGGTGGACCAGCGCTTCGAGCACGACATGCTCGGCGGTCCCGGCATGGCCTTGGCGGTGGAAGGCGTCAATGCCCAGGGCATAACGGTGTGCAGCCCGGGTTTTTCCGTACGCCTGGACAAGGACGCCAGATTCGCCGCGGTAGGCGCGGCGATGCACGCCTTGCGGGAACTGAGCGGCGGCGCCATGCCCGCGCTGCTGCAATGCCTGCATCGCGGCATACCGAAGGCCTATACGGCGGCGATCGCGGCGGGACCGGAACGCTTGCTGCTGCATCTGCCGGACGGATCGCGCGTGGGATGTCCAACGACGCCGCCCGCCGCCACCGAGTTCCGCGTCCGGCGCGAGACGGACGGCGAGTACAGCGTAGCCGTGTTCCTGACCTGGACGGGAACGGCGAACCTGCCGCTGCCCGGCGCGAAGGCCGTGGATCCGTCGCGCAGTTTCGTCAAGGCGGCCTTCGTTCTGGCGGCCGACGCGCAAGGGCGCATGTATGCCCTGCGCGAGACGGTAGACCTGCGATACAGATTGGCGGCGACTCGACTGCCGCGATAATGAAACCCTGACACAAGCGGGGCGCGGACGGCGGCGGCTCTACAATGCCCGGCATACGCGCCTGTGCGCGACCCTGGCGATATTCGACGATGAAACTTTCCGAGATCCCGTTCGGCACCACTGACTGGTCGACCATCGAGCCGACCGAACATCCCGGCATTACCGGCAAGGCGCTGTGGCGTACGCGGCAGTTCGGGGAAATACGCGTGCGGATGGTCGAATATACGGCGGGCTATCTGGCGGATCACTGGTGCAGCAAGGGGCATATCCTGCTGTGCCTGGCGGGCGTGCTGGAAACCGAACTGGAAGACGGCAGGCGCTACACCCTGCGGCCGGGGATGAGCTATCAGGTGGCGGATGGCGCCGAGGCGCATCGGTCTTCGACACCCACCGGCGCCACCTTGTTCATCGTGGATTGATGCCGGCGGGCCGCGGCCCGCCGCCCAACCTATTCAGGAAAATCCGCGGCCAGCCCCACATCCCGCCACTGCTCGATCTGGGCCAGGCGCTCCTTGAGCTTGTCCGTCACCGCCTTCACGCCGAAGGCGCCCAGCACCAGGTGGCGCGGCGCCGTGTCGACTTCGGTGATATGGATCATCGCCTGCGCGGCGCGATCCGGATCGCCGATCTGCTTGCCGCTATTCTGCCGCGTGGCCTCCATGCGCCTGGCGGCGCTATCGGCGTAGTCGGCGATGCGCGTCGGCGTCTGCCGCAGCGAGCGGCCCGCCCAATCGGTACGGAAGGGGCCCGGCTCCACGCAGGTGACCTTTATCCCCAGGGGCGCGACCTCCGCCGCGAGCGAATCGGAAAAGCCTTCGACCGCATGCTTGGATGCCGCGTAATAGGCCGAGCCCTGGAAGCCGACCAGCCCCGCCACCGACGTGATATTGATGATGTGCCCACGCCGCCGCTCGCGCATGCCGGGCAGCACCGCGCGGGTCAGCGCGAACAGGCCGAAGACGTTGGCGTCGAACTGCGCGCGCACCTCTGCCTCCACCCCCTCTTCCACCGTGGATTGATAGCCGTAGCCCGCGTTATTGACCAGCACGTCGATGCGGCCGAAGCGGGCCTGCGCCGCGCGCACGGCCGCGTCGATGGCGACGTTGTCGGTCACATCCAGGGCCAGGGCCAGGACGCGATCGGGCGCCTGTTGCACCAGATCGGCCAGACGCGCAGCGTCGCGCGCGGTGGCCGCCACCGGCCAGCCGCGCGCGATGACGGCTTGCGCCAGGGCGCGGCCGAAGCCGGTGGAACAGCCGGTGATGAACCAGACGGGGGAAGCTTGCGTAGCGGTCGACATGAGGCGCTCTCCTGACGGGGCCGCGCTGGCCGCGGCCGATCGGTCCAGGCTAGCGCAGGCGCCGGTCCCGCCGCAACCGGCGTAGCATGGGGCGCCCGGCCTGATGGATCAGGCCGAGGGATCCGGCGATGGTCAGGCGGAGGATACGGCGGAGGGATCAGGAGGGCTTGACGACCGCCCCATAGACGTCCCGCGCCGCGGATTCGCTGATCTTGCCGTCCAGCAGATCCCGCCGCACGCGCTCCGGCGTGCGCAGCGCCGGCGCGCCGTAGCCGCCGCCGCCGGGCGTTTCGATGCGCACGTTTTCACCCGCGTCCAGCACGATATTCGCCGTCTTGGAGAACAACTCTTCCTGCCGGTCCGTGCCATGGTTGCGCACCAGGCGCGCGCGGCGCCCTTCCAGGCCGCCATCGACGCCGGTCGCCACGCCCACGGTATGGCTATCCGAGCGCGCGGAAAACACGATGCCGGGCACCAGCGCGCTGATCTGCTTGGCGATCGCCAAGCCGCCACGCGTACGCCCCGCGCCGCCGGAATCGGCGATCATCGAATACTCGTCCATCAGCAGCGGATACTCGTTTTCCAGGGCCTCCACCGGCAGGTTGGACGTATTCGTCATGTGCACGTGTATGGCGTCCATGCCGTCGCTGTCATGGCGCGCGCCCGCGCCGCCGCCCAGCGTTTCCAGATACACGAACTGCCCGGGCCGCGTCGACCACTTGCCGGAAAACACAATGGCCGGGCAGCAATCGTTGCCGGACGCCATGATTTTTTCCGGCGGCAGCAATCCACGGAAGGCGCCGAAGATCGCGCCCGCCACCTTCTGCGCGGTGATCGAGCGCGCGCCCACGGCGGCGGGATGCTCCGGATTGGTGATGGTGCCCAGCGGCGCATGGATATCGATCGGCTCGAACAGCCCCGCGTTCGGCGCGATGTCCGGATCGAGCAGCGCCTTGACCGCGTAATAGACCGACGCGCGCAGGGCATTCACCGGCAGGTTCATGGCGCCGCGCGCCTGCCGCCCCGAGCCGGTGAAATCGAAATGCAGCCGGTCCGGATGCACGGTCAGCGTCACCTGGATGCGCACCGGATCGCCGCCCAGGCCATCGTCGTCCAGGTCGGATTGGAAGGTATAGCTGCCCTGCTTCAGTTCCGCGATGCGGTTCAGCAGGCGGCGGCGCGTATAGCGGATGACGTCGTCGACGGAGTCCAGCACGGCTTGCAGCCCCATCTGCCGGATCAGCCCCTGCATGGCCGCGGCGCCGCGCCGATTCGTGGCCATCTGCACGCGCAGATCCAGCAGGCGCTCTTCCGGATCGCGCGTATTGGCGCAGATCAGATTGAGCAGGTCCTCATCCATCTGGCCGGCGCGCGCGATGCGGGTGACCGGAATACGGATGCCTTCGGCAAAGATCGAGTTCAAGCCGCCGGCGATGGATCCCGGCACCGGCCCGCCCACATCGGAATGGTGGGCGATATTCGCCGCGAAGAAGCGCAGCGTCCCTTCCCAGAACACCGGCGTAACGATGTTGATGTCCGGCAGGTGGCTGCCGTTGGCCAGGTAGGGATCGTTGCAGATGAAGATGTCGCCTTCCTGGATGGTGTCCACCGGGTGGCGTTCCAGGATGGCCTGCATGGCGCCGTTCAGCGAACCCAGGTGCAGCGGAATCTGCGTGCCCTGGGCCACCAGCCGGCCCAGCGCATCGAACAGCGCCACGGAGCAGTCCTTGCGTTCCTTGATGTTGGTGGAAAAGGACGCGCGCACCAGCGTGTTGTTCATGTCTTCCGTAATCGACAGCAGCCGGTTGCAGAAGACTTCCATGCCGATGGGATCGGCCAGCACATCGTCCGTGCGGGTAGGTTCAGCCATTTGCGTTGCCTTGCAGGGTAATGATCAGGTTGCCGTAATCGTCCACCACCGCATGGTGGCCGACGCCGACCACGGTGGTGGAGCTCATTTCCTCTACCAGCGCGGGGCCCTGGAAGGCCACGCCGGTGGGCAGCCGGCCGCGGTCGTACACGGGCGCTTCCAGCCAGCCGTGGGCCGCGCCGAACCAGGTGTCGCGCGCGCCGATGCGGGCTTCGGCCACGGTCCCGCGCACGGTGCGCGGCGACAGGGGGGCCTTGATGACCTGGCCGGTGGCCTGCACCCGGCAATTGATGATCTGGATGGCGCGATCGTCCACGTCGTAGCCGTATTCACGCATATGGGCCTGGGCGAAGCGCGCCAGAAACTCCTGGAAGCCGCTTTGCGCGGTGTCGTCCAGCGGCACCTGCACTTCGAAGTTCTGTCCTTCGTAGCGTGCATCGATGGCGCAATGCGCGGCGCGCAGATCCGGCGCCACGCCTTCCGCCGCCAGCCATTCGTCGGCCTGCTGGCGCAGCGACTCGAAGATGGCGGCCACGCGGGTCCAGTTCGCCGGATTGGCCAGGGCGATTTCACTGCGCACGAAGTCGAAGGAAATATCGCTGAGCAGGATGCCGCGCGCGCACATCGTGCCCGGCTCCTGCGGCACGATGACGCGCGGGATGCCGCACTCTTCCGCGACTTCCACCGCATGCAGCGGCCCGGCGCCGCCGAAGGCGAACAGGGCGAAGCGCGACAGATCGTAGCCGCGTTCGGTGGATACGGCGCGGATGGCGCGACTCATATTGGCCGTGGCGATGCGCAGGATGCCTTCGGCGGCGTCCTCGATGCCCAGCCCCAGCGGTCGCGCGACTTTGTCCTGGATGACCTGGCGCGCGGCTTCGGCGTGGACCGGCATGCGGCCGTTCAGCAGCGATACGGGGTTCAGGCGCTGCAGCACGATCTCGGCATCGGTGATGGTGGGCTCGACGCCGCCGCGGCCGTAGCCCACGGGGCCCGGCACCGCGCCCGCGCTGTGCGGACCGACCTTGAGCGCCCCGGCGTCGTCCATCCACGCGATGCTGCCGCCGCCCGCGCCGATGACGTGGATATCGACCATGGGCGTCTTGACGGGATAGCCCGCGACGTGGCGATGCGAGGTGAACAGCGGCTTGCCGTCGACGATCAGCGACACGTCGGTGCTGGTGCCGCCGACGTCGAACGTGACCAGGTTGGGACTGCCGATCACGCGTCCGACCGCGGCCGCGCCCACCACGCCGGCGGCGGGGCCGGACAGGCAGGTGCGCACGGGGAACTGGCGCACGCTGGCAATGGACATCAGCCCGCCATTGGAATGCACCGTGTGCGGCTCGTGCGGGATGCCCAGTTCCCGCACGCGCTGCAGGAAGCGCTCCAGATAGCCGGCCATGCGCGGCCCGACCGCGGCGTTCAGCACCGTGGTCGACAGGCGTTCGTACTCGCGGAATTCGGGCAGCACTTCGCAGGAAAGGCTGATGTAGGCGTCCGGCATTTCCTGCGCGACGATCTCGCGGGCGCGCTGTTCATGCACCGGATTGCGATAGGAATGCAGGAAGCAGATGGTGACCGCGCCGATGCCGTGCTGCTTGAAATAGCGCGCCGCGTCGCGCACCGCCGCTTCGTCCAGGGGCTCGCGCACTTCGCCGGTGGCCTGCACGCGTTCGGCGACTTCGATGCGGAACTGGCGCGGCACGGCGACGGGCGGCTTGCCCACGCCGTAGTCGTACAGGTGCGGGCGGGTCTGGCGGCCGATTTCCAGCACGTCGCGAAAACCGCGCGTGGTGATCAGGCCCACCTGGGCGCCCTTGCGTTCGATGATCAGATTGGTCGCCACCGTGGTGCCGTGGCCCACGTGCGATACCTGCGAGGGTTCGACGCCGTGCATCTCCAGCAGGCCGGCGATGCCGGTGGCGATGGCGCGCGACGGATCGTCGGGCGTGGACGGCACCTTATGGAAATGCACCACCCCGGCGGTCTCGTCGATCATGGTGAAGTCGGTAAACGTCCCGCCGACGTCTATGCCGATACGGTACATATCGTTGTCTTCCTGAAAAGAGTCAATCTGGCGCGGCGCAGGGCATGCGCCGCGCATCGCTGGAACTAGTCGAGCTTGATCTTGGCCTGCTGGACCACCTTGCACCACTTGGCGTTGTCGTCCTTGATCATGGCGGCGAAGGCATCGCCGGTGATGGAGGAGACCTGCGACCCCGTGCTTTCCAGATACTGCTTCATCTCCGGCCCGTTCTGCACCGTGACGATGGCCTGGCTCAGCCGCGTGGTGATGTCGGCGGGCAGATGGGCCGGCGCGAACATGCCGAACCACACGATGGCCTCGAAGCCGGGATAGCCGGATTCCGCCACGGTGGGCACATTGGGCAGCATGGGGCTGCGCTGGGCCGACGTCACGGCCAGCGCGCGCAGCTTGCCTTCCTTGATGTACGGGTAGGACGTCATGATGACGTCCATCATCATGTCCACCTGTCCGCCCAGCAGGTCGATCAGCGCGGGACCCGAGCCGCGATACGGCACGTGGGTCATCGAAATACCGGCGGCGTTGGTAAAGAAGGCCGAGGCCAGATGGTTCGACGTGCCGGGACCATTGGACGCGTAGGTGTAGCGGCCGGGGTCTTTCTTGGCCAGGGCGACGAAGGACTGCAGGTCCTGGGCCGACACCTTCTTGTCGTTGATGACGATGACGTTGGGTATGGTCGCCACCACGGCCAGCGGCGTGAAGTCCTTGGCGGCGTTATAGGGCAGGCTGGGATAGATGCAGGGCGCGCTGCCGTGCGTGCTGACCGAACCCATCAGGATGGTGTAGCCGTCGGCCGGCTGGCGGGCGACGTAGTCGGTGCCGACGGTGCCGCCGGCGCCCGGACGGTTTTCGACGATCACGTTGGCGCCCAGGTTCTTGCTCAAGCCCTCCGCCAGCTTGCGGGCGATCAGGTCGGTGGATCCGCCGGCCGCGAAGGGCACCACCAGGCGGACGACTTTATCGGTGGGCCAGGCGGCCATGGCGGCGGCGCTGGACAGCGCCATGACCATGCCGGCCAGCATGCCGCGGCAGCGGCGTAAGGTGCGTGCTTTCATGTGAATTCCCCTTGTGTCCATGGACGCCCGGACGCGGCTCGCTGTCCGCTGAATTCCGGGCTCGTAGATGTTGCAGGGGAATCCTAGGCCTGGCATGGCGCGGACGGCAGTCATTTCCATTTATAGTCACATCAATGCCATTGATGATGACGCGCGATGAAATATCCGGACCTGAACCTGCTCATCCATTTCGACGCACTGATGACGTGCCGGTCGATCTCGCGGGCGGCCGAACAGGTCGGCGTCAGCCAGCCGGCCATGAGCGCGGCGCTGAGCCGGTTGCGCAAGCTGTTCAACGACCCGCTGCTGGTGCGGGAGGCCAGCCATTGGCAGCCGACGCCGCAGGCGCTGGCGCTGCACCTGGAATTCCAGCCCCTGCTGGCCCGCTGGCAGCGCGCCACGGGGCCGCGCGCGGCCTTCGACCCGCGCCTGACCGCGCGCACGTTTTCGCTGTACGCGACCGACTACATGCAATTCACGCTGATGCCGCGCGTGCTGCCTGGCCTGGCGCGCGACGCGCCCCACCTGCAGCTGCGCCTCATCCCGGCCCGGCTGCAGCATGGATTGAGCATGCTGGACACCAATCACGTCGAACTGCTGGCCGGCTATTTTCCCGAGCCGGCGCAGAGCCTGCGCGCCCGCTTCCTGTACGAAGAACCCGCCGTGTGCATCGTGCGCGAAGATCACCCTTGCCTGCGGCGGCGCTGGAACCTGGACGCCTATCTGCGATACCCCCACGTCGACCTGTCCGCGCATACGGGTTTTTTCAGCGGCACCATCGATCGCATGCTGCGGGCGATGGGGCGCCAGCGCACGGTCACCGCGACGCTGTCCAGCTATCTGGTCGGCCCCTACGTGGTGGCCGGCTCGGACCTGATCTGCACGGTGCCCCGCAGTGTGGCCAAGGCCGTCCAGCGCTCGGCACGCCTGGTGCTGCTGGACGTTCCGCTGAAGCTGCCTGCCCTGTCGGTATCGTTGTACTGGCACGAACGGCACCAGGAAGATCCGGGCCACGGCTGGCTGCGGCAGTACATCGCCGAACGGGCCACGCAGCCATGAGCGCGCGGCCGCGCCGGCGTGCTGCTCATGCGTGGCGGTCGCTGCTCTGCCGCATCGCTGATTTTTGCCCGCTTTAAGGATAGACTTCCCCCAGTATTCTTTCCCTGCCGCCATGCCGTTCCGTCTGGCCGGCACAGCCCACGGGCCCCGCCACGCTCCGCACGGGACGCCGTGCCACCAAGGCCCACGAGAGCGCCATGAATCACCCGAGTTCCCCGAATCCGCCAAGCTCGCCCCTGCAGTCCCTCTCCGTCGAACGCCGTGTCGAACTGATGCTGCGGGCGATCCGCGACTACGCCATCTATCTGCTCGACAAGGATGGCTACATCGTCAACTGGAACACCGGCGCCGAACGCTTCAAGGGCTATACCGCGGCCGAGATCATCGGCCAGCATTTTTCCCGTTTCTACACGGAAGAGGACCGCCGCGACGGCCTGCCGCAGCGAGCCCTGCGCATCGCCGCCGAATCCGGCATCTACGAAGCCGAGGGCTGGCGCGTGCGCAAGGACGGCACGCGCTTCTGGACCAGCATCGTGATCGACCCGGTCTACGACGACAACGGCGAGCTGGTCGGCTTCGCCAAGGTCACGCGCGACATCAGCGACAAGAAGCGTGCGCAGGAAGAACTGTTCGCCGCCGAACAACGCTTCCGCCTGCTGGTGCAGGGCGTGCGCGACTACGCCATCTTCATGCTCGACGAAGAAGGCCGGGTCACCAACTGGAATGCCGGCGCGCAGGCCATCAAGGGCTATACGGCGAACGAGATCATCGGCCAGCACTTTTCGCGCTTCTACACGCCGGAAGACCGCGAGCGCGGCGAGCCGCAGCGCGCCATCGCCACCGCCCTGCGCGACGGCCGTTTCCTGGGCGAAGGCTGGCGCATGCGCAAGGACGGCACGCGCTTCTGGGCCAGCGTGGTGCTGGACCCCATACGCGACGAAAACGGCAAGTTCATCGGTTTCGCCAAGATCACCCGCGACGTGACTGAACGGCGCGAGGCCCAGCTGGCCCTGGATCGCAGCCGCGATGCCTTGAACCAGGCACAGAAGATGGAGGCCATCGGCCGCATCACCGGCGGCGTGGCGCACGACTTCAACAATCTGCTGACCATCATCCGGTCGTCCGCCGAACTGCTGCGCCGGCCCGCGCTGCCGGAAGAAAAGCGGCTGCGCTATATCAACGCGATATCCGATACCGCCAACAAGGCGGCCCAGCTGACGCGCCAGCTGCTGGCCTTCGCCCGCAAGCAGCCGCTGATGCCGGAAGTCTTCCACGTGCCCGCCCGGCTGCGCGGCATGGAGCATCTGATCCATACGTCGATCGGGTCGCCGGTCAAGCTGCGCCTGGTACTCCCGGACAACATACGGCCCATCGAGGCGGACCCGAATCAGTTCGAGACCGCCATTCTGAACATGGTCATCAATGCCCGCGACGCCATGCCGCGCGGCGGCCAGCTGACCATCACCGCGCGCCAGGTGGACCACATACCGCCGGTGCGCAGCCATGCCGGCGCCAGCGGTGACTTCATCGCGGTGTCGGTCACCGACACCGGCACGGGCATCGAACCCGGTACGCTGCAGCGGATTTTCGAGCCCTTCTTCACCACCAAGGCCGTCAACAAAGGCACCGGCCTGGGATTGAGCCAGGCCTATGGTTTCGCGAAGCAGTCGGGCGGCGAGATCGGCGTGGAAACCAGCATGGGAACGGGCACCACCTTTACCCTGTATCTGCCGTGCGCCAAGGCGGGCGTCGTGCCCGGAGAAGACGACGGCGAACCGGTGGCCATCGAACCCAGCGATACGCCGATGTCGGTCCTGCTGGTCGAAGACAACGAAACCGTGGGACGCTTCGCGCTGGGACTGCTGCACGAACTTGGGCTGACGGCGCACTGGGCCACCGATGGGCAGTCGGCGCTGTCGCTG
The DNA here is from genome assembly GCF_965137885.1 of Bordetella sputigena. Classification (NCBI taxonomy): domain Bacteria; kingdom Pseudomonadati; phylum Pseudomonadota; class Betaproteobacteria; order Burkholderiales; family Alcaligenaceae; genus Bordetella; species Bordetella sputigena. The sequence continues at coordinate 22,021 of NZ_CBCSCA010000007.1, forward strand.
CTCAATGCGCGCAACGGGCGCTTCGATCTGCTGTTCTCCGACGTCGTCATGCCGGGGATGAGCGGCATCGAGCTGGCCGCCGCCGCCCGCCGCCGCTGGCCCGAGCTGCGGGTGGTGCTGACCAGCGGCTACAGCCATGTGCTGGCGGAACAAGGCACGCACGGCTTCGAGTTCCTGGCCAAGCCGTATTCCGCGGAAGCGCTGGTCAAGATGCTGGGGCTGGATATGCACGCCAGGCCGCAGCCGGGCGGCGCCTCGCCGCGGCGCTGATGCGCAGCGCGGTGCGTGTCCGGCGGCTAGGCCAGCAGGCCGCTGGCGCGCCGCACCTGCCGGGCGATGCCCTGTTCCAGCACATGGTCGCCACCGGGACTGAGCAAGGTCAGGAAAGCCCGCGCCCGGGTGATGCCGGTGTAAAGCAGTTCGCGGGTCAGGATGGGACTGAGCCGCTCCGGCAGCACTACGGCCGCGTGATCGAACTCCGAACCCTGCGATTTGTGCACCGTCAGCGCGAATACCGTTTCCACGGCCTGCAGGCGGCTGGGCAGCACCCATTTGATGCGTCCGCTGCCGTCCGTCATCGGGAACGCGACGCGCAGCACGGGCGCGGCGTCCGGCGCGGTGGGCAGCGATAGGGTGATGCCGATGTCGCCGTTCATCAGGCCGAGCGCGTAATCATTGCGGGTAACCAGCACCGGCCGGCCGGCGTACCAGCCGTCCGTGGCATCGATCAACCCGTGGTCGTGCAACAGCCGCGTCACGCGGCGGTTCAGGCCCTCCACGCCCCAGTCGCCATGGCGCAGCGTCGTCAGCAGCTGGAAGGCCCCGTGCGCGGCCAGGACCTGCCGGGCCCATGCGTCCAGGTCCTCCTGCCCGGCGCCCGCCGCGGGACGGCGCGCGCGCATGAGGCGCAGGTAGCGGGCGTAGCCATGGGGACCATGGTGATCGTGGTCCACCCGGCCATGGTCCACCCGGCGATCTTTCGTCCGGTGGTGGCCTGCCGTAGCGCTGTCGCCGGCGACGTGGACGTCGTCCGCGATGATGGCGGCGCCCATGGCCTGCTCCAGCTCCGTCTGCGCCTGGCCATTCAGGATCAGGGCGGCGAAATCGCGGTCGCAGTCGCGTCCCGCCAGCCGGGTTACGCCGGCATGCGGCTGGCGCCAGAAGCGCGCCACCTGCTGGCGGTTGCCGGCGTTGATGGCGGCGGCCAGGCGGCCGATGCCGCTATCGGAGGCGAAGCGGTGGCTGTGGCGCAGCATGACGATGGCCTGGTCCAGGGCGGTGCCGCGCGGATCGATGAGCTCGTCGGCGATGCGCTGGCCGCTGACCTGTTCCAGCCAATCGCGCGTGGCGGGCGTGTAGCGGCCGCCACGCGCATCGCGGCATAGGTCGGCCAGTACGGCGCCTGCTTCGACCGACGCCAGCTGGTCCTTGTCGCCCAGCAGGATCAGCCGGCCGCGCGGCGGGAGGGCCTGCAGCAGGGCGGCCATGGTTTCCAGGTCGATCATCGAGGCTTCGTCGACCACCAGGACGTCCAGGACCAGCGGATGGTCGGCATCGTGGCGGAATTTGCGTGACCCGGGCCGGCTGCCCAGCAGGCGGTGCAGCGTCGATACGCTGGTCGGGATGGCCTCGCGCAGCGCGGCGCCCGCCGGCAGGCCGGCCAGCGGCAGGCGCGATACCGCGCCGGCGATGGATTCGCTCAAGCGCGCCGCCGCCTTGCCGGTCGGCGCCGCCAGGCGGATGCGCAGCGGGCGGACGGCGCCGAAACCGGCGGTCGAGGCGGTCCTGTCGGTGGCGTCGGCGGTCGCGCCGGTTGTGGTGGTCGCGTCGTTTGTGGCTTTTGTGGCGGTCGAGGCCGCATTGGGGCTGGTGGCCGCCGTGGCGGCGCCGGTGTCTATCCCTTGCAGCGCCAGCGCCTGCAGGACGGCCAGCAGCTTGACCACCGTGGTGGTCTTGCCCGTGCCGGGGCCGCCGGTGATGATGGTGAAGGCGCTACGCGCCGCCGCCGCGCAGGCGATCTTCTGCCAGTCGGCGTCGGCGGAAAGGCCGCCGCCGGCCGCGGCCGCATCGGCGGGGAACAGGGCATCCAGCATGGCGCGCAGCCCGGCCGGCGGCAGCGCGGCCTGCAGTGCGGGATTGCGCGCCAGGCGTGCGGCGATACCGGCATTGATGTCCTGTTCGTACTGCCAGCAACGCCGCAGATACAGGCGCTGTTCGACCAGCACCAGCGGCGTACCGCCCGGCCCGGCGCCGACCAGGGCGGGCACGTCCAGCGCCGCCCGCCATTGCCCCGGCGAAACCTGCGCCAGCAGCGCCGCGGGCGAACGCAGCGGCACGCCGGAAGCCGGCTGCTCGGCGCCCTCGGGCGGCAGCGCCAGCGTCATCTCCGGATCCGCCAGCGCGGCGTCCAGATCCAGGCAGGCATGGCCGTGAGCCAACTGATGGCTGGCCAGCATCGCCGCCAGGATCGCCAGCGCGGGCGCGTCCGGCACTTCGTCCCACAGGAAACGGGCGAACACCGCATCCAGCGGGCGTATCCAGCGATACGCCACCCATTCGTCCATCAAGGCAAGCAGTTCCCGGCGGCCGGCCAGCGCATCGCCGCGTGAATGCGGCGCATCTCCGGGTTCGGCCGGACGCGAGGGATGATCGGCGGACAGGAACATCAGGCCACCTCCCGCCGCGCCGGCGCGGCGGCGAAGAGTTCGTCCAGCGCATGCACCAGCGCGAAGGGCGGACGCTCGGCGAAGACGCCGCCCAGCGGCGCCCACGTGCCGCGCAGGAACACATACGCCGCGCCGCCGACGTGACGGTCGTAGTCGTAGTCCGGCAGCCGCGCGCGCAGCAGGCGATGCAGGGCGAACAGGTACAGCGCATACTGCAGCTCGTAGCGATGATTCAGTATGGCGTCGCGCATCGCGGCATACGTATAGGCGGCGTCGCCGTCGCCCAGCCGGTTGGACTTGTAGTCCAGCACGTAATAGCGGCCCTCGTGTTCGAAGACGAGGTCGATGAAGCCCTTCAGCATGCCATTGATGCGCGCCGGTTCCAGGGGCGGGCGAGGCGCCTGGTCCAGGGTGTGCGCGCGCACGATCCGATCCAGCCGGGCGACGTCGACGTCATCGGCGCCCAGCCAGAATTCCATTTCCGCGATGTAGTCGCCGACGCCGGCCAGCGCCACCGGCGCCACGGGTCCGTCCGGCATGTCGGGCAGGGCCATGGGCCGCGCGACGGCGTCCAGCAGCCAGGCGGTCAGCGGTTCAGTCCAGGCCGACCAGTTGCGCACCTCGCTGTGGCGGGCGACGGCTACGCGCACGGCCTCGGGCTGGTCCGCGATCGCGGCGAAGCCCTGGGCGGCCGCCCATTCGAGCAGTTCGTGGAAGAAGGTACCGGCCTGCGCGCCCGCCGGAAAGGCATGCAGGGCTCCCGGGGTATCGGCGGCTGTGAGAATCGCCGGTTGCGCGCGGGCCGGGGACCACGGCTGGACGGTGCCCGCGTCGTCGCCGGCATCCGGCGCGGCGTCGGTTTCGGCGGTTTCCAGGAACACGTCCTCGCGCGCGGTCTCCGGTTCGGCTTCGGGCCTGTCGTCGTTGCCGGCCGTGCGCAGGGAGGAATAGCTGGCGATCCACCATGGATCGCGCACGGCGCGGCGCATCATGCGCGCGCCGGTGGCCGTCGCGTCGGCGGCGGCGCGGCGAGCTCGCGCCGGTGGCGTCCCGGCTTGGACTGCGCCGGCTTGGGCGGTGGCGGCTTGAGCGGCATCGGCTTGGGCGGCGCCGGCATCGGCACGGTAGCGGACGTCGCCGGGCGGCGGCGCCTCGGTGACCGCGATATCGGCATGCCCGGCGCGCCAGTCTTCCAGGACCTCGGGCAAGGACTGATCGGCTGGCGCCAGCCCGCGGCCGATCAGATAGCCGATGGCGCTGGCCTCCAGATTGGCGACCGGCGCCACGCCCACCCACGTGGCGTAGCGGGCGCGCGTCAGCGCGACGTACAGCTTGCGCAAATCCTCGCCCAGCCGTTCACTGTCCGCGCGCGCATGGCCGTGGGGATCGGGGGTCAGCGACACTCGCAGGCGGCCGTTTTCATCGTGCCAGGACAGCGGCACGGCATCCGGCCTGACCGGGCGGAAGGCGGCGGCATAGGGCAGGAACACCAGCGGATATTCCAGCCCTTTGGACTTGTGGACCGTGATAACGCGCACCAAGTCGGCATCGCTTTCCAGCCGGATGGTCAGGGCGTCGTTTTCCTCGCCCTGGCTGGCCGCATGCCGCATCTCGGCCAGATGGCGCAGCAGCGCATGCTCGCCGTCCAGCCCCGTGCTGGCCTGCTGCAGCAGTTCGGCGATGTGCAGGATGTCGGTCATCACCCGTTCGCCGTCGCCGCCGGCCGCCCCGGCAGCCGGTGCCAGCAGGCGCGCGGGCACGCCGAAATCATCCAGCAGGCGCCGCAGCATCGGCAGCACACCCTTGTCGCGCCAATAGCGCGCATACCCGCGGAACTGCTGCACGCGCGCTTCCCATTCGAGTTCATCCTGGCCGATGCGGTCCAGGTCCTGCCAGGCCACGCCCAGCGTCGGCGTCGCCAGCGCCGCGCGCAGGGCCCGGGCGTCGTCGGGCTCCGCGCAGGCACGCAGCCAGAATTCGATCTCCCCGGCCTGGGCGCTGGCGAAGACGGATTGCCGCTCCGACAGATAAACGCTGCGCACGCCACGGCGGGACAAGGCCCGCCGCACGGCGCGCGCCTGCCGGCCGGTGTCGACCAGCACGGCGATATCCGCCGGACGCAAGGCCCGCCACTCGTCCGGATGGCGCGCCGCGAAGCCCGCATGCCCCGCCTGGCTCAGATCGAGCAGCCGCGCGATCTCGCCGGCGCAGGCTTCCGCCATCGTTTCCATATACACGCCGGCGCCCATGGCCTTGCCGTCTTCGGCTTGCGCCAGCCACCACATCGTCAGGGCAGGCGTCGCGGCATGCTCCACGACCAGCCGATCGGGCCGGTCGTGGGCCTGCACGGGGATGAAGGGCACGGGATTGCTTTCGCCCTGGCGGAACAGGAAGGCGCCCTCGCCCTGCTCGCGCCGTTCGGCGGCCAGGAAGCAGTGGTTCACCGCATCCACCATGGGCTGGGTTGAACGGAAGTTCCGGCCCAGCACATACAGGCGGCCGTCCACCGCGGCCCGCGCGCGCAGATAGGTGTAGATGTCGGCGCCGCGAAAACCGTAGATCGCCTGCTTGGGATCGCCGATCAGAATCAGGCCGCTGTCCGTGTCGTTCCGCGCCACGCGGTAGACGGCGTCGAAGATGCGGTACTGGACAGGGTCGGTGTCCTGGAACTCGTCGATCAGCGCAACGGGGAACTGCTTGCGCAGCGTTTCGGCCAGCGCAGCGCCGCCCGGGCCCGCCAGCGCGGCATCGAGCTGGTCCAGCAAGGCGTCGAAGCTCATTTGCGCGCGCTGCGCCTGCTCGCGGGCAAAGCGCCGGCTGACCCAGTCGGCGGCATGGCGCAGCACGTCGTCGCGGGCCTCGGGCAGGGCCTGCGTCTGCTGGCGCAATTCCGCCAGCGCGACGAAGGCGGGATGGTCGGGCGGATCGCCCTTCCAGGCTTCGTTCAGGCCGGGCCCCAGGCGCAGCCACGCGGTGTCGGTCAATTGCGGGACGCGCGCATCGGCGTCCTCGCACCAGGCCCGCAGGTTCTCCAGCCACGTTTGGTAGTAGCGGGCCTGGATCTGGCGGCCGTTCACGCGCCTGGCGGCGACGCCGTCGTCGAACAACTGGCGCAACTCCGGCAGCCATGCCCGCCAGGGCTGCTTGAGTTCGCCCAGCAGCGCCTGCCGGCGCCGGCGCGCGGTATGCAGGAGATCGCAGGGCGTGCCCGCGGCGGGTCCGTCGTCGATGGCGCCGGCATTGCCGGCAGCGCTGCCATGGCCGGCACCGCCCATGTGGCCGACATCATGCGCGCGCCGGCGATCGCCCGCGGCCGCGCTGTCCAGGCCGTCGGCCATGGCGATGCCGCCGGGCGCCTTCAGTTCCGGCGCGAAGCGCAGCACGGGCAGAAGCTGCGCCTGCAGATCGTCGGGCCCCGGCCACCAGGCGCGGACCTCCGCCGCGGAAATCGCATCCAGCGGCGCGATATGCGCGCGCCAGTAATCGCGTACCACCTCCGCCATGAGCGGCGCGGTGTTCTGTTCCAGCGTCTGCTGGAACAGGCTGTTGCTGTCGAAGGCATGCTCGCGCAGCATGCGGTTGCACCAGCCGTGGATGGTCGACACGGCGGCCTCGTCCATCCATTCCACGGCCAGCTGGAGCTTGCGCGCGCAGGCCGCCCACGTGTCGGGCGGATAGTCGTCGCGCAAATCGTGCAAGGGATCCTCGCCCGCGGCGCGCGGCGCCACCACCGCCGGATCGACCAGGAAATATGCCGCCGCCTGGGCAAGCCGGGCGCGGATGCGATCGCGCAATTCCTGCGTGGCGGCTTCGGTGAAGGTGACCACGAGAATCTGCGGCGGCATCAAGGGCCGGTCGAAGCCATGCTCGCCGCCATGCCCCAGCACCAGGCGCACGTACAAAGTGGCGATGGTGAAGGTCTTGCCGGTGCCGGCGCTGGCCTCGATCAAGCGGCTGCCGTGCAGCGGAAAGCACAGCACGTCCAGCGGCGTCGGCGCGGCGGTGCGAGCGGACTCAGCCATGCGCGGTCTCCTGGCCATCGGCGGCCGGCTTGTTCTTGTTGCGGTCGGCGTACAGCGAAGCGCGCATGGCGCGCAGCCAGGATTGCGCCAGCGCGAAGAACTCGCCGCTATGGGCCAATGCCTGGAAATCGGGATAGACCGCCTGCAGATAGGGACTATCGTCAACTTCGCCGCGCTGTTCCGCCGCGCCCTCGTAGACCTTGCGCGCGGACTGGGCGGCGGGCGCCGCCAGCAGCGCCGCGATACCGCCGTCGTGCTCGGCGTCCCAGTCGGGCGCCGTATCCACATCGTTGCCGGCATCTGCATCGCCGTCGTCGGCGGCCGCGTGGACCTGCGTCTCCAGGTCCGCCACCGGCGCTTCCGGCGGCGTCGGATGCCGCGTCAGCCATTCGAAGGCGGCCGCCGGCGCCAGCGGCAAGGGCCGCGACATGCCGGCCTGCCATCCACGCAGCCACACCCGCAGCAAACGCATCGCCGCGCGCCGCGGCAAAGGCGGGAAAGTCACATCGCCGGCCTTGCTGACCACCACGGTGGTCACGCCTGCTCCGGCCAGCTGCGCGGCGACATGCGCGACCCAATGGGGCACGACCCGCGTCGCGCGATACTTGCCTTTGGGGATCAGGCTGCTGCTATCCACCAGCAGACGGCAGCGCTGCCCATCGTCATCACGGCGGAAGCCGCCCAGGCTGTCTTCCAGCGCGGGCGCGCCCTCGACGCCGGCCAGCAGCACGGGGAACTCCTGCCGGACCACATGCGGCCAGCGCGCCAGGGCCTTGGCATAACGTTCCGCCATGTCGTCCAGTGGCGCGATCAGGTCTTCCGCCGTCAGCGCGCCGAAAGCGCCGTCCGGCAACATCCCCGCGCGGCCGATGCGGGCCACTTCGGCTTCACGGCTGGCAACGTAATCGCCGCCGGTCTCCAGCGCACGGCATTGCGCGCGGATCAAGGCATCCTGCAACTGCCATTGCTCCAGGGCATCGGGAACGAAGGGTTCGACGTCTTCGGTCGCCGCATCTTCCAGCGTGAAGCTGACCTGCAGGCGCTGCCTGAAAAACGCGTCCACGGGCGCGCGCACGAAGTCGGCCAGCTCGCGCAGCGTCAGCGGCTCTTCGCGCGCCAGGGGCGGCAAGGGCTGGCGCGCGTTCGCCCGGCGGCCGCCGATGTCGCGCCATTCGCGGGCGTAGGTGAAAAAATCCGTGGACCCCGGCGCGGAAAAATACGCGGGACTGAAAGGCTGCAGCCTGTGCTCGGTGGTCAAGGCATCGAGCAGCGCCTCGTCCGGCGCGATCGGCGCGCCCGCTTTGCCCGCGGGACCGGCCAACGCGCCCGGGCCGTGCGCGGCGGCGTCGCCTTCGACACCATTCGCGCCCTGGCGCGCCAGCCGCCAGCCCGTGGCCAGATGATCGCGCAGTTGCCCCACGAGCACGGAAGGCGGCCGCGGCGTGTTGTCGCGCACGCTGCGGCCGACCCATGAGATCAGCAAGCGATCGCGCGCGGACAACAGCGCTTCCAGGAACAGATACCGATCGTCCTCGCGGCGCGAACGGTCCCCGGGGCGATAGTCGTAGGCCATCAGATCGAAATCCATGGGCATGCGGATGCGCGGATACTCGCCGTCGTTCATGCCCAGCAGGCAGACGATGCGGAAGGGGATCGCGCGCATCGGCATCAGCGTGGCGAAGGTCACGGCGCCGCCGAAGAAACGCTGCGACAAGCCGCCTTCATCCAGCCGCGACAGCCAGTGTTCCGCCACCACGGATAGCGGCAACGCTTCCGTCACGCGGCCTTCCGCGCAGATGTCCAGCCATTCGCGCAAGGCCGCATTCAGCTGTTGCACCGTGTAGGCGTCCGTGCTTTCGCCGGGCTCGAAGAAACGCTCCAGCAGCGCGGCCAGCCGTTCGCCCCATACCGTGGGAGGCGCGGGTTCCGAAAGCGCCAGCCAGGCCTGTTCCAGGCTGTCCACGACCTCGATCAAAGGTCCCAGCAACGCTGCGTCCAGCCCGCCGATATCGTCATAGGGCTCGATGCCCTGCCAGTCATCGGCGCGCGCGCCCACGGCATATCCCAGCAGCATGCGCCGCAGGCCGAACAGCCAGGTGTTCTGCGCGGCGGCGCTGCCGCTGGCGGGCAGGCCCAGCGTCTGCCGCTGCGCGTCGTGCAGGCCCCAGCGGATGTTGGCGCCGCGTATCCACGCATGCAGCAACGGCAACTGGTCTTCGGCGATCCGAAAACGATGGCGGACCGCCGGTACTTCCAGCAGGTCCATGAACTCGCTGACCGAGAAACGCGCGTGCGGCAACTGCAGCAGTTGCTCCACGGCGTGCAGCAAGGGATCGGCGTGACGCTTCACGCGGTCGGCGATGGTGTAGGGAATGGCGCGCGGGTCGTCGCGATCGTGCAGTCCGAACACGGCCTGGATGTGCGGGGCATAGGCCTCGATGTCCGGCACCATGACGATGACGTCGCGCGGGCGCAGCGCCGCATCCTGGTCGAAAGCCGCCAGCAGCTGGTCATGCAGGATTTCAACCTCGCGCTGACGGCTGTGCGCGACATGGAAACGGATCGAGGCATCGCGCCGCGGATCCACGGCGGGCCAGCGCTCGCGCGTCTCGCGCAGCGGCCGCAGATCGCGGATGTCGTCCTGCAACTGCCGCAGCAGCGTATCGCCGCCGGCCGACTCGAACAGGTCCAGGCGCCGCGCCGCGCCGCCCAGCGCCGCGGTCATGCGGGCGCGGGCGTCGGCGCTGTCGTGCTCGTCCAGCAACCCGATGAAATCGCGACCCTGCTTGCCCCATGCCGCCAGCAGCGGATGCGCGTGCAGATGCAGTTCGTCCTCGCCTATGCGCTCCGGCCCCCCGGGGCGGCGCCGCTGACGGGCCTGCGCGGCCCGCAGCAGATCCTTGCCTTCGATGATGTCCGCCCAATAGTGTTCGCAGGGGTTGTTCACGCACATCAGCACCTGCGTCCAGCGCGACAGTACCGCCAGGACTTCCAGCGATTGGCGCGGCAAGGTCGAAATGCCGAACACGATCAGCCGCCGCGGCAGGCCCGGCACCGCGGCGTCGTCCGGCAAGGCGTCGGCGCGGCGCAGGAAAGCGCCATGCACCGCCGCGCGGCCGTCCGAAGAAGGCGCGACACCGATGGGCGCGTCCATGGCCTTGACGTCATCCAGCACCGCGCGCCACAGCGCCGCCTGCCAGCGCTGCGAGGCGGGCAGTTCCGTACGCATTCCGCCCAGATCCGCGGCGCCGTCGCGCGGCAAGGTATCGTGGCCGGCCGCCCACGCGGCGAGCCAGTCGGCCCGGTACACCTGGTACTGGTCGAACACATCGGCCAGCCGCTCGGCCAGCTGATAGCGCTTGCGGCAATCCGCGTCGTCGCGCAGAAAGCGGCGCAGCGGCGCGTACACCGGCTGGTCCATCACTTCCGGCAGCAGGCGCAGCAGGCGCCACATCAGGCGCGGCTTGTCGAAAGGCGACGCCTCCGGCACCGCCGCCGCGCCCAGTACGGCGCGATAGGCGCGCCACAGGAAGCGCGACGGCAGCAGGAATTCAAAGGCCGCGGCGATCCCCGCCCCGCCGCCCGACCCATCGCGCGGATCGGCCGCCAGCGCCAGCTTCAGCCATTGCGCGATGCCGCTGCTCTGCACCAGTACCACTTCACGTTCCAGCGGCCCGAGCGGGTGGGCGCGCATCCATCCGACCAGCACGTCGCGCAGCGATTCCGACAGATTGCTGTGGATGACGATCAGGCCGGGTGGCAGGGGTGGCGGCGAAGCGATGGGCACCGGGAAATCTGCATGAATGGATCCAACCCGGAACGATAACTCGGATCCGCCACCGATAGGCTCGTCGGCCTGCCGCCATCCGCCCGGGCGTATGCTTGCGCCCGCCCTTGCGCAAGGGCGATCAACCCAGCCCCAGCATGTCCGCCAGGCTGGCCGACCCGGTTTCCTGCACGATGTTGATATGCGCCTCCAGGTCGCGCAGATGCTGCTCCATCGCGCGTACCGCGGCGGCGGTTTCGCCGCGTTCGATCAGGTCCACGACATGGGCATGCTCGTCATGCTCGCAGGTGGCGTTGCCCGGCGGCTGGTAGATCGCCACCACGAGCGCGCAGCGCGATACGGTTTCCAGCAGATAGCGCTGCAGCAAGGGATTGCGCGACAGCTCGGCCAGCTTGGTATGGAAGGCGCTGGCCAGCAGCGCCCACTGCGCCTGGCCGCTGTGCCGCAAGGCCTGGTGCTCCTGGCGCAGATGCCGGCGCAGCATGGCGTAGTCGGCGCGCGTGGCATGGCGGGCAACCAGCGGGACGATGGCCGCTTCCAGCGCGCGCCTGGCCTCGAACAGCTTGCCCACTTCTTCGGGTGTCGGTACGGCGACCACCGCGCCGCGGTTGGGCCGCAATTCGACGACGTGGTCGCGCGCCAGCCGTTGCAGCACGCGCTGCACCAGCGATCGGCCGACCCCGAACAATTCGCACAATGCCGCTTCCGGCAGCTTGGTGCCGGGCTTCAGGCGCTGGCCCAGGACGCTTTGCAGGACTGCCTGGTAAATGCGCTCTTCGCCGTCGCCGCCGGCCGCCGCCTGCCCCGATACGGCGCGGGCCGCGACGAGGCGATCGGGACGCACTTTCGGGCGGCCTCTCGGCCGGGGTTTGGCGATTGTTTTCTTGGTAGCGGTGGTCATGGCATGACGGGCGGCGGCGCACTGCAAAGCCGTAACTATATGCGCGCCGGCACCGGAGTCCGCCGCGGCGCGCGGGATCAGCGCGGCGCCGGCGCCGCGTCGGCGTCCAGCATATCGACGTGGCGGCATATCGCGCCGGGCGTGGTGATCCAGATATCGCCGTCGTCGCGCGCCCGCGCGATGTGCTCCAGCGCGCGGCGCAGATGCAGCAGGCGATAAGGCTGGCCCACCAGATAGGGATGCAGCGCGATGCCCATGACCAGCGGCTGGCGGACGGACTGCCGCCGCATCTCGTCGAAGTTGTCGATGATCATCCGGGCGAAATCCTTGGCGTCCATCTGGCGCGCGATGATCATCGGGATGTCGTTCAATTCCTGCGGGTACGGGATGGACCAGAAAGGCTGGCCGCCGCGCGTGCGCATGCGCACCGGCTGATCGTCGTGCGCCCAGTTCAGGGTGTAGCGGTAGCCCGTCTCCGCCAGCAGATCGGTCGTGACGCGCGACTCCGCGATCCATGGCGACAGCCAGCCGTCGGCGCGGCCGCCCCATGCGGCGATGCGATCGCGGCAATGTTCCAGCAGCGCGCGCTCCTGGTCCTCGGGAAGCTTGCTTTGATGGTCGGAGTTGGTGTGCCCATGGCCGATCAGTTCATCGCCGCGCCGTACGCAGGCTTCGATCAGGCCGCCGCAATGGTCGAACACCGACGTATTGGCGATGATGCCGGCGGGATAGCCCAGTTCGTCGAACAGCTCCAGGCAGCGCCAGGCGCCCACGCGGTTGCCGTACTCGCGCCATGAATAGTTCAGCACGTCCGGCTCGGCCAGCGCGGCGCCGAGCCGGGCGCCCAGGCCTTCGCCAAAGGCGAAATGCTCGATGTTGAATCCCAGGTAGACCGCCAGCCGCGCCTTGCCGGGCCAGGCGTAGTCCGGCCGCTGGTGGATGGGCGAGTAGTCGAAGCGGTCATGCGTGGCCAGTTTGTCGAAGCGGGAAACCGTAGTCATGGGCAGAACCTCCAGCTCGCGGTGAACGCGCCGCATCACCGGCGATGCGACATGCCGGTGCACCATGCACCGATCGCGCCGCTTTCCGCACCGCATTGACGCATGGTTGCCGCAATGACCGGCCGCGCCAGCGCCGCGGCACGCCGCGACATTATCTCCAATCGCTTATTTTTTGCCGACAAAAATTAAGCGTAATCGACGACAAAAATTTGAACGTGTCGATCGCGCGACACAGCCCGATGTTGGCATGGATGTTGCATTGATTGAAGACGCGTCATCGCCAATCCAGGGGAAACCATGATCCGCTCATCCCGCCGTACGTTCACCGCCCTTACCGCCGCCGTCATGCTGGGCCTGGGATGGCTGCCCGCCGCCCGCGCCGCCGAACCGATCAAGATCGGCCTGGTGGCCGCACTGTCGGGCCAGTCCGCGCTGTCGGGCGAGGCCATCACCCGCGGCCTGCAAACCGCCATCGATGAAATCAACGCGCAGGGCGGCCTGCTGGGCGGCCGTCAACTGGTGCTGGTGCGCCGCGACGACGAATCCAATCCCGCCAAGGGCGTCACCGCCGCGCGCGAACTGATCTACCGCGAGAAAGTCGCGGTGTTCTTCGGCGGCATCGACACCCCGGTGGCGCTGGCCATCGCCCCGCTGGCCAACCAGGCCAAGGTGCCTTTCATGAACCCCTGGGCGGCGGGCACCGCGATCACGCGCAACGGCGCCGATCCCAACTATGTGTTCCGCGTCTCGGCGGTGGATGAACTGGTCGACAAAGGCATGGTGGCCTATGCCCAGAAGACCTTCCAGACGTCCAAATTCGGCCTGTTGATGATCAACAACCCCTGGGGCGAGTCCAACCAGAAGGGCCTGATCGCGGCGCTCAAGGAAAAAGGCATGGCGCCGGTCGGCAGCGAGAAATTCGAAGCCACCGACGTCGATATCGTTCCGCAGCTGACGCGCCTGAAGGCGGCCGGCGCCGATACCATCGTACTGGTGGCCAACGTCGGCCCCGCCGCGCAGGTCGTCAAGTCCATGGACCGCATGGGCTGGAAAGTGCCCGTGGTCTCGCACTGGGGCGTGGCGGGCGGGCGCTTCACCGAACTGGGCGGGCCGAACGCCAGCAACGTCCACTTCGTGCAGACCTACAGCTTCTACGGCAAGCTCTCGCCGGTCGGGGAGCAGGTCGTCAAGGAACTCAAGGCAAAGTATCCCGACATCAAGCAGCCCGGCGACATCACGCCGGCCGTGGGCGTGGCCAATGCCTACGACGGCATGCGCCTGACCGCGCTGGCCATCGCCAAGGCCGGCTCCACCGATGGCGACGCCATCCGCAAGGGCTACTACGCCATCGACTCGTACCAAGGCCTGATCAAGACCTACTCCCATCCCTTCAGCCCGGCACAGCATGATGCCCTGACCGAAAACGACTACGTCTGGGCGCAGTTCATCGACAACCGTATCGTGCCGGTCGGCATGAAGCCCTGATCGATACGCCGCAGGGACGAGAGCCGCGATGCAGCTGATATCGGCGCTAATCACCGGCCTGAGCCTGGGCAGCATGTACGGCGTGGTGGCGCTGGGCTTCACCATGACGTACGCGGTGTCGGGCACGGTGAACTTCGCGCAGGGCAGCTCGGTCATGCTGGGGGCGGTACTGTGCTTTGCCTTTTCGCAGTCGGCCGGCCTGCCGATGTGGCTGGCCGTGCTGCTGGCGCTGGCGGTCTGCGCGGCCTACGGCATGGCGGTGGAAACGCTGGCCGTGCGGCCGTTCGCCAGCCGCGGCTCCAATGCCTGGCTGATGTCGACGGTGGCGCTGGGCATCGTGCTGGATAACCTGGTCATGCATACCTTCGGCAAGGAGCCGCGCAGCCTGCCCTCGCCGCTGGTGGGCCGGCAGATCGAGCTCGGCGGCGTCGGGCTGGGTGTGTATGCGCTGCATCTGGTCATTCCCGCGATCGGCCTGGCCATGGCGGCGGCGCTGCACCTCGTATCGCGACGCACACGCTGGGGCAAGGCGGTGCTGGCGGTGGCGCAGAACCGCGACGCCGCGCGGCTGATGGGCATACCCATCCGGCGCACGATCATCGCCTCGTACGCCCTGTCCACCTGCTTTGCCGGCATCGCCGGCATCCTGATCGCGCCGCTGTTCAATGTCAGCGCGGAGATGGGCACGCTGTTCGGTATCAAGGCTTTCGCGGTTGCCATACTGGGCGGCATAGGCAGCGCCTGGGGCGTCATGGTGGCAGGGCTGCTGTTCGGCATCGCGGAAGCGCTGATAGTCACTTATATCGGCTCCGGCTATACACAGATCATTACCTTCGGCCTGGTCATCGTGCTGCTGGCAATGCGCCCGGACGGGCTGCTCGGGCAAGCGGGAGTGCGCAAGGTATGAAGCGCGCCGCCATCCCCGGCGCCGTGCTGCTCACGGTGCTATGCCTGGTGCTCGCCGCCACGCTGAACAGCTACTACGTGTTCGTACTCGCCAACGTTGCGCTGATCGCCATCGTCGGGATCGGGTTGAACGTGCTGCTCGGCTTGACGGGACAGGTGTCCTTCGGCCACGTCGGTTTCTATGCATTGGGCGCATACACCGTGGCGGTGCTGACCACGCAGGCCGGATGGAGCTTCTGGCCGGCGTGGATCGCCGGCGCGCTGCTTTCCGCCATGGCGGGCGTGCTGCTCGCGCTGCCGGCGTTGCGCGTCAAGGGTCCGTATCTGGCGATGATCACCATCGCATTCAGTTTTATCGTGCAGCACGCGATCGTCGAGATGCCGGCGCTGACGGGCGGACAGAACGGCATCATGGGCATTCCGCCATTGGCGCTGGCGGGATTCGCGCCGGAGCAGGCCGTGGCGATGGTGGCCATCGTCGCGGTGCTGCTATTGCTGGCCGCATATGCGGCGCTGGCGGGCGGCAGTTGGGGCGCCGCCATGCGGGCCATCATGGATAGCGAGACCGCCGCCGAATCCATCGGGCTGAATCCGCTGGTCATCAAGACCGTGGCCTTCGCTTTATCCGCGGCGCTGGCCGGTCTGGCGGGCGGGTTGTTCGCGCCCCTGTCGGGCTTCGTCACGCCGGATACCTTCAGCTTCATGCAGTCGATTCTGTTCGTGCTGGTGGTGGTCATCGGCGGCGCGGGCACGGTGGCCGGGCCGATCGCCGGGGCGGTCATCGTCGGCATTCTGCCGGAGCTGCTGGCGTCGCTGGAGTCTTACCGGCTGCTGTTCTTCGGCGCCTTGCTGCTGGTGGTGCTATGGCTGGCGCCGGAAGGCGTCGTCGGCCTGGCGGGAGGCTGGCTGAGCGCGCGCCGCCGCACCCGTGCCGGGAGCGTTGGGACTATTGAGAAGCCCTGGAATGACGCCGATGCACCGTATGCCATGGCTGCGAACGCGAGCAGCGCTGTCGACGGCGCGGCGATGCTGCAAACACGCGCGCGCCGCGCCCTGCGCGCGCGCGGCCTGGGGATGATCTTTGGCGGCGTGCGGGCGGTCACCGAACTGGACGTGGACGTCGCGCCCGCCCAGGTCACTTCGCTGATCGGCCCCAACGGCGCCGGCAAGACCACCGCGCTGAATATGTTGAGCGGCTTCTACGTTCCCAGCAGCGGCCGCATCATGCTGGACGGCCGCGAACTGCAGGGCCTGCCTGCCTTTCGCATCGCCCGCCACGGCGTCGCCCGCACGTACCAGACATCGCAGCTATTCGGCAGCCTGACCGTACTGCGCAACGTGACGCTGGCGATGGCGCGCGGCCGCCTGGGCGGATTGCTATCGGGCGGCGCGCATGCCGATGCCGCGCAGCGCCGCCAGGCGCGCGCGCTGCTGGCGTTCTGCGGCTATCGCGGCGACCCGGACGCTCCCGCGGCCGGATTGGCGCATGTGGATCGACGCCTGGTGGAGATCGCCCGTGCACTGGCCACGGATCCTGACGTCCTATTGCTGGACGAACCCGCCGCCGGCCTCAGCCGGGAGGACAAGGAAGCGCTGGGCGCGCTGCTGCGGCGCATCGCCGACGCGGGCCCGGGCGTGGTGGTGGTCGAACACGACATGGCGCTGGTGATGGGGATCTCCGACCGGGTGGTCGTACTGGACGCCGGGCGCCGCCTGGCGCTGGGCACGCCCGCGCAGATCCAGGCGGATCCGGCGGTGCGGCAGGCTTATCTGGGCGAGCAGGCCAGCCCCGCCGCCCGGCATCCGGAAACCGACACCCCCGCCGACGGTTCGCCGGCCGGATCGCCTGCCCCCGGAACCGCGGCCAATGGATCGCCCGCCGCCGTAGCGCAAGCCGCCGGATCGCCGGCGCCCACGGCGGCTGCCCGCGCGGGCGGCCACGAGGTACTGGGCATCGGCGAACTGGTCGCCGGCTACGGCGCCGATCCGGTCCTGCACGGCATCGACCTGCAGGTCCGCGAAGGCGAGATGGTCGCGCTGCTGGGCGCCAACGGCGCCGGCAAATCGACCCTGATGCGCACCCTGGCCGGCCTGCATCGCGCCAGCGCGGGCGGCCTGCACTTCGAAGGCCGCCCGCTGAACACGCTGGACGCCGAGGCCATCGTCAGGCTGGGGATCGTGCTGGTACCCGAGGGCCGGCAGGTCTTCCCGGACCTGTCCGTGCTGGACAACATCCGCCTGGGCGCCTTCCTGCATCCGCGCGACAGCGAAGCCCGCGTGCAGGAAATGCTGGACCGCTTCCCGCGCCTGCGCGAGCGCCTGCACCAGCGCGCCGGCCTGCTGTCCGGCGGCGAACAGCAGATGCTGGCCCTGGCGCGCGGCCTGATGGCCCGGCCGCGCCTGCTGCTGCTGGATGAACCATCGCTGGGCCTGGCGCCCAGGATCATCGCCGAACTTTTCGAATCGCTGGATGCGTTGCGCCGCGAACGCATGACGCTGCTGTTGGTGGACCAGATGGCGGGGCTGGCGCTGTCGCTGGCCGATCGCGCCTACGTCATGGAAGGCGGCCGCATCGTCGCGCAGGGCACGGCGGCCGACATCGCCGCCGACGAAATGCTGGCGCGCGCCTACCTCGGCGCGGCGCCGCCGGATCCTGGACCCGTGAGCGCCAGTGCTCCCGCGCGGGCCACGGGCGGCGCGGATACCGCCGAGCCCGCCACGCATCCGCCTGCCAGCGCACCGCCCGCCGGATCATAAGGACACTCCACGCATGAACGACCTTCGAGGCAAACGCATCGCCATACTGGGCGGCAGCACCGGCATCGGCCTGGCCACGGCCGTCCTGGCGGCAGGGGACGGTGCCCACGTCCTGATCGCCGGACGGTCGGCCGACAAACTGGCGGCCGCGCGTACCGCGCATCCGGCAATCGCCGACAGCGCCACGCTGGACCTGACCGACGCGTCGGCGGTGGAACAGTTCTTCGCCGCCCACGATGACTGGGACCACGTCGTCGCCTGCGGTTCGCAGACCCGCACCGGACCGGTTCGCGGCCTGGGCCTGGACGATGCCTACGACGCCATGCAAAGCAAGTTCTGGAGCGCCTATCACGCCGCGCGCTTCTGCCGCATCCGCCCCGGCGGATCGCTGACCCTGGTGTCCGGCGTGTTCAGCATACGTCCCGACCGCAATGCGGTGCTGCAAGGCGCCATCAACGCCGCCCTGGAAGGCTTGATGCGCGGGCTGGCGCTTGAACTCGCGCCCCTGCGCGTCAACGCGATTTCCCCCAGCGTTACCGATACGCCGCTGTGGAACAAGCTGGACGATGCGCAACGCCGGGCAAAGTTCGAGTCCTATGCCGCCCACGTGCCGCTCGGGCACGTCGCCGAACCGGCGGCAGTGGCACGCGCCATTCTGGCCGTGGCGACCAATCCCGCCATCACCGGTTCGACCTTGCGCGTGGACTGCGGCGATGCGATCGCCTGACACCGCCGCCGTCCCCGCCTGGACCCCACCTTCCCCGGAGCCGTCTCCCATGCAGAAGCTTCTCCACGTCCCCGTCATCGACATATCCCGGTTCGCCTCCGGCGCCGCCGCCGACAAGCAGACCATCGCCCGCGCCGTCGACCAGGCCTGCCGCGACATCGGCTTCCTGATCATTTCCGGCCACGGCATCGACCCCGCGCTGATCGAACGCATGCGCGACGTCTCGCGCCGGTTCTTCGATCTGCCCCTGGCGCGCAAGATGGAAGTCGTGCGGCCCGGCATGGACGTCGCGCGCGGCTACATCGGCATGGAAGACGAATCGGTGGGACGGTCGCGCGACGCCACCGCCATGGCGGGCGACCTGAACGAAAGCCTGATGATAGGCCCGGTCGACATGCCCGACCCGGCCTATGCGCATGCGCCCGCGGCCGGCAGGCATTTCGCGCCCAACATCTGGCCGGACGAACCCGCCGATCTGCAAGCGACCTGGACCGAGTACTACCGCGCGATGGGCGACCTGGCGCGCACGCTGATGCGCATCTTCGCGCTGGCGCTGGAGCTGGACGAACACTATTTCGACGACAAAGTGGACCGCCACATCAGCCGCCTGCGCCTGCGCAACTACCCCGCGCAGGACAAGCCGCCGCAACCCGGGCAGATCCGCGCCGGCGCGCATTCGGACTACGGCAGCCTGACCATCCTGGCCACCGAGGACCGGCCTGGCGGTCTGCAGGTGTTCAATGCCGAAGGCCAATGGGTGGACGTGCCCATCGTGCCGGACTGCTTCATCATCAATATCGGCGACCTGCTGGCGCGCTGGACCAACGATCGCTGGGTGTCCACGCTGCACCGCGTGGTGAACCCGCCGCCGGATGCCCAGGCGGAAAGCCGGCGCCAGTCCATCGTGTTCTTCCATAATCCGAACTACGACGCGCGCATCGAGTGCCTGCCGACCTGCGCGCGCGACGGCGTGCCCGCGAAATACCCGCCCACCACGTCGGGCGAACACCTGCGCGCCATGTTCGTGGCCACGCAGAACGCCACGATGTAGGCCGTCCCATCGGAAAATGGCATGGCTATTGCTTATGACCGGATGCCACCACTCCGCACGTAATCGTGCCCATGCGCGCCCGCCATCCGTGGGCGCGCTTTATCTGGAAAGACCACGCATGCGTACTCCATCATCCGCCTTCTCGCCCCGGCAACTGGCCGTCCGTCTGCTGGGCATGCTCGCGCTGACGCTGGGCCTGGCCGCCGGCCATGTCGGCGCCGCCCGCGCCGCCTACCCGGACCACGCCATCCAGGTGATCATCTCCTTCCCGCCGGCCGGCGCCACGGATGTGCTGGCGCGCGCCATCGGCCAGAAGCTGTCCGCCGAACTCAAGCAATCCGTCATCGTGGAGAACCGGCCCGGCGCCGGCGGCGCCATCGGCATCCAGGCCGCCGCCAAGGCGCCCGCCGACGGCTACACGCTGTACTTCGCCGCGGTCACCAATGTGGCCGTCGCCGCCGCGCTGTACCCGAACTGGCCGGCCGACCTGAGCAAGGACTTCAAGCCCATCGCGGGCGTCGGCATCGTCCCGCACATCCTGGTGGTGCCGGAAACCCTGCCCGTGAGCAACGTGGGGGAATTGGTTTCCTATCTGAAGGCCAAGCCGGGGCAGTACAACTTCGCGTCGCAAGGCACCGGCACGCTGTCGCACCTGGAGGCCGAGCTCTTCGCCTTGAAGACCGGCGTGAAGGTCACGCACATCCCCTACAAAGGCAGCGGCCAGGCCCTGCCCGAACTCGTGTCGGGCTCGTCCAGCTTCATGTTCGACAGCATCCCGGGCTCCATGGCGCTGGTCCAGGCCAAGAAGCTGAAGGTCCTGGCGGTGGCGTCCGGGTCGCGCGTCGGCCTGCTGCCCGACGTACCCACCATGAAGGAAGCCGGCATCGCCGGCGTGCAGGCCGACAATCTGTTCGGCTTCGTCGCCCCCAAGGGCACCCCACAGGCCGCCATCGATACCATTTCGCAGGCGCTGCAGAAGGTGCTGGCCCTGCCGGACCTGAAAGCCGCCATGGTGGCGCAGGGCGCCGAACTGATCTACACCCCCGCGGCGCCGTTCGCCGAAGCGATCGCCAAGGAACACAAAACCTGGTCGGACGTGGTCAAGGAAGCGAAGATCTCCATCCAGTAAGATGGCTCCTCCCCACGCCTAGGCTAATTCCAATGACGACGTTCAAGCCGGAGTTCTGGTCCTTTCCCTACACCTCGCAGCGCATGCCGGTCCTGGCCGACAACGTCGTCAGCACCTCGCAGCCGCTGGCCGCCAGCGCCGGGCTGAGCATGCTGATGCGCGGCGGCAATGCGATGGACGCCGCCCTGGCCACGGCCATCGCGCTGACGGTGGTGGAACCTTGCATGAACGGCATCGGCGGCGATGCCTTCGCCATCATCTGGGACGGCAAGGAACTGCACGGCCTGAACGCCAGCGGCCGCGCGCCGGCCGCCTGGACACCGGATCGCTTCGCGCACCTGGACAGCATGCCTTTCCGCGGCTGGGACGCGGTCACCGTGCCGGGCGCGGTATCGGCCTGGCGCGCGACCAGCGAACGGTTTGGCTCGCTGCCTTTCGAAGACCTGTTCGAGCCCGCCATCCGCCTGGCCCGCGACGGCTACCTGGTTTCGCCCACGGTGCAGCGCCAATGGCAGGCGCAGGTGCCGGGGCTCGTCTCGCAACCCGGCTATGCCGAAGCCTTCGCGCCGAACGGCCGCGCGCCGCTGCCCGGCGAACGCTTCATATGTCCCGGCCAGGCGGACACCCTGGAGAAGATCGCCCGTACCAAGGGCGACGCCTTCTACCATGGCGAACTGGCGGCCGCCATCGCCGCCCATGCGCGCAACACCGGCGGCAGTATCACCGAAGCCGACCTGGCGGCGCACCGGGCCGACTGGGTCGAGCCCATCCGCATGAAGTACCGCGACGTCGAACTCGTGGAGATCGGCCCCAACGGCCAGGGCATAGGCGCGCTGATGGCGCTCGGCATGCTGGACACGTTCGATCTGGGCGCCCTGCCGGTGGACTCCGCGGCCAGCGTGCACCTGCAACTGGAAGCCATCAAGCTGGCCTTCGCGGATATGTATGCCCACGTGGGCGATCCGACTTCCATGACGGAGGTCACCGCCGCCCATCTGCTCGATCGCGATTACCTGGCGCGCCGCGCCCGCGCCATCGACCCGCGCCGCGCGTCCTACCCGGGCCACGGCAACCCGCACGGCGGCGGCACGGTCTACCTGACCGCCGCGGACCGCAACGGCATGATGGTTTCCTTCATCCAATCGAATTTCAAGGGGTTCGGTTCCGGCGTGGTGGTGCCCGGCACCGGCATCGCCCTGCACAACCGCGGCTGGGGCTTCAGCACCCGCGCCGGCCATCCCAACCAGGTCGGGCCGGGCAAGCGGCCCTTCCACACCATCATTCCCGGATTCGTCATGCGGGGCGGCGAGCCCTTGATGACGC
Source organism: Bordetella sputigena (assembly GCF_965137885.1). Lineage (NCBI taxonomy): Bacteria > Pseudomonadati > Pseudomonadota > Betaproteobacteria > Burkholderiales > Alcaligenaceae > Bordetella > Bordetella sputigena. Next base: position 43,776 of record NZ_CBCSCA010000007.1, read on the forward strand.
TGGGCCTGATGGGCGGCTCCATGCAGGCGCAAGGACACGCGCAGGTGCTCTGCCGCCTGGCCGACTACGGCCAGAACCCCCAGGCCGCCAGCGACGCCCCGCGCTTCCGCATCAAGGACGACAACCGCGGCGTGGCGATGGAATGGAACACGCCCGCGGAAACCCTGCGGGGCCTGAAGGACATGGGCCACGATATCAGCCTATCCCCCCGCTTCGACACCGAATTCGGCTGCGCGCAAATGGCGATGCGGCTGGAAAGCGGCGGCTATCTGGCGGCGTCGGATCACCGCAAGGATGGCTATCCGGTGGGGTGCTGAGGCCAGGTCTGGCCTGATGGATCAGGACGCGGCCCGGACTTCATTCCGGGCAGCACTCATCAATGCGTCACCACCAGCGCCTCCACCCCCCGCACCGTATTGCGCTTGCGCCACCGCAGGTCATCGAGGTCGACGATGCGCATGCCGGGCAGGCGCTCCAGCAGGCTGCCCAGGCCGATCTGCAGTTCCATGGCCGCCAGCCTGGCGCCCAGGCAGTAATGGATGCCGCCGCCGAAGGGCAGCAGCCGGTTGCCGGTTTCCTCGCGCTCGATCGACAGGCGGTCGGGCTCGGCGAAGCGGCCGGGATCGCGGTTGGCCGCGCCCAGGCTCATGAAGACGATGGATCCCTTGGGCAGCGCGATGCCGCCGGCCTCCGTGTCTTCCAACGCCACGCGGGTCAGGAACTGCACCGAGCTGTCGTAGCGCATGCACTCGTTGATGGCTTTCGGCAGCAGTTCCGGCCGCTGCGCCAGCAGCCGCAGTTGGTCCGGATGCTGATGCAGCGCGATCAGGGCGTTGCCTATCATGTTGGCCGTGGTCTCGTGCCCCGCGACGAACAGCAGGATCACGTTCGACACGATTTCATCTTCGGTCAGCCCCTGCCCATCCTCGCGCACCGATAGCAGCACGGACACCAGATCCTCGCCCGGCCGGCGGCGCCGCGCCTCCACGACGCCGCGAAAATAATCCTCGACCTTCAGCATGGCGGCGTTGACCTGCGCCAGCGCCGGGGCGGCCAAGGGCGCGGCTTCCAGCGCCTGCACCAGCTGGCTGACGTCGCGCTCCAGCATGTCGGCGTCTTCGACCGGAATATCCAGCAACCGGCAGATGATCCGCACCGGCAGCGGCTGGCTGTAAGCAGGCACCAGGTCGAAAGCCTGGCCGCGCGGAAAAGCGCCGATCAGTTCGTCGGCGACTTCCTGGCAGACCTGGCGCAGGCCGTCCACCCGGCGGGCATCGAAGGCCTTCATCAACAGCGCGCGCAGACGGGTATGCGTCGGCGGGTTCATCATCAGGAACATGCGCGCCAGTCCCTGGAAGATAGGCTGCGATGGCCCGTCTTCGCCATAGCGGGCGCGTATGCTCTCCATATAGCCCTTGCCCATGCGGCGATCCACCAGCATGGCATCGATCATGTCGTAATGACCGGTCATCAGGATATGGGGGGCGACATTGAACAGCTTGCCGCGCGCGCGCATTTTCTCGTACAGCGGGTAGGGATCGCGATAGAACTCGGGGGTGGACAAGTCCTGCAGATTCATAAGACAGCTCCAAGCTCGAAACCGCGCCGGCCAGGCGGGCCCGGCGCGTATCCAACGCGCTAGTTAACACGGACTTCATGGCGTTTATTCCATCGCGGTCCCCCACACTTTCCTGAAAGAGGGACAAGCCGTAACCGGGCCGGCGCCGCTCCAGGCGGCGCGCCGGACGCCGGTGCTAGAATCTGTAACGACCCCCGCCCTGTTGTATATGGACACGGCACGCGACCGCGGTCGCCATCCCGGCGCCAGGCCGCGGCGCGCCGCGAGCATGCCCGCGGCCCGTACACCGGCCAGCCGGACACGTCGCAGGGACCGGACAACATTTCCGCCATTCCACCGTTTGAGTGAGGTTCACGAGCAAATGTCTACCACGTCGAAGATCATCTACACGCTGACCGACGAAGCCCCGGCCCTGGCCACCTATTCGCTGCTGCCCATCGTCCAGGCCTACACCCGCTCGTCGGGCGTCGCCGTCGAAACCCGCGATATTTCGCTGTCCGGCCGCATCATCGCCGCCTTCCCCGAACTGCTGACCGACGCCCAGAAGATCTCCGACGACCTGGCGGAACTCGGCCGCCTGGCGACCACGCCGGAAGCCAACATCATCAAGCTGCCCAACATCAGCGCTTCGATGCCGCAATTGAAGGCCGCGATCAAGGAACTGCAGCAGCAGGGCTACAAGCTGCCCGATTACCCGGACGAGCCCGCCAACGACAAGGACAAGGACGTCAAGGCGCGCTACGACAAGATCAAGGGCAGCGCCGTGAACCCCGTGCTGCGCGAAGGCAACTCCGATCGCCGCGCGCCGCTGTCGGTCAAGAACTACGCCCGCAAGCACCCGCACAAGATGGGCGCCTGGTCCGCCGACTCCAAGACCCACGTGTCCCATATGGACAGCGGCGACTTCTACGGCAGCGAAAAATCCGCGCTGATCGCCAATGCCGGCGCCGTCCGCATCGAGCTGGCCACCGCCGACGGCGCCACCAAGGTGCTGAAGGAAAAGACCCCCGTCAAGGCCGGTGAAATCATCGACGCCGCGGTTCTCAGCAAGAACAAGCTGCGTACCTTCCTGGAAGCCCAGGTCGAAGACGCCAAGAAGCAGGACGTGCTGTTCTCCGTCCACCTCAAGGCGACGATGATGAAGGTCTCCGACCCCATCATCTTCGGCCACGTGGTGTCCGTGTTCTACAAGGACGTGCTGACCAAGCACGCCGACACGCTCAAGCAAGCGGGCTTCGACCCCAACAACGGCATCGGCGACCTGTACGCCAAGATCGCCGGCCTGCCCGCCGACAAGCGCGCCGAGATCGAAGCCGACATGCAAGCCGAATACGCCAAGCGTCCGCGCCTGGCCATGGTGAACTCCGACAAGGGCATCACCAACCTGCACGTGCCCAGCGACGTCATTGTCGACGCCTCCATGCCCGCCATGATCCGTGAAGGCGGCAAGATGTGGGGTCCGGACGGCAAGGCCTACGATGCCAAGGCCGTGATTCCCGACCGCAGCTACGCCGGCATCTACCAGGTGGTGATCGACGACTGCAAGAAGAACGGCCCCTTCGATCCCGTCACCATGGGCACCGTGCCCAACGTCGGCCTGATGGCGCAGGCGGCCGAGGAATACGGTTCGCACGACAAGACCTTCCAGATTCCGGCCAACGGCACCGTGCGCGTGGTCGACGAGTCCGGCAAGGTGTTGCTGGAGCAGCCGGTGGAAGCCGGCGACATCTGGCGCATGTGCCAGACCAAGGACGCACCGGTGCAGGACTGGGTGAAGCTGGCCGTGAACCGCGCCCGCGCCACCGGCACGCCCGCCGTCTTCTGGCTGGACAAGGACCGCGCCCACGACGCGCAGATCATCGCCAAGGTCGAGCGCTACCTGAAGGACCACGACACCAAGGGCCTGGACCTGCGCATCATGACGCCCACCGAGGCATGCAAGTTCTCGATCGAGCGCATACGCAAGGGCCAGGACACCATCTCGGTCACCGGCAACGTGCTGCGCGACTACCTGACCGACCTGTTCCCCATCATGGAACTGGGCACCAGCGCCAAGATGCTGTCCATCGTGCCGCTGATGGCCGGCGGCGGCCTGTTCGAAACGGGCGCGGGCGGTTCGGCGCCCAAGCACGTGCAGCAGTTCGTCGAGGAAGGCTTCCTGCGCTGGGATTCGCTGGGTGAATTCCTGGCCCTGGCCGCGTCGCTGGAACACCTGGCCGACGTCCACAACAACACGGCCGCCCGCGTGCTGGCCAAGACGCTGGACGAAGCCACCGGCAAGTTCCTGGACAACGACAAGTCGCCCGCCCGCAAGGTCGGCGGCCTGGACAACCGCGGCAGCCATTTCTACCTGGCGCTGTACTGGGCCCAGGCCCTGGCGGCGCAAACGGAAGACAAAGCGCTGCAATCGAAGTTCGCCGGCATCGCCAAGACCCTGTCGGACAACGAAGCCAAGATCGTGCAGGAACTGGCCGCGGCGCAAGGCAAGCCGCAGGACATCGGCGGCTACTACCGCCCGAACACGGAAAAGACCAGCAAGGCCATGCGGCCCAGCGCCACGCTGAACCAGGCGTTGAAGCAGCTGGACGCGTAAGGTCCTTACGCGCGTCGCGTTGAAAGCAGGCCCCGGGTCGAACCCGGGGCCGTTTCATTTGTTGATCAATCATTCCGTTCACCAAGCATTCAGTCTTTAACCGCCCGGTCATAATCGTCACGTAGCGTTACAGCCCTTTGACCTATCTACCTAAAGGGCTGTAGACATGCCGAAGTTGAAGCGCCCGATGGCGCCCGCCACCCTGGCCGCCGCATTGGCGTCTGTGATGACGTCTTTCTCCGCGCAGGCGGTGTCGCCACCGGTCGTCATCGGCAGCGGCGTCACGGATACGACACGCCGCACCATCCAAGGCAGCGACAGCGTCACCGTGGAAAGCGGCGGCACGATCAATACCTCCGGCACCTCGTTGACGATCAATTCGGCTGTCCCGACGCAGGGCGTGTCGATCACCAACTCGGGCACGATCAAGTCCGGGAATCGCGGCATCGATACCAGCGGCAGCACCGCGGGGTCGTCCTTCAACTTCACGTTGACGAACAAGGCCGGCGGCATCATCACCACCAGCGATGACGGCGTCCGCATCAATAACGACGTCCGGGTCGGCCGCATCGTCATCGAGAACGCCGGCACGATTACGTCGCAGAGCGGCCAGGCCATCGACTTCGACAAGATCAATACCGCCGGCAACGTCATCATCAATAACCGCGCCGGTGGCCTGATCCAGGCCAAGGACGCCGATGCCGTGCGGCCGGGCGAAGGCGGGCTGGTCAACAACTGGGGCGCGATCGTGTCCTCCGCGCCCGCCAATACCTCCGGCGATCCGGAAGACGACCCGTCCAATGACGGCGTCGATATGCAGGGCCACGCCGCCGCCGTCCACAACTATGCGGGCGGCCTGATTTCGGGCGCGCGCCACGGTATTACCAGCGACGTCAATGTCGACGTCATCAACGAAGCCGGCGGCGCCATCATCGGCCGCAATGGCTCCGGCGTCGGATCGGACGGCGATGGCACCGTCGTGAACCGCGGCACCATCATCGGCGCCATCGACAGCACGTCGGTAAACGGCGACGGCGATGGCGTGGATATCGACGGCAAGGCCGATATCACGAATACCGGCACCATCCAGGGCGCCGGCGCCAAAGGCGAAAAGGACGGCTCGCCCAACAACAGCGAAGGCATCGCGGCAGGCGGCGGCATCATTCGCAACCTGACCGCGCAGTCCCTGATCAGCGGCCAGACCAACGGCATCCTGATCGACGACAGCGCGGAAGGCGCCGCGCCGCATGCGACCACGCTGGTCAACGAAGGCACGGTACGCGGCGTTACCGGTTTCGGCGTCAAGATCATCGGCAACCAGGCCGACACGGTCACCAACTCGGGCCTGATCGAAGGCGGCAACGGCCTGGCACTGGACCTGGGCGGCGGCAACGACACGCTCAACATCCTGACCGGCTCGCGCATCGTCGGGCTCGTGGATGGCGGCGCCGGCAGCGATACGGTGAACCTGATAGGCAGCGGCACCTTCGCCGGCGGCATCAACTTCGAGAACCTGACCGTCAGCGGCGGCAGCTGGGTGCTGACCGGCAACCAGCAATACGCCAACGGCGTCAGCATCGGCCAGGGCGCCACCCTGGATGTGCAAGGCACGCTGGCCGGCACGCTGACCATCGGCCAGGGCGCGCTGTTGAACGGCAATGGGACCTTGGGCAGCGCGAACGTGGCCGGCACCATCGCGCCGGGGCATTCGATCGGCACCCTGACGTTTACCGGCAACTATGCCCAACTCGCGGGTTCGACGTACCAGGCCGAGATCGCCAATGGCGGCGCGTCCGACCTGATCAAGGTCTCGGGCAGCGCCTCGGTGGCGGGCAACGTGATCGTGACGCCGTTGCCCGGCACGCAGATAACCCCGGGCCTGCGCTATACCATCCTGTCCGCCGTACAGGGCGTGACGGGAAGCTATGGATCGGTGTCGAGCGCGACGCAGATGCTGTTCCTGCAGCCGGCGCTGTCCTACGACCCCAACAATGTCTATCTGGCCTTCGATCGCAATGCCACGCGCTACGTCGACGTTGCCGAGACCGGCAACCAGCGGGCGGCGGCACGCGGCGCCGACAGTCAACCCTATGGACAGCTCGTGCACGACACCATCGCGCTGATGAACGATCCCCGCGACGCCCGCGCCGCGTTCGACAGCCTGTCCGGCGAGATCCACGCCAGCCTGAAGAGCTCCCTGCTGGAAGACAGCCACTTCGCCCGCGATGCGATCAACGATCGCCTGCGTGCGTCCTTCACGGACAACGCGGCCGAGCCGCCGCGCGTGGCCAGCGCGGGAAGCGCGGGCGCGGTGCTGCCCGCATCCGGCCGTCCAGCCGTATGGGGCCAGGCCTATGGCGCCTGGGGGGACATCGACGGCAACGGCAACGCCGCCAAACTGGAGCGCAGCATCGGCGGCTTCATGGTGGGCGCGGACTTTCCCGTGGCTTCCACATGGCGCGCCGGCGTGGCCGCGGGCTACGACCGCACGGACCTGAACGTGGATGGCCGTTCCAGCAGCGCCGACGTCGACAGCTATACGCTAGCGGCCTACGCTGGCACGCAGCTCGGCGCGCTGGGCCTGCGCTTCGGCGCCGCCAATACCTGGCATCGGATCGATACGCAGCGCGACGTGGCTTTCGCCGGCTTCGCGGGGACCACGAACCAGGCCTCCTACGACGGCAACACGGCGCAGATCTTCGGCGAAGCCGGCTACACCTTGCGGTATGGCACCGCCAGCTTCGAGCCCTTTGCTGGCGTCGCCTACGCCAACCTGCACACGCAGGGCTTCGACGAAGGCGGCGACACCGGCTTGTCCGGCCGTAGCGACAACACCGGCGTCACCTACACCACGCTGGGCCTGCGCGCCACCAAGGCGGTGGAAGCCGGCGGCACCACCGCGCTCTTGCACGCAATGCTGGGCTGGCGCCACGCCTTCGGCGACACCACGCCCACCGCCACGCAATCCCTGCCCGCCGGATCGCCGTTCACCGTTTCCGGCGTCCCCATCGCCAAGGACGCCGCCATCCTGCAAGCCGGCCTCAACGTCCAGGTCGCCAAGAATGTCCGCGTGGACCTGTCGTACCAGGGCCAACTCGGCGACGGCGTCCGCCAGAACGGCGTCATGGCGAACGTCAAAGTGCGGTTCTGAACGCTGCAGCGCTATCGGCACACGCCATACGTTTCGGACGTTGATACATGAAAGACCGCCGCGCACATCGCGGCGGAACCTTCCATTGCGTATGGATACAACGCCTTTCCCGCGGAGCGTTCCTTGGCAACGTCGTGCATTCAATGGAAGGGATACATGGCCAAGAAATTTTCGTTGCTGCGTGCCGGACTTGACCCGGAGATTCGGGCGAATGCCGAGGCGAAGGCGCAGTCGATGCTGGCGGAGATGCCCTGGCAGAAACTGCGGCACGCGCGCGGACTGTCGCAGAAAATGCTCGCCGAACTGCTGCACATGCAGCAGCCCTCCATCGCCAAGTTGGAGAAACGTACCGACATGTACATCTCCACGCTGCGCAGCCATATCGAGGCCATGGGAGGCGAGCTTGATGTGATCGCGCGTTTTCCCGATGGCTCGGTGAAGATAAGCAATTTCTCGGAGATTGATGAGAACGCCGCGGCCTGAATCGGTGGTCGGCAACCCACCGCCGGCATCGAGCAGCCGGCATGAACCGGCACGCCGCTGCGCCCTGCGCAACGGCTACCGCAATCCCACCATCGTCGACCGTAGCTGCGACGCGGTCTGGCGCAAGGGCTGGAGGAACTCCGCCACGGCGGCGTCCTCCTGATAGGCGCCGGCCGGCAGGCTGACGTTGATGGCGGCGACGATGGTGCCGTCCTGGTCGCGCACCGGCACGGCCAGGCCGGCGATGGAGTCGTCCAGTTCGCCATCCACCCAGGCATAGCCGCGTTCGCGCGCCTGCACGATGGCCTCGCGCAGGCGATCGCGATCGACCACGGTGATCGTCGTCAACTTCTTCAGCTTCGCGCTTTGCAGATACGCGTCCAGCGCATCATCCTCCAGCCCGGACAGCAGCACGCGCCCCATCGACACGGCATGGGCGGGCAGCCGGCTGCCTAGCGAGGGGCTCATGGACAGGATGCGCTTGGTGTGCAGGCGCTGCACGTAGACGATGTCTTCCTCGTCCAGCACCGACACGGCGCAGGATTGCCCGATGCGCGCGCCCAGTTCTTCCAGCGCCAGCTGCGATTGCCGCCAGAACGGCAGCGTGTACAGGTACGACAGGCCCAGCCGCAGCACCTTCGGCGTCAGCCAATAGTGCTTGCCATCCGTCTTCACGAAAGACAACTCGATCAGCGTCATCAGGAAGCGCCGCACCGCCGTGCGCGGCAGCTCCACCGCCGCCGCGACGTCGGCCAGCGTCTGGCGCGCATCCCCCTGTCCCATGGTTTCGATGATCTTGAGCCCGCGCGCGAACGTGCGGACGAAGGACTCGCTTTCCGGCGTTGCCATGAATGCTCCAAAGGTCACGATGGGACGAACGGGCACGCGCGTGCTTGACACTCGTGCCCCGACTCCCCACAATGACCGTATAGCGGATGAATATATCCGCTTAGCGGTCATTATAAGCAGCCCGACCGCATCGCGCAAGTCCGTGCGGCGGCCGACGTCCGGACGCGCGGCTCCTCCCAACACCCGCCCTGGAAAGGCCATGACACAAACCACATTCGAGACAGATTTCTGGAAAGACGCCGCGGCGCGGAAGATCTGGGACGACATCGTCCCCGGCGAGCCCCGCAAAACCATCCCCTACACGCTGACGCTGGAAGCCATCCAGAAGTACTGCAAAGTCGTGGGCGACATGCACCCCCTGTACTTCGACGAAGACTATGCCAAGAAGTCGCCTTATAAAGGCCTGATCGCCCCGCCCGCCATCCACATCCTGCTGATGTTCGCCTGCACACCCACCGACGATTGGATGCGCAGTCCCGGCACCGTCAACGCCGGCCAGTCCTGGAGCTACAACAAGCCGGCACGGCCAGGCGACGTCATCCGGCTGGAGGCCCGCGCGCTGGACAAGTTCATCCGCAAGGACCGCCTGTTCGTCGTGCACGACAACGTCTTCTTCAACCAGAACAACGAAGTGATCTGCTCCGGCCGCGGCTGGACCATCCGCCCCATGTAAGGAGACAACGATGACACAAGCATTCGACACGCTCGCGCCCGGCCACAAGATCGAGGGCCAGCCCTTCACGCCCACGCGCGAATCCATCCGCGCGTTCTGCGAGGCCTCGCTGGACTACAACCCCCTGCACTGGGACGACAACTACATGCAGGGCAACTTCGGCAAGACCAATTTCGGCGGCATCATCATGCACGGCATGAACAATTTCGGCGTCATCACGCGCATGCTGACCGACTGGCTGTACGAACGCGGCGGCGTGCAGCGCCGGCTGGAAACGCGCTGGAAGGCTCCCGTCAAGCCGGGCGACACCATCACGCCGCATGGCGTGGTCACCGCCACCCGCAAGACCGACAAAAGCCGCTGGGCCACCCTTGACGTGCAAGTGCTGAACCAGCGCGGCGAAACGGTGGCCGTCGGCGAAGCCATGGTGGAGTTCCCGCACTGAACGCAGCCTGCACCGCTCGCATCGCGCGCGCGACGTGCAGGCAGAGGACCAACGAGGAGACAGAAAATGAAGACATGGTTGCGCAACGCGGCCGCCCTGTTCCTGGGCGCCCTATGCGTGGGGCCGCTGACGGCCGCCGCGCAGACTTTCCCCGACCACGCGGTTCGCATCGTCGTGCCCTTCCCGCCGGGCGGCACGACCGACATCCTGGCGCGCATGCTGGGCAACGCCCTGGGCGCGGAATGGAAACAGCCCGTGGTCATCGAGAACAAGCCCGGCGCCAGCGGCACCATCTTTTCCGAACAGCTGGCCCGCACGCCGGCCGACGGCTACACCTTGATGGTCACCGCCACGCACCACGTTATCAACCCCGCGCTGTACAAGAACCTGCGCTACGACAGCAAGACCGACTTCACGCCGATCGCGCAGGTGGCGGCCGTCCCCAACGTGCTGGTGGTCAACACGGAATTCGCCGAGCGCAACCGCATCAACACCGCGGCGGACCTGATCGCCTACGCCAAGGCCAATCCGGGCAAAGTGAATTTCGGCTCGGCCGGCACGGGCGGCGCCAACCATCTGTCGGGCGAACTGTTCAAATCGATGACGGGCGTCAGCATGGTCCACATTCCCTACAAGGGCGCGGCGCCGGCGCTGAACGACCTGCTGGGCGGGCAGATTCCGGTGATGTTCGACTCGGTACCCGGCGTGCTGCAGCACATCAAGGCCGGCAAGCTGCGCGCGCTGGGCGTCACATCGCTGACGCGCTCCGCCGCACTGCCCGACGTGCCGACGCTGGACGAGGCCGGCATCAAGGGCTTCGAAGCCACCGCCTGGTTCGGCCTGTACGCACCCGGCAAGATGGACCCGAAGCTGAGCGCGAAGCTGTCGCACGACGTCCTGGCGGCCTTGAACACGCCGGCAATCAAGGAACAGTTCGCGCAGCAGGGCGCGGTACCGGGCACGATGACGCAGCCGGAATTCGCCCGCTTCGTCAGCGCCGAAATGGACAAGTGGGCCAAGGTCATCAACGACGCCCACATCACCATCCAGTAGGAACAGCGGAATGACGGCAACGAGCAACATCCCCGCGGGCGACCAGGATCCCGCGGGCCGGCAGACCAGGAAGGCCCTGTCGCACATCCGGGTACTGGACCTGTCGCGCATCCTGGCCGGCCCCTGGTGCACGCAGAACCTGGCCGATCTGGGCGCGGAGGTCATCAAGGTGGAGCGCCCGGGCACCGGCGACGACACGCGCGGCTGGGGTCCGCCCTGGATCCGCGACGGCGCCGGCCAGGACACACGCGACTCCACGTACTATGCGGCCGCCAATCGCGGCAAGAAATCGCTGACACTGGATATCTCCACACCCGAAGGCCAGCGCATCGCGCGCGACCTGGCGGCGCAGAGCGACGTGGTCATCGAAAACTACAAGATCGGCGACCTGAAGCGCTATGGCCTGGATTACGACAGCCTGCGCGCCATCAATCCGCGCCTGGTGTATTGCTCCATCACCGGCTACGGGCAGGACGGACCCAGCGCCAGCAAGCCGGGCTACGACTTCGTCTTCCAGGCGATCGGCGGCTTGATGAGTATTACCGGCGAACGCGATGACCTGCCCGGCGGCGGCCCGCAGAAGGCCGGCATCGCCATCGCCGACGTCATCACCGGCATGTACGCCACCATTGCCATCCTGGCCGCGCTCAATCATCGCGACGTATCGGGACTGGGCCAGTACATCGACATGGCCTTGCTGGACTGCATCGTCGCGCTGGGCGGCAACCAGGTCACCGGCTACTTCGCCACCGGCAAGGCGCCGCGCCGCTACGGCAATGCGCACGCCAGCCTGGTGCCCTACCAAGTCTTCACCGTGGCCGACGGCGAGATCGTGGTGGCGGTGGGCAACGACGATCAATGGCAGCGCTATTGCGCCGCCATCGAACGGCCGGACCTGGCCGCCGATCCGCGCTGGCACAAGGTCACCGGCCGCATCCAGGGCCGCGACACGCTGGTGCCCATGCTGGCCCGCGCCATGCTGGACCGGACCGCGGGCGATTGGCTGCAGCGCCTGGAGGCCAGCGGCGTGCCCTGCGGCCGCATCAATGACTACGAACAGGTATTCCAGGATCCGCAGGTGGTGCATCGCGGGCTGCGCGTCGACATCCCGCGGCCGGCGAACGCCGACATCGATGGCGTGGTATCGACCATCGCCAGCCCGCTGCGGCTGCGCGACACGCCGCCGCGCTACGACCTGCCGCCGCCGCGGCTGGGCGACAACACGGAAGCAGTGCTGGGCACTTTGCTCGGCTATACCGCGCGACAGATCGCCGAGCTGCGCGAGCGGCGCATCGTTTGAGACGGAGCAGCCATGCAGGAATCTCCCTTGGCCATTTACCGCCGCCATCTGGCGGCGGGCCGGCTTGCCTATCAATACGACCCGGCGACGGCACGCCCCGCGTTTCCGCCGCGCGTGCTGGCCCCCGGCTCGGGTGCGCGCGAGCAGGACATGGAATGGCGCGTCAGCGCGGGCCTGGGCACCCTCCACGCCGTCACCATCGTGCATCCCCGCGATCAGGATCCCTACAACGTGGTGCTGGTGGATATGGATGAAGGCTTTCGCCTGATGAGCCGGGTGGAAGGCGATGCGGCGCAATCGCCCGCGATCGGCATGCGGGTACGCATGCGCGCCCACGCTCCCGCCGACGGCGGCGAGCCGTATCCTGTGTTCGAGCGCCTGGACCCGCTGGACTCGCCCGGCTTCTCCGGCTCGCGGGAGGCGGCATGAACCAGCCATTGCGTCGCGGCAGCGTGGCCATCGCCGGCGCCGCCGAATCCGACCTGGGCAAGGTCGCGCCCGGCCTCGGCCCTGTCGACCTCATGGCGCAGGCCACGGGACGCGCGCTGGACGACTGCGGCCTGTCCCTGCGCGACGTGGACGCCGTATTCGCCACGACATCGCAAAGCCGCATGCCCACCCTGGCATTGTGCGAGTACCTGGGCATCCAGCCGCGCCATCACGACGCCACCAATATGGGCGGCGCCTCGTTCATGACGATGGTCGGCCGCGCCCAGGCGGCCATCGAGGCCGGCCTGTGCGAGGTCGCGCTGATCGCCTACGGCAGCACCCAGCGCAGCATGGGGCGCGCCAACGTCGCCGCGCCCGACCTCAATCCGCACGAAACGCCCTACCGCCCGCTGTACACGGCCAGTTCCTATGCGCTGGCGGCGTCCCGCCACATGCATGAATATGGCACCACGCGGCGGCAGCTGGCGGAAATCGCCGTGGCGGCGCGGCAATGGGCCTTGCGCAATCCCGCGGCGTGGGAGAAAAAGCCCTTGACCGTCGACGAGGTGCTGGCATCGCCCATGATCAGCGAACCGCTGACGCTGCGCGACTGCTGCCTGGTCACGGATGGCGGCGGGGCGCTGATCGTGACCAGCGCCGCACGCGCCCGTGACCTGCGGCGCGCGCCGGCGTACGTGCTCGGCGTGGGCGAGGCGATCAGCCATTACTCGATTTCCGCGATGCCCGACCTGACCACCACCGCGGCCGCTCAATCCGGCGCCCTGGCCTACCGCATGGCGGGCCTGGCGGCCAGCGACATGGACGTGGCGCAGCTGTACGACGCCTTCACCATCACCACGCTGCTATTCCTGGAAGACCTGGGCTTCTGTCCCAAGGGAGAAGGCGGACGCTACGTGGAGAATGGCCGCATCGCCCCGGGCGGCGAAATGCCGGTGAATACCAGCGGCGGCGGCCTGTCGTATTGCCACCCCGGCATGTACGGCATCTTCGCCTTGATCGAAGCCGTACGTCAGCTGCGCGGCGATTGCGGCGAGCGCCAGATCGCCGGCTGCGAGACGGCCTTGGCGCACGGCAATGGCGGCACGCTGTCCAGCCAGAGCACGGTGATCCTGGGCGGCGCGGCGACGCTCTGATTCACGCTCGTCCGCGGGTCGCCCTTTGCGTAAAAAGCTGGGCGACGCGGGCATGCGCGGCTTCAACGATTTCGTCCTGGCGCCGACCGATGTGCTTCTTCAGCAATGCCGTACACGCGTCGAGGTCGCGGCGCGCCAGCGCGTCGATGATGGCATTGTGATCATGATGCGTGGCCCGGCGCGTGGGCGCGCCCACGTCGATCCAACGCACGAACTGTATGCGTGCATTGATGTTGTCCAGGACGCGCGACATTTCGAGATTGCCCGCGAGCGCGACGAAGCGCTGATGGAATGCCTCGTCCTGCGCGATCAACTCCAATTGCGAACAGCCGCTCTCGGCAACGTCCTCTCTTACCATGCTCGCCACCGCGGCGATCTGTTCATCGCTGGCGCGCTCCACGGCCAGCTGCGCCGCCGCCACTTCCAGCGAGGCCCGCAGTTCGTATAGGTCGAACAGCTCCTTGGGATCCAGGTTCCTGAAGAAGAAGCCTTTTCCCGGCACGGAGCGCAGGAAGCCTTCCGTCGTAAGGCGATGCAGTGCTTCGCGCAAAGGCGTGCGGGAAACATTCAACTCCCGCGCAAGCTCTCCCTCATTCAACCGCTCCCCCGGCAGGAAGGCATGCGTCACCGCCTTCGCCCGCACGGCGGCATACACCGTCGCGGCGATGTTCTCGGCCAGCGCCGACGGGTCCATCTGATCAGCAGTAGACATGTGGTTTCAGCGATATGCGCGGCTGTGTCCGCCGTGTGCGCCACGGCGCGCTCGCCGGCGGCCGCCGGCTGTCGGGTTACGGCGCCTACATGTTAACCCTATTGCCAAGCTCCTGAACTTAGACCAGAATTCAGACCTGAATACAGAACGGTATTCTCTTAGGCAGAACGCCGGGCGGGCAGCAAGGCGAACCATCAGCAGGGAAGTACTTATGACGATCAAGGGACGAGCCTGTATCGCGGGCGTGTTCGAACACCCTTTACGCAAGGCCGAACAGCATTCCGTCGCGCAGCTGCACGCGGAGTGCGCGCGCGGCGCCCTGGCCGACGCCGGACTCACCGCCCGCGACGTGGACGCCTACTTCTGCGCCGGCGACGCTCCCGGGCTGGGCCCCTTGTCCATGCTCGACTACCTGGGACTCACGGTCAGGCACGTGGACACGACGGAGACCGGCGGGTCTTCGTACCTCATTCACGTCGCGCACGCGGCCCAGGCGATTGCCGCGGGCAAGTGCAACGTCGCCTTGATCACCCTGGCGGGCAAGCCGCGCACCGACCCGTCGACGGCCAAGCCGCGCGAATACGGGGCGACCTCGCCCGACTCCGCATTCGAGCTGCCATTCGGGATGAATACGCTGGCCGGGTACGCCATGGTCGCGCGGCGTCACATGCACGAATACGGGACCACGGCCGAACAGCTGGCCTGGATCAAGGTTGCCGCCTCCAGCCACGCGCAGCACAACCCCCACGCAATGCTCCGCAAGCCCGTGACGGTGGAAGAAGTCATCCATTCGCCGCTCGTGGCGGATCCCCTTCATCGCCTGGATTGCTGCGTCGTCAGCGACGGCGGCGGGGCCTTGATCGTGACGCGGCCTGAGATCGCGCGCAGCCTGGCGCGCCCGGTCGTCAGCATCCTGGGCGCCGGAGAAGCCACGCGTGGCGTTTACGGCGGGAGCGGTGACCTGCTCGTTACCGGCGCCGCGCAATCGGGCGCGCGGGCCTACGCGGAAGCCGGCGTAACGCCGGCCGACATTCAGTACGCGTCGATTTACGACAGCTTCACCATCACCGTTCTTTTGCAGCTGGAAGACCTGGGTTTCTGCCGCAAGGGCGAAGGCGGCCCTTTCGTACAGGACGGCAACCTTATTTCCGGCGTCGGCCGCCTGCCCTTCAACACCGATGGCGGCGGCTTGTGCAACAACCACCCGGCCAATCGCGGCGGCATCACCAAAGTGATCGAGGCAGTCCGCCAGCTGCGCGGCGAAGCCCACCCCGCCGTCCAGGTGCCGAACTGCGAAATCGCCCTGGCCCAGGGAACGGGCGGCAATCTGGGCGCCCGCCACGGAAGCGCCACCCTCATCTTGGGAAGGAGTTGACCGAATGTTCGTGGACAACCGGGAGTGGCCCGCGCCTGCCACCAACCCTGAAAACGAAGCGTTCTTCACCGCCGCCGCGCAAGGCAAGCTGCTCTACGGCCATTGCGTCGCCTGCGGGCGGGCCCACTACTACCCCCGTCGAAGCTGCCCGCATTGCTTTTCGGCCGCGGTGGATTGGGTAGAAGCGAGCGGGCGCGGGCATATCCATACGTACACCGTCATGGGTAGCGAAGCGGACCGGCAGGTCCTTGCATTCATCGAACTGGAAGAAGGCGTCCGCATGCTCAGCAACATTGTCGGCGCGTCGTCCGCGCAACTGGCCGTGGGCGCCAGGGTACGGGTGGCCTTCGGCCGCGCCGGCGCAGTACGAGTGCCCGTTTTCGTTATGGACGACGCGGAGCGAGTCGCATGAATCTCGACGCCGTCAGAACATGGACCCGAACCGTCGTTCACGAGTACACCACCCGCGATTCGGCGCTTTATGCGCTGGCGGTCGGCGCCGTGTCCGATCCGTTGGATCCCCGCCAGCTGCGCCTGGTGGATGAGGCCGACCAGGTCGTGGTGCCGACCATCGCCGCCGTGCTCGCATCACCGGGATTCTGGGCCCGCGACGACAAGTCCATGGGTATCGATGCGACACGGCTGATCCAGGGGGAACAACGTATCGCATTGGACCGGCCCCTGCCGGCCCAGGGCCGCGTCGCCGGCATTTCGCGAGTGTGCCGCGTCACGGACAAAGGCAAGGGCAAGGGCGCGCTGATCACCGTATGCAAGACCTTGCAGTCCGAGGACGGAGACGTATACGGAAGGGCCTGGCAGCTGTTCTATTGTCGCGGCGACGGCGGCTTCTCGGCCAGCGGCGCGGACGACATCCTCCTGGCGGACGGCGTTCCCGAGCCGCTGCAACCCGCGCCCGCGCGCGCGCCGGACAAGCGCGCCGCCTATCAGGTCCGCGACGATGCCGCGCTGCTCTACCGGCTTTGCGGGGATAACAACCGATTGCACATCGACCCGGCGACCGCCCGGCAAGCCGGTTTTCCGCGCCCCGTTCTACATGGCCTGGCCACTTATGGCTACGCCGCCGTGGCGGTTATCCGGGCCTTTGCGCAAGGCGATGCAGCACAGCTGACGAGTTTCGACGCGCGGTTCTCCGCGCCGGTCTACCCGTCCGACGAGATCGAATTCCGGATGTGGGATGAAGGCAGCCATGTAGCGCTCGAAGGCTATGTCGCCGCGCGCGACGCCGTCGTCATCAGCCATGCCCGAGCCTGTTTCAAACCATCGGGAGACAGATCATGAAGCAACCCATGTCGGGCAAGGTAGCCATCGTCACCGGCGCCGGGGGCGGCATCGGCCGCGACATCGCATTGCAGCTCGCGCAGGCCGGCGCCCGCGTGGTGGTCAACGACATCGGTGTGTCGTTGAGCGGCGAAGGCCACGACGACGGCCCCGCGTCCGCCGTTGTCCGCGAAATCCGGACGGCCGGCGGCGAAGCCACGCCGAACACCGACTCCATCGCGACGCGGGCCGGCGCCCAACGTCTCGTCCGGCAGGCAGTGGACACTTACGGCCGGATAGATTGCGTCGTCAATAACGCCGGCATTCTGCGCGACCGCTTCTTTCACAAAATGAGCGATGAAGAATGGGACACGGTGCTGAAAGTGCATTTGTATGGCTCTTTCTATACCAGCAGCGCCGCCGCGCCTTTCTTCAAGGAACAAGGCAGCGGTTCCTATGTGCACATGACGTCGACCTCGGGGCTGGTAGGCAACCGCGCGCAGGCCAACTATGCCGCCGCGAAGATGGGCATCGTCGGCCTCTCCCGCACCATCGCCATCGACATGCAGCGCGCCGGCGTGCGTTCCAATTGCATTGCGCCGTTTGCCTGGGGGCGCATGGTCGCCTCCGTACCGATCACCACGGAAGAACAAGCGCAGGCGGCCGAGCGCAAGCAGCTTCTGATGACGCCCGCCAAGGTCGCGCCGCTCGCAGTCTATCTGGGCAGCGACCTCGCGCGAGAGGTAAACGGGCAGATTTTCGCGGTGCGCGGCAATGAAATCATGCTGATGAGCCAGCCGCGCCCGGTGAAGTCCGTGCACTTGTCCGAAGGCTGGACACCCGAAGGCATCGCCGAATACGCCTTGCCAGCCATGCGGGGCGCGCTCACGCCGCTGGAGGAAACCGCGGACGTATTCAACTGGCCGCCCATCTGAGCGCCCATCTGAGCGCACATCTGAGCCCGGCTCGACGCCGCCGCCCTGGCCTGGCCACCAATCCCCGCCGCTAATCGGTACAGCTGGAGAAATCGTGGATCTGAATTACAGTCCGCAGGATCTGGAGTTTCGCAACACCGTGGTCGCATGGCTGCGCGAGAACCTGCCAGAGGACCTGCGCGCCAAGGTGCTCAATCACAAGCGCCTGGACAAGGAAGACTTCGTACGCTGGCACAAAATCGTGGCGGCCCGGGGATGGGTCGGCGCGAGCTGGCCGGTCGAACACGGCGGGACCGGCTGGAGCACCGTGCAGCGCCACATCTGGGACGAAGCCTGCGCCGCCGCCGGCGCGCCCATCATCATGCCCTTCGGCGTCAACATGGTGGCGCCGGTCATCATGGCTTTCGGCAGCGAAGCGCAGAAACAGCATTACCTGCCCCGCATCCTGAACTGCGATGACTGGTGGTGCCAAGGCTATTCGGAGCCCGGCGCCGGTTCCGACCTGGCCGCCGTGAAGACGCGCGCCGAACGCGTCGGCGACCACTATATCGTGAACGGGCAGAAGACCTGGACCACCTGGGCGCAGTACGCCAACATGATCTTCTGCCTGGTGCGGACCGATCCGGGGGCGCGCAAGCAGGAGGGCATATCCTTCCTGCTGATGGACATGAATTCGCCCGGCATCACCGTGCGGCCGATCATCATGCTGGACGAGGAGCATGAGGTCAACGAGGTGTTCTTCGATAACGTCAGGGTCCCGGTGGAGAACCTGGTCGGCGAAGAAAACAAAGGCTGGACCTACGCCAAGTATCTGCTGGGCCACGAACGCACCAACATCGCGGCGGTCGGCCGCTCCAAAAGAGAACTGCGCTCGCTCAAGCGCCTGGCCATGCGGCAGGACAAGAACGGCCAGCCGCTGCTGCGGGACCCGGTATTCGCCGCTAAGGTCGCCTCTCTGGAGATCGAGCTGATGGGCCTGGAAATGCTGGTCCAGAAGACGATCTCCCAGGAAAGCCACCGGAAGTCCCCGGCCCCCGAAGCGTCCATGCTCAAGGTCAAGGGCAGCGAAATCCAGCTGGGTATTGCCGAATTGATGCTGGAAGCCGTCGGCCCCTACGGCGCGCCTTTCGACCCGGCGTTCATCGCCGGAGAACGCGCCCACTCGATTGCCGGCAATGACGATGCCGCCCCGCTGGCCTCGCTATACCTCAACTCGAGAAAGATCGCGATCTACGGTGGATCCAACGAAATCCAGAAGAACGTCATCGCCAAACTCGTGCTTGGTCTGTAAGGAGCAGGATCGTGGATTTCAACTACACGCAGGACCAGCAGCAATTCGCCGACGCGTTAAGGCGCTGGATCGGGAAGGACTATGGCTTCGAGACGCGCCGGGCCATCATCCGGTCTGAAACGGGCGTCTCGGAGCAGGCCTGGCAGGCGCTGGCCGAGCTTGGGATTCCCGCGCTGCCGCTGCCCGAGTCGATGGGAGGATTGGACGGTTCCCTGCTGGATATGTTCATCGTGATGGAGGAGCTGGGCCGCGGATTGATCGTGGAACCCGTCCTGGCCACGGCCATGGGCGCCGGGTTCCTGCGCTTGTCCGGCCACCATCCCGGGCAGCTCGAAGGCATCGCGGCAGGTCAATTGACGCTGGCCTGCGCGCTGGGCGAACGGGAGTCGAGATACGATCTGTTCGACATCACCACTTCGGCCACGCTCGCCGATGACGGCTACGTCCTGGACGGACTCAAGACTGTGGTCCCGCATGGCGCACAGGCGGACTATCTCATCATATCCGCGCGTACTTCGGGCGCTCGCCGGGATAGCACGGGAATCTCGTTGTTCCTTGTCCCCGCGGATGTGGCAGGCCTGGCCAGGCGCGACTACAGGACCATCGACGGCCTGCGCGCGGCGGATATCCATCTTTCGGATGTGCGTGTCCGCCGTGATTCGCTGCTTTGTCCCGCGGGCGAAGGCCTGGAGATGCTCGAAGCCGCGACCGACCACGGCATCGTGCTGCTCTGTGGCGAGGCGATCGGCGCCATGGAGGCGCTGAACCAGGCGACGCTGGAATACCTGAAGACGCGCGAGCAATTCGGCGTGCCGATAGGCAGCTTCCAGGTTCTGCAGCATCGCATGGTGGACATGGCCATCCATCTTGCGCAGGCCCGCGCCGTGGCCACGCTGGCGGCAGCCAGGCTTTCCGCCGCGCCGGGTCCGGACGATCGACGCCGGATGTCTTCCGCGGCGAAGGCCCGCGTAGGCCAGGCCATGAGATTCATTGCCCAACAGGCCGTGCAGCTGCACGGCGGGATGGGCCTGTCGGATGAACTTCCCGTATCCCACTACGTGAAGCGGCTGACAGTCATGGAGTCGATGCTGGGCGACACCGATCACCACCTGGCGCGCTTCGCGGCCCTCTCCCACGAATTGGGCGAGGAAGCCGTCGCCTGAGCACGCCGGCGGCCCACCCGCGGGCCGCATCCTATCCACGCCGTTCCCTTGCCGTTCCTCGTCCCATACTGGAGTCATCATGAATCGTCGTGTTTTCTTCTCGGTGTGCGGGAACGCATGCATCGCCGCCGGGCTCGCTTCCCGGGCGGCGGCGGCCCCGTCGGCCGCCGGTTTCCCCGAAAAGCCCATCAGGCTGATCGTGCCGACCAATCCCGGCGGCAGTATCGATACGGTTGCGCGCATTGTGGGCGCGGAGCTATCGAATCAGTTCAGGCAGCCCGTCATCATCGAGAACAGGACAGGTGCGAGCGGAATGATCGCCGCGTCCGCCGTCGCGCAGTCCACGCCCGACGGCTACACACTGCTGGTCACCCACACCGGCGTGCTGCAGGCTGATCTGCTCCACAAGAATTCATCCTACCGCCTGAGCGACCTGGCCCCGGTGGCGGAGATCGCCAACACGCCCGTCGTGTTTGGCGTCGGCATGCAGGTGCCTGTCACGAACCTGGAGTCCTTCGTCGCGCTCGCGAAGAAACAGCCTGACCAATTGAGCTACGGCTCATATGGAAAGGGAACGTCCGCCCATATATGGGCGGAGCAGTTTTCGCAGCGCGCAGGAATCAAGCTGATCCATGTTCCGTACGGCGGCGAAATCCCCGCGTTGCAGGATCTGCTCGCAGGCCGCATCACGAGCGCCTGGGGCGCGGTGGGAACCTACAGGCAGTACGCCGATGCCCATAAGATCCGCATACTCGCGGTCGCCAATCCCGTCCGGTCGAAAGTGCTGCCCGATATTCCTACTTTCATCGAGGCCGGCTATCCCGAAATGAACGCAAGCGGATGGTGTGGCGTGTTCGCACCCGCCGGGACGCCGAAGGCCATCATCGGGAAGCTGTCGCAAGCCATCCTCAACGTCGTCCATCGAGAAGATATCGCGCAGCGCATTCTCGTCACCGGGCAGGAGCCGACGGGCAGCGACGCCGAAGTCTTCGCCCAGCGCGTCGCGCAAGACAGGCAGACTTGGGCCAAGGCGATATCCGACCTTCACATCACCCTTGATTAACCGCCCCGCCCCGTTGAGCAGGCCCGCCCATGACACCGCAAGACATCGGTCGTTGGCCGACGCATCTCCCCCATCGGCTGACGACGCCGGCAACGAATCTCTACTTCAACCTGCTTGTTTCAGCGACCCGGTTTCCGGAAAAGGCTGTATTGATCGACGAGCGTGGGACGCTGACCTATCGCGACCTGCTGGCGGCCGTGGGACGCACGGCGGCCTTCCTGGAACGGGAACTGGGGATACGCAGTTTGGATCCCGTCATGATCTACATGCAGAACTCGCGCGAATTCGTCATTGCGTACTACGCGATCCTGCGGCTCAACGCGGTGGTGGTACCGGTCAACCCGATGAACAAGCGGGCCGAACTCGACCATTATCGAACAGACACGCAGGCGCGCGTCGCGTTCTGCGATAGCGCGCTGTCGGGTGAGTTGCTGGCAATGGAAAGCGCATCCGAACTCGCGGGCATCATCCTCACGGGCGCCGATGCCGCGGGCGTACACGTCCGGGCCACGTCAGGCGAGGCCGCGATACACGGATTCGACGCCGCCCTCGCGGCCGCGACCACGCCGGCCGGGCCCGTCGCGCCTGTCGATCATGATCCTGATCGGCTCGCGGTCATTCTGTATAGCTCCGGGACCACGGGCAAGCCGAAGGGCTGCATGCATACGCACCGATCGATGATGGCCAGCGTCAACGCGGTCGCCCACTGGATGTCCATGCGCGTCGATACGGTGGTTCTGGCGGCACTGCCGTTTTTCCATGTCACCGGCATGCAGAACATGATGAATACGCCGATCTACGTGGGCGGCACGCTCGTACTGCTGCCGCGATGGAATCGGGACAAGGCGGCCGAGCTTATCGCCAGGCACAAGGTCACCCACTGGAACACGATGCCTACGGTGATGATCGACTTCCTGGCGAGCGAGCAGCTTGCCAGCTACGACCTGCGTTCGCTCAGGCGGCTGGGCGGCGGCGGCGCGGGGATGCCGCAGGCCGTGGGCGAACGTATCAAGGCCCTGCTCGACGTCGATTTCCTGGAAGGATATGGCTTGTCCGAGGGCATGCCGTTCATGGGCAATCCCGCCATCCACTTCAAGCGCCAATGCCTGGGCATCCCTTTGTTCGACACCGATGCCCGCATCGTCGACCCCGGGACGCTGCGTGAACTCCCGGCAAACGAAGTGGGTGAAATAGTCATATGCAGCGACAAGCTGTTTGCCGGCTATTGGAAGAACGAACAAGCCACGCAGGACGCGTTCGTGACGCTCGACGGCCGGCGCTTTTTCCGTACCGGAGACTTGGGATACGCGGATGACGAAGGCTATTTCTTCATCGTCGACCGCCTGAAGCGCATGGTCAATGCGTCGGGCTACAAAGTGTGGCCCACGGAAATCGAAGCATTGCTGCACGAACACCCGGATGTGCGGGAAGCCTGCGTAATTGCCGCGCTCGACCCTTATCGCGGCGAAACCGTGAAAGCCGTTATCGTCCTGAAAGAGGGTACGGCGGATCGTGTTTCAGAGACCGCTATCATCGACTGGTGCAAGGCCAGGATGGCGGCCTACAAATATCCGCGACTGGTCGAATTCGTTGACGATCTTCCCAGGCTGGCGACCGGGAAGATCGCATGGCGCCAACTGCAGGAGGCGGAAAGGGCGAAGTCGCGCTAGCGGCGCGCCTTGCCCATCCGCCGTCCGCCGCGGCGGCGTGGCCCGCGATGCCCGCCCTGCAGCACGCCCTACAGCGCGCCCTTGAACGACTTGGTCCAGTAGTCCAGGAACTCGGCCTTGGTGGCCACCAGCTTTTCCAGCTCGTAAGGATAGATGCGCTTGAGCTCTTCGTCGGTGAACCCGACGCGCTGTTGCAGGTCCGGCGGCAGCGGCGCGTTGCGTACGGTGGGCGCATAGCCCATGGCGCGCGCGAAGTGCACCTGCCCCTCGGGCTCCAGCAGCGCGTTCATATACGTCCAGGCCGGGTCCGGATTGCGGGCGTTCTTGGGAACGGCGCCTTCGAAGGTCACCGGTATGGTGCCTTCCTTCGGGATGGTGAACCCCAGCGGCAGGCCGGCGTCGCGCCATTGCAGCGCGCGCGCCTTCCACATGCACGCCATCCAGATCTCGCCGGATTTGAAGGCAGTCGCCACCGCTTCATTGGAGGGATAGACGCGCGGCTTGTTCTTGGCCAGCTGCTCCAGGAACTTCTTGCCGGGCTCGAAGCTTTCAAAGCGGCCGCCGCTCTGGCCGGCGCCCAGGAACAGGCCGTTGTACAGGTACAGGATATCGGAGAAACCGACGCGGCCCTTGTACCGGGGATCCAGCATGATCTGCACCGAATCCGGCGGCGAGGAAAACTGCTGCGTGTTGTAGACCAGCGTCATCGCGCTGAAGATATGCGGAATGGAATACGGCGTCTTGAACTGGTCGTATACGTTGGCCAGGTTGGGCAGCGCGGCCTGGTGCTCCTGGATGGGCGACAGGGCGCCGGAGCGCGACGCGTCGTACATGTCGTTCTCGCCCAGCAGCGCGACGTCCATGCTGCCGCGGCGGGAATTGCGTTCGGAGCGCAGCTTGGTCAGGCGCGGCACCGCGTTGCCGGTGTCGAACACCACGTTGATGTCCTGCTTGGCTACCAGGGGACTGATGTATTGCTGCAGCAGGTTCTGGTAATCGCCGCCCCAGGTGCCGACGATCACTTCCTTGCCGGCCGCCTGGGCCATGCCGGGCAGCAGCGGTAGCGCGGGCGCCAGCGCCAGTCCGCCGGCGGTTTTCAGAAAGCGGCGGCGCCGCGGGTTCTCTTGGTTCATGAACGACCCCCATCCAGGAAGTGGATTGACGACAAGGACAGCGATAAATAAGTAGAGACGGCTGCGCCGGCTGCCCGCACCCGCGCGCTTCGCGCGGCCAAGGCCAAGGCGACGCTCATGCAAGCGCCTGCAGCGAGACGGGTGCATCGGCAGGCAAGTCGCGCAGGGCCTGCCCGTCCAGGTCACGCGTGATGACGATCAATACATCCTGGTCCGGCGCCAAGGTCGCCATGCGGCGCGGCATGCCGAAGGTCGTGCCCACGCTCTGTATCAGTACCGGCTCGGCGCAGTCGCTCACCCGTAGCAAGGCCTTCAACCGCAGCAGGCGGTCCCCGCACAAGCCCGCCAGGTCATCGAGCCAGGTCGAAAAAGCCGACCAGGCGACGGGCTGGCGCACCGTGCCGCGCCATACGCGTATGCGTGGATGATCGATGACGGCGTTCCGCGCCGCGATGGCGGCGGCGCCCGCCGCGTTCAATGCGGCCAGCGCCATATCCGTGGCGGTCACCGCGGCCAAGGGCGCGAATGCGCGTTCCACGGCCAGCGTCCGATCGGTTTCGGCGACGATGTCCGCCAGGGGATTCAAGGCCCGGGCGCGCGCCGCGTGCAAGGCAAGCACGCCGCCTTCGCCTGAGGACGCCTCGCCGGGCGACGCCAGATCCGTCTTGGTCAGCACGATCCGCTGCGCCGCGGCGAACTGCGCCGCGGCTTCCTCGAACTGCTCGTCGCCCAGCGGGCCGCGCGCGCAGTCGTAGGTCGTCACCACGCAAAGCCGCAGACCGCGCCCCATCAATTCAGGATCGGCCAAGGACGCGATGATGGGCCCCGGCCGCGACAAGCCGCTGGTTTCCAGGATGATGCGCGCAAGCGGCCTGCCATCGGGACGCGGCGCATTCAGCAGCGCATGCACCGTATCCACCAGCCCGCTGCGCAAGGAGCAGCAGACGCAACCGTTGGCCAGCAGGGTCATGGGCACGCCGCCGCCGCCATCGGCCACGATGGCGCCGTCAACGCCGATTTCGCCGGCTTCATTGACGATCACGGCGGTATCGCCGGCGTCCTCCGCGCGCAGGAAATCGACCAGCAAGCTGGTCTTGCCACTGCCCAGGAAGCCGCACAGGATGATCAGTTCAACGGGCGTGGGGCGGTCCATCCGGATCTCCTTCCCAGCTGCCCTTGACCATCGCCCGCACGTCGGCGAGCAACTGATCGGTGTCATACACCACGCCGCCCTTCACCGTATAGCGCAATGACCGCTTCCACTCCACCTTGCCGCTGTCATCGTTCAGGCGCATGGCGCCGGTACCGTACAACAGCTTGAAATCCTCCAGCGGATTCTGGTCATGGACCAGCAGATCGGCGCGTTTACCCACATCCACCGAGCCGGTATCGTCTCCCACTCCCAGCAGGTCGGCACCGAGCGACGTGGCGGCCCGCAGCACTTCCAGCGGATGGAAGCCCGCTTCCTGCAGCAGTTCCAGCTCGCGCACGAAACCGAAGCCATAGATCTGGAAGATGAATCCGGAATCGCTGCCGGCGCACACCCGTCCGCCCAGGTTTTTGTATTCGTTGATGAACTGCATCCACAGGCGGTAGTTCTGCTTCCACTCGATCTCGTTGGTGGTGCTCCAGCGATACCAGTAGGCGCCGTGGCCGCCGCGCTGGGGCTGGAAGTATTTCCAGATGGCATTCCAGGTGTAGTCGTCGTGCCAGTCGGCGCGCCGCGCCCGCATCAGGTCGCGATTGGCGTCATAGATATTGAACGTGGGCACGAAGGTATGGTCCAGCTCCAGGAAGCGATCCATGACCTCGCGCCATTTGGCGCTGCCCGGCTGCGCCGCCTGCATGAAGGTCTGCCCGGCCAGCGCGAAGCGGAAATACTCATCACCGTAGTTGTAATCGGTGGGAAAGTCCTGCACCACGCGGTTTTCGAACAGGGCTTCCGGCAAGCCGTAGTAGTGCTCCGAACTGGTCAGCCCCCATTGCGCGGATTTCAGCGCATTGACGCGCGTGACCGCCATCTGCGCATGATGGCAACCCGAACGCAGGCCGACCTTGCGCGCTTCGTCCAGCGCGGCCTGCATGATGGCGGGCGGCGCGCCGAAGAACTTGATGCCGTCGGCGCCGCGCGCCTTGATCTTGCGCACCCATTCGCGGCCCTGCTCCGGCGTATGAATGGTCTTGACGCGATCATTGACCGCGGGAAACACCACATGCGCCACGATGCGCGGCGCCGCGATCTCGTTGCGCTCGGACTTCTCCTTCTGGTCCAGGTTGTAGCCCAGGCCGTTCATGGCGCCCATTTCGCGCACGGTCGTCACCCCATGCGCCAGCCACAGCTTGTAGATGTAGTCGGCCGGCGGCGCCACGCCGCTCATGGTGTGGTAAGGCGTGCCGATGTGCGCATGCGAATCGACGAAGCCGGGCGTCACGAACTTGCCGTGGCAATCGATTTCATGGTCGCCGGCGGCCGGGCGGCGGTCCGGGTTGATAGCCTTGTGCGGCGTGCCGACCAGCACCAGCGCGGCGATGCGGTCGTCTTCCACCACGATGTCCACGGGCCCCCAGGGCGGTGCGCCGGTGCCGTCGATGATGGTGGCACCGCGCAGTATCAGCCGCTTGTAGGGGCCGTCGCCGCGATCGCGCGACGTCGCCGCGGCGGGCGGATGCCAGCCCTTGGCCGCGTTCAGCGCGCGCGACTCTTCGCCGACGTCTACATTGGCATACGGGTTATCGGTTGCCATGACTCAGGCCTCCGCCGCGCCGTGGAAGATCTTGCCATCTTTCATGACCAGATCGATGTGATCGCCTTGTCCCAACAGGCAGGAGACGTCCTTGTACGGATTGCCGTCCACCACCAGCGCATCGGCGATCGCTCCCGGCACGATACGGCCCAGCCGGTTCTCCATGCGCAGCACTTCGGCCGCGACAGTGGTCGCGCTTTGTATGACTTCGTGGGCGGACAACACCTGGGTCCGCAGGCGGAACTCGTCGCTCTGCAAGCGTTGCGACGGCCCGAGCAGGTCGGATCCATAGCCCATCTTCACCCCGGCCCGCTTGTAGATCTCCAGCGAATGCAGCCCCGCGGTGCGCACCGTGGCGATCTTGGCGACGCTGTCGGGCGGCAGGCCATAGTCGGCGCCTTCGTTGGCCAGCGCCTCGTAGGTGACCAGCGTCGGCACCACATAGGCGCCATGTTCGGCCATGACGGCGGCCGCATCCTCGTCGATCAGATTGCCATGCTCGATGGTGCGCACGCCGCACTTGACCGCGCGACTGATGGCTTCGGCGGTATAGGCATGGGCCAGCACATAGGTCTGGCGGCCGCGCGCTTCCGCCACGATGGCGCGGATCTCGTCTTCGGAATAGCCGAACGACGCGATCGGATCGGTGGGCGAGGCCACGCCCCCGGACGCCATGATCTTGATCTGGTCGGCGCCCATCTGCAATTCCTGCCGCACGGCCTTGCGCACCTCGTCGACACCGTCGGCCACGCGGCCTATATCCCCCGCGCGAAAGCAGCAGCCGCAGAAGCTCATGGGCCGCAGGTGATCGGAACGCGGGCGCGGATCGCCATGCCCGCCGGTCTGGCTGATGGCGCGCCCGGAAATGAACAGGCGCGGGCCGACCAGCGTGCCTTCTTCCACCGCGCACTTCAGGCCCCAGCCGGCCCCGCCGGCGTCGCGCACGGTGGTGAAGCCCCGGCGCAGCATGGCCGCCATGATGGGAACGGCCCGCATCATGACCAGGGCGTCGGGGAGCATGCCCTGCGTGCTCAGGTTCAGCTGGGTCGCCATGACGTGCGCATGCAGGTCTATCAGCCCGGGCATCAGCGTGCGGCCACGCACGTCGATCGCGCGCGCGGATCGAGCGACGATGGGGCGATCGGAGACTTCCTTGATCAAGCCGTCTTCCACCAGCACGTGCATGCCTTCGCGCAGCTCCGGCGAGTCGGGGTCCAGCAGGTTGGCATTCTCGAACAGGACTGCGGTCATACTCGGCCTCCCGGCGCGTATCGTGGGTCGTGGATCGTGGGGTATCGGCGTGATCAGGACGCCATGGTCTTCACATAGCGGCGATGGATCAGCCAGTTGGAGAGCAGCGCCATCAATAGGGTCGCGCAGACCAGTATCAGCGCCATGGCCGACCCGAAGGGCCAGTTCGACGCGCGGGTGATCTGGTCATACAGCGCCGGCGCCATCATGGTCAGCCCGGTCCCGCCCAGCAGCACGGGCGTGGCGTACGCATTCATGCACAGGATGAAAACCAGCATCGTCCCGGCCGCCACGCCCGGCGCGGCGATGGGCAGGACGATGCGGCGAAAGGTGGTGAAGAAGCTCGCGCCCAGATTGCGGGCGGCTTCCTCCACGGAGAAATCCATGCCTTCCAGCACGCTTTGCAGCGTCAGGATCAGATAGGGCATGACCACGGCGGTGGTGCCTATCACCACCGCCGTCGGCGTGTACATCAACTGCACTGAATGCTCGATCAGCCCCAGGCGTTTCAGCACCGCATTGACGATGCCGGCATTGCCCAGGATCACCATCCAGCCGGCCGCGCGCACCACGTTGCCCACCATCAGGGGAAACACCAGCAGGATGACGAACAGGCTTTTGTAGCGGCTTTCGGTCCGGGCGAGAAAGTAGGCCACCGGGAATCCCAGCACCAGCGCCAGCACGGTGCACAGCGCGGCCACCCCGACCGTGGTCAGGAACACGTTGCGATAATAGGCGTCGGCGAAGAACCTGGCATAGTTCTCCAGCGTGAACGCCTGCTGCATCATCTCGTTCGGATCGAAATGATTGAAGCTGTAGCGCACCAGCTGCAGCAACGGCACCATGATGATCAGCAATACCACCAGCGATGCCGGAAAGGCCAGGCCCGCGCCCAGCGGCAATGCCCGCGCGGCGGGAGTCGCGGTGGAAGCCGGCACGGATACGGATGCACTCATGGGCGCCGCCTCAGTCCGCGAACATCACGCAGTCCGCCGCGTCGAAGCAGGCGTACACGCGGGCGCCCTGGCCGGGGCCCGGCATACCGGAACCGGCGGCCACAGGCAGGGCCGGCTTCCAGCCGGCGTCGTTAGGCAACTGGCTGACGATCGCCTCGCCGCTTTCCAATTTGACCCGCACTTCCAGCTGCGCGCCCAGATACACCGTGGACTCGATCACGCCCGGCAGCGCGTTGCCGCCACCGGGCTGTGTCGCAAGCCGCACGCGTTCCGGACGCACGCCCACATGCCGCGCGTCGGACGGCCCGCCGGCGACGTGAATGCGCGCCCCCTGGTCCGTGCCGAATACGCCGGCTTCCGACAGCCCGCCACGAAAGAAATTCATCTTGCCGAGAAAGTCCGCCACGAATAGATTGGCGGGCCGTTCGTATAACGCGTCCGGCGTTCCCACCTGCTGCACCTTGCCGTCGTGCATGATCGCCATGCGATCGGCAACGGCCAGGGCCTCTTCCTGGTCGTGCGTCACGAAGATCGTCGTCAGTCCCAGCCGCTGCTGCAAGGCGCGGATCTCCTCGCGTACCTCCAGCCGCAGCTTGGCGTCCAGGTTGGACAGGGGCTCATCCAGCAGGAATACCTTGGGCTGGATCGCCAGCGCGCGCGCGATCGCCACGCGCTGCTGCTGTCCGCCGGAGAGCTGGCGTGGATAGCGATCGCGCAGCGCGGTCATGCGCACCATATCCAGCACGTCGCGGATGCGGCCGTCGCGCTCGGCGGCCGGCACCTTGTGCATTTCCAGTCCGAACGCCACGTTCTGCGCCACCGTCATGTGGGGGAACAAGGCATAGCGCTGGAACACCATGCCCGTATCGCGCTTGTGGACGGGGAGATCCGTGACGTCCTTGCCGCCGATGCGGATCGTGCCCGCCGACGGCGCCAGGAAGCCGGCGATCATGCGCAGGGTGGTGGTCTTGCCGCAGCCGCTGGGGCCCAGGAAGGCAACCAGCTCGCCGTCGGCGATGTCCAGCGAAAAGTCGGCCACCGCCACTGACGCGCCGAACTGCTTGTGCAGATTTTCCAGAGATACGTTGGCCATGGCCCTACACCACCTGGCTGAGTTTGACGAAGCGGTCGGTCACCAGCATGATCAGCCCCAGCAGCAGGATCTGCACGGACGACACGGCGGCGATGGTCGGATCGAGATTGAATTCCAGGTACTGCATGATGGCGATGGGCAGGGTGGTATGCCCCGGACCGACCAGCGACAGCGACAGCTCCAGGTTCTCGAACGACACGATGAAACTGAACAGGCCCGCGGCGACGATGGCCGGCCGCAGCATGGGCAGCGTGATGCGCATGAACGCCACGCGCCCGCTCGCGCCCAGGTTGCGCGCCGCTTCTTCGATGGACGGATCCAGCCCCGCCATGCTGGCCGTCACCAGCCGCACGGTCCAGGGAATCGTCAGGCACACATGGGCGGCGACCAATCCGCCGTAGGTGCCGACGATGTCGCGGTCCAGCAGATTCTCCGCGCGCAGGTAGAACAGGTAGATGGCGATGCCGGCGACGATGCCCGGCACCAGCAGGGGCGACAGCAGCATGGTGTTGACCCACGCGGCGCCCGTGAAGCGATAGCGCATGATGGCCAGCGCCGCCATGACACCCAGGACCACGCCGCAGGCCGCCGCCAGCAAGGCGACCTGCAGGCTGAAGACGAAGCCATTGGCGAAAGCCTCGTTGGCCCAGGCTTTCACGTACCACTGCACGGTATAACCGGACGGTGGGAAATACAGGATGGCGTCCTTGAAGAAGCTCAGCCAAACCACCACGACCAGCGGGAACAGCATGAAGCCGTACATCAGCGCGACGAATGCGCGATGCAGAAACCTGGCCCAGGGGAAGCGCGCTCGCCGCTTGATAGCGGCGGCCGGCGCGCCCACGGCGCGAGTAACTGTGGTGGCCAAGAAGCTTGTCCTCCGTGTTATCGCGTCGTTGGCAGGGAAGGCCCCCGCTAGAAGAACAACGCCGCGATGGTGGAACCCGAATCTTAGGAAGCCGCGCCGCGGGTTGGAATAATGGTTAACCTCAATAGGAGCCGGCAGCTACCCGGCGTACGGTAGCGGTGCTACCGATGGGGCGCGAAGGCATGGCGGCGGACGACGACGGCTTCCGGCGGGCGATCGCGCAACCGGACGCGGGCCTATCGCCGCCCCACGCATTTTTCATAAAGCCCCAGCATCGCCCGACCGGGATCGTAGCGATCCTTCAGCGCCCGATATTGCTGCATCGAATAGGCGGCGTCGAATTCCGCGCGCGTGAAGTACACGTCCGAGTACAGGGACTTGATGCCCTCGCATCGCAAGACCTCCTGCTCGATCATGCGGTTGAAGTAACCCTCGGCATGGGCTTCGGGGCTTTGCACGACATCCCAGAAACCGAAGTTCACATACAGCTCACCCGCGCGCACGGGGTATAGCGTGAAGCCGCGTTGCGATGCCGGCACCCGGATCGGGCAGATCCAGATGGGCAACACGCCGATCTCCCGCAGCAGGAACTCCAGGAAGCCCGCGGCGCGTTCGATGGGAATATCCACGTCCTGGATCACCGATTCCGGATGCAATCCCCGCCAGCGCGCCAGGCGGCGCGTCAGGCCCCAGCGCGAATTCAGGCGCATCAGCCGCGTGTAGGTACGCGAGTTCAGGCGCGCCCGTCCGTACAGGCGCCGCAGCAGCGGATGCTGCGCGCCGAGGTTCTTCGAGCACCAGAACCAATCCGTATCCCAGCGCCAGAGATAGCCATACGCGGTCAGATGGTCGACCGGCTTTTCGAGCAGCGAGCGGTAGTAGATATGTTCGTAGGTATAGTCGCTGACCGTTGCGGCTTCCGCGACGAAACGGCCCTCGCTGAGCACCATGGTATCGGCGCCGAACACCACGCCATCCACGAAGTCCGCTTCCCCGTCGCAGGCCCGCGCCAGCAGGTCGAAGAACTCGCGCGGCGAACCGCAGCGGCTATGCTCGACGCGTACGTAAGGCCGCACCGGCGAGGTCCGCATCACCATACGAAGCGCGTAGCCCAGCGTCCCGTAGGAATTCGGAAAGCCGTAGAACAGGTCGCGATGCTCGTTGTCGGGCGTGCAGGTCACGATATCGCCGCCCGGCAGCAGCACGTCGAGCGACAGCATGCTGTCATGCACCAGCCCCTGGCGGA
Source organism: Bordetella sputigena (assembly GCF_965137885.1). Taxonomy (NCBI): domain Bacteria; kingdom Pseudomonadati; phylum Pseudomonadota; class Betaproteobacteria; order Burkholderiales; family Alcaligenaceae; genus Bordetella; species Bordetella sputigena. Next base: position 76,263 of record NZ_CBCSCA010000007.1, read on the forward strand.
ACGACGTCGCCTCGATGCCCACGCCGGCCACCGCGCCGCCCACGGTGATGGTCTTCAACTGCGGCACGACCGCCGGCATGACGCCGTGCGGCAGCGTTGCATCCACCAGCGCCTCGTAGGTTGCCAGGCCTTCCACCTCCACGGTTCCCGCGGCCGTATCGACGCCGATGACATGATGGAAGGCGTCCAGGTCCAGGCGCCGCTTCGCGCCTTCCGCGCGGTCGCGGAACAGATTGGACGTGCGCTTGGCCAGGCCCAGCGGCGTTCCCGGGTTCGCCTGAACGCCGGGGGCGGCGCCCGCCGCCTGCCGCCGCAGCGCGGCCCGCAGGGCGTCGACGCGCTGCGCGTAGCTGTCAGCGGCCATAGAGATGCGCGCGCGACATGGGATAGTTCGCGCGCGTGATGTTGCCTTTGCTGAATACGATCTGGAACAAATGTGTATAACCGTTGGATAGCCGGAACATCTCCGCGCAGCCCGTCAGGTAGGTCATCCAGACCCGCCGGAAGCGCTCGTCGAAACGTTGGGGATCCAGCGCATGGATGGCGTCCCAGCTGCTCTCGAAACGGCTGGCCCAGGCATCCAGGGTAGGCGCGTAGTGGCGGCGCAGGTTCTCGATGTCGACGACCTCCAGACCCGCGCGCTCCATCTCCACGATCACGTCGGCCAGGCTGGGTATCCAGCCGCCGGGGAACACATGCTTGCGTATGAACAGCTCGGTTTCGAAGCGGCCGACGTGGCCGATGAAGTGCAGCATGCCCAGCCCGCCGGGCTTCAGGAAGTCCGCGTGCGCGCGCACCACTTCACCCAGCTGATCGCGGCCGGCATGTTCGAGCACGCCGATGGACACCACCTTGTCGTATTGCCCGTCGACCTCGCGGAAGTCGGCCTCGCGCACCGCCAGCCGGTCGCCGAGCTGGCGCCGGCCGATCTCATCGCGCAGCCAGTCGACCTGCTCGGTGGTGGTGTTCAGTCCCACGCCGCTGGCCTGGTGATGTTCCGCCGCGTGGAACATGAAGCCGCCGAATCCGCAGCCGATGTCGATGAAGCGTTCGCCCGGCGACAGCAGGATTTTGCGGCAGACGTGTTCGACCTTGTTGCGCTGCGCCTCTTCCAGGGTACGCGTGTGTTCGTCCCAGTAGCCGCAGGTGTACATCATCAGCTCCTGGTCCAGCCAGGGCTTGTAGAACGGCGTGCCCAGCCCGTAATGGAAGCGCGCGTTCGCCTTGGCGCGCGCCAGGTCGCTATTGGAATGCCGCCATTCGTGCAGCCGGTTTTCGGCGATGTTGGCGATCCTGGGCCGGGTTTCGAAACCGCCGGACATGGCGGCCGCCAGCGCCGCGCCCAGGTTGTCCACGTCGACCTGCTGATCGAAATAGGCTTCGAGCAATCCCATATGTCCACGCAGGGCAGTGGCGAGCACGGCGCCGCGCGTGTGGAAGCTCAAGGTAAAGGCAGGATCGCCCCTGCCCATCGCATGTTTCGCGCCACCGGGCAGCCGCACCGCGAAAGGCGCACCCGAAAGCGTGCTGAGGTTTTCCAACGCACCGTTCAAGGCCAGGGACAGCGTCATCCGAAGATCCTTTACCGTGCCAGCCCGAAGGCCACGGTCTTAGTCCGGGAGATAAGCGCAGACAACTCTAACCGCAGGCGGCGCGGCCGCAAACACCTCGCCGCCGGCCGTTACGTACCACGATGCTACAAGGTCTTACCGCGATACCGCATTGACGCCGGTCAAGCGATGAGTCACACCCCGCCGTCGGTCAGGCGATACCAGGTCACGACGGCGTTCACATATACCCGCCGCAAGCCGTACAAGGGAAAGGGCCTGATGGGCGACAAGGGCACCGGCAGCGCGGTCGCGGCGCCCGTGGCCACGTACTCGGCCATGGCCTTGCCCATGGCGGTCTGCAGGCCGACCCCGCGGCCCTGGCAGCCGATGTCGATCAACAGGCCGGGTTCGGGCTCATGCAAGTGCGGCAGATAATCGCGCGTGATGGCGACCCGGCCGCACCAGCGGAATTCGAAGGGCACGCCCGCGACGCGCGGGAACATCTTGACCATGACCCGTTCCAGGTGGCGCCAGTCCGCGACGCCGCGCGGTTCGCGGAATGGCCCGCGGCCGCCCATCAGCAAACGGCCCTGGTGGTCCAGGCGGAAATACAGCAGCAGGTTGCGGGTATCCGAACACACCCGGCCCTGCGGCAGGATGCCGGCGCGCACGTCTTCCGGCAGCGGCCGGGTGGCCACCTGGAAAGTGTTGGCATCGATGATGGTCGGCTTCAGGCCCGGCCACAAGCCGGCGCCGTAGGCATTGGTGCACATCACCACGCGGTCGGCCATGACGGTCGCGCCGGCCGCGGTGGTGGCGGTCCATTTGCCGCCATCGCGCCGCAGGCCGATCACCGGGCTGGCCGTATGCACGCGGGCGCCCGCGTTCATCGCCGCCCGCGCCAGCCCGCGCACGTAGCTCAGGGGCTGTATGGCGCCGGCGCGCGTATCGATCCAGCCACCCAGGTACTTGTCGGTGCCAAGCAGCTCGCCGACCTGGGCGCGGTCCAGGGGGCGGGCGTCGACGCCGCGCCGCGCCCATTGCGCCGCGCGGCGATGCGCGACCTCCAGGGCCTGCGGGGTATGGGCGCCCTGGATCCAGCCCGCGCGCTGGCGCGGCACGTCCATGCCGTGCCGTTCTATCAGGTCGAAGACGATATCGGCCGTGCGCCCGGCGAAGTCGATGACCTGCTCGCCGCGTTCGGGCCCGTACCGCGCCAGCAGTTCGTCAGGGTCGTATTTCAGGCCTGGGATGACCTGCCCGCCATTGCGGCCCGAACCGCCGAAGCCGATCTCGCGGGCCTCCAGCACGACGGCGTTGGCGCCTCGTTCGGCCAGATGCAGCGCCGTGCTCAGGCCGGCGTAGCCGCCGCCGATCACCAGCACGTCGGCGCGCGCCGCGCCCGCCAGCGCTTCGGTGGGCGGCGCGGCGGCGGCGGTGGCCGCCCACAGGGAAGGCGATAGGGGAAAGGGCCCCTTTCCACCGCCGTGGGCGTAGTCGGCGCTGCGGCTCTGGGCTTGCGGCATGATGGAGCGATCCTTACATGGGATGCAGCACGCGGCGCAGGAAATCCTGCGTGCGTGGATGGGTGGGATGATTCAGCACTTCACGCGCGACGCCTTGCTCGACCACCACGCCGCCGTCGAAGAACAGCACGCGATCGGCCACTTCGCGGGCGAAACTGATTTCATGGGTAACGACGACCATGGTCATGCCGTCGTCGGCCAGCTTGCGCATGACGCCCAGCACGTCGCCCACCAGCTCGGGATCCAGCGCGGAGGTCGGCTCGTCGAACAGGATGGCCTTGGGCTGCATGGCCAGCGCCCGCGCGATGGCCACGCGCTGCTGCTGGCCGCCGGACAACTGCGGCGGATGCGCGTTGGCCTTGTCGGCCAGGCCGACGCTGGCCAGCAGTTCGCGCCCGCGTTCGGTGGCCTGCGCGCGCGGTTCGCCCTTGACGTAGATCGGGCCTTCGATCACGTTCTCCAGCGCGGTGCGATGGGGGAACAGGTTGAAGCGCTGGAACACCATGGAGACCTGGGTGCGGATCGACACGATGGACGCCGCGTCGCAATCGACGCGTTGCCCATCGACGGTGATCTCGCCCTGGTCGTAGCGCTCCAGGCCGTTGATGCAGCGCAGGATGGTCGATTTGCCCGATCCGGACGGCCCGATGATGCACACCACTTCGCCCTGGCCGATTTCGGCATCGATGCCCTTGAGCACTTCCAGGCTGCCGAACCGCTTGTGCACGCCTCGCATGGCGATCATTTGGCGGCGCTCCTTTTTTCCAGATGCCGGACCAGCAGGATGAGCGGCACGCACATCACCAGGTACATCAACGCGACCAGCGTGAACACGGTCGCGTTCTTGAAGGTGGATACGGCGATCAGCTTGCCCTGCAGCGCCAGCTCCGCCACCGTGATGGTGGATGCCTGCGACGAGTCCTTCAGCATCATGATCATGATATTGCCGTAGGGCGGCAGCACGATGCGCACCGCCTGCGGCAGCACCACCCGCCGCATGGTCAGGCTCCAGCTCATGCCCATGGCCATGGCCGCCTCCACCTGCCCGCGGTCGATGGCCTCGATGCCGGCGCGGAAATTCTCGGCCTGATATGCCGAGTAGGCAATGCCCAGGCCGATGATGGCCGCCTGCACCGCCGTCAGCGCGATACCGGCATCCGGCATCACGAAGTAGATGTAGAACAGCAGCACGATGATGGGGATGCCGCGCAGGACATTGATCAGGCCGGCGCTGAACCTGGCCAGCGGCTTGATGCCGGATACGCGCATCAAGGCCCAGACCAGGCCCAGCACCGTCGACAAGGCCAACGACCCCACCGTGACCAGTATGGTCAGTTTGGCGCCCTGCAACAGAATGGGCAGGTATTCCCGCGCATCCTGGAAAAATTCCATCATCGTTTTATCCCCCGCTGCCTGGGTGCTTCAGGCCTCAGGCCAGGCCCCACTTCTTCAGGATGGCGTCGACGGTGCCGTCGGCCTTCAGCTTCTTCAGGGCCGTGTCGATCTTTTTCAGCAACTCGGTGTCGTCCTTGCGCGTGGCGATGCCGACGCTGCCGGTGACCGCGGGCTTGTAGCTCTTGACCATGCGCAGATTGCTGAAAGCGCCGCTGGCGTTCTGGTTGATCGTATAGGCGGCGATCGGATAGTCCATGAAGCCGCCCTGGATGCGGCCGGCATTGACGTCGCGCATCATATCGGGCGGATTGTCATAAAGCTTGACCTCCTTGAACACGCCGCTGTCCTGGATAGGCTTGACGAAGGCCGTGCCAACCTGCACGCCCACGGTCATGCCCTTCATGTCGGCGAAGCTGGTGTACTCCTTGGTATCGCTCTTGGGCACCATCAGGCCTTCGCCATAGGTGTAGACCGGGTCGGAAAAGGACACGACCTTCTGCCGCTCCGGCGTGATGAACATCGCCGCCGAGATCACGTCGATACGCTTGGACTGCAGCGAACCGATCAGGGCGGAAAACGCCATGGGTTCGATCTGCACCTGGAAGCCGGCCTCTTTGCCGACCGCCTTCATGATGTCCACCATCACGCCTTCGATGGTATTGGTTTTGGTGTCCAGGAAAGTGAACGGACTGCCGGTGGGCGTGGAGCCGACCTTCACGACGGTCTGCGCGCCGGCCATGGCGGCGGCGGCCAGCGAGATCGCGGCGAACGCGGATACGGCGATGGATCTGAGCTTCATGGGTCGTCCTTTGGTGCGTGAAGTGGAATCGCGTGACGTTGATACGCGGCGGCGGCGGGCCAAGGCCTGTTGACGGTCGGAGGCAATCTCCTCGGTCAAGCTGCGCTAGGCTCGCCGGCGCCGTCCTTCCCGAGGCCGGGACGGCGCTGCATCGGCATCGCTGTCCGCATCAGCCGCGATATTGCTGATGGCCCAGATCACTTCCGTGCGGGTATCGCCCGGATTGCGCCAGCGCCGCGGCGTGCGGCTGGCATAGCAGAAGCTGTCGCCCGCGCGCAGCAGCATGACGCGGTCTTGGATACGTAATTCCAGCAGGCCGCTCAAGACCATGCCCACCTGCTCGCCTTTGTCGGTGACGAACAGATCGTCGCCGGTGGAGCCGCCGGGGGCAATGGAGATACGGCACAGGTCCAGGGTCCGCGCGGCCGGCGGCGTGACCACTTCCTTGGCGATGCCTTTTTCGTCCAGGCGCAGCATGCGGTGGGCGCCAGCCCGCTCGATGTTGTCCCCGGAAGCCGTGTCGTCGTATTCGGCGTTGCGCAGCAAGGCGTCGGGCGAGACGCGCAGCTCGCGCGCCAGCGCGCGCAGCGTCTTGACCGATATTGAACTCAGCCCCCGTTCGATCTGGCTAAGCAGGCCCAGTGACATGCCGCAGGCCTGGGCCACGTCGGCCAGCGAGCGGCCCTGGTCCTTGCGTAGCTGGCGCAGCTGTTCGCCCAGCCAAAGATCGACCAGCGAGTGCGCGCGGCGCACGGCGCGCGGCCGGACCGCGGTGCGCGTGTCCGCGGCTGCGCGTGGCTTGCGGTGGGCGGTCGACAGGGACATGAACATGAAATTTTCACGATCTTGCAATTTTCAATGCTAGTGGCGAGCCGTTCCCAGCGGCAACCTAGGGACATCCCGCGTTTGCCGCGCTCGCCGCTGTTGCCGTTTCCGGCGCCATGGCATCCGACCACTTGCGAGCGGCGCGGCTTTGGAACATGATCGCCGCACCGGCGAAGCGCGCCGGCGTGTGCAGGGGCGGCAAGGCGGTCGCGCGAGCATGCAAGACGGCACGCAGCCGGCCCTCTTATCGAGAGGACATCATGCTTTTTCGACATCGCACCTTGATCATGGCAGCCACGGCAATGACCCTGGCCGCCTCCGTCTCCATGGCGCAGACCGCCGCGCCCGCCAAGTCTCCCACGCCACAACAAGAACGCATGGCGAAATGCAGCGCCGCCAACAAAGGCAAGACCGGCGACACCTACAAATCGGCCATGAGTGCCTGCCTGAAAGGGGAGCAACCCGCGTCCACCCTGACGCCCCAGCAGCAGAAAATGAAGGACTGCAATGCGCAGGCCAGCAAGCAGGCGCTGAAAGGCGATCAGCGCAAGGCGTTCATGAGTACCTGCCTGAAGGGTTGACGCCGCGGCCACGTTTTCACCATCATCATCGCGCGCGCCCTGATCCAGGGCGCGCGATGCGCGACACCCGCAGGCGATATGCATACCGGACCCCAGATGACCACACAGCCCGAATCCCTCGACCCTCGTATTGTCCAGGCCCTGTCCGACGTCACGACGGCCACGCTCACCACAGTGCTATTGAAGAAAGGCCTGCGCAATGTCTGGATCCGCGGCGCCGCGCCCTTGCGGTCGGACAGCCCGCGCATCGTGGGGCGAGCCTTCACCCTGCGCTTCGTCCCGGCACGGGAAGACCTGGCGACGCCGGCGTCATGGGCTTCGCCGATTTCCACCCGCGCCGCCATCGAGGCGATGCCCGATGGCTGCATCGCGGTGGTCGATGCGCTGGGGGTCACCGATGCGGGCATCTTCGGCGACATCCTGTGCGCGCGCATGCGCAAACGGGGCGTGGCAGCGCTGGTCACGGACGGCGTGGTGCGGGACCTGGCGGGCGTGCTGGGCACGCAACTGCCGGTATGGTGCCGCGGCGCGGCGGCGCCGCCCTCCGTCGCCGGCCTGACCTTCGTCGGCTGGCAGGAGCCCGTCAGCTGCGGCGGGGTCGCGGTGTTCCCCAACGACATCATCGTGCTCGACGCCGATGGCGCCGTCCTGATCCCCGCCGCGTTGCTGGATGAAGTCGTGCAGGCCGCGGTCGAACAGGAACAGCAGGAAGCCTGGATCATGGAACAGGTGCAAGGCGGCGCGCGGCTGCCCGGGCTGTATCCGCCCGACGCCGAGAACCAGGCGCGCTACCAGGCCTGGCGCGCGCAGCGTAAGAGCCGATCCTGAGTTCGCGCCGGTCAATCCTGCAGGCCGCGCACGTTGCGATAGGCGCAGCGCCGTGTATCCACGTAGCGGCGGCGGAATTCGACCGGCTTGTCCTGGAAGGTATAGGCGGTGCGCTCGACCTGCAGTACCGACGCGCCGGGCTTGAGCCCGAAGGCGGCGGCGACTCCGGCGTCGGCGTCCGCCGCCGTGACGTCCTCCTCCACGCGCACCACCGATACGCCGTAGCGTTCCTGGTAGTACCCGTAGATCGAGCCGCGCCGCGCCGCGAATTCCTGGCCCGATAGATTGGGGAACACGTTCAAGGGAATCCACAGGCGATCCAGCATGACGGGTACGCCGTCCATCCTGCGCAGGTTTTCCACGTGCGCGATCGCGCCGCCGCGCTCGATGCCGAACAGCGTGGCGAAGCGCGCGGTGGCGCGCTCCCTGGCGAAGGACAGTAATTCCGCCGTCACCTTGATGGCCGCCCCCGCCGGGTCCACGTAGTTGAAATACAGATCGAAGGCATGGTCGTCGGTGAAGCGGGCGACCTCCGTGCCGCGGCCGGCGCGGCGCGTCAACAGACGCTCCGCCACCAGCGATTCCACGGCTCTTCGTATGGTGCCGATGCCGACGCCGAACAGCCTGGCCAGCTCGGGTTCGGGCGGCAGCCGGTCGCCGGCGGCCCACACACCCGTGCGCAGGCGTTCGACGATGCCGGCACGGACGATTTCATAAAGAGGCTGGTCGTAAGACGCGGTGGCGGGCATGGCGGCTGGAAAGCGGAAGTGGCAATAGGCAATCGCGATGGCCACCGTGCCGGGCAGGCGCGGCGACCGACGAGCGGGCCGCTGCCATTGTATCTATTCGAATCATTCGAATGATTCGATTGACTTGCCCATGTCGCCGCGCCTACACTCGCCGCAGGCCATGCCGGCCGGCATGCGCCATCAGGAGGACTGACATGCCCAATCCCATCAAACACATCGCCTTCCGGGTGGAAGACCTGGACAAGGAAAGCGCGTTCTACGAGAACGTATTCGGCTACACCCACGTCAATACCGTGCGGCGCAAAGGCAAGCGCGGCGACCATATTTCCCGCCACCTGACCGATGGCTACATGGACCTGACGCTGATCCACTATGAATCGGCGGATGCGGACGAGGCGGAATTCGCCGGCCCGTCTCCATGCATCCACCATATCGGCATGGAGGTCGACGACCTGGACGCCTTCATCAAGGCGATCGAGAAAAACGGTGGGGAGATCCTGACCGAACCCGGCCATCTGCCGGTCAAGTTCCGCTCGCCCGGCGGACCGGTGGCGGAAGTGGTGCCGCGCAAGCGCTGGGAAAGCGAAACGCTGGCCGCCGGCGTGCACGGCGAAGTGCTGCAATAGCGGCGCCCGGGCCGTCGCCGATATGCGGCGACGGTCGCAGGACATGGCGAGCCCCCGGCGAATGCGGCATCCGTAGCCGCGCGGTCAGGCAGCCACGTCGAAGGAACGTCTTGCCTCGGGGGCGCCCGCCGCGGGAACGCCCGCCGCCAGGGCCAGCTGGTACAGCGCGTCGATCAGATGCGAAGGATAGATCACGCCCACCAGCCTCCGGGCCTCGTCCACCACCGGCACGCAGGCGATGCCCGAGGCCATCGGCTTGGCCAGCTCGATCGCCGGCATGGCGGGCGTGGCGAAGGCCACCTCCGATCGCATGCAATCGCGCACCATCAAGGTGGACGGCGCTTCACCCGGCGGCGGCGCCAGCTCCAGGCGCAGTCCGCGGGCGACGGCGTCCGCATGCGACAACAATCCCAGCAGGCGTCCTTCATCATCGACGACCGGCAGCGCCGCAAGCCGCCGCCGATCGAGCAGCCGCACCGCCCGGTCCAGCGACTCGTCGTCGCGCACCGCGACGGCATCGCGCGCCATGACCTGCCCGCAGGCCATCCCGCCGAAACGGCGCAGGCTGGCACGGCGTTCCGCCTCCAGCACAATGTCGGCCAGGTCTTCCCTGCTGATGTCCAGCAACTGGTCATGCGCGCGCAGGGCTTCGTCCAGGTCCGTGCCGGTGAAACCCAAGGGCGCGGCGCCGTTCAATGCGGCCGCCGCGGGCTGCGCGTGGCGGTGCGGGTAGTTGCGCTTGAGCACCCCATTGAAGACCACGGCGATGCACAGCAACACCGCCGAATTCAGCGCCACGGGATACAGCGCATAGGCATAGCCGAGCTGCGCGATGGACGGACCGCCCAGCACCGCGGTCAGCGCCACGGCGCCGCTGGGCGGATGCAGGCAGCGCAGCGAGAACATCACCGCGATGGCCGCGGCCGCGCCGCCAGCCGCGGCCAGCCCGGGCTCCGGAATCAGGCGCGCGAAAAATACGCCGACCAGCGCGGCGCTGACGTTGCCGGCCATCAAGGGCCAGGGCTGGGCCAGCGGGCTGGCGGGCGCCGCGAAGGCCAGCACGGCCGACGCGCCCATCGGCGCGATAAACCAGGGATTGGCCTCGCCCAGCGCATGGCGGGCGATCCACTCCGTGCACAACAGGCCCAGCAAGGCACCCACGGCGCCCAGGAATTTGTCGCGCGTGCTGGCGCCGATGGGCGCCGGCGCGAACACGCTAAGGCCTTGCTTGAACCAGCTCAACACGGTGTCTCCAGGCCGGCGCCCATCGATATGAGAAGAGCGCGGCGCGCCGGCGGCCGTGAAATTTATCACGCCGCCTTATAGCCGGTGGACATACCCTTATGCCGTCTCCGGCGCGGTCATGCATGCACAGGATGGTTCGGCGCGAAGCGCGCCCGGTACTGCTGCGGCGTGACACGCAGCCGGCGCAGGAACAGGCGGCGCAGATTCTGTTCGTTGCCATGGCCGGTATCGACGGCGATGCGCTTGAGCGGCGCGACGCTGCCCTCCAATGCCCTGCACGCGGCCTCGAAACGCATGCATTCCACCGTCTTCGCGGGCGTGCGGCCGACCGCCGCCACGTAGGCGCGGGCGAAGGTGCGCGGCGCCATGCCGGCCTGTTCGGCCAGGCGCTCCACACGCAGATCTTCATGCAGATGGGCCGCCATCCAGGCATGCAGGTCGGCGAACTGCGCCTGCCCGGACTCCTGCTGCGCCAGCAAAGGCACGCTGAACTGCGATTGCCCGCCCGGGCGCTTGATGAACATCACCATATCGCGCGCCGTGCCCAGCGCGATGCGATGGCCCAGGTCGTCCTCGATGAGGGCCAGCGTCAGGTCTATGCCCGCGGTCACCCCGGCCGACGTCCAGATCGTGTCCTGCTGGATGAAGATAGGCTCGGCATCGACCCGCAGACCCGGATACATGGCCTGCAGGCGGTCCGCCCAGCGCCAGTGCGTGGTCACGCGCAGGCCCTGCAGCAAGCCGGCTTCCGCCAGCAGGAAGGTCCCTGTGCAAACCGAGCACACCCGGCGCGCCTGCCCGGCCCGCCGCGCGATCCAGCGCGACAGGCCGGGTTCCGCCACCACCTGGCCATCGGGACTGCCGCCCGGCGCGATCAGGGTGTCTATCGCCCGGCCCTCCAGCGCCTCCAGCGGCTGCGTGGCGATCGCCACGCCGGCGCCGGTCAGGATCGCGCCGCCGCTTTCGGAGGCGACCACGACCTCGTAGGGCGGCACGCGCGGCTCGCCCGACGCCATGGCCTGCCGGTTCGCCGTTTCGAAGGCCTGCACCGGACCGCTGATGTCGAGCAGGTTGACGCCGCGATAGCTCAACATCACGACCAGGCGTCGCCGCGCGGGCAATGCCTCCTCGAATACGTCCAGGCTTGTACGCGTCATTGCATCCTCGGTGTATTCCAATGCCACCACAGGGTCATGGCGGCGGCCAGCGCTACGACCGGCAGCATAGCCGCGTTCAGCGCGAACCAGCCGAAGCGCTCCAGCACCGGCCCGGCCGCCAGGGTCGCGAGCGCCGTCGCGACATAGCGCAGCAGCTCCGCGCAGCCCTGCGTGGCGGCGCGCTCCGCCGGACGGTAGCTGCGCGCCAGCAAGGTCGTGCCGCCCACGAACATGAAATTCCAGCCCACGCCCAGCGCGAACAGCGAGACATAGAACGCGCCCAGGCTGGTCGAAGCCATGGCCGCCAGGGCGCTGGTCACGTTCAGCGCCATGCCCGCGTAGAGCACGGCCGCCAGTCCGAAGCGCGCGATCAGCGCGCCGGCGAAGAACGAGGGGGCATACATGCCCACCAGGTGCCATTGGATGATGCCGGCGCCCTGGTCCATCGTGTGCGAGCAAGCGACGGCAGCCAAGGGAGCGGCCGTCATCACGGCCATCATGGACACCGAGCCGACGACGTTATTGGCGATGGCCGCCACGAACACCGGCTGCCGCGCAATCTGGCCCAGCGGCCGCACCGGCGGGGCGCAAGCATCTACCCGCGGGTCTTTAGCGGCCGTGGCCTGAGCGGCGGCGTGCGGATCGAGGCCATCGCGGTAGGCCGCCCACAGGATCGCCGCCGAGGTGAAGCCCAGCAAGGCCACCATCAGATAAGCACCCGCGAACAGCACGGCGGGAAACAGATCCTTGGCCCAGTTCGCCAGCGCCGGACCCAGTATCGCCGCCACCACGCCGCCGGCCAGCACCAGCGAAATGGCGCGGCTCTTGAAGGCATCCTGGACGGCGTCGGCGGCCGCCAGGCGGTAGTACTGCGCGAATGCCTGGAACACGCCGACCGCCGCCGTGCCGGCGCAGAAGATCCAGAAATCGGCATGGAACACGGCCCACACCGACACCAGGCCGCCCACCCCGCAGGTCAGGGCGCCGAGCGCGAAACCCGCGCGCCGGCCCCAGCGCTGCAGCAGGAAAGAGGCGAACCAGGTCGTCACGGCGCCGGCCACCGTGATCAAGGCGAAGGGCAGGGTGGCCAGCGACTTGTCGGGCGCCAGCTGGTACCCGGTCAGTCCGGTCAGGGTCAGATCTATGGATATCGCGCAGGTGTACAAGCCCTGGCATAGCGCCAGGACGCGTGCATTGCGCCCGCCCGCGGTGGCCATCGTGGACATCGTCGATTCATTCCGTTCGCTTCCGGCGCCGGCATGGCGCCTGTGACGAACAAGACTATCGGCGCGGCGGCGCGCGCGCGGGACAACAAACCGTCAATTCCTGCCAATCCGCGCCTCCCCGCTGTGAACGCACAATCGAGCCGCCGGCCACCCCTGAGTTGCCCGCGCGCCCGGCGCGCGGTATGCTGGTTGTCTTCTTATCAATACAACCAGACAATAACCATAGGAGACAACCATGCGACCTTCCCGTCGTGCCCGCGCGTTCGCCTTCGCGGCACTTACCGCCATTCCCGCCCTTACCGCCATTCCCGCCTTCGCCCAGTCAACGCCGCCCATCAAGCTGGTCGTGGGAGCGCCCCCGGGGGGCACCACCGATACCGTCGCGCGCAGCATAGGCGCCACCATGGGCAAGGAGCTTGGCCGCACCGTGATCGTCGAAAACCGCCCCGGCGCCGGCGGCAACATTGCCGCGGACTACGTCGCCAAGAGCGCGGCCGACGGCAACACCTTGCTGGTCAGTTTCAATAGCTTTTCCATCAACGCCAGCCTGTACAAGAACCTGCCTTTCGACCCCCGCAAGGATTTCACGCCGATCAGCATGCTGGCCAGCGTTCCGAGCGTGCTGGTCGCCCGCAAGGACTTCCCCGCCGCCAACATGGCCGACCTGATCAAGCTGGCCAAGGCCAACCCGGGCAAGTACACCATGGCCTTGGGCGGCATCGGTTCATCGCTGCATATGGCGGGCGAACGCATGAAGATGATGGCGGGCCTGGACATCATCAACGTCCCCTACAAGGGCACGACGCCGGCGGTCACCGACCTGCTGGGCGGACAGGTGGACATGATGTTCGGCAGCACCCTGAACGTCATCCCGCACGTCAAGAGCGGCGCCTTGAAGGCGCTGGGCGTCAGCAGCGCCAAGCCGCTGGCGTCGCTGCCCGGCGTGCCGCCGATCGGCGATACCATCAAGGGCTTCGAATCCAACGCCTGGTTCGCGCTGTTCGGGCCGGCCAGGCTGCCGGCCGATACGCTGGCGAAACTGAACGATGCCGCGCGCAAGGCCGTGGCCGCCCCGGATTTCCGCCAGCTGCTGGAACGGGAATCCGCCACGGCCGTCAGCAGCACGCCGCAGGAGCTGGGCAAGTTCGTCAATGAAGACATCGACCGCTATGCGGAAGTCGTGAAATTCACCGGCGCGACGGTCGAATAAAGTCCGCCCCGCGCCACCGCGGCCAGCCAGGCGCGGCCGGCAAGGCGCGGCCGGCCAGGCGCGCCGATGATACCGACCGCCGCGCGCATGCTTCCATTGCACGCACGCATGAACCGAAGGACAAATGAACAGCCCCCTGCCGCTCTACCACAAGGTCTATCTGCTGCTGCGCCAGCGCCTGCTGGACGGCGTATACCAGGCCGACCAGCCGCTGCCCGGCGAGCACACCCTGGCCCAGGAATACGGCGTATCACGCCTGACCATGCGGCGCGCGCTCGACACCCTGGCCTCGGAAGGCCTGATCGCCCGGCGCCAGGGTCGCGGCACCTTCGCCCAGGCGCGGTCCGGGCTGTCGGCGCCCCAGCAGGGCGGCACCGTCGACGCACTGATGGCGCATCTGGCCCGCATGGGCATGAGCACGCAGGTCAAGCTGCTCGAAATGGCCGCCGAGGCCGCCCCGCCCGCCGTGGCCGCGCGCCTGGAAATCCCGCCCGGCGCCCTCGTCCATCGCTCCGTGCGCGTGCGCAGCCACCAGGGCGAGCCTTTCTCCTACCTGCGCACCTACGTGCCCGACGCCATCGGCCGCCGCATCTCGCGCAAGGCCCTGGGCAGCAAGCCACTGCTGCAGATCTTCGGCGAACTCGGCATACGCGTATCGGGCGCGGAGCAGGCCATCAGCGCGGTGCTGGCCGATCCGACGGAAGCCGAAGCGCTGGGCGTGCCGGTGGCTTCCGCGCTGCTGAACATCAGGCGTCTGGTGCGCGACGCCGACGGCAAGCCGGTGGAATACCTGGACGCCCGCTATCGACCCGACCGTTTCGAATATCGCCTCGATATGGCGGCCCACGAAACCGCCGGTACGCCGGTGTGGCTTCCGGCCGGCCCCGGCGCGTGATGACGCGTCGCCTGTCATGACATCGAAGAGACTCCCATGCCCGCCCAGACCTTGGCGCAGAAACTCCTAGCCGCCGCCAGCGGACGCCCCGCCGTCGCGGTCGGCGACATCGTCACCTGCCGTGTCGACCTGGCGATGTTCCACGACTCCAGCGGCCCGCGCCGCCTCAAGCCCATGCTGGAAGCGCTCGGCACGGGTATCTGGGACCGCGACAAGGTCGTGCTGGTCATGGACCACTACGTGCCCGAGGCCGACGACGAATCCCGCAAGATCGTCCGCATCGCCCGCGACTGGGCCGCGGAGCAGGCGCTACCGCATGTCTACGATTCCGTGGGCATCTGCCACGTGGTCGTGCCGGAACACGGCCACATCCGGCCCGGCATGCTGTGCGTGGGCGGCGATTCGCACTCGCCGACCGGCGGCGCCTTCGGCGCCTACATGTTCGGCGTGGGCAGCACCGAAATGCTGGGCGTCGTCGCCAGCGGCGAGATCTGGATCCAGGTCCCGCGGACACTGATGATGCAATGGGACGGCGCGCTGTCGCCCGGCGTCACGGCCAAGGACATGATGCTCCATATGATCGGCCGCTTCGGCATGAACGGCGGCCGCTATCAGGCGGTGGAGTTCCGCGGCGACGCCGTGCGCGCCCTGTCCATGCAGGAACGCATGACCCTGTCCAACATGTCGGCGGAGATCGGCTCGCAGGTCGGCCTGGTCGCGCCGGACGACAAAACCGCCGCCTATCTGGCGCAGGCGGGCGTGGCCGCGCCCGTCGACATCGCGCGCTGGCAGTCGGATGAGGACGCGCAAGCCGAACGATATCGCTTCGATGCATCGACGCTGGCGCCGCACGTCGCCGCGCCGCACAGCCCGGCCAACTCGCGTCCGATCGGCGAATACGAAGCCACGCCCATCCACGTCGCCTACATCGGCGCCTGTACCGGCGCCAAGCTGGAAGACCTGCGCGCCGCCGCCAGCGTGCTGCGCGGCAGGCAGCTCGCGCCGGGCCTGTCGCTGATGGTGGCGCCAGCCAGCCTGCGCGACCAGCGCCAGGCCGAACGCGAAGGCGTCATGGCCGCGCTGGTGGATGCGGGAGCGACCGTGCTGCCCAACTCCTGCGGCGCCTGTTCGGGCTATGGCGGCTCCATCCCGGAAGGCGTCAACGTCATCGCCACCACCGCGCGCAACTTCCAGGGCCGCATGGGCGCGCGCACCGCGCAGGTTTACCTGGCCTCCCCCTACACCGTGGCCGCGGCCGCCGTGGCGGGCCACCTCGTCGATCCCCGGGAGATGCTGCAATGACCACGCACCGCGTCTGGCGCCTCGGCGCCGACATCGACACCGACCAACTGGCGCCCGGCGCCTACATGAAGTTCGGTATCGACGACATCGCCCGTCATTGTCTGGAGCGCGTGCGGCCCGACTTCGCCGCCGCCGTCCGACCTGGCGACGTCATCGTCGCCGGTCCCAACTTCGGCATCGGTTCTTCGCGCGAGCAGGCGGCGTCGGCGCTGGTCGCGCTGGGCCTGCGCGCCGTCATCGCGCCCAGCTTCAGCGGCCTTTATTTCCGCAATGCCTACAACGTCGGGCTGCTGCTGCTGACCTGCCGCGGCGCCGAGGCCATCCAGGAAGGCGAAGCCGTCGCCATCGACCTGGATGCCTGCCGCATCGTGCGCGCCGACGGCTCGACCCTGGACTGCGAACCTATTCCCGATTTCCTGCGCGACATGGTGCGCGCCGGCGGCCTGCTGAATCTGCTGAAACGCCGGCTGGCCGACGGCACGCTGAAGCGCCACCCAATGAGGGCATGATGCCGAATACCCTGAAACAGAAACTCGCCGCCGGCCAGGCCGTTCTCGCCCCTGGCATCTACGACGCGCTGTCGGCCCTGATCGCCGAACAAGCCGGCTTCGATGCGCTCTACCTGTCGGGCGCCTCCATCGCCTACACGCGACTGGGCCGTTCCGACGTGGGCCTGACCACCTATACCGAAGTGGAACAGACCCTGGCTCGCATCACCGAACGCGTCGCCTGCCCCGTCATCGTCGACGGCGACACCGGCTTCGGCAATGCCCTGAACACCCAGCGCACGGTGCGCGGTTTCGAACGCGCCGGGGCCGCGATGATCCAGCTCGAAGACCAGGGCTTCCCCAAGCGTTGCGGCCACCTGAACGGCAAGAGCGTCGTACCGGCGGCGGAGATGTGCGGCAAGCTGCGCGCCGCGCTGGATGCGCGCCACCACGCCGATACCTTGATCCTGGCGCGCACCGACGCCGTCGCGGTGGAAGGCCTGGACGCGGCCCTGGACCGCGCCGGGCAGTATCTGGAATGCGGCGTCGACGCCATCTTCGTCGAAGCGCTGCGCACCGACGAACAGATGGAGGCCGCCTGCAAGCGCTTCGCCAAACGCGTGCCGCTGCTGGCCAATATGGTGGAAGGCGGGATGACGCCGGTCAAAAGCGCCGCGGAACTGGCCGCGAAGGGCTTTTCGATCGTTATCTTCCCCGGCGGCACCGCGCGCGCCGTGTCGCACATGCTGCAGCGCTATTACGGCAGCCTGCGCGAACACGGCACCACGGCGCCATGGCGCGATTCGATGCTGGACTTCGATCAGCTCAACGCGCTGATCGGCACGCCGGAACTGCTGGCGCTGGGCAAGAGGTACGAGTAGCTCAGTCCTGTTCCTCTATGGCGTCGACGCGATCCGGATAGAAAGCAAGATGGCCGGCGATCCGCGCCACCGCCGGATACGGGTGCTCATATGTCCACACCGCATTCGTCGCGCGCTCGCCGCCGTGCGGAATGCTGTAGTACGAGCAATCGCCCTTGTAGGGGCAATACGTGGCATGGTCGGTGCGTTCCAGGCTGGCCATGTCGACGTCCTTGCGCGGGATGTACTGCACCGCGGGGTAATTGGCCTCACGCAAGGTCAGCGCCTCGCGCGTGTCGGCGATCACGCGTCCCGCCAGCGATACCACCACGCGCCTCGGATTGTGCTCGATGACGATGGGATGATCGGGGCCGGGCGTTTTGACGGGCTTCATAGCGGTTTCTCCTTCGCGCCGAGCGCATAAAGGCAGGGCATATGCCACGCGTGCATGAGCCGCGGCGCGCCGCGGAGCTGCCCCGCAAGCGTAAAAGTTCTTGTAACGCCATCAGCCGGCGATTGGCCGTAATACCTGGGGCGTGACTCATGGGTGGCCGCGGAACCGCGAAACATACATTTTCATTTCACCGGCCGCGCGCTTGTCCATGCGGTTGCACCTGGATACGCTGTCGTACTTTTGCAGGGCGGTCCGGTTAACAAGCCCATCGATCGTAAGGCCAGACCAGGCCATCCTGCGGCAAATCCCACGATAACAACAGGAGAATCGATGGCGACATCCCAAGCCCTGCATCATCCATCGAAACACGTATTGAAGCGCGCCATCGCCGCGTCGGCGATCGGCAACGCCACCGAATGGTTCGACTACGGTATCTATGCCTACGGCGTGTCATACATCTCCGCCGCTTTCTTCCCGGGCAATGTGCAAGAGGCCACGCTGTTCGCGCTGGCCACCTTCGCGATCTCGTTCCTGATGCGGCCCTTCGGCGGCCTGTTCTGGGGCCCGCTCGGCGACCGTCTGGGACGCAAGGCGGTTCTGGCGCTGACCATCCTGTTGATGTCCGGCGCCACGGTGTGCATCGGCCTGATACCCTCGCATGAAACCATAGGCCTGTGGGCGCCGGCACTGCTGATCCTGCTGCGCATGGTGCAGGGCTTTTCCACCGGCGGCGAATACGGCGGCGCCGCGACCTTCATGGCGGAATACGCGCCCGACAATAAGCGCGGCTTCTGCGGCAGCTTTCTGGAGCTGGGCACGCTGGGCGGCTTTTCGCTGGGCGCGCTCTTGATGCTGGGCTTTTCCGTGGCGCTGGACGATGCGGCCATGCATGCCTGGGGCTGGCGCATTCCGTTTTTCATGGCGCTGCCCATGGGCATGGTCGGCATGTACCTGCGTTCGCGCCTGAAGGAAACACCGGTCTTCCGCGAAGCGGAAGAGACCCTGACCCCGCAAGCCGAGCAGCAGAAGGGCGGCGTCAAGGAGGTATGCACCGACTACAAGGGCCAGGTATTGTCGATGGCGGGACTGGTGGTCGCGCTGAATGTCGTCAACTACACGCTGCTCAGTTTCGCGCCTACTTACTTCGCCAACCAGCTGGGCCTGAGCACGCAGGAAGCGCTGATCGTGCCCATCATCGGCATGATATTCATGATGGTCTGCCTGCCCTTCATTGGCAGGCTATCGGACCGGATCGGCCGCAAGCCGGTATGGTGGGCATCGCTGATAGGCTTGTTCGTACTGGCAATACCCATGTTCCATCTGATGGCCGCGGGCCTGGCCGGCGCCGTTATCGGGTATGCGGTACTGGGCCTGTTCTATGTGCCGCAGCTGGCGACTATCTCGGCGACCTTCCCCGCCATGTTCCCCACCCATGTGCGCTTCGCCGGTTTCGCCATCGCGTACAACGTGTCGACGTCGCTGTTCGGCGGCACCGCGCCGGCGATCAACGATTGGTTGATCTCGCGTACCGGCAGCAACCTGGTGCCGGCGTACTACATGATGGGTGCCTGCGTCATCGGCGCCTGGGCGCTCCGGCACGTGGTCGAAACCGCCGGGCATTCGATACGGGGTTCGGAGATTCCCGGCACGCGGGCCTCGGTAGAGGAAGTGCAGGACCTGGACACGCAGGGCACGGCGCTTCGAATCCGTCCGAATTGACGCCCGCGGCCTGGGCAGGGGGCGAGGCGCCGCCTATCGTCACGGCGCCTCGCGCGCCGCCGCGCGCCCCTGCCTGCAAGGATATTCATATGCTGGTTTCCGGATCCACCGGTTCCTCGACCGACGCTATCGTGCCCACGGCGCCCCCGGGCGCGGTCGGTCCCCATCCACTGAACGCGACGCGCGACAAGCCCGATGCCGGCCGCGCGGCGGCGGCTTGCGCGCAGGCGCGCCGCGACGCGAACACCGCGCCAGCCAGGCAGGTCAAGCTGATCGCGGCGGGCCCGCACGAACATGTGGGAGACCGCAGGCAGGCGCAGGCCATCGCCGCGGAAACCATGCGCGCGCTTTACGAGGCGGGAATCCATGAACCTGGCGAGCTCTCTTGCGACACCGTGTCGATCGGCGGCCGCGATCCCGCCAGCGTGCGGCGCACCCTGTCCACCATGCTGGAGGCCTGGGTGGCGCGCATGGACGACGGCGAGTACCAACGCCTGATCTTCATCCTGGCCGGTTCGGATTATGGCCTGGCGCCGACACTGGGCGCCGTGCCGGTGGATGACGTCATCATGACGGCGTTCACCGGCCACAAACTGACCGCCGATATGAAGCATGCCCGGCGGCTGCCCGCGGTCGTGGCCTTGCCCGCGTCCGAAGTAACGGGCCCCGATCGCCATACGCTCGAAGACAAGAGCACGCTGGTGCTCACGCCGGGCGTGGCGCACGACATGAGCGCGGAATCCGTCGCCGCCGCCGCGCGCGACTATCAGGCCAAGGGCTACAAGCCCTTGCCGGCCATCGACGGCGACACGGTGACGATTCTGGTCGGCGGCGATGTTGTCGAACGCGACGAAGCCACGGATGTCCGCACCTTGCGCCGCCTGGCGCCGCGCGACGCGCGCCGGCAAGCCCGCCTGATCGCCGATATGGAGCTGGCGGGCCGCAAGCGTTGCCACTTTCTGATCGTCAGCAGTCCGCGCAGCGGAAAGTTCCTGGCCGATGGCTCCGAGGCATCGCCCAATCCGCACCGTACGCGGACGCGCGACGCCGTCACGCAGGCTTTCGAGGACACGCTGCGCGCTTATCCCGATGTGCGGGTGGATGTGTTCGACTTCCAGCACGACGAATCGCCGAGCGCCTACCGGCCGCTGCTGCATGCATACCGGCAGGCATCCGGTCCTACCGGCCGTATTCATGTGCCCGGCGATTCGGTATCGATGGTGAGCGAAGTCGCGTCCATGCTTCCCGGCGCCATGGTGATCGACGAAACGGCATCGATGGGCGACAGCCAAAGGCGCGCGGCGGATGCCATCGCGGCGGAAAGCGGGATCGCGGTGCTGCGGCGCGACGGCAGCATCGAAGCGGGCAAGGGCGCGCGCGCAACGCCACCCGTACCGGCCGCCCGGCGCATCGCCGATGCGATCGTGGCGCGGATCCGCGCCGCCACCATCGCAGCGTAGTTACTGGGCGGGGAGTTTGCCCGCGTCCGGGTCCTGGTCCTGGTCCCGGTCCGGCGGTGCGGCATCCGCCGGGGCGGGACTGCTGGCGCCATTGGCGGCCGGTGCGGGGCGGTCGGGGCTGCTGCCGGCTGGCGTCGTCCGGGCAGCGTCATTCGCGGCCGGCGTGGCCTGGGCAGCATCATTCGCGGCCGGCGCCTGGGCTGCGTCGGTTGCTCCCGACGCGCCGCCGCTGGCCGGCACGCCGGCGTCCTTTCGGGAAGATGCCGCATCCTTCCCCGCGGGCGCCGCGGGCGCCGCCGGCGTGGCCGGCCCGCTGGCGGCGGCCTGTGGCAGATAGCGCTGCACGAGATCGAAGAATCCCTCGTAGAAGCCGGGCGCGGATATGGTCTCGCTGCTCACCTTGGCCAGCGAATCGTCGTAGGAGCCGAAGGGCATCGACACCGAGCCCAGCACACTGAGTCCGACGCCCGCCGACGCGCTGGTCTTCTTGATGATGTAGCGGTCCTGCACCGCGTTCACGAACACGGTGGTATGAGGCGATGCCTGCTGATCCGATGTGCAGACCACATGAAAGGAAATCACCTGGTGCTGCTGATCGTCGTCCTTCACCTGGAAGTTCTTCTGGCCCTCCACACCGTCCTTCTGCGCCTTGCCTATGGTGTAGCCCTGGCTGAGCAGCGCGCGCCGCGCGGCCTCGCAGGTGGCCGCATCGCTCGCCGGAAAGGCGCGCGAATAGGTGTCCGTATCCCGGAAGGTTTCCGGGTAGGCCTGCTTGGCGCTAGTGGCGCAGCCGGCCAGGGCCGCGCATGCCAGGGCCAGGGCGGCCGCGGACCAGCCGGCCGGCGGCGACCGCAGGCTCCGCCAGGCCCCTGCGGGCCGCGCCCCGCTCATGTCCGGCGCGGGTGAACGATCGGCGTGGGTGTAGCGCTTAGGAGACAACCTGCGTGCCATGTTTTAAGCCTTGGGATGAACGCCCCCAGGGTAACTGGCATCCGTCCTATTCCTAGCCGGGGGCCCGTTTCAGATGTTTCGCGCAGTTAACCGCCCGGGGGCGGTGGCCGCGCCGGCGCACAAGGCGCCTCGGCCAGCATGTTCGGGCCACGATGCTCATCCACAAGGCCATAGCGCCGAACGCCACCAACATGCCGTCAAAAATTACGGCAGTGCAAATAATTACATTGTTTACGAGCAATAATAAGAAGTTGCCGATTTCCGGCCCGGGCACTTGCCCCGCTTCAAGCCTTGCACAGCGGCCCAGGCGTTTTCGCCACTTCGTCGGACTCACCCCGTCATGTGCCAACCCGCCGCATTGCCTCTACACCCCGGATGCACCTCGACCTTCTGACTCTTTATCTGCTCGCCGTGGGAACGCTCCTGGCAAGCGCCGGGATGATGTTCTGGGAGCACCGGGGCAATCCCGCTCGCGGCGACACGCTGCGGACCCTGGCCGCCGCCTTCGCGGTGATCGCGATCGGCTGCGCCGCCGCGCTGTTTCGCCGCGACCTGCCCGGCGTGGCCGGCTCGGCCATCAGCAACCTCGTCATCCTGGCTGGATATCTGCTCGTACTGGAAGGCGTCGCTTCATTGAGCGGCCGCCGCTACCGCATCACGTCGGCCGGCTTGTTGGCCGGCATGGCGCTGGTATGGCTGGCCGGCGGCACGCGCTGGCAGGACATCATATGGAATTACGTGAGCGCGCTGCCCATCGCCGCCGTCAGCGCAATGACGGCGTGGGAGATGCTGCGATGCCCCGCGATGAAGTCCCTGCCGTCGCGCTACATCGTCGCCGCCGTGGCGGGCATCCATGCCGTCGCCTACGCGGCCAGGGCGGTCGTCCTGCCATGGGTGGTGACCGACCATGGCCCGGCGATACAGTTGCTGGCCAGCAAGATCACGATGTACGAAGGCGTGCTGTATTCGGTTCTGCTGCCCATGAGCCTGCTGAAGCTCATCCGGGAGGAATCCCACAGCCTGCTGCTGCGCGAGTCGCGCACGGACTATCTGACGCGGCTGGGCAACCGCCGCTGGTTTTTCGAAGAAAGCGCGCGCATCGTCGCCAGCGGCGATAGTCAGGAGCCGCTTTCCATACTGGCATTCGACATGGATCACTTCAAGGCGATCAACGATCTGCATGGCCACCAGACCGGCGACGAAGTACTGAAGTTCTTCGCTGCGATCGCGCGCGGCGTGATGGGTCCGGACGTCATACTGGCGCGCATCGGCGGCGAGGAATTCGCCGCCTTGCTGGCGGGCAAGGATGCGTTGCGCGCGCAAGCCCTGGGTGAAGCCGTCGCGCGGCGTTTCGCGGAGACGATCTCCGACCGCATCACCACCTTGTGCATCCCGGCCACGGTCAGCATAGGGCTGGCGCGATGCGACCGCGATCCGCGCGGCCCTGGACAAGGCGGCGGCATAGGCCCCGCGCTGGCGGAGGCGCTCGCCGCCGCGGACCGCGCCCTGTATCGCGCGAAATCGCTGGGTGGCAATCGCCTGGAACTGGCCGAGGACGTCGTTTAGCCGGCATCGCGCGTGGCGGCCGCGGGCTTGCGCGCCGTCGCCGGCTTATTGCGACTTCTGCTGCTGGTTCAGCAGCTGCGCCATTTCCAGATGGTGGCGCAAAGCCGGCAGCATGCTTTGCGCGAAGCTGCGGATGTCCGCGTCGTCGGCGCTCTGGGCGGCGGTTTCGTATTGCTTGATGGTGGCTTCGTGCGCCGCCACGCCGATACGATCGACGTAGGCCTTGTCGAAGGCATTGCCGGAGAACAGGTTCAATCCTTTCAGTTCGGTAGCCTGTAGCACCGATGGCGCGGTGGGCGGGTTATAGCCCTTGCGCGTGGCCAGGGCGGTGAGCTTCTGGTTGGCGGCGGTATGGTCCTTGATCATCGCCTGCGCGAAAGCGCGCACCTCGGGGCTGCTGGCCTTGTCCAGCGCCATCTGGCTGCCCTGGATTTCCGCCTGGTTGCCTTGCGCGGCGTTTTCCAGGAAGGTCTGGTCGCTGCTGGACAGCATGGTCTGTCGACCGCCATTGTCGTGCATGGCGCAGCCGGCCAGGCCGGCGACGGCGACGAAGGAACACAGCAAAACAGCACGGTAGAGTTTCATGGTCTTTGGCTCCGGGATAGTCGGGTTCGAGCGCGCGAGTCAGCACGGGACATGCCAGCCGGCATGCTCGCAGGACGCGGGGCAGGCCGCGCCACGCGTGCTTGCCGGGACAATAAATGCTGGAATTTGAAGCGGTGGAAGGCCGGTACAGCGATTGCTGCCGGCGCTGTTCCGCATGTTTCCCATGCCTGGAGCATCAGCATGGTCGAAGAATCCGATGCCGCGCGCGCGTGGCCTTTGGCGCCTCTACAACACTATCCGCACACAGGAGAAACACCATGCCCGTCGAGTTGAGCTTGCGTGAGCCCGCCGATCGGACGCGCATCAATCCCGGCGATCCGCGCGAGTTCGCCTATTGGTGTGCCGCCTTGAATGTGGTGCCGGAACAGCTGCGCGCCGCGGTCGGCGTGGCCGGCGTGAAGACACGGGACGTGCGCCGCTATCTGGGACTGAGCCAGGCCGACGATGACGACAACTGACCCGGACAAGAACCGCGTTCCTGGCACGCCGGAAATCCCCGCGCCTTCGCCCGCGTCCACGCCGTCGCGGGGCCAGGTGTCCGCCGCGCCGCATGGCATGACACCCGCCGACCTTACCCGCCGGGCTCGGAGCCCGGTCTTCAGGACTTGTTGAAGCGCGCCAGGAAAGCCTGCGTGGCCGGCTGCGCCGGATTGTCGATGACCTGCCGCGCGGGCCCCGCTTCCACCACGACGCCGTCGCGCATGAAGACCACCTGGTCGGCGACTTCGCGCGCGAAGGCGATCTCGTGCGTGACCAGGATCATGGTCATGCCATCTTCCGCCAGCGCCTTGATGACGGCCAGCACTTCGCCCACCAGTTCGGGATCCAGCGCGGACGTGGCCTCGTCGAACAGCATGACTTCGGGCCGCAGCGCCAAGGCCCGCGCGATCGCCACGCGCTGCTTCTGGCCGCCGGACAGCATATCGGGATAGCTGTCGGCCTTGGCCGCGAGCCCCACCCGCGTAAGCAGATCCATGGCCTGCGCGCGGGCCTGTGCCTTGGGCACCTTCTTTACCGTCACCGGGCCTTCCATGACGTTCTGCACCACCGTCATGTGGGGGAACAGGTTGAAGTGCTGGAACACCATGCCCGTGGTCGCACGGTAGCTGGCCAGCTCCTTCTCATGCATGCGGCGACCCTGGCCGCTGTTGAAGTCCATGCTGCGCTCGCCCACGCGTATCGTGCCGCCGTCCGGCATGGTAAGCAGGTTGATGCAGCGTAGCAGGGTCGACTTGCCCGACCCCGACGGCCCTATCATCGCCACCGCCGTGCCCTTGGGCACCCGCAGCGAAATATCCTTCAGCACGACATGATCGCCAAAGCGCTTGCTGAGATTGCTGACCTCGATCATCGCGTCGCTCATGCCGCGCTCCTGTCCTGCCTGGCGAGCCGGGTCTCGATGCGCTTGGACCACAACGTGGCGGGGAACAGCACAATGAAATAGCACACCGCCGCGATCGTATAAATCTCCAGCGGGCGATAGGAATCATGCGCCGCGGTTTGCGCCTGGTACAGCAGATCCGGCACCGCGATCACCGACAACAGCGAGGTGTTCTTCAACTGCATGATGGATTGGCTCATCAAGGGCGGCACCATGCTGCGAAAGGCCTGCGGCAGGATGATGCGACGCATGACCTGCTTATTCCGCATGCCCATGGCCAGCCCCGCTTCGGTCTGGCCCCACTCCACGCTCAGGATGCCGGCGCGCACGATTTCCGAATAGAAGGCGCCGCCGTACAAGGTCAGGGAAAGCGCCGCCGCGCTGGTCGGCGACATTTCGATATTCGTCAGGATGGGCAGGGCGTAGTAGAACCAGATCAGCTGCACCAGCACCGGCGTGCAGCGGAAGACCTCCACATAGGCGCGCAGGATGCCCGCGATGAAGCGCGGCGCGCGAACCCGGCCAATGCCGACAAGCAATCCGACGGCCAGGCCGGCCACCACGACGATGACCGTATACACGACGGTATAGGCCAGGCCGCTCAACAACAGCTTGTGGTAGACCCAGACGGCGCCAAAGTCCCAGTGGTACACAACGACTCCTTGATATTCCCGCTATGGTGAGCCGCGCCCCGGGCACGGCGCGGCCAGTGCTTGGGGGCGGGGCCGCCGTGGCGCCCGCCCCAGGTTCAGAACGTGGCTTCCTTGGGGAACAGCTTGGGATCGACACCCGCGAGCTTCTGCATGTTGTCGACGATGGTCTGCTTGATCAGGCCCTTGGAACGCTCGGTGTTCAGCCACTGATTGACGTATTCGGTGAAGGCCTGGTCCGGCTCCTTCTGCACGCCGATGGCGGTGGGCGCGGTGGCGGCCGGCGTGGGTATCACCAGGTGGCCCAGCTGCGGCGATTTCGACAGCACGGTCACGGCCAGCAGGATAACCAGCACCTGCGCATCCACCCGCCCGGTCTGTAAGGCCAGCGTGGCGTCGCCGGAGGTCTCGAAGCGATTCAGCGTCGCCTTGGCCAGCGCCTGTGTCGCGAAGGTATCCTGGTTGGAACCCTGGTCCACGGACAGGCGCACTTCCGGCTTATTGACGTCGTCCCAGGTCTTGGGATCGAAGCTCTTCTTGGCCACCAGCGTGAAGGTGTTCTGGAACAGCGGATCGGTGAAACCGACGGTCTTCTTGCGCTGTTCCGTGGGGGCCAGGCCGAACATGCAGTCTATCTTGTTGGATTGCAGATCCAGCACCGCATTGCCCCACGTGGTATCGATGGGCTGCAGCTTGACGCCCATGGACTCGGCCAACTGATTGGCGAAGTCGACGCAGAAGCCCTGCCATTGGCCAGTCGCGACCGACTTGACGAAGTACGGCGCGGCGCCCGCGACGAAACCGGTGCGCAATACCTTGGTGCGCTTGATGCGCGCCATCGTCGATTCGGTCTGCGCCAGCGCCGGCATCGAAATCATCGAGCCCAGGCCGAAGGCGCAGGTGGCCGATACGAAACTTCTGCGTGTAATCACGGGATTCTCCTGAATGCGTAAAGAGCCTGGAAACGTTAAGGACGGTCCGGCGCTCAAGCCCGGCCCTGTCCACCGGAAGGCATTCTAATCGCGCCCATCCCTTCCTCGCATCCATGCGGGCAAACCCTGAATACCCGCCGGCTACCGCAGCGAGTCGATGAACCACTTCAGCATGCCGACCACATCGAACACCGGCACCCCGGTGGCCGCGCGCACGGCCGCGGCGAAGGGCGGCATATTGGTGCATTCGAAGACGATGGCGCCCACGTCCGGATGCCGATCCCGCAGTGCCCGCGCGGCCGTCACCATTTCCCTTTCCAGGACGGCGAAGTCCGCGTCCTCGGGGCCGGCGCGGTCGGTGAAGACGCGGCGGAACAGGCTGTCCTCCGGCATGCCCACGATGGGCGTGGCCGGATCCACGCCGACGGCGGCGAGATGCGCGGCGGTCAGGGCGCCGCGGTCGATGGTGAGTATGCCGACGCGCTTGCCGGCCGGCAGCATGCACTCGACCATGGGCACCTGCAGCAGCGAACTGGTCGCCACCGGCACCGGCAGCCGCTCGCTCAGCTCCCGCTGGAACAGGGCCAGGAAACCGCAGCTGGTGGTGATGCCGCGCACGCCCAGGTCTATCAACTCCCGCGCGGCGTCGACGAAGGGGTCGAGCAGGCCCCGACCCTGGTCCTGGATCACCCGCTCCGGCGTCGCGCCGCGCACGATCTTGTATTGCAGCGGC
Source organism: Bordetella sputigena (assembly GCF_965137885.1). NCBI lineage: Bacteria > Pseudomonadati > Pseudomonadota > Betaproteobacteria > Burkholderiales > Alcaligenaceae > Bordetella > Bordetella sputigena. The sequence continues at coordinate 103,917 of NZ_CBCSCA010000007.1, forward strand.
ACGGACCACGTCGCGCCATTGCCGATTTCGCCAGGAAAGCGCATGAAGCGGGTATCGAGCATCAGCACGCCCAGCGTCAGGCCGTGGACGACGGGGCGGGAAGAGGGATTGGAAGTCATGGCGAACCGGATGATGATTTGATCGGTTATTGATCGGTTAAGGGAGCGTAGCGCTATTGCTCATTCGTTCACAGCTCCTGGGCATCCGCCAGTGCTTTTACCGACACCGGGCGAATCGGCCAGCGCGGGATCGGGCCGTCGATATCGGCCAGGGTCAGGGCGCCCGCATCGCCATCGGCGGCCATGGTCGCCGCATGCGCGCAGTAGCGTCCCTGGCACAGCCCCATGCCGACACGCCCCACCAGCCTGATCTCGCGCGCGGAACGCAGGTCCCGGACGGTGAGGTCGCGCGCGGTCACGCCTTCGCAACGGCACAGGATGGTATCCATGTCCATGGGCGGACGGGCGCTGGCGAACAGGCGCCGCAGGGATGCCTGGAAAACCGCCGCGGCCCGTATGCCCCATGGCAACGGCCGATCGGCCGGCGACGACGGCGCGCCATCGAGCCTGGCCATCACCATCGCCGCCACGCGACGGCCCTCGCCGGGCGCGGCGTCGGCGCCCAGCACGCGATTGCAATCGCCGGCCTTGGCGACGATGACGCCATGCACGTCGCCGGACGGGATGCCGCGGTCATTGCACGCCAGGCCGGCATGCAGCACCAGCAGGTCGACCAGGTAGTCCCGTGCATCGCCACGCGGCCCCACTGTACGCACCCGCAACCCGTCATCCTGGCGGCTTACCGTGCTGACGGTCGTGGCCGTCACGTATGGCACCCGCGCCGGGCGCAATTGGCGGAAGTAGCCCGCCGCCTCGATCAACTGCTTCGGACCGGCCGCCAGGCCCAAGGCCGCCGCGGGCCGGCGCCACAGGCCCCGATAGGGATCGGCGGCCTCCAATACCGCCACCGGCGCATTCCCCAGCGCCGCCAGCTGCGCGCCCAGGGCCAGCGGCAAGGGACCATTGCCGGCCACCAGGATGCGGCCCCGCGGGGCCTGGCCGCTTTCCTTCATCTGCACCTGCAGGCCGCCGGCCGTGACGACGCCGGGCAATTCCCAGCCGGGGATATGCGGCGCGCGCTCCGTCGCGCCGATGGCGTAGATGATGGCGCGCGCCCGGACCAGTTTCACCGGTCCATCGGCGCGGCTGTCGATCATGCAGACGCCATCGCCGTCGATGCCCAGGAACACCGCGGATGTCAGCAGGCGGATGCGTGCCGAAAACGCATCCAGCTCGCGCAGCAACCGGGCCCAGTTGCGCTTGTGCCGCGCCGGCATGGGCACGGCGCTGGGACCACCGTCATGCGCCGCGCGATGGATGGCGCCGCCGGCATGGGGGCGCTGCTCCACGAGTAGCACGCGTGCCCCCCGCCGTGCCGCTTCCACCGCCGCGCCGACACCGGCGGGACCGGCGCCCACCACGAGTACATCGATGCCCGCCGCCGCACCGGCGCCTGGCCCCGCATGATCCGGCGACCCCTTGTTGCGCGATGACAAGCCCTTGTCCGGTGACACTCCGTTCCCCTCAGAATGCGCCTGGCGTGACCACGGCATCGGGCCGGGCCGGCGTCAGGCAGGCCTCGACCGCGGCGCCGCCATTGATCGAAACCAGGCAACCCTGGCATTGCCCGATGCCGCAGAAATAGCGGCCCTGCTGTGCGCCGGCCGCCTGTCCGAAGTCGTCGACCCGCGCGCGCCGCATGGCGAGCGCCACCGTTTCGCCATCGCGGAAAGAGATGGCCATGTCGTTCCAGTAGAAGTGGCTCATGTTCCGGCTCCAGCCGCCGTGGAGCCGGCGGCGAAACGCGCCGGCGACAGTGCCTCGATATCCAGGCTGCATGGCTGGCCCAGTACGGTTTGCGCCGCCAGCCGACCCATCAACGGTCCCAGGCAGATGCCGTCGCCTTCGAAGCCCGTCGCAATCGTCATCCCGTCGACGGCGGGATGACGGCCGACGATGGGCAGTCCATCGACGCTGGCGGTGCGCACGCCGGAAAACGTGCGTATCACGCGGCGCCGTTCCAGCGGGGGATACACGGCGAGCGCCTCTCGCAGAATGCGGGCCACGTGGTTCACGGTGGTCTCCCGGTCGGCCAGCCCGTCTTCGCGGGTGCCGCCGATCAGCAGCTGGCCGGTGTTCAGGGGATCGATCACCAGGCTGACCGGATCGCGCCGCGAGGCATCGGCGTTGCGCTTGGCCGCGAGATAGGCGGCCGACATCAGCGGTCCGGCGAAGGCGGCGGCATTGTCCGCGGCGCGATCGGTGATGATGATCTGACCTTTACGCGGAACCAGGATCTCCCCCAACCCCGCCAGCGCGGTCGACCCCAGCCCGGCCGCGATCAGTACCGCATCGGCGTCATGATCGCCGGCATCGGTGCTCACGCCGACAGCCCGGCCGTGGGCGACCTTGATCCGGCGTACCGCCGCGTGCCGTACCACGCGCGCGGCGGATTGCTTCAGCATGCGGTCGACGATCTGGTAGCCCAGCGCGTGCCCATCTTCCGGCACCGCCAAAGCCGCCACCACCTTGGAAGACACGCCCGGCACCGCGCGCGCGAAGGCCGCGCCACCCAGGCTTTCCACGCGCACGCCGGCGCTTTGCAGGTCCTGGCCATGCAAGGCCATCAGCTCGGCCTCGGCCTCATTGCGCGCGAACAGGAAAGTCGGGCGCTGCTGGAACAATCCCCGCAGCAGACCTTCACTTTCGAGTTCGACATAGAAATCCCGCGCATGCCGCGCGATATTCATCAGGAAGCCGGGCTTCTTGCTTCCCACCGACACCAGCCCATCGGACGCCCCCGAGGCCCCGGCCGCCGGCGTCGCCGCATCCAGCACCGTCACTTGGCAATCCGCCTGCCGCAGAAAATAGGCGGCCGACGCGCCGACGATACCGGCGCCCACGATGACGATTCGTGCGCCGGCCCGAGCGCTCGCGCGCCCCGGACCACTTATTGAACCCATGGCTGAAACCGCTGCCTTGCCTATCCGTGGACCGTGCACCATGCCGCGGCCCTCATGCAAGGCCGCAAAGTTACACGATTTCCCGCTCGACGATGCAACGCAGCGGGCAACGGGCAGAAAACAGGGGCGTTAAGTCGGCGCTAACGAGCTTAGTCGGCGGCCGGAATGACAGGCCGGCAAACTCGCCCGATCGATGATCCTGAACCGACTTCCTCACCACCCGTGGAAACGCGGCCAGGCTGCCAATGCGCCATCCGCCGACAGCGCCTGGTAGTGCTCGAATTGGGCGCCGGTGGCGCAGGCGTGGTTGGGCAGGATGCGCAAGCGGGCGCCGATGGGAAAGCGGGCGGCGATGTCGCCGGTGTCGTTCGCCCCGCCGCCGGCGCGGGAGACGATGCCATGCTCCTGGTTGGCGCCGACCAGCAGGTAACCTTCCATGGGCTGCCCGTGGATATCGCAGATCTGGCCGTACTTGTAGTCGTGCTGCTGTTTCGATGTCCCGACATCGCGGCTCATGGCCATCCAGCCGGCGTCGACGATGGCCCAGCCTTTTTCCGTCTGGTGGCCGATCACGGTGGCGAGGACGCTCAGCGCGATGTCGTCGATGGCGCACACGCCCACGTTGTGCATGACCAGATCGAAGAACACATAGACGCCGGCGCGAACCTCGGTCACGCCGTGCAGGTCCCTGGCGCTCAGCGCGGTCGGCGTCGAGCCGACACTGACCACGGGACAAGGAATGCCGGCGGCGCGGATTCTTTCCGCCGCGCTCACGCACCCCGCGCGTTCCTGCTCCGCCAAGGCTTCCAATGCATCCGGCGTGTTCAGCTCATAGCTGGATCCCGCATGGGTCATCACGCCCTTGACCTGCATGCCGCCCTCATGCAGAACGGCCGCGACCTTCACCAGCTCGTCGCTGTCGGGGTGCAGTCCCGACCGGTGGCCGTCCGTATCGACCTCGATCAACACTGGAAAGCGCGCGTCATGCGCCCGGCCGAAATCCGCGATCTCGCGGGCGGAAACGACGCTGTCCGTGATAATGGTCAGATCGCATCCGCGGCGACGCAGTTCCAGGGCATGCGGCAGGCGATGCGCCGCCATGCCGACCGCGTAAAGGATGTCCGTGATTCCGGCGGCGAAGAACTGATCGGCCTCCTTCAGCGTGGACACGGTGATACCGCGCGCGCCCGCTTCGAGCTGCGCGCGGACGACGTTCTCGCACTTCGAGGTTTTCACATGAGGCCGGAAAGCGACGCCGAGTGAATTCATGCGGTCCTGCATGCGGCGGATATTCCGCAGGGCGCGCGGCAGGTCGATGACGGCCGCGGGGGTATCGATATGGTGCAAATCAGCTTTCATGATGTTGTTAGTCCAGCGTGTCGACCTTGGCCTTGAGCGCGGGCACGTCGTCGCGCAGGCCGCGCGTAATCAGTCCGGTCACGACCGCGGGCGCGGCGCCGCCGCCGCTCGGCAGGTCGACGCCGACCGCTTGCATCTGCTTGCGGAAATCCGGGTCCGCGGCGGCCTCGGTCAACGCCGCGGTCAGCCGCGCCATGACGGGCGCCGGCGTACCGCGCGGCGCGAAGATCGCGTTCCAGGCCTGTACGTTCAGCGGATAGCCCGCCTCGCCCGCCGTGGCGACGTTCGGCAATTGCGGCAGCCGCGATGAGGACAGCACCGCCAAGGCCTTGATTTTGCCGCCGGCGACCTGCGGCAATGCCGTCGTGGTCTGATCGCACATGAAGTCGGTCTGTCCACCCATGAGGTCATTCATCGCGGGCGCCACGCCTTTATAGGGCACATGCGTCACGCTGACCTTCAGCGCCGCCAGCAGCAGCACGCAACCGTAGTGCGAAATCGATCCCACGCCGGCGCTGCCATAGGAAGCGCCGTCCTTGCTGGCGCCCAGCCAGGCCACGAACTCGCGCAGATTGTTGGCGGGCAGGCTGGCCTTGCCCAGCAGCAGCATAGGCGCGGAGCCCGCCAGGCCGACGGGCTGGAAATCGGCGATCGGATCGTAGGGCAGCTTCTTGTAAAGCGCGACGTTGGCCACGTGCGTACCTATCGTTCCAAAGCCCAAGGTATAGCCGTCCGGCGCCGCCCGGACCACCTTCGTCAGCCCGATGGTGCCGCCGGCGCCGGCCAGGTTCTCGACCACCACGGCCTGGCCCAGCCGCTTGCCCATTTGCTGCGCGAAGCCGCGCGCGAGCGCATCGCTGGGGCCGCCCGCGGGGAAAGGCACGATCAAGGTCACCGCGCGCTTCGGAAAGGCGTCATTGGAGCCCTGGGCCTGGACCTGCACAGGCGCCCCCAGCGCGCCCGCGACGGCGAAAAGACCGGTGACTATCGATGAACGGATGCAATGGCGACGATGCACGGCAGGCTCCAGATCAACGTGGCGCCGCGGGGGCGGCATGGAAGGATTGCAGCCACGGCAGCGCGGGCTCCAATGTCGCGGCCTGGATCTCCGGCTCCTTGGCGCCGGCCGGCAACCCAAGCCCGACGCGGTTGTGCCAGAACGTCCGCAGGCCCACCGCCGCGGTGCCGAACATGTCGTAGCCCGACCCCGCGACGAAGGCCGCGTCCTCCGCCTCGACGCCCAATCGCTCCAGCGCCATGCGGTAAGGACGCGGATCGGGCTTGTAGAAGCCGGCTTCCTCGGAGGTCACCACCACATCCCAATCGACGCCCATGCGCGCCGCGGCCCGCGTCCCCAGCCCGCGGGAGCAGTTCGTCACCACGGCCAGTTTGCAATGCGGCCGCAGCGCCCGCAGCAGCTCGCGCGCGCCGTCCCAGGGCGGCAGCTCGTCCCAGCGCGCTTCCAGCGCGTTGGGCGCCGACGGCTGCAGGCCCGTATCGCGGGCGGCCTGCCGGACCAAGTCCTCGTAGGGCTCGTACGCGCCGCACCCATAGGTCAGCTGCAGATACCGGGCGCGCCACGCGCGGCCTTTTTCCGCCGAGCCGGCGGCGGCGTTCCAGACGGTCCAGGAGTCCAGCAATGCCGTCAGCAGATCGAACAGCACGGCGCGCGGATAGGTGGGTGTGGGGGTCGTGTTCATGAGCGGCACTCTACCTTTACGAACTGTCGCTGTGTTTTAATGCTTCGACATCTATCGTTAAACCCGATTTAATGATGATCCAGATCGAGGACCTGCGGCTGGCGGCCGCGCTGCTGAACGGAACGTCGCTGAGCGCCGCGGCGCGCGCGCTGGATGTGACGCCGCCGGCCCTGTCGATACGGCTGCGGAAGCTGGAAGCCGCACTGGGCGTGACGCTCGCGTCGCGCACCGCGCGGCGACTGAGCCTGACGGCCGAAGGCGAGCGCTTCGCCCGCGAGGCCAGCGCGCTGCTCGCCCAGCTGGACGGCCTGTGCGACTCCCTGCAACAGGATGCCCGCCAGCTCACCGGCACGCTGCGCGTATCGGCGCCCTTCGGCTACGGACGCCAGCACATCGCGCCCTTGATCGCGGAGTTCGCCAGGACGCATCCTGGCCTGCGCCTGGAGCTGGAACTGCGTGAAACGCCGTGGCCCGACAAGCACGATGCGGACGCCATCATCCATATCGGCGCGGTGCGCGATTCATCCTGGATCGCGCGCACCCTGGCGGCCAACGAACGCTGGCTATGCGCCAGCCCGGCGTATCTGCAAGCACGTGGCCTGCCGCGCACGCCGCGCGACGTGGTCAGGCACAGCTGCATCTGCATACGGGAAAACAACGAGGACGTGACCCTATGGCATGTCCGCCCGCGCGCCGCCGGACGCGGGCAGCAGCGCGCCGAACAGGAAACCCTGAGGATCTCGCCAGCCTATTCCACCAACGATGGCGTGGTCGCGCGCCAATGGGCCGAAGAAGGCCTGGGGCTGGTGCTGCGATCCGAATGGGATGCCGCGGACGCGGTGGCGCAAGGCAGGCTGGTCCGCGTCCTGGCGGACTGGCAATTCGATAGCGCGCCCATCGTGCTGCTGGTGCCCACGCGCAGCGGCCGCACGGCGCGGGTGCAGGCCTTGATCGAGTTCTTCGAGGATCGCATAGGGCGGCAAGCCCGCATGCGGCAGGAACAGGGCAGGCAAGCGCGAGGTCAGACGCGTTCCAAGGCCCGATGAGGCTCGGCCGGCAAGGCCACCCGGATCGCATCGCCCGCCCGCACCGTTCCGCCGGTCAGCACCACGCTCATCACCCCCGCCTTGCGCACCAGCTTGCCGTCGGGCGTACGATCCAGCACCGCCGCGGTCAGGCCCGGCCGATAACCGTCCAGCTGCTTGCAGGGATTGCGCAGCCCGGTCACGCGCAGGCTGACTTGCTCGCCGATATACAGCACGGTATCCACGGGCAAGGCGAGCAGGTTTATCCCCATCGTCGTGATGTTTTCCCCGAGCTGCCCCGGCGCGATGTCGTAGCCCTTGCCGGCCAGTTCCGTAAACAGCTCGCGGTGGATCAGGTGCACCTGCCGCAGATTCGGTTGCGTGGGATCCTGCGCCACGCGCGACCGGTGCTTCACCGTCACGCCACAATGCGCATCGCCTTGCACGCCGTGGCCGGCGACCAGCGTGATGGATGTCAGAACCTGCTTGGAGAAAGCGTGAGCCGGGCTGGCGCTGACGGCGACGACGGAGGCGGTCATGGGTGGACGGGATGGAAAGGCGGACAATGCCGGCCGCCCCCAGGGGCGTGGCGCGTTGCGCTGGGTCGCGCAGCGGCGATTGTAGGCGCCTTATATGACCGGATCTTTAAGCGCGCGGGAAACCCCGGGAAAGGTCGGCGCGCCTCCGCCGCCGACGTTCCCCGCCGCGCCGCGCTCAGACTCCCACGCAGCCCAGGGCCTTCAGGCGTGCGTCGATCCAGCTGGTATCCAGCCGGTCGGCGGCGATGTCGGCCATCATCTTTTCTTCGACATGATGCTTTTCGCGGGTCGCCGCCAGCACCTGGTCGACCTGTCCGTAAGGCACGCACAGCAGGCCGTCCTCGTCGCCGATCACCAGATCGCCGGGCTCTATCACCATGCCGGCCAGGGCCACGGGTCCATTGATGACGCCCGGCCCGTCCTTATATGGGCCACGGTGCGTCACGCCGGCGGCGAATACCGGGAAGCTGCCGCGCCGCAGCGTGGCCGCGTCGCGTATGGCGCCGTTGATGACGATGCCGCCCAGCCCCCGCCGGGTGGCATAGGCGACCATGATCTCGCCGATGATGGCGTTGGTCAGGTCGCCGCCGGCATCGACGACGATCACGTCGCCCGGCTGCGCCAGGTCCAGCGCCTTGTGCACCAGCAGGTTGTCGCCGGGCCGGCAGCGCACGGTCAGCGCGGGACCGGCCATGTAGGCGCCGTCGTGCATGGGCCGCAGCGTGGGTCCGCCGGCCGCCATGCGCGACATCACGTCGCTGACGTTGGCCACCGGCAGGCCGCGAAAATCCGCCACGGTCTTGGCGCTGACCGCACGTTGGCGGGTATGGATCTCAAAACCTATCATCGCGTCTGTTCCTTTTCGATGGAAAGCCGGGCAGGGCCTGCCGGCCTTATTGCTTCTCGATGCCGGACTCGGTGATGACCGCGCCAAAAGCGTCGTAGTCCTGCTTGTAGCGCTTGGCGAACTCCGCGCTCGTGCCGCCCAGGACCTGGTAGCCCGCCTCGCGCAATTTCGCTACGAACTCGGGCTTGGCGATCGCCTTGTTCACCGCGGCGTTCAACTGCTGCACCACATCGTCGGGCGTCTGGCCAGGCACCATCAAGCCCCACCAGATGGTCTGGTCGATCTTCTTGTAGCCCTTCTCGACAAAGGTCGGCACGTCGGGCAGGGATTGCGAACGCTGGTCCGCCACGACGCCGATCGCGTGAACGGCGCCGCCCTTGATCTGCGACAGCAGCGTGGCGACCGAACCGTTGTAGATGTCGATCCGTCCGCTGGACAGGTCAGGATAGGCCTGGGCCCAGCCGCGATAAGGCACGGTGGTGAAATCGATGCCCGCTTCCTTGCGCCACAGCTGGCTGATCAGGTCGCCGCTGGAGCCCACGCCCGGCACGCCCACGGAAAGACGGCCGGGGTTCTTCTTGGCGAACTTCTCGATGTCGTCGATCGTGCGATACGGCGACTTGGGAATCGTCACGTAGACACTCGGCGACGACGCCACCAGCACCACCGGCTTGAAGTCCTTGAAGGTGTCGTAGGTCAGCTTCTTGTACAGCCACGGGTTCAGCACCACGTTATCGGTCTGCGCCATGACCAGGGTATGGCCGTCCGGCTTCGCCCGAGCGACCGAATCGAGCGCCAGGTTGCCGCCGGCGCCAGGCTTGTTCTCGACGACGATATTCCAGCCGTTGTCGGCGGTCAGGGCCGCGCCGACCATGCGCGTCAGCGTGTCCGTGCCACCCCCAGGCGGGAAGGGCGAAACCAGTGTGATGGGAGATGCGCCCAGATCGGCGGCGCTCGCCACGTTGATGGCGCATGCCAGGGCGGCACCGGCCGCGAAATAGCGGTGAAATTTCATGCTGTCTTCCTCTCGGTTTGATTATTTTGGGTCCGTGCCTCAGGGCGCCCGCTTCACTTTTTCCTGGCCAGTTCCCCTAGCCATTGCAGACTGGACTCCACGGACGATGCGTCCTCGGTTCCTTCGATGGCCGACGCTGTCCGTTCGAACAGCGCGGCGACGCCGGGCATGACGCGCGGCGACAGGCCGTCGCGTTCGAGCTGCCGCATGGCCTCTTGCACTTCGGCCAGCCGGCGCCGGGCATGCACGACGTGGGTGCGTACCAGCATCTCCAGGAAGACCTGTAGCGGCTGCCGTTCGATGTCCTGCAGCACGCGGTACAGATCCTGGCGCAGGCCCTTGGCCTCCGCCGCGACAAGACATTCCACGGCCAGCGCTTCGCAGCCTTTCGTGTACACGCTGCGCAGCAGTTTCAGCGTCGCGGCGTCGCCCGCCTGCGTCCCGACCTGCTGTATCGGCGCGCCCGCGCCGCGCATCAACTCCTCGATGGCGGCCGCGCCGGCCCCGGCGCAGAGCAAGGGCGTCTTGCCCTTGCCCAAGCTGATCGCGCCCGTGATGGCGACATCGGCGAACACGACCTTATTACGCGTGGCTTCCTCGGCCGCTGCCTGCATGTCCTGCGGGCTGGCGGTGGTGAAATCGGCGTAAAGCGCGCCGTCGGCCATATACGGCATCGCGCGCGAGCATGTATCCAGCGCGACCGACCCGAACACCGCGCTGATCACGACCCGCGCCTCGGCCAGCCAGGGGCCCAGCGAGTCGTGCAGCGGGATGTCATGCGTGTCGCTATAGCCTTTCAAGGCCTCGGACGGACGCGTGTCGCAGATGCCCAGGATCCGATGGCCAGCCTCGGCCAGGCTGTCGGCATAGCACCGGCCCACTTCTCCGCCACCGATGATGATAATGTCCATGACGTACAAAAAAAATACAATCCACGCATTGTGGGTGATGCGCCGCTTACAAGCCAATGAGCGTAAACCCTTATATATGCCTATTTTGCACTGCAATATCTCTGGATGAGCTCCGCCGACACAGTCGATGGTACGGGCAAGCTGTTCCGTGGAAAGTACAGTAAAAATACAATTCGTGGCCAACACCTGCCTCCGCGCGGCCGAGCAGTCTCGCAGTCGTCTGTGTTAGCCTGCGCGTCATCGCTTTCGCGAAGCGACAGCGACGCCCCCGTTATCCATTTCTTGCGCACGGCTGCACCGAACATGGCCAGCGATTCGAACCTAGCCTACGAAACCCTGAAGCACCGGATCCTGGCGGGCCAATACAAGCCCGGCACGCAGTTGAAGGAAGAGCCCCTGGCCGACGGCTTCGGCATCAGCCGCACACCGGTACGCGCCGCCCTACGGCGCCTGGTGGAAGACGGCCTGGCGGTCGCGGAATCAGGAAAGGGCGTCCACGTCGCCGCCTGGACCGAATGGGACATCGAGGAAGTTTTCCAATTGCGGCTGCGGCTGGAGCCGTTCTGTGCGCAATTGGCGGCCGAGCGCCGCAGCGAAGAAGCGCTGGACAGGCTCAAGCAAAGCAACGCGCAAATGGCGAAGGCCATCAAGGCGGGCGGCCCCGGCATGGCGGACGCCGCGCAAGGCGCGAACCGCGTCTTCCATCACACGTTGCTCGAAGCCAGCGGTTCACACCGCCTGCAATCCATCCTGGCGACGATGATAGACATGCCCATCGTCATCCGCTCTTTCCATGTGTACACCCGTGATGAGATGCAGCAGAGTCTGAGCCACCACCACGACCTGACGGTCGCCGTGCAGGAGCGGGACGGCGCGCTGGCGCATGACATCATGCAACTGCACCTGAGCATGACACGCCGGCGCTTGATGAAGGTGCGCGCGGCGAGCAGCCAGGACACGACCTCCGGATTGCGCGCCGAGGACTGACCGTGCATCGGCGGCGATCCGACTGGGGGCTCTCGATGGCCGGAATACGAGTATTGGCATAACCTATTGTTTTTATTGCTTTTTGGACGAAATCGAGCGAAACTAACGAAATCGCCCAAAACTCATTAAAATCAGTAAGTTATGAGATACTCCCCATTCCAGGAGGTACCAGAGCAAAAGCTCAAGCAGATCATTGACGCTCAGCAGCTCTATAGCAGCTATCGCTCCGCCTTCGAAGACGCAAAGAAATACCAGGGACGCCTCCATTGGGAGAAATCCGGCGGGACCGAATACCTGATCAACACACGTCACGACCATGGCATTCGTCAAAGAAAGAGCCTGGGTTCCCGCAGCGGTAAAACCGAAGAGATCGCCCGCATCTACACCGAGCACGCCGACGACGCTCGCCAACGACTGGACGCGCTGACGGAGGAGATAAAGAAGCAGGTACGGATGAACAGGGCATTGCGGCTTGGGAACGTGCCCCCGCCTGTAATCAAAGTACTGGCGCAGATCGAGAACGCCGGGCTTAGCAAGAAGATCATAACCATAGGCACAAACGCGCTGTACGCATACGCGGCGGCGGCCAGCGTGACGTTCGCGGATTCGATCATGGCCACCCAGGATCTTGATCTGCTCTGGGATAGCAGATCAAAGCTACGAATCGCGAGCCCCGATCCCAAGGGGCTTCTTGGCATTATTCAGCGCAGTGACGCCTCCTTCACGAAGATGGTGGATAAGCCATTCACCCTGACAAACAATCAGGGGTACCAAGTCGATCTCGTCAAGCGCGACGAGGGTTACCAGGATTCGGAACCTGGGCAAGTCTGGGAAAACGCGGACCACTTTTGGGCCGAGAAAGTTCACAACATGGATTGGCTGCTCTCGGCGCCAAAGTTCGAACAGGTGATCATCAGCGCAAGTGGAGAGATGGCAACGATGACTACGGTCGACCCACGCGCCTTCGGCCTTTTCAAACTATGGCTCAGCGAACGCAAGGAACGAGATGCCGGCAAGCGGCGGCGCGACTATGCGCAGGCAACCGCGGTTTTCCAACTGGTGGAAGAGTGCTTGCCGCATCTTTCGTTTGAGGACATCAAGACTATCCCCGAACGGATTCGCGCGCGTGCACGGAATCTGTAGAACGGCCTAACGCCCGCGTGCTGCCGTTGGCGAAAAACTCGCGTCGAGCGTGCGCATTCTGGAATTGTAGATATGCTCGCGCATCGCATCCCGAGCCTCTTCCGCCTGTTGGTCCTTGATCGCCCGGAAAATTCTCTCGTGTTCTCTTTGGACTTGTTGGCCACGAGTGACCGCGCTGGACAAGGCCAGGCTGCGCATCACACGCATGTAGTCGAATATCTGCTTGGACAGCGATTGCAGCATGGTCACGAACAGATCATTCCCGCAGGCGTTCGCGATCGCTTGATGGAAGCGGAAATCCGCCTCGTTACCCACTTGGCGCGCATCGAACGCCAGGCGCATGTCTTCGAGCGCTGTGGCCATGGCATCCAAGTCGTCCTCGCTCCGACGTAGCGCCGCCATGCAAGCGGCGTCGCCCTCCAACGCGCTGCGCAACTCCATGCAGCGTACCAGTTCGGCCAGTCCACCGATCGGCGCCAGTTTCACCAGTTCCGGGCTGGGCCGTCGGCGCACATAGGAACCGGCGCCGCGTTGGGAAATGATGACCCCGTCCGCCTGCAGTCTGAATAGCGCTTCGCGCACGACCGGACGGGAAACGCCAAAGGCCGCGCACAAATCCATCTCGGAAGGTAGCCGGGATTCTTCCGGATATTTTCCGTAGGTGATCTGCTGCAGCAAGCGATCGTAGAGCTGGTCGGCCAAACGCGGCGGACGCTGGGCGCGCAGGTCTTGCACCTCGGCAAATTCGCTTTCCTGGGCCTGCGCCCGATTCTCGGCTTTCGGTCTGGACATAGAAATTCCGGGGATCAGATGGCCGCGCAAAACCATCGCCAAGCGATGCCCTGATTGGCGGCCAGTATAGCTGCGTCAGTCGTTTCGCCAGAACACGAGCCCATCGAAAATAGTTGCCTGACAACTTATCAATGTTGTAATTTACCGCAAACGACCAAGCGCAGCGATGACTGCTGCGGGAGACAACATGGATTTGCGTATAGCGGGAAAATGGGCCCTGATATGCGGCGCCAGCAAGGGTTTAGGGCGCGGATGTGCGCAAGCATTGGCGTCCGAGGGTGTAAACCTGGTGATAAACGCCCGCGGCAAGGACATGCTTGAAAGCACGGCGCAGGAACTGCGCAGACTGGCCCCCGACGTTGAAATCCGCATCGCCGTCGGGGATGTCGCCACCGAGGGGGGGCGTGAAGCGGCGCTGGCGCAAACCCCCGCTATCGACATCCTGGTCAACAACGCAGGCGGTCCGCCGGCGGGCAATATGCAGGACTGGACACGCGACGACTGGATCGTCGCGCTCGACGCGAACATGCTGGCGCCGATCGCGCTGATCAAGGCGACCGTCGGCGGCATGGTCGAACGGGGCTATGGACGGGTCATCAACATTACATCCTCGGCGGTCAAGGCGCCGATCGCGGCACTGGGCTTATCGAACGGCGCCCGCTCCGGCCTGACCGGCTTCATCGCCGGGCTGGCGCGCCAGCCCGACTTGGCGGGGCGCAACGTCACCCTGAACAACATACTGCCAGGCACATTCGACACAGATCGCCTGCGATCGAATCTGGCGGCAATGGCCCAGCGCGCGAATGCGTCGGTCGAGGCTTATACCGATCGGCGACGTGACGCGATTCCCGCACGCCGGTTCGGCACGCCAGCGGAATTCGGCGCCCTCTGCGCCTTTATATGCGGCATGGACGCCGGCTATCTGACAGGACAGAACATCTTGCTGGATGGCGGCGCCTATCCAGGCACGTTCTGATCCATCGCCCTCCTGTATCCCTCTGATGCATTTGCCTGAGCGCATGTGCTTCCAGGGCCGGCGGTTGGATGGTCCGCGAATATGACGACGGCCGGCTAGCAGTACCTACACGCAGCAGAACCAAAAACACGGAGACAAGCAATGTTCAAAACCCTGTTTCGCGCGACCTGCGTCGCGCTCGGACTGTCGGCAGCCCCCTTACCCATCCTGGCCCAGGAAGGACAGCCTGTACAACTCATCGTGCCCTACAACCCCGGAGGAGGCTCCGATCTGTTCGCCCGTCTTGTTTCTCCCGGGCTGGCCAAGGCCTTGAATCAGACCGTGATCGTCGAGAATCGCGCAGGCGCGGGAGGGATTATTGGCACGGAGACGGTGGTCAGAGCGACGCCTCCAAACAAGATGCTGTTGGTGTCGGACTCCGCCGTCTACACCATCATTCCATCCCTATACAAGCCCCTGGGGTATTCACGAAAGGACCTGGTACCGGTGGCCAATCTGGCCATGTTCGGAAACGTGCTGGTCGTGCCCGCCAATTCGCGGTTCAAGACTTTCCAGGATCTGTTGGAGGCAGCACGCAAAAACCCGGGGAAATTGACGATCGGATCGTCGGGAACGGGCGGTATTACGCACCTGGCGGCGGAAAAATTGATGGAGCAAGCCAGGATCAAGCTGGTGCACGTTCCGTACAAGGGCAGCGGTCCCGCGATAGCCGACACCGCGGGCGGGCACATCGACATGGTGTTCACCGGATTGCCATCGGTTTTGGAGCTGCTGAAATCCGGCAAGCTGCGCGCCTTGGCCATCGCCACCGAAAAACGGTCTCCGTATGCCCCGGACATTCCCACGATCAGCGAGTCCGGTGTACCCGGCTTCTCGGCGCTGATATCCCAAGGCTTGTTCGCCCCCGCAAACACGCCGCCAGAAACCGTTCAGAAACTGAATCAGGCCGTGCGGGACTTCATGAACCAACCGCATACCCAGGAGACCCTGCGCAAGATGATGGTGGAACCCGCTGATCAGTCGTCGGCCGAGTACACGGCGTGGCTGGACAAGGAAAGCAGCGAATGGGCCGCGTTGATCGAACGCGCCGACATCAAAGTGCAGTAGCCGTCACAGGCGACCGGCTGCCGGCCGGCCGCCCGCCCCGAAAGACATAGAGGAACGATCGATGATAGATCTTTATGCCTGGCGTACCACCAACGGCCTGCGCGCCACCATTGCCCTGGCCGAATGCGACTTGCCGCACCGGGTCATCCCGGTCGACGTGGGCGCCGGCACGCAAAAGTCGCCCGATTACCTGAAGATAAATCCCGCCGGCCAGATCCCCGCCATGGTCGATCCGGACGGCCCGGGCGGCAAACCGCTGGTCCTGGCCCAATCCGGCGCCATCGTGGTGTACGCCTGCCAGAAAGCCCGCCGCTACATTCCCGAAAACGCCGCCGATCAGGCCTTGGCGCTGCAATGGTCATGGCAGGCAGGCACCGACATAGGCGGCACCAGTGCCGCGATGAATCAGGTCGAGGTGGTGTCGCCGATCAAGGTGCCGGAACACGTAGACCTTTTCCGGAAACGCTTTGCCCGCTATTTCCGCATCGTCGAGAACCATCTGGCCACCCGCGACTACCTGGCCAACACCCTCAGCTATGCGGACTTCATTCTGTACCCCAATTACGCGTTGCGCCGCAGCCTGCTGGACCCCGCGGAGTTCCCAGCGCTGTCCGCCTGGGCGCACCGCATGGGCCAACGCCCCGGCGTCATCGAGGGCATGCGCTTGCACACCGACGCCGGAAGGCAATCGTGATGAACGGCGCCGAAGCGCTGGTGCGTACCTTGGTCGACGCGGACGTCACGACCTGCTTCGCGAACCCCGGCACATCCGAAATGCATTTCGTGTCGGCGCTGGATCGCGTGCCCGGCATGCGCTGTGTGCTCGGACTTGCCGAAACCGTGGTAACCGGCTGCGCCGACGGCTACGGCCGCATGATGGGACGTCCCGCGGCCACCCTGTTGCACTGCGGGCCCGGCCTGGCCAACGGATTGGCGAACCTGCACAACGCAAAACGCGCCTACACGCCGGTCGTCAATATCGTGGGAGACCATGCCACCTATCACGTTACGTACGACACCCCACTGACATCGGACGTGGAAAGCCTGGCCAGGCCCATGTCTCAATGGGTCCGGTTGTCGCGCCATGCTCGCGACGTAGCCGACGACGCCGCGCAGGCCGTACAAGCCGCAAGATCGACGCCAGGCGGCGTCGCCACGCTGATCCTGCCAGCCGATACCGCATGGACCGATTCCGACGGACCACGCAAACCCCTGGCAGTGTCGCCGCGCCCCCGGCCCGGCAGCCAACACGTGGATCAGGCTGCCCGCGCGTTGCGCGCCGACGGCCCCGCCATGATTTTGCTGGGGACCAGCGGGCTCACTGAAGCAGCCCAATTGGCGGCGTGGCGTGTCGCCCGCGCTACCGGCGCGGCATTGCGCACCACGACCTTCGTGGCGCGCATGCCGCGCGGCCGCGGACGGCCACCTATCGACAGATTGCCGTATGCCGTGGACCAGGCGCTGGAATTGCTGGCGCCCGTCCGCACGCTGATCCTGGCCGGAGCGCCCGCGCCTGCCGCGTTCTTCGCCTATCCCGACAAACCCAGCCGGCTCTACGCGGACGGAACTTCCGTGATCCCGCTGGCCGGTGTCGAGGAAGATGCCGAAGCGGCACTGATTGCGCTGGCCGAAACCCTGCGCGCGCCACGGCAGGTCGATTTCGATCTGCCCGCGCCCGAAACCGGCATGCCCAGCGGGCCGTACACGCCTGCGGCATTTGGCCAGGTCCTGGCTCGTCTCTTGCCGCAGGACTGCATCGTGATGGAAGACGCCGTCACGTCCGGCCGCGGGCTGTTCACGCCCACCTTCCAGGCCGCCGCGCACGACTGGCTGCAGAACACCGGCGGCGCTATCGGTGGCGGCATTCCCACCGCCACGGGCGCCGCTGTCGCGTGCCCCGACCGCCCGGTGGTCTGCCTGCAGGCCGATGGCGCGGGCATGTATTCGCTGCAAGGCCTGTGGACCCAGGCGCGCGAACGCCTGAACGTCGTGACCGTCGTCTTCGCGAATCGTGCATATGCCATCTTGCAGGGCGAATTACGCGCCGTCGGCGCGGCACCAGGACCCGCATCCGACGTCCTGTTCACCTTGAACGCCCCGCCTCTGGACTGGGTACACCTTGCCCGCGGCATGGGCGTACCCGCCGAACGCGCCGACACCATGGAAGGACTTGCCGGCGCCCTATCGAAAGCCTTGCATGCACAAGGGCCATACCTCATCGAATTGCTGTGTTGAATCCGGTGGCCGCGCGCCGCCATGAATTGGAGCCTTCATGAAAATCGACAACGTCAGCCTTACGCTCTTCGCCTGGAACGACATTCCGCCAACCAGTTATGCCGCACACACCGGCAAGTTCGCCGGTTCCAGCAAATTGGGCCTGCTGTCCATCCAAACCGACGAGGGGGTAACGGGCCACGCGTTTCTGGGTTCGGCCTATTACCCCGCCGATCTGGACGGACCGACCCTGATCAAGTATCTGAAACCCATTCTGATGGGCCAGAATCCCCTGGAGCGTGAACGCCTGTTTCAAGCGATGTGGCGGCGGTCGCGGACCACCACGGTGCGCACGATAGGCGCTTGCGATGTCGCGTTGTGGGACATCGCGGGCAAAGTCGCGGGGCTGCCCATCCACCAGTTGATCGGCGGCTACCGCAGCAAGATCAAGGCCTACGCCAGCTCCATGATCCTGGACTCGGTGCAAGAGTACGCCGACGAAGCGCGCCTTTATCAGTCGTTGAACTGGGCTGCTTACAAGATCCACCCGCCACACCCCTGGAAAGAAGATATTCGCGTGTGCGAAGGCGTGCGCAAGGCTGTCGGCGACGACTACCTGCTAATGCTGGACGCAGCCTGGGCATATCAGTATCCCGAAGCCGTCCGCGTAGGACGCGCCATTCAGGATCTGGATTACTACTGGTACGAAGATCCGCTGCAGGATTCCGACCTCTACAACTATATGAAGCTGAAGCAGCAACTGCACATTCCCATCATGGCCACCGAAGCCCCGGCCGCGGTCCTGGACGCCTACGTGCCGTGGGTCCAGCAAAGTGCGACCGATTTCCTGCGCGGCGATGTGCCGCTGAAAGGCGGCATTACCAACATGCTGAAGACCGCCCACCTGGCCGAGGCGTTCCGCATGAACTACGAGATTCACCACGGCGGCAACTCGCTGAACAACGTGGCGCAGCTGCACGTGGCCATGGCGCTGAAGAACACCGAGTTCTTTGAGGTGTTATTGCCGGGCGGCGCGCAAAAATATGGACTGATCGACGATATCGAGCCCGATGCCGACGGCTATGTCCATGCGCCGACGGGCCCTGGATTGGGAGCGAACATCGACTTCGATTTGATCGAGCGACTGCGCGTTGCGACGCTTTGATCGCGGCCCGCTCCCCATTTCGCCGCTACTCCACCGTCACGCTCTTCGCCGGATTCCGCGGCTGTCCGCATCGGCGAACACATACAGCTCGCCGCCGCGCGCGCACTTCCTGCATATTGGATTTCAACTTCTCCAGCAGGGCGTCGTTCGGCGCGATGGTGACGACCGGCATCTGCTCGGTGGCCAGCGCCAGCGGCGCCGCGCAGACGCCGCACCGCCTGCCGCACGGCCTCGATATGAAATTTATAGTGCCGCCGGTAGCCTGAAATTTTATATACAGCACGGCTGTACAATTTTCTATAAATTCCACCACCATCGACCCAAACTGGCCGGCCGGTGTCCCATCCGCCATGAATACACCAGAAGCACTAGCCGAACTGGACGAGCTGGATCGCCGCATCCTGGACCAGCTTCAGACCGACGCGTCCCTGACCAATCAGGAACTCGCCGAAAAGGTCCATGCCTCCCCGCCCACCTGCCTGCGGCGCGTCCGGCGCCTGCGGGAACTCGGCATTATCGAGAAGCAGGTCGCCATCCTGGATCCGGCCAGGCTGGGCAGCAGCCTGACGGCGTTGGTGGAAGTGACACTGGATGTCCAGGCGGCGGAACGGATGGACGAGTTCGAAGCGCGCATGCGCGACGAACCGGCGGTGCTGCAGTGCTATCGCGTCTCGCCCGGACCGGATTTTCTGCTGATCGCGCAGGTCCGCGACATGCCGGCATATCACGCGCTGGTGCACCGGGCGTTTACCGCGCAGGCGAACGTGCGCAACGTGCGGACTTTTTTCTCGGTGCATCGCGCGAAGTTCGAAACGCGCCTGGTCATATAACGAGCGGCGCCGCGGCACGCGGCGTAGAAAGGCGTCGAAACCAGTTTGGATAGTACGGCCGCAAAATGTCGAATCTTCCGCTACCGCTCAAAGCGTGTACCGTTGACAAAAATCATCACATTCACAGCATTGCTTCGGATAGGCTTATGCGCAACGTAAAAGGCAAATCCTCGTCCATCAAGGATGGCTATTTGTTTTCTGATCAGATAGGTCACCTGCTGCGGCGTGTCTATCAGCGGCATACCGCGTTATTCCAGCACTACATACCCGACTCCCAGCTCACTGCCGCACAGTTTGTCGTGTTGTGTTCGGTGCGGGATCACGGCGCGAGTTCGCTTGCGGATCTGGTCAAGGCCACGGTGATCGACCAGGCCACTGTGCGTGGGGTAGTAGACCGGTTGAAGCAGCGCGAGTTGGTGAAGGTAGATCACGACCCCGTCGACCGGCGCAAGGTCGTCATCAACCTGACGCCTGCCGGGCAGGCGCTGGTGCAAGAGATGGAGCCGTTCGCCAAGCAGATCACCGAAAGCACCTATGGCAATCTGAACCCGGCCGAGCGACTGGCGCTGGATTTTCTCTTGACAAAAATGCTGAACGGCGACGAACCGGCGTAAGGCCGGTTCCCCGCTTCAACATCGGTGAAAGCGACGGCGGGGGGAAGCCCCCCGGTTCCGTCAATCCAACGCGCGATTGCGCGATTCCACATCCACCGACCAGATTGCGATGGCGCCCGCCACCAGCATGCCGGACAGCACTACCAGCGACAGCGTGAAGTGGCTGGTCATGATGGGCGCAATGATGGCCGGCGCGAACAGCCCGCCAAAACGCGCCACCGCGCCGGCCATGCCCATGCCGCTGGCGCGCAGGTTGGTCGGGTAGACCTCGGGCGTGAAGGCGTACAGCGCGCCCCAGGTGCCCAAGAGCGAAAAACTCATCAACAGGGTGGACCCGATCACCAGGGCGGGCGACGTGCCCAGGCTATAGAGCATGCAGCCGACCGCGCTCAGGATCAGGAAACCGACAAGCGTGGGTTTGCGGCCCCAGCGTTCGACCCCGTAGGCGGACAGCGCAAAGCCGGGCAGTTGCACCAGCGCCAGGAGCACCAGGAATTCCTGGCCGCGCATGAAGGCGAAGCCTGCGGTGCTGAGCTTGACCGGCAGGTAGACGAAGACGCCGTAGTACGCAATGGAGATCAGCGCCCACGCCAGGAACAGGCCGATGCTGCGGCGTCGGTGGCCGGCCGAGAACAGCGCGAACATCGACGTGCGCACGGGGATTTCCGGTCGCAGGTGCGGTACGTCGACATTGCTGCGGTTGACGCGCGCCACGCGTTCCAGCACCTTGCGCGCCTGATCGGATTTGCCATTGCGGTTCAAGAACATCGGCGACTCGGGGACATAGAAACGCAGCACCAGGCCGATCAACGCCGGCAGACCCGTCACGAAGAAGATGACGCGCCAGGCATCGTCGCCCCAGGACACGGCGGCCAGCGCCAGCAAGGCCAACAGGATGGTACCCACGGCCCAGAACGATTCCAGCAGCACCAGCCAGCGGCCACGGCGGTCGCTGGGCAGGAATTCGGCCATCATCGTGTAGTCCACCGGCAGGGTGCCGCCCACGCCGATGCCGGTCAGAAAGCGCAGGAACAGCAACCACGTGAACTCGGGCGCGAGCGCCGAAGCCACGCCCGCGCAGGCGTCGATGATGACGGCCAACATCAGCACAGGGCGGCGTCCGATGCGGTCGGCCAGGCGGCCGAACACAAACGCGCCGATCAGCATGCCGATGAAAAAGAATGTGCCGCTTTGCAGCGCTTGCGGCACGGTGATGCCGAAGGTCTTGGCGATGGACGGCGCGCTAAAGCCGATGGACAGCACCTGCATCGCGTCGGCCATCCACACCAGGCCGAATATCACGAAGAGCCGGTACTGGAACTTGCCGACGCCCGCGACCTGAATCGCCTGGTCCACTGAAACCAATGAAGCTGACATAAATGAAACCCCTTGATGTGATCATCGTTAAAGTTGCACGTGTTGTGTCCGTGTTTCCCTAATGCTGCTCCGAGAAGTCGCGTAACCGCTTAATCGTCGCCGTGGGATCGGGCCAAGCCGGCTCCCCAGGCGCAAAACGTTGCCGCAGATAGCCCACCAAGTCCGCGACCTGCGCGTCGTTCAGGCTGTCGCGAAAGGCGGGCATGTAGCCCAATGCATCCTCGGCCGGCTCCTGGATGCCATGCAGGATGACTTGGATCAGGTTGTCCGGCGTGGCGGCGTGGACGTTGGTGTTCGTGCCCAGCAGGGGCCGCGCGCCGAACAGGGTCGGGCCGCTGCCCGCGTCATGACAGGCCGCGCAGGCGTTCTGATAGACCCGCTCGCCATTGGCGTGGCGGGCTTGCAGGGCGTAAAGGGTGGTGGCGTCCGGTGCCGATGCGGGTGCTGATGTCGTCGCGGAGGTGGGCATCGCCAGGATCGCGGACGCGGACGATTCATCGCGCGGAATGGCTGCCGCGGAGGGCGTCGCAGCGGCTGCTGACGTTGCGCCAGACGCCCCCACCCTGTCTTGATTCGGCAAATCCATCAAATACGTCGTAATAGCCCGCAGATCGCTATCCGGCAATTCAGCCAGGCCGTGGATCACGGGCGCCATCGGCCCGGCGGCCACGCCGTGTTTTGGCGCGTAGCCGGTGCGCAGGTACTGGAACAGTTCTTCGCTGCTCCACGCGCGCGGGCCGCTGGCAAGCGCGTTCAAGGCGGGGGCGGTCCAGCCTTCGGCCTCGCCGCCCGCCAGATAGTGAACGCCGGTCTTCTCCGCGCCCAGTCGATTGCGCGGCGTATGGCAGGCGGAACAATGGCCCGCGCCTTCCACCAGATACGCGCCGCGCAACCACTCGGCGCTGCGGGTAGGGTCAGGCGTGAAGGGCGCGGCATCGTGAAACAGCGCGTTCCAGCCGGCCAGCAGCGGACGCATATTGAATGGAAACGCCAGTCGCGTCTTGGGCGGCTCGGCCTTTATGGCCGGTTGCGACATCAGGTAGCCGTACAGTGCCTGCAGGTCCGCATCGCTGAGCTTGGCGTAGGCCGTGTACGGAAACGCGGGATAGAGCTGGCGGCCATCCTGGTGCACGCCCTGGCGCATGGCGCGTTCGAAGGCGGCGTAGGACCAGCGGCCGATGCCCGTGTCGTTGTCGGGCGTGATGTTGGTGGTGTAGATGACGCCAAAGGGGGTGTCCAGCGCAAGTCCGCCGGCATTGGTCTTGCCGCCGGGCGCCGTGTGGCAGACCATGCAGTCGCCCGCGGCGGCGACAAGCCGGCCACGCTCGATGGCGCCCGCTGAATACAGTGAAACGTCGGGGCCGGGGGTCAATGGCAAGGCCGGCTTCATCGGCCACAAGGTCACGGCAACACCCGCCAATCCTGCCACGCCCGCCGCCAGCCACTTCCATCCACGCGACAAGGGGCTGCGCACGCGGGCCTGCCCGGCAAACGCGCGCCGCAAGGACTCGGTTTGGAAAGGCACCTGGCGCAGGCGCACGCCGGTTGCATCGTGGATGGCGTTGGCGATGGCCGCTGAGGCGGGCAAAGTCACCACGCCGTCAACGTCCAGGCTGCCTTGCGCGATGCGCATGGCGGCTGTGGCTG
Source organism: Bordetella sputigena (assembly GCF_965137885.1). Lineage (NCBI taxonomy): Bacteria > Pseudomonadati > Pseudomonadota > Betaproteobacteria > Burkholderiales > Alcaligenaceae > Bordetella > Bordetella sputigena. The sequence goes on from NZ_CBCSCA010000007.1 coordinate 127,187, forward strand.
GGCGGCTCATGTCGCGGTGTTCGTCCCGTTTTTCGAGCGCGCCGGCGTCGGCATTCGACGAGGGCCGCGAAGGACTCGTCCAGGTATCGAATGCGGCAGGACCGGCAAGCAGGCGGCGGGCGCTGTCCAGCATCCACGGGGCCTGATGGTCGATGCAAGCGTGATCGGACGCGTCGATACGTGAATCGATGGTTGCGCCTTGCGCCGTGTGCAGGTGCTGGCTGTCATGCCCGGCCACGACGCGCGTAACGTCGATGCGGCCCGTGTCCGGCTGCACGGCCACCTCGGCCACCCATGCGGTCCAGACCGTGCGCGCGGCGCCGGTATCGTCCACGCATTGGACCTGCGCGGTGGCAAAGCCAGTGCCTCGCAGCAGGCCGTCTGCCTCGCTTTGCGCTTCCCGCGCGGCCGCCGCCGTTTTGCCCGCAACCTGGGCCGCCCGCGCCGCGACCTGCCGCGCCAGATCGCGCCCCCTACCCGGCGGCAGATGACGCAGCCGCCACGTTTGCGGGTCATGCCCCTGGGCTTGCGCCTGTTCGTGCCAATAGCTTTCCTCGGCGAACACCTGCGCGGCGTTCAGCTCTTGCGCGCTGGCGCGTAGCGGCGGGCACGCGTGCGTGCCCGAGATCACCGGCATACTGCCGCACAGCGTTGCGTGCGCGGCGGCGCTGGCTTGTGTGGGTTGGCTCAACAGCCGCGCGAGGCTGGGCCGCAGCGCCCACGGCGAACGCGATGTCAGTGCAGCGCGGGCGCCGCCGGTGACGGGATGGGGAATGCTCTCATCCGGGATTGGTGCATAGAGCGATGCCGCATCCATGTGCGGCGCATCGGCATGAAGTAGCCCCGACTTGACGCCCAGTACCTGCTCATCGGCCTCGCCCGCGACACACACCACCGACACCGGCCTGCCCACTGCCTGCGACAACAACGCGGCATCGGCGGCGGCGTCCATCAGGTCCATGGGATGACAAACATCGTGCCGGTCGGCAGCCGCGCCGCCGTCCCGCGACGCGGCATTCGCAACGCCTGGTCCGCCCACCGTGACGGTGATCGCGGCCGGCGGCTGGTGCAGCAATGCCGACAGCTCTTGCCGGATCAGCGCCTGCGTGTCGGGAGAGCAAGCAGGCAGCCACGCGCGGGTACGACCGTTTAGCGACCACGCGACCACCTGCGCGCCGGCGGCGGCCGCGGGGGGCTGGGCGCGCAGCGTGTAGCGAATGGGATCGATGTCCGAGGAATCACCCGACGACGAATCCAGGAACGAGTCCGAGAGCCCTTCAACCTTCGGCGATTCATCGCCACAAACTTCCGGATTCGGCCGCGCCCGTTGCCATGCAGGCGCCAGCGCCAACGCAGCCTGCCGCGCATAGAGCGGCGTCACGGCGACCACGCCCGCGAAATGCTTGTGCTGCACAACGGCCACCACGCCCGGCTGGCCTTGCGCCGCGTCCTGCCGCACGCCTTGCAGCGCACTGCCCCGATAACGCGCACCGTCCCACAGGACCTGGGGCGGACGCAAGGCAACGCCATGCAATAAGTCGGCCGGCTGCCCGGCTGGCGAACCCGATGCCCGCGTGGACATATCCACCGAGAACCCGGTCATCGCGCGCGCTCGCCCGCCTGGCAAGGCGTCGACCCGGGCACCGCTGCCTGCACACCGGCCCCGCGTTGCGCCCGCAACTTCACCGCCCGATGCGCCGCCATCATGATTTCCACGTGCGTGCCGCAGCGGCACAGGTTGTGATGCAATTCGCGGCGGATCGCGTCGTCAGAGGGATTGGCATTGCGCCGCAACAGCGCTTCCACCGTCATGATCATGCCGTTGAGGCAGTAGCCGCATTGCGCCGCCTGGCAATCGATGAACGCCTGCTGCGTCGGGCCCGGCTGCTGGCGCGTGCCCAGCCCTTCCAAGGTGGTGACCTCGCGCCCTTGCACCGCCTTGATCGGGATGACGCAGGACCGCGCCGCCACGCCGTCAATCAGCACCGTGCACGCGCCGCACTCGCCCAGGCCGCAGCCGAACTTGGGACCGTTCAGCCCCAGATCATTGCGCAGCACGTGCAGCAACGCCGTGCCCGGCGCGGCGGGCACATCGACTGCGCCGGCGTTGACGTTCAGCCGGAGGGAAGGCGGATCATTGCCTGGATTGACGGGAGATCCCATGGGCATGGCGCAAATGGACGATTCGGAAGGCACGAAGTTTGTCGAGGCGGGGCAGGGGGCAAGCCCCTTCAGCGGACACCCATCAAGCGACGGCCCGGGGTTTTGCGTCTACCAGCGGTTCGCTGAACACGTCATACCCGAAGCACCACGACGGATCTTCATTGGTGCGCAGCCAGGTGTTGTCGTGCGAAATTCGTTGCACTTTGCTGGCGCGTTCGGCCCGGTTGGCCTCGTACAGCGCGAACGCGAGCTCGTGATTGTGCACGCCGACTTCCTTGAAGCAGCGCGCCAGCATGGCGCCGTCCTCGATGGCCATGGCCGCGCCCTGCGCCATGTGCGGCTTCATGGGGTGGCAGGCATCGCCCAGCAGCACTAGGCGGCCGCGGCTCCACAGCGGCAGCGGGTCGCGCTCCAGCAGCGACCATTTGGTGACTTCGACCGTGGCGTCGATCAGCGCCTGCACGGTGGGATGCCAGCCTCTGAATGCCTCGCGCATTTCAGCCTTGCTGCTGGGCAGCCAACGGTCGTTCAAGTCCCAGTGTTCAACCGGCACGCCCGTCACGTAGTAGAGTTCGTCGGCCTTGCTGGTGACGAAGTACGTCATCATGTGGCGGTCGTCGCTCCACCACTTCACGCAGGCATCAAAGGGCAGCATGCCCGCCTTGACCCGCGGCGTGGGGAATACGGCGCGATGCGCCAGGTAGCCGGCGTATTTGGGCAGCTCTGGCCCCAATAATTCTTCGCGGATGCGGGAGTTCACGCCATCGGCGCCGATCACGATGTCGGCCTCCGCCGACGTGCCGTCGGCAAAGTGCATAACGACGACATCGCCCCGGTCTTCCACACGCGTCAAGCTCTTGTCGTAGACCACGGCGCTCTTGGGCAGCGCGTCGATCAGCAAGGCGTGGAAGTCGCCCCGGTGCACGGTCAGATACGACGCGCCATATTGCTTGACCGCGTGATCGCCCAGTGGAATCTGCGCCAGGATGTCGCCGGTTTCCCAGTGGCGGCTGTACCAGTAATCCGGGTGCGAACCCTGCGCATTGAGCGCGTCTTCAATGCCGATACGGCGCAGGATCTTCATGACGTTGGGCCCGACGTGGATGCCCGCCCCCAGCCGCGAAAAACCGGGCGCCTGCTCATAGACGCGGACATTCAGTCCTTCCTTGAGCAGCAGCGCGGCGGTGGCGGCGCCGCCAAGGCCCGCGCCAACGACGGCGATACGAGGGGATGTAGACACGGAACTTCTCCTTGCTGGATGGTGATGGACCTGAGATTCTGCTAGCGAATAATTATGGTGTACACACTTTATTTTCGGGAACACAGACCGAATGACCAGGCGCACACTCCTGAATAGATCACCAAAATGTCGCCTATTTTTCCGAAAATTAGGTGAAAACCACTACGGAAATCGGGCTGGCCATCGGTCTCGCTCTTTGCAAGAATAGAGCGTATACGCTTTTTTAGAATTTATCGAAAACCCTAGGCCCGACTTCTTGCAAGGCTTTCCACATGACGAAAACATTCCGGATCGGCCAGATCGTTCCCAGCTCCAACACCACGATGGAAACCGAAGTGCCCGCCATGCTGCGGGCACATTCGTCGTTGCGCCCGACCGACCGCTTCACCTTCCATTCCAGCCGCATGCGCATGAAGAAGGTACAGAAAGAAGAACTGGCCGCCATGGACGCCGAAAGTGACCGCTGCGCGCTGGAACTGAGCGACGCGCGGGTCGACGTGCTGGGCTACGCCTGCCTGGTTGCCATCATGGCCATGGGGCGTGGCTATCACCGCGTATCGCAACAGCGACTGACCGAACGCACCGCTGAAAACGGCGCCTCGACCCCCGTCATCACCAGCGCCGGGGCGCTGGTGGAAGCGCTGCACGTGATGGGCGCCAGGAAGATCGCGCTGGTGGCGCCCTACATGGTGCCGCTGACCGAACTCGTCATGGATTACATCGCCGCCGAAGGGTTCGAGATCGTGGATTGGCGCGCGCTGGAAATTCCGGACAACCTGGAAGTGGGCCGCCACGACCCCGCCAGGCTGCCCGCGATCGTCGCCGGCATGAACGTGGCCGATGCCGACGTCATCGTGCTGTCGGCCTGCGTGCAAATGCCGTCGCTGCCGGCCGTGGCGCAAGTCGAAGCTGAAACCGGCAAGCCTGTGCTGACGGCGTCCATCGCCACCACCTACGCCATCCTGAAAGAGCTGGGCCTGGACCCGGTCGTACCGGGCGCCGGCGCGCTGCTGTCGGGTGCATATCCCTATTCGAGGGCCGCAGAATGACGCACGCCGACGCTACCCACCCCGGCTCCACCTACCTCTACGGCGGCAACGTCCACGCCAATGGCATCCGCCAGCACTATCTGCGCTACGGCGGCACGTCGGACGGACGCGCGCAGCGTCCCGCCGTCATCGTCATTCCCGGTATCACCAGCCCGGCCGTGACCTGGGGCTTTGTCGGCGAACAGCTCGGTCGCCACTTCGACACCTATGTGCTCGACGTGCGCGGGCGCGGCCTGTCGTCATCCGGCCCGGGTCTCGACTACAGCCTGGACGCGCAGGCGGCCGATGTCATCGCCTTCGCCCAAGCCTTGGGGTTGACGCGGTATGCGCTGCTCGGCCATTCCATGGGCGGACGCATTGCCGTGCGCGCCGCGCGCAGCGCACCGGCTGGTCTTGAGCGCCTGGCGATCGTCGATCCGCCCGTCTCCGGCCCCGGCCGGCGCGCCTACCCGGCGAATCTGGCGTGGTACGTCGACTCCATCCGCCAGGCCGCGCAAGGCATGTCGGCCGAGGACATGCGCGCGTTCTGCCCCACCTGGACCGACGCGCAGCGCCAGCTGCGCGCAGAGTGGCTGCACACGTGCCATGAACCGGCCATTGTGCGGAGCTTCGAAGACTTCGGCCGCGACGACATCCATGCAGATCTGCGCCGCATCCACGTGCCGATGCTGCTGATGACGGCGGAAAAAGGGGGGGTCGTGGGCGACGACGACGTTGCCGAATGGCAGGGCCTGGCGCCGCAGACGCAGCACGTGCGCGTGCCCGCTGCCGGCCACATGATCCCCTGGGACAACGAGGCGGGCTTTTACGCCGCCTTCGGCGACTTCCTGGGCCGCGCGCTTCGCTGACGCGTCCCTCCGGACTTCCAAGGAGATCCATATGTCCGTCAGTGACATCGATTTGATCCACGCCTGGAAACAGGTGCTGACGCTGTCCCGGCTGGAAGCGGGCCAGATCGTCACCGTACTTACCGGCGCCGACACGCATCCGCAAACCCTGCGCTGCGCCATCACCGCCGCCAGCGACATGGGCGCGCGCGTCAACCGGCTGGACCTGCCGCCCGTCAATGCCGACAAGTCCATCAGCCGCGACGCGCTGGCGTATCTGGGCGCGACGCCGCTGACCGGCAACCCGGCCGCGATCGCCGCACTGAACGCCAGCGATCTGGTGCTGGACCTGATGACGCTGCTGTTCTCGAATGAACAGCACGACATCCTGAAAACCGGCACCAAGATCCTGCTGGCCATCGAGCCGCCCGAAGTGCTGTGCCGGCTGGTGCCCACCGCGGCCGACCGCGAACGCGTGCGGGCGGCCGCGCGCCGGATCGAAGCGGCGCGGCAGATGCATATCACGTCTGACGCGGGCACCGACCTGCGCTGCGCGCTGGGCGAATTTCCCGCCATCTCCGAATATGGCTTCGTGGACGAGCCCGGCCGTTGGGACCACTGGCCCAGCGGCTTTGTGCTGACCTGGCCCAACGAAGGCCACAGCAATGGCCGCGTGGTGCTGGACCGCGGCGACATCCTGCTGCCCATGAAAGACTACGTCACCGACCCCATCGAGCTCGTCATCGAAAACGGCTACGTCACGCGCATCGAAGGCGGTTTGCAGGCCGACATCCTGAAGGAATACATGGCCGCGTACGAGGACCCGGAAGCCTATGCCGTGTCGCACATCGGCTGGGGACTGCAACCGCGGGCGCAATGGTCCATGCTGGCGCACTACAACAAGGAAGCCCATATCGGCATGGACGCCCGCGCCTTCGAAGGCAACTTCCTGTGGTCCATGGGCCCGAACAACGAAGCGGGCGGCAGCCGCAGCACCGCCTGCCACATTGATATTCCCATGCGCCATTGCAGCGTGGCGCTGGACGACACGCTCGTCGTCGTCAACGGCGTAGTGCAAGACGAACCCGGGCTGGCACGCGCCGCCCGCCGCAAGGACACGCCATGACCTCTTCCCCTCATGCAGCGGCCCCCGTCGTCGGCGACATCTCCGCCTATTCACGCCAGGGCTTTGGCACGCCCTTGCCGCTGAAACCGCCCTATGGCCTGTTGATCGTGGACTTCGTCAACGGCTTTGCGGACCCGGACGTATTGGGCGGGGGTAACATCGCGTCCGCCATCGCGCAGACGCGCCACCTGCTGGCCCACGCCCGCGAACGCGGCTGGCCCGTGGCGCACAGCCGCATCGTGTTTTCGGACGACGACGCCGACAGCAATATCTTCTGCATCAAGGTGCCTGCGATGCTGGCGCTGAAAGAGCACAGCCACAACAGCGCGATCGTGCCGGAACTGGCCCCGGCGCCGGGTGAATACGTGGTACGCAAGAGCACGCCGTCCGCGTTCTTCGGCACCATGCTGGCGCCGTGGCTGGCGCAGCGCGGCGTACAGACGTTGCTGGTGGCCGGCTGCGTCACCAGCGGCTGCGTCCGCGCCAGCGTGGTGGATGCCATGCAGGCGGGCATGCGGCCGCTGGTCGTGGCCGACTGCTGCGGCGACCGCGCCTTGGGGCCGCATGACGCCAACCTGTTCGACATGGCGCAGAAGTACGCCGCCGTGATGCCCCTGGCGCAGGCGATGGCCGATACGCGCTGACGTCGGCATAATCGTCCATCGGCCCAAGCCCGCCCGCCATGACTCTGCCCTCGCCCCAGCATCTTTCCGCCGCGCTGCTTGCGCATCCCGACGCCTTGCTGGTCGTGCGCGAGCCGTCCGCGCCGCCACGCCCCGCACCGGGCCAACCCGGGTCGGCATCGGACTATGTGCAGCCTACGCCCGAGATCTTCATTGCCGTGGTGGGCACCGCTGACAACGAGGTGGACAGCCATGGCGCGCCGGCGCCTGGTTGGCGCGTGCTGGCCTTCAACGGCCACGTGGACCTGGGCACCGGCATCCGCACGGCGCTGGCGCAGATCGTTGCCGAAGAACTCGACATAACGCTGGCGCGCTTGGACATGGTGCTGGGCCACACCAACGCCGCCCCGAACCAGGGGCCCACCATCGCCAGCGCCAGCATCCAGATTTCAGCCGTGCCGCTGCGCCGCGCGGCGGCGCAGGCGCGAGAATACCTGCTGGAGCGCGCGGCGCGGCGATGGAACGTGGGCAGAGACGCGCTGTGCGTGCGCGACGGCGTGGTGTCCGTCGCCGCGGACGCCAATGCCGCCACCCACGCGACCGGCAACACTCCCGCACGCCAACTGCACTACGGCGACCTTATCGCCGGCCAACACGTCCGGCTGACCTTGGCCGCTCAGGATCAGCCGGTGCGCCTGAAACCCGCAAGCGAATACCGCATCGTCGGCCAGGGCGTGGCACGCGTGGACATCCCCGCCAAGGCCACAGGTGAACTCAGCTTCGTGCACGACGTGCGCGTGCCTGGCATGCGCCACGGCCGCGTGATCCGGCCGCCCCACCCGGGGCGCGACGCGGGTGACTTCATCGGCCGTTGCCTCATCGACGTGGACGCCGGATCCGTGGCGCACTTGCCCGGCAATGTTCAGGTGGTAACGCAAGGCGACTTCATCGGCGTCGTGGCCGACCGCGAAGAGCAGGCCATTGCCGCCATGCGCGCGCTGAAGGTGCGCTGGCGCCCGGTGCCGCCCGCGCCTCGCCTGGATGATCTGGCCACGGCCATTCGCGCCAACCCCGCCCGCCCGCGGATGCTGATCGACGATGGCGATGTCGATGCCGCGCTGGCGCCGGCCCCCGCCGCCACGCAACTGCGCCGCAGCTATGTGTGGCCCTATCAGATGCACGCGTCCATCGGCCCGTCCTGTGCCGTGGCGGATTTTTGCGATGGCAGGCTGACGGTATGGACAGGCACACAGAACCCGCACATGCTGCGCGCCGACCTGGACCGCCTGCTGAAGCTGGGTGAAGGCCGGATCGACCTGATCCGCATGGAGGCCGCTGGCTGCTACGGCCGCAACTGCGCCGACGATGTCAGCGCCGACGCGGCGCTGCTCGCCATGGCCGTGGGCGCGCCGGTACGCGTGCAGCTCACGCGTGAACAGGAACACCAATGGGAACCCAAGGGCACAGGCCAGTTGATGGACGTCAGCGCGGCGGTGGATGCGCACGGCGACCTGCTGGCCTATGACTTCGCCGTGCGCTACCCTTCCAACGACGCGCCCTTGCTGGCGCTGCTCCTGACCGGCGCTGTATCGGGCGAGCCTCGCACCTTGGAGATGGGCGACCGCACCGCCGACCCGCCGTACCGTTACGCCAAGCGCCGCGTCGTCTGCCACGACATGCCGCCGCTGGTGCGCTCGTCGTGGCTGCGCGGCGTGTCGGCCTTGCCCAATTCCTTTGCGCACGATTGCATGATCGACGAACTGGCCCACACGGCGGGCGCCGACCCGGTCCAATTCCGCTTGCGGCATCTGGACGATCCGCGCGCCAGCGCCCTCATCGGCGCCACCGCCAGGCGGGCGGGATGGCAGGCGGGCGCCACCGGGTCGCGGGGCCGGCCCGATGCCGACGGCATGCTGCACGGACGCGGTGTGGCGTACGCGCGCTATGTGCACAGCAAGTTTCCGGGGTTTGGCGCGGCGTGGGCGGCCTGGGTCATCGACTTGCACGTAGAGGCAGCCACCGGACGCATCCGCGTGACGCGCGTCGTGGTGGGCCACGACGCGGGCATGATCGTCAACCCCGACGGCGTGCGCCATCAGATTCATGGCAACGTCAATCAGACGCTCAGCCGCTGCCTGCTGGAGAAAGTGGATTTTGATGCGGCGGGCGTGGCCAGCCGGGAATGGGGCGGCTACCCGATCATCGGTTTCAAGGACTTGCCGGACATCGATGTGCTGCTGATGCCCCGGCAGGACGAACCGCCGCTGGGCGCCGGGGAATCCGCGTCGGTGCCCGGCCCCGCCGCCATCGCCAATGCCTTGTTCGACGCGACCGGCAAGCGCTTCTACGAAGCGCCCTTCACGCCGGACGCGGTGCGAGCCGTGCTGGCGGCGTGCTGACAGGACAGGCATCGCGCCAATGCGATTGCGTGCCCGACCGGCCGCGCGCCCAGCGCCCATCGGCCCGGCGCCAGCGTCGATCTCTAACTTGCTTTGCGAGTAGATCCTTCGCCGGCCGCGCTACGCGGGCGGCGCGTACCTCAGCCGCCCGCGCCATAAGCTTTGCGTAACGATCGCAGGACGATCCGCCTCGGACGAGGCATTGCTAGAAACAGGAGATTTCAGTTATAAACAATAACCATTCCTATTTCTATTTGGCTCGGCTTGCGCTGCGCCAGGGTTTCAGCCCGATGTCCGTCGTCATGCCCCCTGCGCACCAAGACTTGAGCGCTCTATACCGAGATCATCACGGCTGGCTGCTGGGATGGCTGCGGCGCCGCCTGGGTAATGCCGCAGACGCAGCCGATCTGGCGCACGACGCCTTCCTGCGGCTGATCCTTAAGCCGGCGCCCGACGGTTTTGCCACCGGCGGCGCTGCGCGGGCCTATCTGCGCGCCATGGCGCAGGGACTATGCACGGATCTCTGGCGGCGGCGAGAAGTAGAGCAGGCCTGGCTGGAATGCCTTGCGGCCCAGCCCGTCGCCTGCGTGCCTTCCCCAGAACACCATTCGCTGGTCATCGAAACCCTGATGGAGGTCGGCGAGTGGCTCGGGCGCCTTCCGGAAACGGTACGCACGGCCTTCATCCAGGCTCAGATACATGGGCTTTCGACGCGAGAGATCGCCGACCATATGGGCGTGTCCCTGCGCATGGTGCAGAAGTACTTGGCTCGAGCCATGCTGCACCTCGCGCTGATCGATGCCGGGCTGACTTCTTCCAGTACGCACAGGTCCTAGCCATGCCGGCCTCACTTCCGCCGGTCTTTGCCGAAGACCGCTCCGTGCAAGCGGATTATGAAAGCCTGAAAGTGGCTGCCGAGTGGTATGCGGTATTGCAGGATGCCGAGCATGGCCCCGGGCAGCACGCCGCATGGCAACGCTGGCTGGACGCGCGGCCGGAACATCGCCGCGCCTGGGCGCACGTCGAAGCTGTAAGTCGGCGCTTTGCGCTGCTGCGTAACGATGGCGAGCGCGAAGCCGCGGAGCAAGCGGTACGAGTGGCTTCCCGCCGCGCGCCGTCGCGCCGCCAGGCCGTCGGCCGCGTCCTGGCGCTGGGCGGCGTGGGGCTCCTGGGCTGGCTGGCCTGGCGGCTCACGCCCTTGCCCGCCGTCGTGGCGGCGTGGCATTCCGACTATGCCACCGGAGTCGGCGAACAACGCGAGATCATCCTCGCCGACGATACCCGCGTCCGGCTCAATACCCGCAGCGCCATCGACGTCCATTTCAAGGAGGATCGCCGCCTGATAGCGCTGGTCCGTGGCGAAATCCTCGTCGAAACGGGCAAGGATGCCCGGCAACGTCCTTTTTTCGTCGACACCCGCTACGGTCGGCTGCAAGCATTGGGCACCCGTTTCACGGTAAGACAGGCGGATGACGATGTCCTGTTGGCGGTCTATGACGGGCAGGTGCGCATCGAGAACCTTGCCGGCCGCGTTGCGCTCGTCCGTGCCGGCGAACAAAGGCGTTACACCGCCGACGGCATCTCCATGGCCGCCCCCGCCGACCCCGCGCGCGATGCCTGGTCTCGCGGCGTGATCCTGGCGGAGGATCTGCCCCTCGCCGATCTCATCGCGGAACTGGGCCGCTATCACCCCGGGTATACAGGCGTCGATCCCCGCGTCGCCGGCCTGCGCGTCGTCGGCCGCTATCCGGCCCACGACATGGATCGCACGCTGGCCATGCTCGAGCGGGAGCTGCCGATACGCGTCCAGCGCACGCTGCCGTGGTGGGTGACGCTCGAGCCCAGGTAAGCACGCTCGCGAAAATTTCACGCCACGGTTCGCTTTTTCTCTGCTCGTTCGATTAACAGGGAAAGAGGACCCCACGCAGCCGTGCCGCGCCCATATGGCCATACCGTCCGTGACGGCCGGCCGCCCCCCATGCCCGGAAGCGGTGGACCTCTCCTTGACCACCTCCACTCCAAGGAAAGCCGTTCGATGCGCCGCCTGTTGCCACCTGTCCACCTGGGACTGTCCTCCCGCCTATTGCCGCGCACTGCCGCCGTCGGCCGCATGGCGCGCAAGACCGTGCTCGGCGCGATCCTGATGACGGACGCGGGCGTCGCCACGGTCTATGCGCAGGCCAGCGGACGTGCCGCCGCAGCGGCCCCCATCCACGCCTACGACGTTCCAGCGGGCCCCCTGGCGGGCGCCTTGAGCCGTTTCGCCCAGCAGGCCGATATTCTTCTCAGTGTGCCCGCGGCTCTGACGGCCGGTAAAAACAGCCCCGGAGTACGCGGCGCATATACCGTCGAGGACGCATTCCGGATACTGCTCGACAACACCGCCCTGGAAGCTGTTCGCCAGACCGACGGCGGCTACGCCTTGCGGCCCGCGCACGCCGACGCGATCTTGCCCACCGTATCGGTGACCGCCTCGGCCGCCGCGTCGGCCGACGAACCTTACCCGGGCGGCGAGGTGGCGCGCGGCGCCAGAATCGGCCTGCTGGGCGATCGGGATTTCCTCGACACCCCCTTCAGCGTGACCTCGTACACCTCCAAGCTGATCGAGGACCAGCAGGCGCAGAACATTGGCGACGTTCTGCTCAACGACCCTTCGGTGCGCAATACCTATTCGCGCGGCGCAGGCCGCGACGAGTTCAATATCCGCGGCTTCACGCTGTTCAATTACGACGTCGCCTACAACGGCCTCTATGGCATCTCTCCCCGCAATGCCACCTCGCTGATCGGCATCGAGAGGGTCGAGGTTTTGCGTGGTCCCAACGCTTTGCTCAACGGCATGGCGCCGTTCGGCTCGGTTGGCGGCTCGATCAACCTGGTGCCCAAGCGCGCCGGCGCCGAACCCCTGAACCGTGTCACGCTGTCCTATATCGAGAACAGCCAGTTCGGCGTGCAGGCCGATATCGCGCGCCGTTTCGGCGAAGACCAGCGCACCGGCATGCGCCTGAATGTGCTGCGCAGCGACGGCGACATGAACATATCCGGTGCCGGCGAGGACATGGGGGCGTTGTCGCTCGGCCTGGACTATCGCGGCAACCGCTTCCGCATCGAGGGGGACATCAATTACCAGAACCGAGTGACCGATGCGCGCAGCGGTCTGCTATTTCCTCCCCCTTCGGGCGAAGACATCGGCCACGCGCCGGACCCGAAGCGAAACTTCTTCCCCGACTGGACCTATTGGAAGGCGAAGGAGTGGACCGGCGACGTGCGCGCCGAATACGACCTCTCCGACGACTGGACCGTGTACGGGGCGTTGGGTGCGCGCAAGCACGATTTCGAAAGCCTGCAGACGAGCTGGCTGATGCTCGACCCGGCGGGCACGATAGGCTCCGTGCCCGCCCGCCTGAACGAAAAACTCTGGAGCAAGACCGGCGAGGTCGGCATCCGTGGGCGTTTCGATACCGGCCCGATTGCGCACCAGCCGGTGCTGTCGGCCAGCTTCCTCGACATCGACTATTCGTCGGCGCGCGTGCGTTCGTCCACCGTGTTCTCCGACCTGTACGATCCCGTCGATCTGGCCAAACCGTCCATCGCCATGCCCCACGACCTTGGCAAGACCAGCGAGACACGGCTGTACAGCGTCGCACTGGCCGACACGCTCTCGGCAATGGACGGCGCGGTGCAATTGACCGGGGGCCTGCGCCAGCAACGTGTGCAATCGGTGAACTATAACCCCGCCACCGGCGAGCGCTTATCGGATTACGGAAAATCCGCCGTCACGCCGGCGATCGCGCTGACGGTGAAGCCTACCCCGCAACTGGCGCTGTACAGCAACTACATCGAAGGCCTGAGCCAGGGCGGCACCGCGCCGGCGGAAGCCGTGAACGCCGGCGAGACCTTCAAGCCCAACGTATCGAAGCAGTATGAAGTCGGCGTCAAGTACGACTTCGGCACGGTGGCGACTACCTTGAGCGCGTTCCAGATCGAGCAGCCCAGCGCCTACCTGGACCCGGTGACGCTGCGCTACCAGGCCGCCGGCGAGCAGCGCAACCGCGGCGTGGAGTTTCTGGTGCAGGGCGAGCCCGTGCGCCGTGTGCGGCTCTTGGGCGGCGTGGCCTACACCGCCGGTGTCTTGACCAAGACCGAGGGCGGCGTGAACGACGGCCACGTCGCGCCAGCCGTGCCGCGCTGGCAATTCAACGCCTCCGCTGAGTGGGATACGCCTTTTGTGCAGGGCTTGACTCTGACGGCACGCGTGCTGCGCACCAGCTCGCAATACGTCGATGCGGCGAACACGCAGCAAATCCCCAGTTGGACCCGCTTCGACGTGGGCGCGCGCTATGCGATGAACATCAACCGTACACCGGTGACCTTGCGGGCAACGGTGGAGAACGTATTCAACAAGCACTATTGGCAGTCGGCCGCGCGCGAAGGCCTGACGGTGGCCGCCCCCCGCACGGTACTGCTGTCCGTCACCGCGGAGTTCTAGTGCGGCGGCCCGCCGGAAGTCCACTGCCCGCGCGGACGGTGCGCGGCAAGGCCTGGTATCTGGTCCACAAGTGGACCAGCCTGGCCTGTACCCTTTTCATGCTGGTGGCCTGCGTCTCGGGCCTGCCCTTGATCTTCCGCGACGAAATCGTCGACTGGCTGGACGCTGCCCCGTCCTGGCCGAGCGTCACGCCGGGCACGTCCCCTCCTGTACTCGACCGTCTGGTGGACCAGGCTCTCCAACGCTATCCCACGCACCGGATCGTAGAACTCGAAGTCGCCCAGGACGCTGCCAGCGTCATCATGACGCTGGCGCCCGGGCACGACGCCCCGTCCGGGGCGTCCTCGATCCGGCTGCAGTACGATGCGCGCACAGGTATGCTGTTGCAGGCGATGGACAGCGCCGGCGAAGGTCCAGGGACCCGCATCATGAACGTCATGATTCGCCTGCACATCGACCTCTATGCCCGCCTTCCTGGCCAGCTATATCTTGGGTTCATGGCGCTGCTCCTGGCGGTGGCAGTGATATCGGGCGCCGTCCTCTATCATCCGTACATGAAGAAAATCCCGTTTGGCACCGTCCGTGCCACACGGGCTCCGCGCCTGAAATGGCTGGACCTGCACAACCTGCTGGGAATTGTCACGCTGGTCTGGACGCTCATGATGGGCGTTACCGGCGCCATCCACGAACTGGCGGTTCCCTTGTTCCGTTACTGGCTGTCCCACGACGTCCGGGCTGCCGTGGCCATGGCGGGCGGAGATCCGGCTACTGGCTCCTCGCGACTGGCCTCGGTGCAACAGGCCTACGCCACCGCGAAGGCCGCTGTTCCCGGCCGTGTAGTGGAGTCGCTGCGTTTCCCCGATGCCGGCCTGGGCCTCTCCCATCACTACCTGCTGTGGGCCAAGGGTGCAACGCCGCTGGGCGCCCACCTTTTTGACGGAGTCCTGGTGGACGCGCGTACGGGCCGATTGACGGCGGTCCTGGAAATGCCCTGGTACCTGCGTGTGCTGCAGTTCTCGCGACCGCTGCACTATGGTGATCCCGCCGGCCTGCCGCTCAAGATCATCTGGGCTGCGTTGGACCTGATCATGATCGTTATCCTGCTTAGCGGGCTATATCTTTGGCGCAAGCGCAAAGTCCAGGAGACGAAGTAGCCGTCGCCGCCACCAGGCCGTGAGTCGGTGACCCGTCTGGAACACGCTGACGCTGCGCGATAAGCCATCGGTGCAGCGTCTGAGCGATCGGCTGCGCGTGTTCTTGTCGCATGCTTCGCCGTTCGTCGGCGGGCAGACCGACGACGTCTCGCGCAGCGCATTTACCTTTTCTTCGATGGCCGCCATGTCGGCGTTCATCGTCTCTTGCAGCAGGCTTGCCCGCGCGGCGCTCTTTCACGCTACCCCAGCCGACTCCGCCCTCACTCCACCGTCACGCTCTTCGCCAGATTCCGCGGCTTGTCCACGTCCGTGCCCCGCGCGCACGCCGTGTGATACGCCAGCAGCTGCAGCGGAATGGTGTGCAGAATGGGCGACAGCTTGCCGTAGTGTTCCGGCATGCGTATCACGTGGGTGCCGTTGCCGCTGCCGATGCGGCTGTCCGCGTCGGCGAACACATACAGCTCGCCGCCGCGCGCGCGCACTTCCTGCATATTGGATTTCAGCTTCTCCAGCAGGGCGTCGTTCGGCGCGATGGTGACGACCGGCATCTGTTCGGTGACCAGCGCCAGCGGGCCGTGCTTCAGTTCGCCGGCGGGATAGGCCTCGGCGTGGATGTAGCTGATTTCCTTCAGCTTCAAGGCGCCTTCCAGGGCGATCGGATAATGCAGGCCGCGGCCCAGGAACAGCGCGTTTTCCTTGGTGGCGAAGCGGGCCGCCCAGCCCATGATTTGCGGCTCCAGCGCCAGCACCGACCCGATCGCCACCGGCAGATGGCGCAGCGCGCGGATGTGCTCGGCTTCCTCTTCATCCGTCAAACGGCCGTGCGTCTGCGCCAGGCCCAGCGTCAGCATGAACAAGGCCGTCAGCTGCGTGGTGAATGCCTTGGTCGACGCCACGCCGATCTCGACGCCGGCGCGCGTGATGAAATTCAGCTTGCATTCCCGCACCATTGCGCTGGTGGCGACGTTGCAGATGGTCAGCGTGTTTTCCATGCCCAGGCCGCGCGCGTGCTTCAGCGCGGCCAGCGTGTCGGCGGTTTCGCCCGATTGCGAGATGGTGACCACCAGCGTGCGCGGGTTGGGCACGCTGTCGCGATAACGGTATTCGCTGGCGATCTCCACCGCGACGGGCAGCTTGGCCAGCGACTCGATCCAGTACTTCGCGGTCAGGCCCGCGTAGTAGCTGGTGCCGCAGGCCAGGATCAATACCGAATCCGTGTCCTTGAACACGCGGTAGGCGCCGTCGCCGAACAGTTCGGGCGTGATGGTCTCGATGTCCTGCAGGGTATCGCCAACCGCGCGCGGCTGCTCGAAGATTTCCTTCTGCATGAAATGCCGGTAAGGGCCGAGCTCGGCGGCGCCGGTATGCACCTGCACGGTGTTGACCTTGCGTTCGACCGGCCGGCCCTGCTCGTCGACGATCCAGACGCGCGTCAGCTGCAGGTCCACCACGTCGCCGTCTTCCAGATAGATGATGCGGTCGGTGGTGCCGGCCAGCGCCAGCGCGTCGGAAGCCAGGAAGTTTTCGTTATCGCCGATGCCGACCACCAGCGGCGAGCCCTGGCGCGCGCCCACCACGCGATGCGGCTCGTCGCGGCAGAAGACGGCGATGGCGTAGGCGCCATGCAGGCGGCGCACGGCCTGCTGCACGGCCTCGAACAGATCGCCGGCGTACAAGTGGTTGACCAGATGGGCGATGACTTCGGTGTCGGTCTGGCTTTCGAACACGTAGCCCGCGGCCTGCAGTTCGGCGCGCAGCTCATCGTGGTTTTCGATGATGCCGTTGTGGACCAGCGCGATGCGCGCCGCGTCCTTGCCGAAGCTGGAAAAGTGCGGATGGGCGTTGTGCGTGGCCGGGGCGCCGTGCGTGGCCCAGCGGGTATGGGAAATTCCCGTGAAGCCGGACAGATGATCGCGGCGGATTTGCTCGCTGAGCTCGGCTACGCGCTCGGTGCTGCGGGTGCGGCGCAGCTGGCCGTCGGCGTAGACCGCCACGCCGCAGGAGTCATAGCCCCGGTACTCCAGGCGCCGCAGGCCCTCGACCAGGATGGGGGTGATGTCGCGTTGGGCGACCGCGCCGACGATTCCGCACATGGGAGGCTCCAGGGTTGTTTGATGCAGTGCGAGGATTGTGCGGCGGCGCCCAAGAAATCGGATTTCTTATTTTACTCAAAGATGAAATTTTTGGACTGCATACTCTCATGGAGAAATTTTCATAAACTAAATACGATAAATTTTTCATAAAATTCCATCACCAGCGTCTTGCCGCGCCTTGCGCCGGGATTTCTCCACCATGAACGCACCAGAAGCACTACCCGAACTGGACGAGCTGGACCGCCGCATCCTGGACCAGCTCCAGACCGACGCCTCCCTGACCAACCAGGAACTCGCCGAAAAGGTCCATGCCTCCCCGCCCACCTGCCTGCGGCGCGTCCGGCGCCTGCGGGAACTCGGCATTATCGAGAAGCAGGTCGCCATCCTGGATCCGGCCAGGCTGGGCAGCAGCCTGACGGCGTTGGTGGAAGTGACACTGGATGTCCAGGCGGCAGAACGGATGGACGAGTTCGAAGCGCGCATGCGCGACGAGCCGGCGGTGCTGCAGTGCTATCGCGTCTCGCCCGGACCGGATTTTCTGCTGATCGCGCAGGTCCGGGACATGCCGGCATATCACGCGCTGGTGCACCGGGCGTTCACCGCGCAGGCGAACGTGCGCAACGTGCGGACTTTTTTCTCGGTGCATCGCGCGAAGTTCGAGACGCGCCTGGTCGTCTAGCGCATCGCGGCCCGGCTCGCCCCTTCGACAAGGTTCGGAACGCCGTCAGGACGCCTCGATCCGCCGCGCCTCGCCGCGCTCGCGCAGCAGCCGTTCGAACTGGGCCAGATACCGATCGCCCATGCCGCGTACATCATGCTCGGCGCGCACGTAGTCATAAGCCTTCTGTACGACCTGCCGGCGCAAGGCCGCATCGTCCAGCAGCCGCCCCATGCCCGCCGCCAGGGCGCGATAGTCCTCCACGGGACAGAGTATGCCGCGCCCGTCGGCCAGGCTTTCCTTCAAGCCGCCGGCGTCGGTAGAAACGACCGGCACGCGGCGCAGGAAGGCGTCGAACACGCTGCTGCCCAGCGCCTCTTCGCGCGAGCTCATGGCGAAGACGTCCATGGCGGCGTAGAAGTCCTCCACGCCCTTGCGGAAGCCCGCGAACAGATAGACGGACTGCAATCCCAGCTCGGCCACCAGCGCGCGCGCCTGGGCTTCGTTGTTCCCGCCCGCGCCGAAATGGACGAAGATGAAATCCAGCCGCGTCTCGGCCAGCTCTCCCACGGCGCGGATCATGGTCAGCGGATCCTTGTCGTGGATCAAGGCGGCTGACGTGGCGATGATTTTTTTGCCGGGCAGTTTGAATTCGGAAGACAGCCGGGCCAGGTTGGCGGTGTCGATCGGCGCCGGCAACACCGCGCTGCGGATGATGACCGGCTCGATGCCCAGGCGGCGCGGCTCGGCGGCCGCCATTTCGCTGATGGCCACCAGCAGGTCCACGCGCCGCCATTTGCCGCCGGTTTTCCATTCCTCGCCCGGCTTGACCACGAACGACGTGCGCCGCGAGAACACCACGGGGCGTCCATGCAGCGCCTTGGTCAGCACCGCCCACGTGACCGTATTGGCGGTCTGGGCATGGATGATGTCGTAGCGCCGCCCGCGCGTGGCCAGGAAAGCGATCTGCCCCGGCACATGCTTGACGGGATGCACCGTAAAGCCCTGCTCGGCGGCGCGCTGCGCCAAAGGACAGCCGGCGCGCGCCAGCAGCTCGACCTCGTGCCCCGCATCGCGAAAGGCCATCATGCAGTACAGGGTTTGTCTTTCCCCGCCCCGCCAGCCCTTCTCGAAGTTGAGCTGCAGGATCTTCATGCGCGGCCGATGCCCTCGTAATCGAAGCCCATGGCCTTGAGTTCGGCCGCGTTGTACTGATTCCGGCCGTCCAGGATCAGCGGCGACTTCAGCAGCGCCAGGACGCGCTCGAAATCGGGCGCGCGGAAGGCCTTCCATTCGGTGACGAGCAGCAGCCCGTCCGCCGCGTCCAGGGCCTGGTACATATCGGCGACGAACTCGACCTTGTCCTGCACGTCGGGCATGCGGCCGACGACCTTGCGCGCCTCATCCATGGCGACGGGATCGTAGGCGCGGATGCGCGCGCCGCGCCGCGCCAGCTCCTGGATGACCGTCAGGCTGGGCGCTTCGCGCATATCGTCGGTATTGGGCTTGAAGGCCAGCCCCCAGAGCGCGAAGGTGCGGCCGTTCAGGTTCTCGCCATAGCGGCGCGCCACTTTCTCCGGCAGGCGGTATTTCTGCGCATCATTGGCGGTTTCCACGGCCTGGATGACGCGCATCGGCAGTCCATGCTGTTCCGCCGTGCGCACCAATGCCTGCACATCCTTGGGGAAGCAGGAACCGCCGTAGCCCGCGCCGGGATACAGAAACTGGTAACCGATGCGCGGGTCCGCGCCGATACCGCGGCGCACCTGCTCGATGTCCGCGTTCAGGATCTCGGCCAGATTGGCCATTTCGTTCATGAAGGAAATACGCGTGGCCAGCATGGCATTGGCGGCGTATTTCGTCAGTTCGGCGGAGCGCACGTCCATGACCATGAGCCGGTCGTGCGTACGCTGGAACGGCTCATAGATACGCCGCATCACGCCGACGGTGTACTCGTCGTCCGCGCCCACGATCACGCGATCCGGGCTCATGAAGTCCTGGATCGCCGCGCCTTCCTTCAGGAATTCCGGATTGGAAGCCACGCTGAACGGGAAATCGACGCCGCGCTCGGCCAGCACCTGGGCCACGGCCTGGCGTACCTTGTCCGCGGTGCCGACCGGCACGGTGGACTTGTCGACAATGATCTTGCGGCCGGTCATGTGACGGGCAATATTGCGCGCGGCTTCCAGCACGTACTGCAGGTCGGCCGAGCCGTCCTCGCCGGGCGGCGTGCCGACGGCGATGAACTGCACGTCGCCATGGCGCACGCTTTCGGCGACATCGGTGGTGAAGTGCAGCCGGCCGCCCTTGGCGTTGCGGCGCACGAGCTCTTCCAGGCCCGGCTCGTAGATCGGAATGTCGTTCTGCTTCAGGCGCGCGACCTTGGTGGCGTCGACGTCCAGGCACATGACATCGTTGCCCATTTCCGCCAGGCAGGCCCCGGATACCAGGCCGACATATCCCGTACCCACCACGGTGATCTTCATTGATAAATGCCCTTCATCGATTCATCCGCGCGCAACGCGCGGCCATGGCCGCATTATAGGAGCCGGCCATGCGCGGGCGGCGTAGGCGCCGCCCGCTACCGGTTAACGGCTGATCGCCCGCGAAAATAAGCCGGCGGACGCGCGCCGGATCCGTCACCGCGCGGTCATCTAGCCTTTGCGCGGCGGCTGCGCCACGCGCGAGAAGCGGACGGTATTGACGAGCACCGCCATGCCGGCGCATAGCGCGCCCAGGCTGATGGCCACCAGCGGCCCCTTGGCGGGGAACAGGCCGAACGCGGTGGCCACGAGCGCGGTGCCGAAACTCTGCCCGAAAACGCGCGTGGTCGCCTGCACGCCGCCGATCGCGCCGCTACGCGTACGCGGCGCCGAAGAGATCATCGACCGGTTGTTGGGCGTCTGGAAGAAACCGAACCCCAGGCCGCAGAGGAACATACCGGCGACGATCCAGGGATTCGAGGCGCTGTGCGGCAGCACCGCCAGCCATATCAGGCCCACCATCATGCAGCCGGCGCCGGCGCCGCTGAGCATGGCCACCGAATAGCGGTCGGACAGGCGACCCGCCAGCGGCGCGACCACCGCGGTGCCGACCGGCCAGGCGGCCAGCAGCATGCCCACTTCCAGGTGCGGCCGTCCCAGCACCGATTGGAAATAGAAGGGCAGCGACACGTAGGCGCTCATCTGCGCCGCGAACGTACATCCCGACGCGGCCACCGCATAGGCCACCGGCTGGATGCGCAGCAGATCCACCGGCACCAGCGGCGCGGTCTGGCGGCTGGCCCGCCGCACCAGCAGGATGCCCGCCAGCACGGAGATCGCCACCATCCCCAATCCGCGGACCAGGTCCTGATGCAGGTTGTCGACGCCGGTGATGAACACCCCCAGCACCACCATGCAAAGCAGGGCGCTGATCACGTCGAAAGGCGCCGTGTTGCGCGGCGGGTCCGGCAGGAAGCGCACCAGGAACAAGCCAAAAATACCGATAGGCACGTTGACCGCGAAAATCCACGGCCAGTCGGCCACGGACAATATGATCGATCCCAGCGTCGGTCCCAGTACGGACATCACCGCCACCAGCGTGGCGTTCAGGCTGATCCCGCGGCCCAGCTTGGCCAGCGGATAGATATTGCGCACCAGCCCGCCGAACATGCACATCAGCGACGCCGCCCCCACGCCCTGGAACATGCGCGCCGCGATCAGCGTCGTCAGGGAACTGGCCATCGCGCAGACCAGCGAGGCCAGCGTGAACAGGGCCAGCCCCAGGCCGAACATGCGGCGGAATCCCACCCGCTCGGCCAGCGCCGACAAGGGCAGCAGCATGATCACGACCGACACGCTATAGGCGTTGACGATCCACACCGCGCTGGCGGGGGCGATATTCAGGTCCGCCGATATCGTCGGCAGCGCGACGTTGGCAATGGTCGCATCGAGCACGGCCAGCGTCATGCCCAGCATGACGACACCGGCCGCCCAGTAGCGGCGCGGCGTGGGCAGCCCCTCGAAAACAGGCTTGGGACCGCCCGGTCCCTGTGGCGTGGCGCCGGACGATGCGTTGGCAGGCGCGCTGCTCTGGTCCTTCACGATTTTTTCTTGACCGGGCGCTGCCAGCCGTCGATGGTGGTCTGCCGGCTACGCGATACGACCAGCTTGCCGGCCGGCGCATCGCGCGTCAGCGTGGTGCCGGCGCCCAGCGTCGCCCCCTGGCCGACGCGCACGGGCGCCACCAGTTGGCTGTCGGAGCCGATGAAGACGTCGTCCTCGATGATCGTGCGGTACTTATTCGCGCCGTCGTAGTTGCAGGTAATCGCGCCCGCGCCCACGTTGACGCGCGCGCCCACGTCGGCATCGCCGATATAGGCCAGATGGTTCGCCTTGCTGTCCTCGCCGACCTTGCTGTTCTTCACTTCGACGAAATTGCCGATGTGAGCACGGTCGGCCAGCGCCGTACCGGGACGCAGACGGGCATACGGACCAATGCGGGCGTCCTGGCCTATGGTCGCGTCCTGCAGATGGCTGAAGGCTTCGACGATGGTGCCGGCGCCCACGCTGACGTCGCGCAGCACGCAATGCGGTCCGACGCGCACGCCGTCACCAAGCTCGACATTGCCTTCGAACACGCAGCCGACGTCGATGAATACATCGCGGCCGACCCGCATGGCGCCACGCAGGTCGAAGCGCGCGGGATCGGCGATGGTCGCGCCGGCGTCGAGCAGGCGGCGCGCCTGTTCGCGTTGCCAAGTGCGTTCCAGTTCGGCCTGCTGCAGGCGGCTGTTGACGCCCAGTGTTTCCCAATGCGCGGCGGGCTGCGCGCTGCCGACCGGCACGCCGTCCTGCACGGACAGGCCGACCACGTCGGTCAGGTAGTACTCGCCCTGGGCATTGCGGTTGTCGATGCGCGTCAGCCATTCTTTCAGGCGGGCGGTCGGCGCGGCCAGGATGCCGGTATTGACTTCGACGATGGCGCGCTCGGCCTCCGACGCATCCTTGTGTTCGACGATGCGGCGAATGTTGCCCTGCTCGTCGCGCACGATGCGGCCATAACCCGTCGGGTCGGCCAGGGTTTCGGTCAGCACCGCCATGCCGTCTCCGCGTGCCGCCAGCAGGCGTCGCAGCGTGTCGGGCTGGACCAGGGGCACGTCGCCGTACAGCACCAGCGTGGCGTCGTCGGCGTCGCCTTCGCTCAATAGCGGGACGGCCTGCGCCACGGCATGGCCCGTGCCGTGCTGCGGCTGCTGCAGCGCGAAGCTCAGGTCGGCCTGGTCCTTGAATGCCGCCTGGACGCGTTCGGCGCCGTGTCCGACCACGACGACGATGCGCGCGGGGTCCAGCGCACGCGCGCTGTCCACCACGTGGCCCAGCATGGAACGGCCGGCCAGCGTGTGCAACACCTTGGGGAGATCGGATTGCATGCGCTTGCCCAACCCGGCAGCGAGGATGACGACATTAAGCATGGAATTTCGATGAGAATGCGCCGCCTCGTGGGCGGCGCATGGCTGGAAGGAAACTACGATTGGTCCGGGTCCGATTGTATTTTGTTTTTCCTGACCGCCGTTTTACGGGGCGCGCCTTGGCCGGCCCCTACGGCCTTGCCGGCCGCGCGTTTCGACGCTGCCGGGGCACGGTCCGCCTGCTGATTCATACCGGCGGCACCTTGCCGTTCGGACCCGGCTTTGCCACTCGACGTACCCGTGGCGGCGCCCGGCGTGGCATTGCCTGAAGCCGCGGCGCCCGGCGTCGACATGCCCGGCATGCTGGCGGCCGTCGCGGCGGCCAGCTGGTTGAACTGCTGCTGCAGCATCCCCCACCAGGCCTCCGAAGCCGATTGCGCGGCCTGGTTGATGGCCTGGGCCGACCCGGCCGAAGCCGACGGCCCAGCCGACGCTGCCTCTTCGGCGGCCGCGCCTTCGCCGGCTGCCGACCTGGCGGCATTGTCCCCGGCGCCCGCCGACGCATCCGCGGGTGTCTCCATCCGCGCACCGGCCTCCGCACGCGAAGGCGATGCCTCGCCGGATCGGGCGGCCTCACCGGACCACGCCTGCCGGCCGGCGCCGGCGGACGCAGGCGCCGGCTTCAGCCCGAGAACAATCTCCAGCGGCGAAGCGCCGCCGGCATCCTGTCCCAGGGCGCCCAGGTTGTCCACGAAAGAACGCAAGGTAGCGATGGTGGAGCGCTGCACTTCCAGACCCTGGATGGTGCTGCTCAACATCGACAGATTCATGCGCAGCCAGCTTTCCACCGCGCGCAGTTCGGCGATGCGGCGTTCCAGGTCCTGCAGGTTCATCGGCGGCGTCATGGGCATGACCTGCGCCAGGCCGCCCGGGCCGGTCAACCCCGCCCAGGCCTGCCGCATCATTTCCATGCTGGCCAGCAGCGGATTGCTGGCCGCATCGGCCGCGCCTTGTCCCATGCCGGGCAGAACGAATGGATTGCTATTGTGATCTGTCATGTCGTCCTCGCGCCGCCCCCTGGTTCAACCCGGCAGCAGTTGGTTGTTCTCCACGCGTATCGCTTGACCCGGGGAATACTGGAAAGGCGTCGCGCTGTGGAACGTGTGGGTGTGGCCGTCGTTGGTCCGCGCCACCAACTGATACCGTGTCACGGTCTGTTGCTGCTTGATATTACGCTCGATTTCGCGGCCTGCCAAAGCGCCGCCCACGGCGCCCAGAACGGTCAACGCGGTCCTGCCGTGGCCGCCGCCGAATTGATTGCCGACGACGCCGCCCACCACGCCGCCGGCCACCGTACCGACGATGGGCTCATCCTTGTTTTGCACCGGCACTTGCACGGTATTCACGGAAACGACCACGCCGCATTGCGGACATGCCGCGGCCGCCTGCTGCTGCGATGAGGGCGGCTGCGTGGCCGGCGCCTGTGCCGCGCGTTGCGAGGAAGTCGTCGCGGGCTGCGCGGCGGCGGCGCGGGGCGCGGTCGTGGAAGGCGCCGCGGCGGCCGCCTGGGACGGCCCCGGGGTGGCCTGCCCGCCGGGCAGCGGCGCCAGGTTGGCGTCTTCCGGGCCTGGCACGGTGCCCGCGCTCTGCTCGCGAGCCGCCTCTTGTTGCGCCTTGGGCGTCGGCAGCCAGCCCAGGATGGCCGCGGTGGCGACGGCGCACAGCGCGATCACGCAGACGGAGGCTATGGCCACCAGGGGATGCAGGCCGCGCCTGGCGGCCATCCCATGCAAAGGTGCTGGAGCATTCATGATGGAACTCCTTCAGAAAAACACGGCCCGATGTATAGCACCCGGTCCTATTTTCAGCGTATTGCCAAAGTGACCGTTTGAAAGTTTTGCAAGGCCGGACGCGGTTTCGACCGTACCGTTGAAACCACCGCGGGCGAACAACCGTTTCCGGCCCGCGCCGCGGCGTGACTTCACGCAAGGTTCTGGGACAATGGACCGATGGATACCGTCATTCCGATCACACGGCTGGAAGATGCAATCAACTACTGGCGCAACCGCCTACCCGCCACCGGCGAGGAATCGCGCCTGTGCGCCGAGGCCTCCGCGCTGGCCACGCCCTATGCATTGATGATCCTGGCGGGACGCCGGGATATTTCCCTGGGCGAGCTCGACGCGCCCGCCCAGGCCGCCTTTGCCGCCTGGGACGCGGCCGCGAACAGGGCCAACAGGGCCAACACGCTCAACGAGGCCAGCAAATCCGGGCCGTAGGCCGCGCCCTAAGCCCGCTTCGGCCTGGCCCGGCCGGCCGTGCCCCGGTAATCAGGTCAGCAAGGCCTTGATGTCGTGCGCCAGCGAGGCGACGTCCGACCCGTTCCCCGCCAGCACGCGCGCCTCGCCCTTCGCGTCGAGCAGATAAAAGGCCGCGCTGTGGTCCATGCTGTAGTCCTTGCCGTTCTTGGCCGGCACCTTGGCGTAGTACACCTTGAATGACGTAGCGGCCTGCTTGACCTGCTCCGGCGTGCCGGTCAGGCCCACGAAGGACGGGTTGAAGGTCTGCACGTACTGCTTCAGCACATCCGGCGTATCGCGCTCCGGGTCCACGCTGATCATGACGACCTGCACGCGCGACGCCTGGTCGCCCAGCGCCTGCATGACCTGGGACAGCTCCGCCAATGCCGTCGGGCAGACGTCCGGGCACTGGGTGTAGCCGAAGAAGACCACCATCACCTTGCCCGCATAGTCGGACAGGGTACGCGGCCGGCCATCCTGGTCCACCATCGACAGGTTCTTGCCCAAATGGGTGCCGGTAATGTCGCTGCCCTTGAAGGAAGGCGCATCCTGGCCGCAGGCCGCCAGCAGGCTGGCGATGGGCGCGGCGGCGAAGGCCCGCAGCAAGGCGCGGCGCGGAACGGCGATAGCAGGCATGGAAGAAATCTCGCGGCGGGTCAGGCGAGCAGTTGGGCCCAGTGATCGATCAGCAGGGCGCCAAACAGCAGCGACAGGTACACGATGGAATAGCGAAACAGCTTGCGGGCCAGGGCATCGGAATAAGCGCGGTACAGCTGCCAGGCATAAGCGACGAACACAGCCCCCAGCACCACCGCGCTGACCAGATAGACCAGGCCGCTCATGCGGATCGCATAAGGCAGCAGGGTCGTGGCCAGCAGCGCGATACTGTAAAGCAGAATATGCAGGCGGGTGAATTTCCGCCCATGCGTCACGGGCAGCATGGGCAGGCCGGCCTTGGCGTAATCGTTCATGCGGTACAGCGCCAGCGCCCAGAAATGCGGCGGCGTCCAGATGAAGATGATCAGGACCAGTACCCAGGCCTGGGCCGGCGTGGCATTGGCAATGGCCGCCCAGCCCAGCGCCGGCGGCATGGCGCCGGACAGTCCGCCGATGACGATGTTCTGCGGCGTGCGGGGCTTGAGGATGACGGTATAGATCACCGCATAGCCGACGAACGTGGCGAAGGTCAGCCACATCGTCAGGGGATTCACCAGGTTGTACAGCACCAGCATGCCGGCGCCGCCCAGCAGGCCGGACAAGGCGATCACCTGCTGCGGCAGGATGCTGCCGCGCGCGGTCGGCCGCCGCGCGGTGCGCAGCATGCGCGCGTCCACTTCCTGTTCGATCAGGCAGTTGATGGCGAAGGCGGCCGCGGCCAGCAGCCAGATGCCCAGGGTCGCATAGGCCACCCGCTTCAGGTCCGGCATGCCGGGCGCCGCCAGGAACATGCCGATGACGGCGCAAAACACCGCGAGCTGTGTCACGCGGGGCTTGGTAAGCACCAGGTACTGGCGCAGCAATCCGGAATCGGAGGCAACGAAACTGGTCATGATGGACGGTATTTTAAACCCCCTGCGGCGTCAGGACCTGTCAGCAGCCAGCACGGCGCCGTTGAAGGGCCTGTACGCCGGACGCCCGGCGGTGGCCAGCCGCACCTGCAAGGTGACCCCCGCCAGGACCAGCCCGGCTGCTCCGCCGTTGTGCAGGACGGCGATGAGCAGCGGCCATTCGAAGAAAATGGTGGTCAGGCCCGTCAGCAACTGCGCCAGCAGCAGGCAAAGCATCAGCCGGGCGGGGCCGCGGAGGCCGGGCTCTTTCAGCAAGCGGAAACCGAGCGTGCCCAGATAGATGAACACCACGAACGCGAAATTGCGGTGTACCCAATGGATGGCCGTCAGCGCGTACTGCGAGATCATTTCGCCGGACGGCAATTCGCCCAGTGCGCGGATGATGGAATAGCCGCCCGCGAAATCCATGGGCGGCAGCCACTGCCCCTGGCACATGGGAAAGTCCATGCAGGCCAGGGCCGCGTAGTTGGTGCTGACCCAGCCGCCCAGGGCGATCTGCACTACAAGCAGCGCAAGGCCGCCCGCCATCCAGGGTCGCCAGCGCGCGGCGCCGGCGCTCAGGGGCTGGTAGGGTCGTTCGCGCGCGGCCAGCCAGGTCATGACCGCCAGGGTCAACATGCCAAACAGCAAATGGGCGGTGACGACCACCGGCATCAGCTGATGGGTGACCGTCCAGGCTCCGAAGGCGCCCTGCACGCAGACGATCACCAGCGTCGCGGTCGCCAGCGCCGGGGAACGACCGAGCCGGGCGCGATAACGCCAGGCCATGTAGACGATGGCGATGATCAGCATGCCCAGGATGGAGCCGGCATAGCGGTGGATCATCTCGATCCAGGCCTTGGACAGCGATACGGGACCGAAGGGCATGGCGCTGTTGGCGGCGTGGATGTCGTGCAGCGAACCCAGCGGCGTCACGCTGCCGTAGCAGCCGGGCCAGTCGGGGCAGCCCAGGCCCGAATCGGTCAGCCGCACGAAGGCGCCGAACATGATCAGGTCCAGCGTCAGGAACCAGGTAAAGAAAACCAGCTTGCGGTAGCGGTGGATAACGGTGTCCATGAACTCAGCCAATGCGCGAGTTGTAGATCAGCTTGCTGACGTCCTTGCGCACCTTTACCGGATCGGCTTCGGCGGGGAATTGCAGCATCAAATGGCCTAGCGGATCGACCATCCAGATCGGTCCCGCGAGCGCCGCGGCGCCCTGTGCGGCGGCTGGTCCGGCACCCGTGCCCGAACCTTGGCCAGCCGTTTGACCCGCCCCCGTGCCCGCGGGCGCGCCCAGCAGGAACGGCGCGAGCTGTTCGGGCCGCCCGCGCACCATGACGGTCCCGCGATACGCCTCCAGCACTTTCTGCGGCACGGGCGCATCGTCGGTGATGAACCACACGCGGGCCACGCGGTCGACATTCTTGCCCTGGCTGGCGTGGGTATTGCGGATGATGAACAGTTTGCGGGCGCAGGATTCGGGGCATTCGCCGCCGTCCGCCGTCATCAGCAGCCATTTGCCCTTCAGGCTGGACAGATCGAAAGGCTGGCCGTCCAGGGTCGCCAGCGGCAGCTCCGCGGCGCCGGGTATATCGCGCTGCGGCTGGACCAGGGTGCCGTAGTTGCTGCTGTCATCGGGCCACCATTGCGGGTTCAGGTACATGACCACGGCGCCCAGGATGGGCGCCAGCGTGATCAGGAAGATCGCGATCAGGACGGACCGGCCGCGGCGCGGGGCGGCGCGCGGTCGCTCGGGTGCGGAAGTCATGGCGGGTGTGGGCAAAATCGTGCGTTCCAGCGATAGTAGTTGCAGAAAGGCGATGATCGGCGGTCATCGGCCATGCGGTGGGGATGGCCGGCGGATCCTCGCCGCGCGATCGCGCCGGATAGCGACGCGACGGCATCACCGCGACGAGCTCGGCGACGCGCGCCGCGACGATCAGGGCCCGCGGCCGCGGCGCATGGCGCGCGCCGACCGCGCGGCGCGGACCGCCACCACCACGAAGGCGATGCCGGCAATGCTCGCGAAACCAAACCATTGCATGGCATAGCCAATATTCTGATTGAAGTCCACCGAGGGCTGCGGCCATTCGCGCACCAGGCCGTCGCCCGAGGGCGCCAGCTGCTCGACGACGGTGGGCAGCAGGTTCAGGCCGGTGGCCCTGGCATAGGCGTCCAGATCCAGGTTCTGCACCGTGGGCAGCGCGGGCGCGGGCCACGTGGACGGCAAGGCGTCGCTGGGGGCGCCGCCCGGATTCCACAACTCGAACAGGCGCGGCACCCGCTGCACCAGTTCGCCGCTGATGGTCCGGATGCCGTCAGGCAAGGGCGGCGGCACCGCCGCCGGCTCGCCGGGCAGCGCGCGCGGCAGCCATCCGCGCAGCACCAGCACCGCGGTATTGGCGCCTTCATCCAGCATCAGCGGCGTGGCGACCCAGTAGCCAGGCCGGCCATCCTGGTTGCGGTTGTCCAGCAGGACCGTCATGGCGGCGCGCCAATGCCCCTGCGCCGACACCGGCCGCCATGGCCGCATGTCGTCGGAAGGCGTGGCCGGCGTCAAGAGCAGCGGGGGCTGGCGGCGGCCGTTCTCGATGGCCGCGAGGATGGCGCGCCGTTCGTCGGCACGGCGCAACTGCCAGCGTCCCAGCGACGCCAGCAGCAGCGCCATGATGCCCAGCAGCACCAGGGCAATCAAAGTGCGATGCGCGCGAGCCATGTCTGCAATAATTCTGGTTTACACCCGGAGACCGCCATGCGCGTCCTAGTTGTCCTGGCCTTCGTCGGCATTCTGGCCAGCCTGGGCTCGGCCCTGGTTTACCTGATGAGGGATAAGGGAACCACCAACAGGACGGTCAACGCCCTGACGGTGCGCATCGGGCTGTCAGTCGCCCTGTTCCTGTTCGTGCTGATCGCCCATCACTTCGGCTGGATCGAAAGCACCGGGATTAGATAAGGACGCAAGCCGCGGGTTCCCTGGCGGCTCGTGCAGGACTCGGAAGACTGCCTGGGCGTGTCCTGTTCGACCAGCGGCCAGCGGTGCGCCGGCATGGCCACCGGTGGTCGACCGTGGCGGCCGTGGCGACCGCGATCGATCCGCGGGCGGCCCCGGCCGGGGCCGCCCGCGCGGACTCAGAACCAGTAGACGAACAGATACAGGCCCAGCCAGACGACGTCGACGAAGTGCCAGTACCAGGCCGCGCCTTCAAAACCGAAATGGTGGCTGGGCGTGAAATGGCCGCGCATCAGGCGAATCAGGATCACCGTCAACATGGTCGCGCCCATGATGACGTGGAAGCCGTGAAAGCCCGTCAACATGAAGAACAGCGAACCGTAGGCGCCGGAACTGAACTTCAGGTTCAGTTCGGTATACGCGTGGTGGTACTCGGCGGCCTGGCAGGCCACGAAGATGGCGCCCAGTATCACCGTCGCCGCCAGCCAGAAAATGGCCTTGCCGCGATGGTCGGCCCGCAGCGCGTGGTGCGAGATGGTCAGCGTGACGCCGGAACTCAGCAGCAGCGCGGTGTTGATGGTGGGCAGCCAGAACGGGCCGACAGTGGCGAAATGCTCGACCACGCCGGCCGGGCCGAAGTTGGGCCACACGGCGGAAAAATCCGGCCACAGCAGCAGCTTGTGGTCCAGGTCGCCCAGCCACGGCGTCGTGATGGTGCGCACGTACCACAAGGCGCCGAAGAAGCCGCCGAAGAACATGACCTCGGAGAAAATGAACCAGCTCATGCCCCAGCGGTAGGACACGTCCACCCGCTTGCTGTTCATGCCGCGCTCGGATTCGCCGATCGCGTCCCCGAACCAGCGGAACAGCACGGCGATCAGGCACAGCAGGCCCAGCAGCACCAGCCACTTGCCCACCCAGACATCATTCACCCAGCAGGCCGCGCCCGCTGCGATGATCAGCAGCGAAATCGCGCTGCGCACCGGGTGGCCCGAGTCGGCGGGCACATAGTAGTAGGGCGCCTCTTTCGCTTGAACCGAGTGTCCTGCACTCATGGTCTTCTCCCTGGTACTGATACGTCGAATAGTTTGTTTAGTCAGCCATGGCTGGCCACGACCCAGCGCACGATGGAAACCAGGACGGCCACGAAGATCACGCCGGCCAGCACGCCGGCGATGACCAGATGCACGGGGTTCAGCCGCGCGTCTTCCTGATAGCCGGCGCCCTTGCGGATGCCCAGCATGCCCCAGGCCACCGCTTTCAGCGTCTGCAGAAAGCTGGACCTGCGCCGCGGGGTATCCGGGGTGTCTGCCATGGTTGCGTCCTTATGCCACGCCGCCGGGGAACAGATGGCTGCCCTTGAAAATGGCCCAGGCGAAAATCGCCACGACGAAGACCAGCAGCACCAGTCCGGCGATGCGGTTGCGGCGGCGTTGTTCGGGCGTCATGGCGGGTCCTGTCTGCTTGGGCCGGTAGCGCTTATTTCACTTCAGGCGGCGTTTCGAAGGTATGGAAGGGCGCCGGCGAAGGCACCGTCCACTCCAGCCCTTCGGCGCCCTCCCACGGCTTGGCCGCCGCCGGTTCGCCCTTGCCCATATAGCAGCGGATCATGGCGTACAGGAAGATCAGCTGCGACAGGCCGAACCAGAACGCGCCGATGGTGGCGATCTGATGGAAGGTGGTGAACTGGGCGGCGTAGTCCGCGTAGCGGCGCGGCATGCCGGCCAGCCCCAGGAAATGCATGGGGAAGAAGGTCACGTTGAAGGAAATCAGCGACGACCAGAAGTGCAGCTTGCCCAGCTTTTCGCTGTACATGCGGCCGCTCCACTTCGGCACCCAGTAGTACGCGCCCGCGAACAGGCCGAACAGCGAGCCCGCCACCAGCACGTAATGGAAGTGCGCCACCACGTAGTAGGTGTCATGCACCTGGATGTCGATCGGCGCCACCGACAGGATCAGGCCGGTGAAGCCGCCCATGGTGAACACGAAGATGAAGCCGATGGCGAACAGCATGGGCGTTTCGAAGGTCATCGACCCGCGCCACATCGTGGCCACCCAGTTGAACACCTTCACCCCGGTGGGGATGGAAATCAGCATGGTCGCGTACATGAAGTACAGCTGCCCCGTCACCGGCATCCCGGTGGTGAACATGTGGTGTGCCCACACGATGAAGGACAGCACCGCGATGGCCGCCGTGGCGTACACCATGGAGGCATAGCCGAACAGCGGCTTGCGGGCGAAGGCCGGCACGACGGCGGACACGATGCCGAACGCGGGCAGGATCATGATGTAGACCTCGGGATGCCCGAAGAACCAGAACACGTGCTGGTACAGCACCGGGTCGCCGCCGGCGGCCGCGTTGAAGAAGTCCGTGCCGAAATGGCGGTCCGTCAGCACCATGGTGATGGCGGCGGCGAGCACCGGCATCACGGCGATCAGCAGGAAGGCGGTGATCAGCCAGGTCCAGCAGAACAGCGGCATTTTCATCAGCGTCATGCCGGGCGCCCGCATGTTCAGGATGGTCACGATCACGTTGATCGCGCCCATGATGGACGATGCGCCCATGATGTGCATGGCGAAAATGGCCAGGTCCATGCCCGGGCCCATCTGCAGCGACAGCGGCGCGTACAGCGTCCAGCCGGCGGCGGTGGCGCCGCCCGGCACGAAGAACGACGCCGTCAGCAGGATCGCCGCCATCGGCAGGATCCAGAAGCTGAAGTTGTTCATCCGCGCGAAAGCCATGTCCGACGCGCCGATCTGCATCGGGATCATCCAGTTCGCGAAGCCGACGAAGGCCGGCATGATGGCGCCGAACACCATCACCAGGCCGTGCATGGTGGTGAACTGGTTGAACAGTTCCGGACGGAAGAACTGCAGGCCCGGCTCGAACAGCTCCGTGCGCAGCAGCAAGGCCAGCGTGCCGCCTTCCAGCAACATCAGGAACGAGAAGATGAGATACATCGTCCCGATATCCTTGTGGTTGGTGGCGAACAGCCAGCGCCGCCAGCCCGTGGGGATGGCGTGATGGTGGTCATCGTGACCGTGGCCGTGCCCGTGGCCCGGCTCGACGTGGTCTACAGTGACGCTGCTCATAGTCTCAACTCCTTCCTGCATGTTGCCGGGCCGATCCACGGCCAGGCTGAGGTATTCGGTATCTGACGAACGCAAGAAGTCCGGGCGTGGCCCGGACACGGCGTGTTAGTGCGGCGACGACTTGACGGTGGACGGCTGGACGGTCGGATCCTGGCCCTTGCCCGCATTGCTCCAGGCATGGCGGGTATAGGTGATGACCGCGGCGACTTCCACGTCGTTGAGCTGGTTCATGAAGGCCGGCATCGGCGTGCCGGGACGGCCGTGCAGCACGGTCTTGATCTGCTCCGCCTGCGGGCCCAGCACGATCTTATCGCCGTCCAGGGCCGGGAAGGAGCCCGGTACGCCCTTGCCGGTGGCCTGGTGACAGACTACGCAATTGGCGCCGTAGACCTTTTCGCCCCGGGCGACCAGTTCGGCTTCGGTCCATTGCTTATTGGGATCGTCGGCGGCCGAGGCCAGTTTCTTCTTTTGCTCGTCCGCCCACTTGGCGTAGTCTTCCTTGGACTTGACTTCCACCACGATGGGCATGAAGGCGTGGTCCTTGCCGCACAGTTCCGCGCATTGGCCGCGATAGGTGCCGACCTTTTCGGCGCGGAACCAGGTGTCGCGCAGGAAGCCCGGGATGGCGTCCTGCTTGATGCCGAAATCCGGCACCATCCAGGAGTGGATGACGTCGCCGGCGGTCAGCACGACGCGCACCTTCTGGTCCACGGGCACGACCAGCGGGTTGTCGACTTCCATCAGGTAGAACTCGCCCTTGGGTTCCTTGCCGTCGATCTGCGCGCGCGGCGTGGACAAGGTAGACAGGAACTTGACGCCGGTGGCGGGACCGTCGATGTATTCGTAGCCCCACTTCCACTGGTAGCCCGTGACCTTGACGGTCAGGTCGGGGCTGGACGTGTCCTTCATGGCGACCACCGCTTTGGTGGCTGGCAAGGCCATGGCGATAACGATGAAGAAAGGGATGACAGTCCAGGCAACTTCCACGCCGACGTGCTCGTGGAAGGTGGCCGGCTGATGCCCGCGCGATTTGCGGTGCGCCCAGATCGAATAGAACATCACGCCAAAGACGCCGATGAAGATCACCAGACAGATGCTGAGCATCATCCAGTGCAGCCACATCACGTCATGGGCGATCTGCGTAACGCCTTCGTGCAGGTTCAGCTGGTCGACCTTGGGGCCGCCCGGCATGTCCTTGACCTGAGCACAGGCAATGCCGCTTGCCAGCAATGCGCACGCGCCCAGTATCCCTCTCCACTTCTTCATGCTGACCCTCTATCATGACGCGTCAGGGCCGTGCCGATGTGGCAGGGTGCTGCCGGTACCTACACGGAAACGCGCGATTGTTGGACGGCAGATTACGAGACGGGCATAAAACCACTGCCAACGCACATCGGTTCTGCTCGAATCACAAAGAAACCGCCGGATTATAGCGGAGGCCGCCTCCCCTGGTATCGACCGGCCCGGCGGAACATCGCGATGCCGCTTTCCGGCAGGCCGCGCGGCGCCGACGCAAGCGCCCTGCCCATGGCCGGACGGCCACCCTGAAAACGACCGCGGCCACCAACCAGGCAAGGAATAAGCCCCTAAAATCCCGCCATGCAGCAAAGTCCTCTGCCATCGCCCCATCCGCCCCTGCTCGACGACCTGTATGCCGCGCTGCGCGCGCGCGCCCAGGAGCTGATCCCGCCCTCATCGCGCGCCTTGTACGTCGCCGGCCGGCGCTGCGGCCACGCCACCCTGGCGGCATGCGATGCCTTGCGCGGGCTTGCCGGGGTCAGGGTTGACACCAATACCTTGCAGCTGGGCGACGGCATGGCGGACGGGCCGGAACTGGACGCGCTGCTGGCCGCCGTCGCGCAAGCCTTGCGTAAAGCTGACTGCCTGCGCGGCTGGCGCGACGAATTGCTGGATGTATACGATGCCGATGGCCGCCGGCTCGGCGCTATCGAGCGCGCGGCCGTGCGGCCGCTGGGCATCCTGACGCGGGCCGTGCATCTGAACGCCTGGACGCCGGACGGCCGGCTCTGGGTGGCGCGCCGCGCCCTGAACAAGGCCACCGACCCCGGCATGTGGGACACCCTGGTGGGCGGCCTGGTGGCGAGCGGCGAATCGCTGGACGTCGCGCTGATCCGCGAATGCCATGAAGAAGCCGGCCTGGCACCGCGCGACGTGCGCGGCCGCGAGCCGCTACGCACCGTCCTGCGCATGCACAGGCGGCTGCCGGAAGGGTATCAAGTGGAAGATCTGCTGGTCAGCCGCTGCGTCCTGGACGCCGGCGTAAGGCCGGCGAACCGCGACGGCGAAGTCATGGAGTTCGCGACAGTGACGCCGGAGCAGGCGCATGCCATGGCGGCCAACGGCGAATTCACGCTCGAAGCGGCACTCGTGGTGGTCAACGATATCGCCGCGCGCGGCGCGGCCCGTTAAGGTCAGGCCAGTTGTTCCGGCATGCGCGGCCCCAGCCGCGGTGGGGGTAGAACCAGTACATCCGCGGGCCCATGCACCCAGTCATCGGGCACCGGGGTGACGGCGGAGGACGCCGCCTCGTCCCGCCAGAATTCCATGTGGTCGCGTATCCATCTTGCGGAGCAGGTCTGTGGATCACGCAGGCCGATCGAAAAAACGCGCCCCAGCGTCCTGGCGTGGTCCAACACCCTGACATGCCCTTGCGTGAAAAGAATGCCGCAGTGCCGGTCTTCCAGCTTTTCGCCGATCGATTGCATGGCCTCGCGATGCGTCTTGCCGTCCAGGGACAGCAATATCGCGCCCGGGCCCAGCAGACGCGCGCATTCCTGTGCCTGAAAGGCCGGCGATCCCCGAGGGCCGTCCATATCCTGGGGCGCGTTCAATAACGCGTTGCGCATACAGGCCGTCGATGAGCCCTCCATCTGCACCATGCGCAGGCAGACGGCGAGCGGATCTTCCTTGGCCCGGCGGCCGATCAGCCATTTTCCGTCCTCGATCTCGTACACGCCGCGATCCGGCACGATGGAGGCGTGGGCGCCCGGATCCTTGTCCAGGCGGGCGCTGTCCATCCTGAAGGACACTTCATCATCGCCGGGCGTGATCACATATTCACCATATGCGATGATCTGGGCGACCCTGCGTGAAGGATCCGGCACGGGGCCTTCAACCCGCTCCGGCAGGGGCACCATGCCCACGCCCCGGACTCGCACCTTGCGGCATTGGCCGCTCATCGGCAGCCGCGTCAACGCGTTATCCGCCCCTGCCAGGAACATGTCCGTGGCGTTCCAGGCCACAGCGGCCTCGTGCAATTGCCGCATGTCGTCGTCCGCGCCCGCAAAGGCGATATGGCAAGGCAACAGCACCGGGCGGAAGAGGCGGGAATAGTCGCTGTCGCGCACCCTTTCCGCCTGCACGGCATGCACGAACGTCCGGCATCCGGGGAAATCATCATCGAGCAGCGGGTCGTCCACGTTGACTTCGTGCTCATGCCCGGCGGCGGTTGCCGGCGTGTCATACCAGATGGCCGAAGGTTCGAGTTGCGGGATTTTGATATTGCTGAGACTGAACATGGAAATACGCCTGGCAAGGTTCTCGTATAAGCGCCCCGCGCGCGCAGCGGCGGAACGCTGATGACGGTGGCCGCGCCTGCGCGCGCGTTCCATCGCCAGGCCAGGCCGACAGCCCTTGGAAGCCGAATCGGATCGGAGGAAGGAGCAATATGTCGTCGCCCCCATGCAGCCGGCCGGCATCGCGGTCACGCTCGCCGAAGCCGCCTCGTCGAGCCAGCAGGTCCGTCATCACCGCCATGGCCTGGCCCTGCGTCATGCCGGCCAGCGGGGATGCGTTCGGATCCCAGGGGCATTCGGCGCCAGACGCAGGGACTCAGTGCGAATGGCGAGGATCGCCGCGCTGCTCCACCACCTTCAGGTACAGGGTTGCCGGTTCCAGGCACATGCCGGTGGACAGCTGACCGGTCATTCCGCGGAAGATTTCCTGCCAGGGCGTCTGCGGCGGCGGGATCTGGAAAGCGGGCGCTTCGCTGCGGCGCGCCTCGAGTTCGGCGGCATCGACTTGCAGCGTGACGGTGCGGGCGGTCAGATCGACGCGGATGCGATCGCCCGTGCGCAGCAGCGCCAGGCCGCCGCCGGCCGCGGCCTCGGGCGACATGTTCAGGATGGAGGGGCTTGCCGACGTACCGCTCTGGCGGCCGTCGCCCATGCAGGGCAGCGATTCGATGCCTTGCTGGATCAGCCGGGCCGGCGGGGCCATGTTCACGACCTCCGCGCCGCCGGGATAGCCGATCGGGCCGGCGCCGCGTATGACCAGCATGCAATGTTCGTCGATCCGTAGCTCGGGATCGTCGATGCGCGCGTGATAGTCCTCCGGACCGTCGAACACGACGGCTCGCGTCTCGAAGGCATTCTCGTCGCCGGGCTTGGATAGATAGGCCTTGCGGAAGTCTTCGCCGACCACCGACATTTTCATGATGGCGCTGTCGAAGAAATTGCCCGACAGCACGATGAAACCCGCGCGCTGCTTGAGCGGCGTGTCGCAGGTACGAATGACGTCGCGATCGGTGGTGGCGGCGTTGCCGGCGATCTGCGCCACCGTCCTGCCGGATACGGTCAGGCAATCGCCATGCAGCCGTCCCGCCGCCAGCAACTCGTGCTGCACGGCCGGCACGCCGCCCGCGCGGTGGAAGTTTTCGCCCAGGTATTCGCCGGCGGGTACGCAATTGACCAATAGCGGCACGTCTTCGCCCAGGCGCTGCCAATCTTCCAGCGACAGCTCCACGCCCATGTGCCGCGCGATGGCGATCAGGTGGGGCGGGCAGTTGCTCGAGGCCCCCAGGGCGGATGCCACGACGATCGCGTTCTCGAAAGCCTGCCGGGTCAGGATGCGCGAAGGCCGCAGGTCCTCGCGCACCATCTCGACGATGCGCAGGCCGGTGGCATAGGCCATCTGGCCGCGCTCGCGATACGGCGCGGGAATGCTGGCGCAGGTCGGCAACGACATGCCCAGCGCTTCGGCCAGCGAGTTCATGGACAGCGCCGTGCCCATCGTATTGCAATGGCCCACCGACGGCGACGATGCCGTCGCCAGCGTCATGAAGCCTTCGTAGTCGATCTTGCCGGCGGCCATCAGATTGCGCGCGTGCCAGATCACCGTGCCCGAACCCACGCGCTTGCCTTCGTGCCAGCCGTCCAGCATGGGACCGCCGGACAGCACGATGGCGGGAATATCGACCGTGGCGGCGGCCATCAGGCAGGCCGGCGTGGTCTTGTCGCAACCGGTGGTCAGGACGACCCCGTCCAGCGGATAACCGTGCAGGATCTCCACCAGGCCCAGATAGGCCAGGTTGCGGTCCAGGGCCGCCGTCGGACGGCGGCCCTGTTCGGCCAGCGGATGCACGGGAAACTCCATGGGTATCCCGCCGGCATCGCGGATCGCCGCCTTGGTACGCTGCGACAGCTCCAGATGGTGCCGGTTGCACGGCGCCAGGTCATTGCCGGTCTGCGCAATGCCGATGATGGGCCGGCCGGACTGCAGCTCGGCGCGCGTCAAGCCATAGTTCAGGTAGCGCTCGACATAGATCGCCGTCATGTCGGCGTGGGTGGGATCGTCGAACCATTTCTGGCTGCGTAAACGGCGGGGAGCTTCTGACATGGTGTTTCTCGCGGCGGTATTGCGTGCGGCCGGGTCCGGACCGGATCCCGGCCAGCTTGCGTGCTTCAGCCCTTGCGGACCTTGTTGATCTCATCCTGCAGCTGCTTGACCAGGTCCGGACCCAGGTCCTGCGTGTACTTGTCGACCACCGGCTGGGCCTTCTCGCGCAGGCGCTGCAGTTCTTCCGGGGACACGGTGTTGATCTTCATGCCGGAGTCTTTCAACACGGTCATCGCCTTGTTGGAATCCGCACGGCTGTCCTTGCGTTCGAAATCGCGCGACGACGCGGCGGCCTGGCGGATCAGCTTCTGCTCGTCCGGCGACAGCGTGTCCCACCATTTCTTCGACGCCATCACCACCCAGGGCGTATAGACGTGACGCGTCATGCTCAGATAGGGCTGCACTTCGTAGAACTTGCTGCTCTGAATCGTGGTGACGGGATTCTCCTGGCCATCCACCGTGCGCGTTTCCAGCGCGGTGAACAATTCGGAGAACGGCATGGGCACCGCATTGGCGCCCAGCGCGCCGAAGACGCCCAGCGCGATCTGGTTCTGCATCACGCGCAGCTTGATGCCCTGCATGTCCTCCGCCTTGGCGATGGGATGCTTGGAATTCGTCACGTTGCGGAAACCGTTTTCCCAATACACCAGGCCGACCAGCCCCTTGGCGTCCAGCATTTTCAGGAGTTTTTCGCCGAAGGGGCCGTCCAGCACCGCATCCGCTTCTTTTTCGTCATTGAACAGGAAAGGCAGGTCGTACACGCCGAATTCCTTGACCATGGTGGCCAGCGGCGCGGTGGACCCCACCATCATTTCCTGCGCGCCGCCCACCAGGGCGGCCTGCATCTGTTCGTCCGAACCGAGGTTGGCCGAACCGTAGGTCCGCATCTTCAGCTTGCCGCCGCTGATCTTGCCCAGTTCTTCGGCCAGATAGCGCGCCGCTCGGCCCTGCACGCTCTCTTCGTTCAGGCCGTAGCCGAAACGGATGATGCGCGTCTTCACATCCTGCGCCTGGGCCACGCCCGCGGCGCCGCACAGGGATACGGCGGCCAAGGCGATGGCCAGTTTCTTCATGGTGGTGAACATGGTTGTCTCCCGAGGGTGGTCACTTCCTGGTTCAGGGCCTGTCGACGTTGGCGGGCCTCTAATGAATCCACTTCGCTGGCACGGTGATCAATTCCGGAAAGATCACCATCAACAGTAGTAGCAGGGTATAGGCGACGACGTAGCGCCACGCGCCGCGGATAATGGTTTCCATGCGGATGCGGGCGACACCGGCCACGACGTTCAGCACGGTGCCGACCGGCGGCGTCAGCAACCCCACGCAGCCGACCATGACGAACATCACACCGAAATACACCGGGTCGATGCCGGCCTTGGTGACGACCGGCATCAGCACCGGCGCCAGGATCAGGATGGTCGGCGTCAGGTCCATCGCGGTGCCGACCAGCGTCAGCACGATCAGCATCGCGAACATCAGCCATTTGGGATGGTCGAGCAAGGGCTCCAGCAGGGCCACCAGGTCCTGCGGCATATCGGCCAACGTGATCATGTAGGAAGACACCATGGCGGCGGCGACCAGGAACATGACGATGGCGGTGGTGCTGGCGGCGCGGACGAAGATAGGGCCGAGATCCTTGAAGCGCAGTTCGCGATACACGAACAGGCTGATCAGCAGCGCGTAGACGGCCGCCACCACGGCGGCCTCGGTGGGCGTGAAGATGCCGCCGCGCAGGCCGCCGATGATGATCACGGGCAGGAACAGCGCCCACAAGGATTCACGCAGCGCACGCATGCGCGCGCCCCAGGGCTGGCGCGGCGTGGGCAGCACATGGCCGCCGCTGCGCCGCGCGGTCCAGGACCATACCGCCACCAGCGTCAGCGCCATCAGCAGGCCGGGCGCGATGCCGGCGAAGAACAGCTTCGTGATCGACACATTGGTCGCCACGCCGTAGATGATGAAGGAGATCGACGGCGGGATGATCGGCGCGATGATGCCGCCCGCCGAGATCAGGCCGGCGGCATCGCCCGCCTCGTAGCCCTTTTCCCGCAGCATGGGGATCAGCAGCGATCCCAGCGCCGCCGCGTCCGCCACCGCCGACCCGGACAAGGCCGCCAGCAGCACGCTGGCGAAGATGGCCACGTAGCCCAGCCCGCCGCGTATATGGCCGACGAACATGGCGGCCAGGTTGACGATGCGGCGCGAGATCCCGCCTTCGTTCATCAGCTCGCCGGCCAGCATGAACAGCGGCACGGCCATCAGCGTGAAGCTGTTGGCGCCGCCGAGCATGTTCTGCGCCAGGATCTGCGGGTCGACGAAGTCCAGCTGGAACATCATCGGCACGGCGCTGATCATCAGCGCGAACGCGATCGGCATGCCCAGCGCGAGCAGGCCCAGCAGCACGATCAGGAATACGGAAAGAATCATGGCGTCGGACGAAGAGGAATGGCCAGGACCGCGATACGGGTGGCGCGTGGCCGCGCCGCCGGCCACGCCGGTCCCGGGCGTTGCGGAACGGAAGACATGGCCCGGCGTGTCAGCTGAGCGGATCGACGGCGCTGGCGTCCAGGGCCGGTTCGGCGCCGCCCAGCGTCAACACGATGTCGGCCAGCGTCAGCAGGGCCATGGCGACCGCCGCGTACAGGCAGGCCAGGTTGAAGATGCCGGCCGGCAGCCCGGTAACAGGCAACAGGGTCGCCATGCCGATCAGCGTCTGGTCCCAGCTTCCCTTGATCAACATGCACAGCACACCCAGCACCAGCAGTTGACAGAACAGGTGCGTGACGCGGCGCGCGCCCCGCCCGAAGCGCTCCACCAGCATGGTCACGCCCATATGGGTGTGGCTGCGCATCGCCAGGACCGAGCCGATGAAGATGAGCCAGACGAAGGCCAGGCGCGACAATTCATCGGACACGTTGATGCCGGAGTTGAACAGGTAGCGCAGCGCGACG
The DNA here is from genome assembly GCF_965137885.1 of Bordetella sputigena. Classification (NCBI taxonomy): domain Bacteria; kingdom Pseudomonadati; phylum Pseudomonadota; class Betaproteobacteria; order Burkholderiales; family Alcaligenaceae; genus Bordetella; species Bordetella sputigena. The sequence continues at coordinate 168,878 of NZ_CBCSCA010000007.1, forward strand.
TTGCCGAACAGCAGGACGACCATGACGACCAGGCACGCCGCCATGAGCGCGGTCTGGATGCGGAATACGAGGTCCAGGGCACGGCCAAGCGGATTGCGCCCGCTCCCGGCCGAAGGAAAGGTTGGCATCGTTGTCTCCAGATTTTTTGCGTTGCATTCGATGCGGCCGTGAATGTTAGCGCTATCATGCACGGGCTGCCAACCCCTTCCCATGCCTGTCCGGGTTTGTACCAAGGCCGCCTTTGGGTCAGACTACGGTTTTTTTGCGACAGCCCCAGCCATGACGGTCCGCAAGTCTCGCAGTTCGCGCCAGCAAGGCGTCACCATGGCGGACGTCGCACGGGCCACCGGCGTCAGCGCCATCACGGTATCGCGCGCGCTGCGTACGCCGGACAAAGTGCAGCCGGCGCTGCGGGCCAGAATCCAGGAAGCCTGCGACCGGCTGGGCTACGTCCGGAACCATGCCGCCAGCGCGCTGGCGTCCGCGCGTTCGCGCACGGTGGTCGTCCTGATCCCGTCATTGAGCAACGTCGTGTTCGTCGACATCCTGGTGGGCATCAAGGAAGTCCTGGACGCCCACGCGCACCACATGCATATCGGCCTGACCGGCTATTCCGCGGAGGCGGAAGAAGCGCTGCTGCGTACGTATCTGCAGCACTCCCCGGATGGCCTGATCCTGACAGGCGTCGATCATCGACCCGGCGTGTGGAAGCTGCTGGAGTCCTTGAAGATCCCGACCGTCCATACGATAGAAACGCTGGAAGGCGAGCGCGGGCTCAGCGTGGGGTTTTCGCAGTTCGATTCCGGTTATGCCGCGGGCCATCATCTGGTGGAACGCGGCTACCGCCATATCGGCATCATCGGGGCGCAGCTGGATCCGCGTTCGCTGCGCCGCTGCGAAGGTTGCCGGCAGGCGTTGCGCGACGCGGGCCTGCATGATCCCGCGCTGGAGATCATGACGCCCAGCAAGTCGTCACTGGGACTGGGCGCCGAGCTGCTGGAAGCCATGCTGCGCGAACACCCGGAATGCGACGGAATATTTTTCTGCAACGACGACCTGGCTCAGGGGGCGGTGTTTCAATGCGGCCGCCTGGGCATCGATGTACCCGGCCGGATGGGGCTGATCGGCTTCCACGACCTGACAGGCACTGCCTGGACCACACCGCCGCTTTCCACGATCGCCACGCCGCGCTACGAAATCGGCCGATCGGCCGCCACCCTCCTGATGAATGCGCTGGAAGGGCGGCCCAATCCGCAACGCCACCTGGACCTGGGATTCCGCCTGGTGCGGCGGGAAACCACCTAGCCCGGGGGGCTTGCCGCCGGCAGGCTCAAGTGGCGGTCGGCGGAGGCGCCGCGGAGAACTGCTTCCACACTTCGATCGCCCGCAGGCGCTGCCTGGCCACTTTCTCGATGCGCTCGCGCAGATCGGCGTCATGCGCCAGCAAGGCGCGGAAGTCCCGGGCCGACATCATCAATAGTTTGCTGTAGCCCAGCGAAGTCACGTCAGGCACCAGCGCCTGTTCGCCCAACAGCGCCAGCTCGCCGAAGAACTCCCCGCTGCCGAGTTCGACCGTGGTGTTGTCCGGCAGATGCACCGCCACGGCGCCCGACGCGACGAAGCACATCTCCTCGCCGGCCCGGTCCTTCAACACATGCTGGTCCGGCAGCGCCAGCCGCGGCCGCAATAGCCGCGAGATCGCCCGCAACGAATCCGCGCTCAGGTTCTCGAACAGCGGCACCCGCTTGATCAGTTCCGCCGCGCTCAATTCGATATCCAGCGGCGGATGCTTGTCGATGTGCGCCCAGCGATGTTCCAGCTGGCGTGTCAGGTCGGCATAGACTTCGCCGCTGATCAGGAACTGATCCAGCATGTCGCGATAGCGCATGCGTTCCAGCTGCCTGGCCACCCGGCCCAGATAGCTTTCCTGCAGCCACAAGGCATACGAAGGGTATTGCAGGTTGAGCGCCTGCAGCGCGTTCTCGATCGCATCCAGGCGGCGCTGATGCGCCACCACGATGCGCTGGGTGGCTTCCTCGCCCAGCATGACCTTCAACTGCTGGCCGGCGAACAGGATCACCCGCTGCGCCACCGAGCGCTTGCACATCAGGGCGGCGAAGCGCTGCGCCAGCTCGCGCGCCAGCCAGCGCTGGAAGCCGAACAGGTAATGCAGGCGCAGCGCCGCGCGGAACGAGCGGGAATAGCGCACGTCGGCCGCGATGGCGTTCTCGAAACCACTGACGCCGCCCGCGCGCACGGCGTCCTCCAGGCGCTCGGCGCGCGCGAGCAGGGACTCGGCCAGGCGCCAATCGACGATCTGCGCCTTGAGAATGTCGAAGAACATTTCCTCTTCGCGCCGCGCCAGCGTCGCCAGACCGATGTCCACGCGTTCGGCCACGCTCATGTGGCGCACCTCGGCATCGCGCAACTGCTCCAGTGTGCGCTCGAACACCGCGTGGATGCGTTCGCGCACCTCCGGCCCGATGTGTTCCGTGGCGGCGACCTCGTCGGTTTTCTCCTGCAGATCGCCCAGCGCCACCGCCAATGCCTGATCGCGTAGCGTCGCCTCGTGCCGCGACAGCTCGTTCAGGCGCAGCATGCGGATCAGCGGCCGCAGGCTGATGCCGTTGATGAACAAGGTCATCAGCACGAAGCCGGTGGTGGCCACCGCGACGAACTGGCGTGCGTCGTAGGGCACGTCGCTGCGCTCGGTCACCGCCAGCGCCAACGCCAGCGATACGGCGCCGCGCAAGCCGCCCCACAGCATCACCGTCTTATAGGCGCGGTTCACCCGCGTGCCGAAGCGGGTCAGCCGCAGCAGGGGCAACAGGCCGAACACGGCCACCGCCCGGGCGGCCAGGGCCGCGACGAACAGAACCAGGATCAGGGCGACATCCATCAGCGTGGCATCGGCCATGAGCCGCGGGATCAGCATGGCGGCGAACAGGAAGATGAGCGAATTGGCCCAGAAGCCGAATTGCTCCCACGCACTGGTCAGGTGTTCGAAGGTGGTCGGCGCCATGCGGGTGCGGCCGGCGGATCCGACCACCAGGCCGGCGATCACGGTGGCGACCACGCCCGACACGTGCAGATAGTGGTCGCAGACATAGAAAGTCAGATAGGCCAGCGTCAGCGTCAGGGTGATTTCGGCCGTCGGAAAGCCGCGCAGCACGCCAAACAGCATGCAAGCCCCGCGTCCCATGGCATAGCCGGCCAGGCCACCGCCCAGGAAGCTGATAACGAAGTCAACCAACACGCGGCCCGCCGACATCTCGCTATGCCCCGCCAGCACCCCCACCAGCACGGAGTACAAGGCGATCGACGCGGCATCGTTGAACAGGCTTTCCCCTTCCACCAGGGTGGTCAGGCGCTTGGGCGCGCCGACCTCGCGAAAGATGCCGACGACCGCGGCCGGATCGGTGGTCGCGACGATGGCGCCCAGCAGCAGGCAGACCACCAGGCCATACGAAGACAGGCCGTTCAGCGTAATACCGACCACCACCGTAGACAGGAAGACCGCGACGATGGCCATCATCAGGATGGGCCCGATGTCGTCCATCAGGCGCCTGACGTTCATCGACAGCGCCGTTTCGAAAAGGAGGACGGGCAGGAAAACGGTAAGGAAAGTTTCCGAGGAAATCTCGAACTTTTCCAGGGAATCCAGCATGCCGGCCAGCACCGGCGGCGCCCAGCCATGGATATGAATCACGATGCCGAGCAGACAGCCGACGATGGCGAGCAGCACCGAGTAGGGCAGCTTCAGCCGTCCAGCCAGCGGTGGCATGAAGCAGACCAGCGTGAGCAGGGCGGCCAGGCCGAAAACCAGCAAACCTACATCCATCTAATTTTTTTCCCCTGGGCTAGTGCGCATTCACCGGGAAGGATAGCTGGTTTTCAGGAGGCGCACGTTTCGTTACGGCCCGCACGATTTGGTGGATGCCCGGCGCCGCGTAATTTCGCTAACGTGGCAAGGTTCGCATCATCGCGGCTGGCATCCGCCGACGACGCGCGCCGCAGGCCGGCGCCATGGATGCGCATTCATCGGAGCCGCCGTTGCATACCATCCCCAAGCTTTCCATCCCGTCGCCGGCGGGCGCCGAAAACGCCGGAACCCCCGGAAACCCCGCACACACGGCACACGCCGACGGCGCGCCCGTCCTGGTGGTGCAGTTGACCGACCCGCATCTTTACGCCGCGCCCGCGGTCATGCTGGGCGTGAACACGGATGCCAGCCTGCGGGCGGTCGTGGCGGCCATCCGTCGCGACCACGGCGACGCCGATCTGCTGCTGGCCACCGGCGACCTGTCCCAGGATGGCAGCGAAATGTCCTACCATCGCTTCGCCGACGCGGTGGCCCCGCTCGGCATGCCCGTGCGCTGCCTGCCGGGCAACCACGACGCGCCGGCCGCGCTGCAACGGGCACTGGGCGTCTGGACGGAGCCGGTCAACGATCTCGGCCCGTGGCGTATCGTCATGCTGGACTCGCATGCCGACGGTTCCAATGCCGGCCATCTGGAGCGGGATCAGTTCGAATTGCTCGACCATGCCCTGGGCACGGCGCGGGGCCGGCCGGCCCTGGTCGCGATGCATCACAACGCGGTACAGGTCAGCGCGGACTGGCGCGATCCCATGATGCTGGACAACGCCGCGGAGCTGTTCCGCCATCTGACGCGCTGGGGCAACGCGCGCATCCTGCTATGGGGCCACGTGCATCAGGATTTCGACCGCCGGCGCGGCAATGTGCGCATGCTGGCGACGCCATCCACCTGCTTCCAGTTCGCCATCCGCGACGGCCGGCACCGGCTGGACCCACAGCCACCGGGCTATCGCTGGCTCAAGCTGTATCCCGACGGTTCCATCGCCACCGGCGTACGCCGGCTGGACGCGGCGCTGTGGCGCGCGCTGCTGCAAGAATGGAACGAATCGGAGGACGTGCCGGCGCCCGTGGGGGATGAGGTCACCCCGGATACGGCGGATGCCTCGGCGGGGGTAGCCGGCAGCGCCTGATCCCCAGCCCCGCCCGGACGCCGGGCATAAAAAACGGGGCACCGCTTGGGGTGCCCCGCCAAACACCTGTCTCATAGGGGAGGGGAAAGAGGAGAAGCCGAGACAGGTGAGAAGACAACAGGCCCGGAGGGCTCCGGGCACGCGGTCTACATGGGGTTAGGCTGGGGAGCCATGAGAAAGTTTCGCCCGCATTGGGGAAATCCCGCGGCGAGATGCATCAATACGTAACATCCGCCAAGACCTTCCCGCTCCGTGTGGCCGGAAAGCGTCCGGCGCTTCCGGGCGCGGCCCCATGGGGAATGGAGGTGTCCCGCGCCCGCCCGGAGCCGGGCGCCGCGCCATGGCGCAGCGGCCGGCGCAACAGCCGGCTTACGCGGGCTGCAGGCTGCCGCGCATCTTTTTCAGCGCGGCGGCTTCGATCTGGCGAACGCGCTCGGCCGAAATGCCGTACTCCTGCGCCAGCTCGTGCAGGGTGGCGCCGCCATCGTCCTGCAGCCAACGGGCCTCGACGATGTGGCGAGAACGCGGATCCAGCGCCTCCAGCGCACCATGCAGGCCGGTGCTCTGCAATTCGTCATGCGCCTTGCGTTCAAGTACGCGCGTCGGCTCCTGGCGGCCCTCGTCGGACAGATAGGCGATGGGCGCATAGGCATCATCGTCGTCGTCCTGGGCTTCCAGCGCCATGTCGCGGCCGGAAAGGCGTACTTCCATTTCGCTGACGTCTTCCGGACGCACGTTCAGTTCGCGGGCGATTTCGTCGACCTGCTCCGAATCCAGCGTTTTGCCATCGGGACGCATGCTGCGCAGATTGAAGAACAGCTTGCGCTGCGCCTTGGTCGTGGCGACCTTTACCAGCCGCCAGTTGCGCACGATGTACTCATGGATTTCCGCTTTGATCCAGTGCACGGCGAACGAGACCAGCCGTACGCCGCGTTCGGGATCGAAACGCTTGACGGCCTTCATCAGTCCGACATTGCCTTCCTGGATCAGGTCGGCATGGGGCAGCCCGTACCCCAGGTACTGGCGCGCGATGGACACGACCAGGCGCAGGTGCGACAGCACCAGCTCGCGGGCGGCGTCCAGATCGCCCGAGTCGCGCAGACGGCGGCCCAGGGCGCTTTCCTGATCCGCCGTCAGAACCGGCAGGCGGTTCACCGCGGAGATATATGCGTCGATCGTCCCCAGCGCGCCTGGATTGGCGATGGCCAGCGTAAGGGCATTGGCGGGTACGGCCAACGAGGATCTCGGTTGTTTCATGGTGTTTTGCTCCAGGAAACGGCTAGTGGTAGAACGCATTGGGTGATGTTAGCACTCTGAAAAGGAGAGTGCTAATTCGACCTTCAACGGCCCGGGAAGTTCACTCATTCCATGCCCCGGAGGCAGTGCAAACGCACCTTGGCGGCAAGGCCCGCGGGCACTTACCAGCCGCGCTGCTTCAGCGCCTCGGCGGTGGCGGCGTTATCAGGACGGATGAACAACGCGCCCCTGGGGTCGACGAAAACCCGGTAGCGGGCGCCGTCGAACATCGGCATATAGGCTGCGCTGCCGTACTGCACGTCCACGAAGGGCAGCCAGCCCGGAAAACGCTGTTTCAGCCTGGCCAGGTCCGGCATGCCCACCGGGCCCAGCGCATAAACCGTGCGCGGCTCGGACTGATCCGCCGCGGGGTCGGCGTAACGGCCGGACAGGCGCTCCAGCCGGTACAGCGGCGGGACCCCCGCCAGCAGCGCCGGCAGGCGCCAGCGCACCATACGGGCATCGATCTGCCATTCGTCGCCGCGCAGCACGAAGTCCTCCGCGGCCTTGCCCGGCAATTCCGCCGTGGCGACGAACTGGCGCGGCGCTTGTTCGCGCAACACCAATAAGGCAACCGGCTCGTCGGAGGTCAGCCGCAGGAACTGGTACAGCGTGGCGGCCAGCATGCCCGACACGCAGGCCAGGGCGAGCAGCAGCAGGCCGAACAGCCGCCGTATCGGCCGCAGGCGGAACTGGCGACGGCCGCGCGCGTCGCGCGGCCCGCCTTTGCCCAGGAACAAGCCAAAGCCGAGCAGCAAAGCGGCAATGGTGGCCACGGCGATCCATACGGACGGGGCGACGCCTTCGATCAAAACGATCCTCGCGGAAACTCGGACACAGTTCCAGTATATAGAAGGCGTCAAGCCCTCTCGGAAGCCGCTGCCCCGCCGCCCGGACCCCGATCCGTGCCGGGGCAAGGCCCGCGCGGCCCCCTATCGCACGGCTGGGCCGCCCCGCGCGGGCGCGACCGCGGGACCAGCCGCGGCCGCGCTACTGCGCGGAGGCGGCCGCCAGCTGTTCGGCATGGAAGCGAATGTGGTCTTCCATGAAGCTCTGGATGAAGTAATAGCCGTGGTCGTAATGCTGATGCCTGCGCAGGGTCAGCGGCTGGGCAGCCTGGCCGCAAGCCGCTTCGAAGGCCTGCGGATACAGCTGCTGATCCAGGAAACGGTCGGCCAGCCCCTGGTCTATCAGGATGCCGGCGGGGTAGGGCGTCCGCAGCGACGTCATGAGCTCGGTGGCGTCATAGGCGGCCCACGCCGTCCTGTCCGGCCCCAGATAATGGGAGAAGGCCTTCTCGCCCCAAGGACAGCGGCTGGGCGCGGCGATGGGCGCGAAGGCCGACACCGAGCGGAACAGGCCAGGATGCCGCAAGGCCAACACCAAAGCCCCGTGGCCGCCCATGGAATGCCCGAAGATACCGATACGTCCGGCCGCGGCGCCCAACTGGCTGGCGGCCAGGCCGTAAAGTTCCTGGGTGATATAGCTTTCCATGCGATAGCGTTCGCGCCAGGGCGCCTGGGTGGCGTCCAGGTAGAAGCCCGCGCCGGTGCCCAGATCCCAGTCCTGGTCCTCGCCCGGCACGCCGGCCCCGCGGGGGCTGGTATCGGGCGCGATCAGCATCACGCCATGTCGCGCGGCCCAACGCTGGGCGCCCGCCTTGATCATGAAGGTTTCTTCGTTGCACTCCAGGCCCGCCAGGTAGAACAAGGCGGGCACCGGGCCGCGTTCCGCCTGCGGCGGTGCATAGACGGAAAACCGCATCGGCAGGCCGATGACGGCGGACGCATGCCGGTAGACGCGTTGCCAGCCGTCGAAACAACGCTGCTGCGCCAGGATTTCGAGCCCGGACATCAGTAGAGCACCACGGAGCGGATGGACTCGCCGCGCTTCATCAGGTCAAAGCCGTCATTGATCTTTTCCAGCGGCAGCGTATGGGTGATCAGGTCGTCGATATTGAGCTTGCCTTCCATATACCAGTCGACGATCTTCGGCACGTCGGTGCGGCCGCGGGCGCCGCCGAAGGCCGAGCCTTTCCATTCGCGACCGGTGACCAGCTGGAACGGCCGGGTGGCGATTTCCTCGCCGGCGGCCGCGACGCCGATGATGATGGATTTGCCCCAGCCCTTGTGGCAGCACTCCAGCGCCTGCCGCATCAGCTTGGGGTTGCCGACGCATTCGAAGGAATAGTCGGCGCCGCCGTCGGTCAGCTGGATCAGGTGGTCGACGACGTTGTCGACTTCCGAGGGGTTGACGAAGTGGGTCATGCCGAACTTGCGCGCCAGCGCTTCGCGGCGCGGGTTGATGTCGACGCCGATGATCTTGTCCGCGCCCACCATTTTCGCGCCCTGGATCACGTTGAGCCCGATGCCGCCCAGGCCGAAGACCACGACGTTGGCGCCAGCTTCCACCTTGGCCGTATAGACCACCGCGCCCACGCCGGTCGTGACGCCGCAGCCGATGTAGCAGACCTTGTCGAAGGGCGCGTCGTCGCGGATTTTGGCCAGCGCGATTTCCGGCACTACGATGTGGTTGGCGAAGGTCGACGTACCCATATAGTGATGGATGGGCTTGCCGCCGATCGAAAAGCGCGACGTGCCGTCCGGCATCAGGCCCTTGCCCTGGGTGGTGCGGATGGCCTGGCACAGATTGGTTTTACGGGACAGGCAGAACTTGCACTGCCGGCATTCCGGCGTGTACAGAGGGATCACGTGGTCACCGGCTTTCAGGCTGGTCACGCCGGGGCCGGTTTCCAGCACCACGCCCGCGCCCTCGTGCCCGAGTATGGCGGGGAACAGGCCCTCCGGATCGGCGCCGGAAAGGGTGTAGTAATCGGTATGGCAGATGCCCGTCGCCTTGATCTCGACCAGGACCTCGCCCGCCTTGGGGCCTTCCAGGTCGACGTCCTCGATGGTCAGGGGGGCGCCGGCTTTCCAGGCGATGGCGGCTTTGGTCTTCATGATTGCTCCAGGCTGTACGGTATCGATCCGGGAATGTTAACGCGCGGGCGGCCGCCGGGATGGGCGGCCATGATGTTACGGCGCGCTCTACCGGGGTAACCTTACTGTTGCACGGGGGCGTTTACGCGGTACCATTTATTTTCCTGCGCGGACGCCCCGTCCCCTGCATGTCTCGGTCCTGACATCCCTATGGCTCGCCTGCCCCGACTGTACGCCCCCGGACTGCCGCAACTCGTGCAGGCCAACTTCATCAATCCCCTGGCGGCGCCATCGCAACCCGCGCCGGCCGACACACTGAACCAGGTGGCGGCCTGGCTGGGGGAAACCGCGACCCGCAATCGCGTGGCGCTGCACGGCTGGGTACTGGCGACGGATCGCATCCTGCTGCTGGCGACTCCGGTCGATGGGGAAGGTCTGCCGCGGCTGATGCAGACGCTGGGACGCAATCTGGCCGCCCGCCTGCGCGGGGGCCGCGTGTTCGCCGGCCGCTATCGGTCGGCGCTGGTCGAGCCGGGCGCCTGGGTGCTGCCGGCCCTGGTCTGGCTTGAAACTTGCCCCGTGCGCAGCGGGGCGACCCATGATCCTGAGCTGTGGCCCTGGTCCTCCGCCGCCGGGCATACCGGCTCCGGCCAGCCGCAGGCGAGCTGGATGTCCGATCACGCCGATTACTGGTCATGCGGGAACACGCCCTTCGACCGGCAGGCCAACTACCGCAAGCGCCTGCAGGAGGGGCTGACGCGGGAACAGATCCAGCGTATCGACCAGGCCGTCCAGGGCCAATGGGCGCTGGGCGGCAGCGAGTTCATCGCCATGCTGGCCCATACCGCCAGCCGCCGGGTGACGCCGGGACAGCGCGGACGGCCGCGCAAGAAGCCGGTTCCGCCGCCCGCCGAAACGGAGTCCACCGGGTCCTGAAACAGGATCCGCGGCCCGCGCGCGCCGGGCCCGCGGCGCGAACCCAGCCTCAACAAACACCGATCGAGCCTCGACCGGTCCGCGATCACGTCCGTAATTAGATCCGGGATCCGGCCTAAAAAACCGAGCGCTCCGGCGAACCTCGTTACGCCTGATGTCCATCCCACGCACTCGATCTATGCGTCACCGATTAAATGAGGGCGTGGCGACGCCCCCATATTAATGGGGACAATCCCCTTTTGTTTTTCTTGCGAGGCAAACCGGCGCCCTGTATCGTCGCGGTTTGCGCCGCAACAAAATGTGGCAACCCTCTTTTTCAGCCGCCCCCGTCCTGGAGCGCATCATGACCGTCCCGACCCCTTCCGACGCCTGTCGCCCCGCGCCGGCACGTCCCATCGACGCCACGCGCATCGGCTTGCCGCCCGCTCAAGGTCTCTACGACCCGCGCAATGAACACGACGCCTGCGGCGTGGGCTTCGTCGCCCATATCAAGGGGCGGAAAAGCCACGCCATCATCCAGCAAGGCCTGAAGATCCTGGAAAACCTGGATCACCGGGGCGCCGTGGGCGCGGACAAGCTGATGGGCGATGGCGCCGGCATCCTGATCCAGATTCCCGACGCGCTGTACCGCGAAGAGCTGGCCCAGGCCGGTGTCACCCTGCCGCCGCCTGGGGAATATGGCGTGGCCATGGTCTTCCTGCCCAAGGAAACCGCCTCGCGCCTGGCCTGTGAACAGGAACTGGAACGCGCGGTGCGCGCCGAAGGCCAGGTCGTGCTGGGCTGGCGCGACGTGCCGGTGGACGTCGACATGCCCATGTCGCCCGCCGTGCGCGAACTGGAGCCGGTCATCCGCCAGCTGTTCATCGGCCGCGGCGCCGACGTCATGGTGCCCGACGCGCTGGAGCGCAAGCTGTACGTCATCCGCAAGACCGCCAGCCACGCCATCCAGAACATGCGCCTGGCGCACGGCAAGGAATACTTCGTGCCGTCGGCCTCGGTGCGTACCGTGGTCTACAAAGGCCTGCTGCTGGCCGACCAGGTCGGCCGCTACTACCGCGACCTGGCCGATACACGCACGATCTCGGCCCTGGCGCTGGTGCACCAGCGCTTCTCCACCAATACCTTCCCGGCCTGGCCGCTGGCCCACCCTTACCGCATGATCGCCCACAACGGCGAAATCAATACGGTCAAGGGCAACTTCAACTGGCTGCGCGCCCGCGAAGGCATGATGCAGTCCGCCGTGCTGGGCGACGATCTGCCCAAGCTGTATCCCATCGTCTATGAAGGCCAGTCGGATACCGCCACCTTCGACAACTGCCTGGAACTGCTGGTGAATTCCGGCTATTCCCTGGCCCACGCGATGATGATGATGATCCCGGAAGCCTGGGAGCAGCACACGCAGATGGACGAAAGCCGCCGGGCCTTCTACGAATACCACGCCGCCATGATGGAGCCGTGGGACGGCCCGGCCGCCGTGGCCTTCACCGATGGCCGCCAGATCGGCGCCACGCTGGACCGCAACGGCCTGCGTCCCGCCCGCTATCTGGTCACCGACGACGACATGGTCATCATGGCGTCCGAAGCCGGCACCCTGCCCATCCCGGAAAACCGCATCGTCAAGAAGTGGCGCCTGCAGCCGGGCAAGATGTTCCTGATCGACCTGGAGCAGGGCCGCATCATCGACGACGTCGAAATCAAGTCGCAGCTGGCCAACTCGCGCCCCTATCGGCAGTGGATCGAGCGCCTGCGCGTCAAGCTGGAATCCCTGCCCGCGCCCAAGCAGCCGGCCAGCCTGCCGGCGCCGGGCGCATCGCTGCTGGACCGCCAGCAGGCCTTCGGCTGGACCCAGGAAGACTACAAGTTCATCCTGGAACCCATGGCGACCACGGGTGAAGAAGCCATCGGCTCCATGGGCAATGACGCGCCGCTGGCCGTGCTGTCGAACCGGCCCAAGCCCTTCTACAACTACTTCCGGCAGTTGTTCGCGCAGGTCACCAACCCGCCCATCGATCCCATCCGCGAACAGCTGGTGATGTCGCTGGTGTCCTTCATCGGGCCCAAGCCCAACCTGCTGGACATCAACAACGTCAACCCGCCGCTGCGCCTGGAAGTCGCGCAACCGGTGCTGGATTTCGCCGCCATGGCGCAGATCCGCGACATCGAACAAGTCACGGGCCACAAGTTCCGCAGCCTGGAACTGGACATCACCTATCCCGCCGCCTGGGGCCGTGAAGGCATCGAAGCGCGCGTGGCGGCCCTGTGCGCGCGCGCCGTCGACGCGGTGCGCAGCGGCTACAACATCCTGATCGTATCGGATCGCCGCGTGGACAGCGAGCGCGTCGCCATTCCGGCGCTGCTGGCCACGTCCGCCATCCACCAGCACCTGATCCGCGCCGGCCTGCGCACCAATACCGGCCTGGTGGTGGAAACCGGCTCGGCGCGCGAAGTGCACCATTTCGCGCTGCTGGGCGGCTACGGCGCCGAGGCCATCCACCCCTATCTGGCGCTGGAATCGCTGGAAAAGATGGCCGACCCGGAAAAGGCGGTCAAGAACTACATCAAGGCCATCGGCAAGGGCCTGAACAAGGTCATGTCCAAGATGGGCATCTCGACCTATATGTCCTACACCGGCGCGCAGATCTTCGAAGCCGTCGGCCTGCAGAGCACGCTGGTGGAGAAGTACTTCACCGGCACGGCCAGCACGGTCGAAGGCATCGGCATCTTCGAAGTCGCGGAAGAAGCCCTGCGCCTGCATCGCGCGGCCTTCAGCCAGGACCCGGTGCTGGCCAGCGACCTGGACGCGGGCGGTGAATACGCCTATCGCGTGCGCGGCGAAGAGCATATGTGGACGCCGGATTCCATCGCCAAGCTGCAGCACGCCACCCGCGCCAACAACTACCGCACCTATAAGGAATACGCGCAGATCATCAACGACCAGAGCCGCCGCCACATGACGCTGCGCGGCCTGTTCGAATTCCGCTTCGATCCGACGCGCGCGATTCCGCTGGAAGAAGTCGAGCCCGCCAAGGACATCGTCAAGCGCTTCGCCACCGGCGCGATGTCGCTGGGCTCGATCTCGACGGAAGCGCATTCGGTGCTGGCGGTGGCGATGAACCGCATCGGCGGCAAGTCCAACACCGGCGAAGGCGGCGAGGACGAACGGCGCTACCGCGCGGAGCTGCGCGACGGCAAGAGCGGCATCAAGGACGGCGATACGCTGGCATCGGTGCTGGGCGGCGATCGCGTCGAAGCCGACGTCGCGCTGAAGGCCGGCGATTCGCTGCGTTCCAAGATCAAGCAGGTGGCCTCGGGCCGTTTCGGCGTCAGCGCCGAATACCTGAGCAGCGCCGACCAGATCCAGATCAAGATGGCGCAGGGCGCCAAGCCGGGCGAAGGCGGCCAGCTGCCTGGGCACAAGGTGTCGGAGTACATCGCCAAGCTGCGCTATTCCGTGCCCGGCGTGGGCCTGATTTCGCCGCCGCCGCACCACGACATCTACTCCATCGAAGACCTGGCGCAGCTGATCCACGATCTGAAGAACGTCAATTCGCGTTCCTCGATCTCGGTCAAGCTGGTGTCGGAAGTCGGCGTGGGCACGGTGGCCGCCGGCGTCGCCAAGGCCAAGGCCGATCACGTCGTGATCGCCGGCCATGACGGCGGCACCGGCGCGTCGCCGGTATCGTCGATCAAGCAGGTCGGCACGCCGTGGGAACTGGGCCTGGCCGAAACCCAGCAGACCCTGGTGCTGAACCGCCTGCGCAGCCGCATCCGCGTGCAGGCCGACGGCCAGATGAAGACCGGCCGCGACGTCGTCATCGGCGCGCTGCTGGGCGCGGACGAATTCGGCTTCGCCACCGCGCCGCTGGTCGTGGAAGGCTGCATCATGATGCGCAAATGCCATCTGAACACCTGCCCGGTCGGCGTGGCCACGCAGGATCCGGTGTTGCGCAAGAAGTTCCAGGGCAAGCCCGAGCACGTCGTCAATTACTTCTTCTTCGTCGCCGAGGAAGTGCGCGAAATCATGGCGCAGCTGGGCATCCGCAAGTTCGACGAGCTGATCGGCCGCAGCGACCTGCTGGATACCCGCGTCGGCATCGAACACTGGAAGGCCCGCGGCCTGGACTTCACGCGCGTGTTCTACCAGGCGCCGTCCGAAGGCCCGGTGCGCCAGACCGAAACGCAGGACCACGGCCTGGCCGGAGCGCTGGATCACCAGTTGATCGAGCGCAGCAAGCCGGCGCTGGAACGCGGCGAAAAAGTGTCCTTCATCGTGCCGGTGCGCAACCGCAACCGCACCATCGGCGCCATGCTGTCCGGCGCAGTGGCCTCGCGCTACGGCCATGAAGGCCTGCCGGACGACACCATCCACATCCAGTGCAACGGCACGGCGGGCCAGAGCTTCGGCGCCTTCCTGGCCCACGGCATCACCCTGGACCTGGTCGGCGAAGCCAACGACTACGTCGGCAAGGGCCTGTCGGGCGGCCGCATCGTGGTGCGCTCGCCCAACGACTTCCGCGGCTTCGGCCCGGATCACATCATCGCCGGCAACACCGTCATGTACGGCGCACTGGCGGGCGAGGCCTTCTTCAACGGCGTGGCGGGCGAACGCTTCGCGGTGCGCAACTCCGGCGCCGCGACGGTGGTGGAAGGCACGGGCGACCACGGCTGCGAATACATGACGGGCGGCACGGTGGTCGTGCTCGGCGCCACCGGCCGCAACTTCGCCGCCGGCATGTCGGGCGGCGTAGCCTACGTGTGGGATCCGGACGGCAGCTTCCGCAGCCGCTGCAACCTATCCATGGTGGAGCTGGAATCCGTGCTGCCGCACGCCGAACAGCAAAGCCTGAACAACATCGACGTCTGGCACAGCGCGCAGCGCGGCGGCGAACGGGAAACCGACGAAGCCATCCTGCGCCGCCTGATCGAAGACCACTTCCGCTATACCGGCAGCTTCCAGGCGCGCGACATCCTGGGCAACTGGGAAACGGCGCGCGGCAAGTTCGTCAAGGTCATGCCGACCGACTACCGCCGCGCCTTGGGCGAAATGTGGCGCGCGGCCAACCCGCAGAAAATGGCCGCTTAAGGAAAGACCATGGGAAAAATCACCGGATTTCTCGAATACCAGCGCCTGCACGAGGCCCATGAAGCCCCGTCCGCGCGCCTGAAGACCTGGCGCGAGTTCGTCGTGCGCCTGGACGACAACGCATCCAAGGTGCAGGCCGCGCGCTGCATGGACTGCGGCATCCCGTTCTGCAACAACGGCTGCCCGGTCAACAACATCATCCCGGACTGGAATGACCTGGTGTACCGGCAGGAATGGCGCAAGGCGCTGGACGTGCTGCACTCCACCAACAACTTTCCGGAATTCACCGGCCGCATCTGCCCGGCGCCCTGCGAAGCCGCCTGTACCCTCAACATCAACAACGATGCGGTGGGCATAAAGTCGATCGAACACGCCATCATCGACAAGGGCTGGGAAGAAGGCTGGGTCGTGCCGCAGCCGCCGTCGCGCAAGACGGGCAAGAAGGTCGCCGTCGTGGGTTCGGGCCCCGCCGGCCTGGCTTGCGCCCAGCAGCTGGCGCGTGCCGGCCATGCGGTGACCGTGTTTGAAAAGAGCGACCGCATCGGCGGCCTGCTGCGCTACGGCATCCCGGATTTCAAGCTGGAGAAATCGCAGATCGACCGCCGCATCTCGCAGATGGAAGCGGAAGGCGTGGAATTCAGCCCCTCCACCTACATCGGCAACCCCGCCGATCCCGCGGCGGATGGCCTGACGGCCCGCACGCCGGAGTCGCTGCGCGAAGAATTCGACGCGGTGGTGATGGCGGGCGGCTCGGAAACGCCGCGCGATCTGCCGGTGCCCGGCCGCGAGCTGCAGGGCGTGTACTACGCCATGGATTTCCTGCGCCAGCAGAACAAGGCCGTGGCGGGCGATCGCCTGACCGACCAGACGCTGGCCAAGGGCAAGCACGTGGTGGTGATCGGCGGCGGCGATACGGGTTCGGATTGCGTCGGCACGAGCAACCGGCACGGCGCGGTGTCCGTCACCCAGTTCGAGCTAATGCCGCAGCCGCCGGAATCCGAGAATAAGCCGCTGACCTGGCCGTACTGGCCGGCCAAGCTGCGCACCTCGTCTTCGCATGAAGAAGGCTGCGAGCGCGATTGGGCCGTGACGACCAAGTCCCTGGTGGGCGAAAAAGGCGTGGTGCGCAAGCTGATCGCGGCGCGCGTCGAGTGGGTCAAGGACGAAGCCACCGGCCAGATGAAAATGCGCGAGGTCGAAGGCTCGGAGTTCGAGGTCAAGGCCGATCTGGTGCTGCTGGCCATGGGTTTCGTGGCGCCGCGCCAGCAGGTGCTGGATGCGTTCGGCGTCGACCGCGACACGCGCGGGAACGTGCGCGCCAACACCGACGATTACCGCACCAGCGTGGAGAAGGTTTTCGCGGCGGGCGATATGCGGCGCGGACAATCGCTGGTGGTCTGGGCGATCCGCGAAGGCCGTCAATGCGCGCGTGCCGTCGATGCCTTCCTGATGGGCGATAGCGACCTGCCGCGTTGAGCCTGGGATTGGCGCCTGCGGCGCCAATCCCGCAAACTGCCACGCATCGCTAGGCTCGTCTTCCCGGGCCTGCAGGTCAACGCTTCCGCCGATCGAAGATGCAGACTTTCGGAAAGGTGAAATCGAGATCGCTCGAATCGTAAAACTCGTCAATGCACGCGTTCGAGCATGGTTTCTTGCCGCTGGAACAGCTGTACTTCCACTCGCTTTGCAGCAATTTCGCCAGACGCGTCACGTCGTTCTCGTAGGCCCTCATATTGATCCAGAGCCCTATCTGACCTCCCGGAGCCAGGATGCGGGCAAACTCCGGAACCGCGCTGTCGAGCAACGGTGCGCCCTGCATGGTGACGTAGTTCACCGTCCCGTCTGCAAAGGGGTACGGCGGCGAAGTGGACCAATCCTCGACATGAATGAGCAATGGGATCGGGTAATAGGGCGGCTGTGAATCCCTGGTTTGCGCATTGATATTGATGGCGCCGGCAAAACCGGAAATGACGCCTTCGTAGGTGTGGAAGCCCTCGCCACCGACGTCGACATGCAAGAAGTAATCGTCGCTCAGTCCCATATCCGCACGCGACACGAATGAAGCGCGTTCCAGAATCGCGGGATCACCCACTTTATCGTAGGCAAGCCTGTAAGCCGACGATAGCGTCGAGCTGAACGGGAACGACGCACTCGCGCACCGATACCGCGTCTCGCCGTTCTCGTCGCCCTTATGCTCGCGTCCGACCATGAACGTGCTGGTTCCACAGGCGAAATAGGATTCACCGTGGGTATTCTTGCCTGACTCTTGCAGCCACGGCCCCCACGCAAGTGGAACGATCTCCACCATCGACCCCCGTTCGAAGAGACTGGCGCATTGATAGCGCGTGTCGCCGTTCTCGTCGCCCCGGTGTTGGCGGCCGGTCATCACCTGGGAGGCAGGACAGGAAAATGACGACATGCCGCCTGTCTGCTTGCCGGATTCCTGAATCCAATCGCCCCACGCGGCATTACGCAACAGCGGGGGTACCCCGCGGTACCAGGGCTTCGAGCACTGGTACATCGTATTGCCGTTTTCATCCCCCTTGTGTATGCGGCCCGTAATCACGGAGCCGGCCGGGCAGACGAAGCTCGACGTCCCTCCGGAGTTCTTGCCGGACTCCTGTATCCAGGGGCCCTGGTAGGGCGGGCTGCGGAGGAGCGGTGTGTGGTCCCACAGGATGTCGGCGCAGAGATACCAGGTATACCCGTTCTCATCGCCCTGATGACGCCGGCCGACCATGACCTGGTTGGCGGGACACGAGTATGAGGATGTTCCACCTGAATCCTTGCCTGACTCCCGGATCGAGCCACTCCCGGTCTTCGTCCGAAGCGCTAATGGCGCATCCTCGTAGTTGACAGGCGCGCACCAATATTGAGTATTGCCATTCTCATCACCCTGATGGTCTCGTCCCACCATGACCGTGTTGGGCGGACATACGTATTGCGACTTATCCCCTGAGTCCTTTCCCGACTCCTGCAACCAACCGCTCGAATTTGCCGGGCCAAGTTCCAGTGAGACTCCGTTGTAGGCAATGGTCGCACATTGATAGCGCGTTTCGCCGTTCTCATCGCCCTGATGTTCACGAGCAACCATGACTTGCGCGTCGGGGCATCGGAACCCCGACTCTCCACCGATTCTCTTCCCGGATTCCTGCATCCAATTACTCCACGCCTGGGGGGTGNCCACCC
>NZ_CBCSCA010000007.1:187415-334764 GCF_965137885.1 Bordetella sputigena
GTNGCCGTTCTCATCGCCCTGATGTTCACGAGCAACCATGACTTGCGCGTCGGGGCATCGGAACCCCGACTCTCCACCGATTCTCTTCCCGGATTCCTGCATCCAATTACTCCACGCCTGGGGGGTGACCACCCCACCACTCGGGCTTAGAGCTTGCGCAGCCGTCGCGAAAAACACCAGCGAGAATATCGCGATCCGCTTATACATACGGTCTCCTTGCAGAATATCCACGAGCATCGTTACCACTCCGCACGCTTCCCCAAGCAGTGCACGACAAGGCCTAGCATCGCCAATGCGCCGCCGAACAGGCACGCGGCAGACCAGCCGCCCAATCGCCAACTGATGCTTGCGCCCCAGGAACCGGCCGCGCCACCGACGAACATGCCGGTCATGAACAAGGTATTCAGCCGGCTTCTGGCCTCCGGACGAAGCGCGTACATCACATGCTGGTTGGAAATGAGCGCGGACTGCTCGCCGAAATCCAACAGGATGATGCCGGCGATCACGCCAACGAGACCGCCCCAGAATCCGAGCACCAGATAGGACAGAAGCATAAGCAGGCACCCAAGCCCGATAACGGCATGGGGTCCGCGACGGTCGGCCACGCGGCCGGCGAGCGGGGCAATCAGGATACCGGCCGCGCCAACGACGCCCATGAGGCCCGCCACATCGGCGCCCAGGCCAAAGGCCTGGTGCAGCCGCAATGCGAGGATCGTCCATAGCCCGCTAAAGGCCCCGAACAACGCGGCCTGGATGAACGTCGCGCGGCGCAATAAAGGCTCTTCCCGCCACAATCCGACGAGCGACTTCATGAGACGGAAGTAGCCATGGTTGGTCAGGGGTTCGCTGTGCGGCAGCCTGGCCAGCAGCAACACCCAGGCGATGGCGGTCGCCGACGCACCCAGCCAGAATGTCGCACGCCAGCCCCAATGATCGCCGGCGAAACCGCCGAAAGCCCTGCCCAGCAGCATCCCGCAAAGCACACCGCTCATCACGATGCCGACCACCTGGCCACGGCGGCCGGGGGCGGCCAGCGCTGCCGCGAACGGTACGATCTGCTGGGAAACCGATCCCGAAACGCCCACTACCGCCGACGCGATCACGAGCGACCAGGCGTTCGGGGCGGTGGCCAGGAATACCAAGGCCACGATCAGCACCGCCCCCTGCCAGAGGATCAATGTTCGCCGATCGATCCTGTCTCCCAAAGGGACCAGAAAAAACAAGCCGCACGCAAAACCCAGCTGCGTCGCCGTCGGGACCAGGTTCACAAGATCGAGGGCATGCGGGAATGCCTGCTGCAACAGCTGCAGGATAGGCTGGCAGAAATAGATATTCGCCGCGAAGATACCGCAGGTCACCGCCATCACCGCCAGCAGTGCGGCGTCGAGCCGATGTGCCGATGCGGGTTCCTCCAAGGCAGCAGACCGCGTTCGCGCCGCGCTGCCCGCCGTTTTTTGCGACATGGCCAGGTTCGAAAGAAAGTAAAGGAGCCGCCATGGTGACGCACCGCCGGCGGCAAGTCCTTGGTCTAGAATTTCAGACATCTGAAATTCATATGGACTCGGGTAACCCTGCGATGTGACGACATGCCTGCCAGCACGAACACACGCCATGAAACGCCGACGCACAGTCCTGGCGCGCGCGACGACGATATGGTGGCTTTCGGCCGCTACCAACTGTTCCCGCATCTGCGGCTGCTGCTAAAAGACGGCGTACGGCTGGACGTGGGAGAACGCGCGCTGGACGTGCTGGCCCAACTCCTAGGAACACCCGGCCAGCTGGTATCCAAGGATGCCCTGCTTTCCCGCATATGGCCGCGGGGCGTCATCGAGGAAAACAGCTTGCAGGCGCAGGTATCGTCACTGCGCCGGGTACTGGGCGAGGACCGCGACCTTATTGCAACGGAGTTCGGGCGCGGTTATCGGTTTACCGGCTCGGTGCGGTCTCACCGTGCCGCGACGGCGTCGATAGGCGAGCATCAGGCACGGGTCGACCTGCCGCGGCCCCGGTCTCCCTTGATCGGCCGCATCGACGAGCTGCTGGAATTGAACCGGCTGTTGGCTACGCAGACGCTGTGCACGCTCATAGGTCCTGCCGGAATAGGCAAGACCCGCTTGGCGATAGAAGCCGCGTCCGAATCGAGCGCCGGCTTTCCCGATGGCGTCTACTTCGTCGACTTGTCCCAGGTAGGCAGCGCTGCTTCGGTATCTCCCGCTATTTCCAGCGCGCTGGCGGGGCTGGTCGGGACGGACACACGGTCGGCGTCTCACCCGGAAAGAGCGTTGCTGGTGGTCGACAACTGCGAACACCTCGCGTCAGCCTGCGCGGCAGTCATCGAGCGGCTTTTGCAATGTGATTCCCGGCTGACCGTGCTGCTCACCAGCCAGGCCCGTTTGGGGCTGGATGGCGAGCAGGCCTACCGGCTTCGCCCTCTCGCCCTGCCGCCGCATTCCATCAGCGCACAGGATGCAAGAGACTACAGCGCGGTTGAACTGTTTGTCCGCCGCATCATTTCCGCGGACTATCACTTCGCGCTCACCGAAAACAATGTCGGGCAGGTGACGGCGTTATGCCGGGCCCTGGACGGGGTGCCATTGGCGTTGGAAATCGCCGCGGCTCGCGTGCCATCGCTGGGCCTTGCGGCGGTCACCGAGGATCTGGCCCGTTCAGCCGGATTGCTGACAGCGCAAAAACATCGGAGCGCGGGCCGCCACCGCACGCTGGGAGATGCCCTGACATGGAGCTACCGGCTACTTGATCCGGTGGAACAAACGGTATTCCAGGAACTGGCTATTTTCCCCGGCGATTTCACCCTTACGGCGGCCGAAGACATCGTCTGCGCGAAGCCGGAAGGTTCACCCAGGCTGGTCGATGTGCTCAGCAGTCTCGTTGAAAAGTCACTGATCACCTTGCAGACCGGCACCCAGCCGGTTCGCTATCGCTATTTGGCCATGCTTAGGGCATACGCCTTGGAGCAGCTTGCCGACCGCGCGGCCGCCATGGCGGAAAAGCATGCGCGCCATGTCGAGCAATTGGTTGCGCAAGCCCGCCGGGATTGGATGTCCTTGCCGACGACGCAATGGCGTCGGCAATACGAGCACCACATCGACGACATCAGGTCGGCCCTTGCCTGGTCGTTCGCGGATGACCGGCGTCGCGACCGGGGGCTGCGTATCCTCGCCGACTCCGCGCCATTCTGGATACAGCTGTCGCTGCACGACGAGTGCCGCCAGAGGATTACGAACGTGCTGGAAGAAGCGCCGGTGCCTTCCATCGGGGCGAACCGGGAGATGATGCTCCAGGCAGCGCTGGCCACCTCGTTGACCTGGTCGCGCGGCCCGGTTCCGGCCAACGGGCAGGCCTGGACCCGAGCCGCCGATCTCGCGCTGCAATTGGACGACATCGAAACGCAACTGCAAGCCCACTACGGCTTATGGCTGTTTCATCTTCGCAGCGGCCGCTACGCCCGGGCCCTCGAACACGGTGAAAACATGGCGGCCGTGGCCCTGGAACATCGCGACCATGCCGCCCTTCTGACAGCACGCCGCCTGACCGGGACCGCCCGGCATTTCCTTGGCAATCACACCGAAGCCTTGGCTGAAATCGAATCCATGCTCGACGGCTATGCGCGCGACGAACGCCATGGTTCCCATTTCAGGTTCGGATTGGACCAGCGTGTGGCAGGCTGGGCGTTTCTTGCCCGTATCCTGTGGCTGACGGGGAATACGACCAAGGCTCGCCGGGCTGGGCAGATAGCGATCGATGAGGCCATGGCACTGGACCACGCCTGCACCCTGTGCTGTGCGCTGGCGGAAGGCAGCTGCACCTTGGCGGCACTTTCTGGAGACGTCGAAGAAGTCGCCCGCGTATCGAAGCAGCTCAATCAGCTGGCGGGAAACCATGGCCTGGCGTTCTGGGGACTCTATGGTTCGGCTTTCGCGCTTTGGGCGCAAGTCTTCCAGGATCCCCATGCCGTCTCCGCCCTGGAGCTTCGATCAGCGCTGGAGACGCTGCAGGCGTGTGGGTTCGACCCGGCTTATTCGGTGTTCTTGTGCGACTACGCCAACGCGATGATCGAACAGGGGGATACCCAGGAGGCCGCCAGGCTTATCGATACCAGGCTGGCGGCTGATGCCGCCGCGGGACAACTCTGGAACGCCGCCGAACTCCTAAGGATCAAGTCCCTGACATTTGCGGATAAGCCCAGGCCACGGGCGCAAAAGTCGGCAATCCTGCGACGAGCGTTGGCGCTGGCCCGCGCCCAAAATGCAAAGGCGTGGGAGTCCAGGCTGGCCTCCGATTGAGCAAGCCGCGCGGAATATGTGGCGCCGTAACGACGGCGCCGCCTTGCCCATCCGCCCGTTGACGCAGATCAAACCAGGGGAGGTAGCACTCGGCGAACCTGACGGCTCACCAAATGACACACATGGAGAGCCATCATGTCCCCCCTCATCGCGCACTCGCGCGCCGCTGTCCTTGCCGCCCTGCTTGCCGCCGCCTACGCCCTGCCCACGTACGCGCACGAAGCCGGCGATGTGCTGTTCAAGGTCGGTGCGACGCAGGTACGCCCCAAGTCCGATAACGGCAGTGTCCTGAACGGCGGTGTCGATCTGGACGTCAGCAATAGCGTGCGCCCCAGCTTCACCCTGACCTACATGGCCACGCGCAACATCGGCGTCGAACTGCTCGGCGCCTGGCCCTTCGAGCACGACATCCGCGGCAGCGGCGGGCTGGGCAAGATCGGCTCGACCAAGCAATTGCCGCCCACCTTGAGCCTGCAATGGCACTTCCTGCCCGACAGCACGGTGCAGCCTTATGTCGGCGTCGGCGTCAATTACACCCACTTCTTCGATACGAAGAGCGAAGGCGCGATCAGCGGGTCGGATCTGAAGCTGCAGGATTCCTGGGGCGTGGCGGCGCAGCTGGGCATGGATGTGAAGATCAGCGAGCGCTGGTTCATGAACGCCGACATCCGCTACATCGATATTTCGTCCAAGGTGAAGCTGGATGGCGAGCGGATCGGCACCGCGCGCATCAATCCCTGGGTCGCGACGATCGGCTTCGGCTACCGGTTCTAGACCTCGCCGGCCGCGCCTCCCCGGCCGCGCCTGGCCAGGCGCGGCCGATTGTGGCGACGCATATGTCCCGCATGGAAAGGCCGCGATTTATTTTCGCGCGGGCATGCCGTTAAGTCGGAAGACAACTGGCCGCGGGTAAGATTGCGGCTCATTCTTCATCGACCGCATCATCGTGCGTCCGTCCGCCGCAACTTCCGACGTCGCCGCGCCAGTCCAGGCGCCGACCCTGGGCGAAATTTTCACGGCTTTCGCCAAAATCGGCCTGACCAGCTTCGGCGGCGGGCTGAGCGGCTGGATGCTGCGCGAATTCGTCCAGGCGCGGCGCTGGCTTACGGAAACCGAATTCCTGAGCGGCCTGGCACTGGCCCAGGCGTTTCCGGGCGTCAACGTGGTGAACCTGTCGATATGGATAGGCTTTCGCCTGCGCGGCGGCCGCGGCGCCTGCCTGGCGGCGCTGGGCATGATCGTCCCGCCGATGACATTGGCCATCATCCTGGCCGCGTTGTTCGCCGAGCTGTCCCATTCTCCTACCGTGCATGTAGTGCTGGCCGGCATCGCCGCCGCGGCGGTCGGCCTGTCCCTGCAGATGGGCTTGCGCGCGGCCTATCGCGCCGCCACGGGCGCAATTCCCATCCTGATCATGGTCGCGGTCTTCGGCGCGGTATTCCTGGCCGGATTGCCGCTGCTGTGGGTGGTCGGCGTAATGGCGCCGCTGTCCATCCTGCTGGCCTACCTGAGGCTGCGCCGGGCCGGGGAAGGATCATGACGGGCGGCGCCGCGCTGTGGGACCTGTTCACGGTGTTCGCCCCGCTGTCTTTCCTGACCGTGGGCGGCGGACAAAGCGTGGTGGCCGACATCCACCGCCAGGCGGTGCAGGCCTACAGCTGGATGAACGACGCCCAGTTCCTGGACCTGTTCGCGCTGTCGCGCATCACGCCCGGACCGGGCTCGCTGCTGGTCACCCTGGTAGGGTGGCAGGTCCAGGGCATCCTGGGCGCGCTGGTGGCGTCCTTCGCCATCTTCGTGCCCAGCACCGTGCTGATCTATGCGCTGGCCCGGGTGTGGCAGCGCTACAACGGCCGCATCTGGATCCGCGCCATCGAAGCCGGCCTGGCGCCGGTGGCGGCCGGCATGATCCTGGCGGCCTCCTGCACTATCCTGCGCGCGGCGGAAGGCGGCGCCTGGGCCTGGGCTGTCGCCATCGCTTCGACCCTGCTACTGCTGCGCACGCGGGTCAGCCCCTTCCTGCTGCTGGGCGGCGGCGCCCTGGTTTTCCTGGTCGCCCTGCGCTAAAGCCAAGGATCAGCAAAACCACACGGCGCACCAGGGAAAGCACCAGTAGCGGCACGCTACAATGCACGGCTTGCGGGGACGGACCGTCCTCTCCCAACCTGCCACCGTATGCCGACCGACCCAGATACCCGCCGCGGCTCCGCCCTGCAGTTCGCCGACGTTTCCCTTGGATATGGGGACTTCACGGTATTGCAGGGCATTTCCATGACCGTGGCGGCCGGGCAGGTGGTCGCGGTCATGGGCGGATCCGGCTCCGGCAAGACCACCATGCTGCGCGCCGCCACCGGCCAGCTGCTGGCCCGCGCCGGCACCGTGCAGGTCTTCGGCCGCGACATGAGCCAGGTATCGCCCGCGGAACTGGAAGGCCTGCGCAAGCGCATGGGCGTGCTGTTCCAGCAGGGTGCGCTGTTCACCGACCTGGACGTCTTCGAAAACGTCGCCTTCCCGCTGCGCGAGCATACGGATTGCAGCGAAGCGCAGATCCTCGAACGCGTACTGGACAAACTCCACGCCGTCGGCCTGCGCGCCGCCGCACACCTGAAGGTATCGGAAATCTCCGGCGGCATGGCGCGCCGCGTCGCGCTGGCGCGAGCGATAGTGCTCGAACCTGAACTGATCCTGTACGACGAGCCCTTCGCCGGGCTCGACCCGATTTCCATGGGCATCACGGCGCGCCTGATCCGCGACCTGTCCGACCGCCTGAAATGCGCATCCGTGCTGATCACGCACGACGTGCAGGAATCCTTCTCTATCGCCGACCAGGTCTACCTGGTCGGACAAGGCCGCCTGGTGGCGGCCGGCAAGCCCGATGCGCTGTCGGCCTCCACCGATCCCTACGTACGGCAATTCCTGCACGGCGAGCCGGACGGCCCCGTGGCCTTTCATTATCCCGATACGCCGGCCTTCGACCGCTGGCTCGCCCGACAAGAAGGACGCAAGCCATGAGCGAATCCAGCGCCGGTTCCGCCGGTCCGGTCGGCCGCCTGGGCGGCTGGGTCATCGACCTGATCGGCGGCATTGGCTATTTCACCCGGTTTTTCGGCACGCTGCTCGCCAAGAGCGGCATCGTCCTGCGCCGCCCGCGCCTGGTGTCGCAGCAGGTCCATTTCATCGGCAATTATTCGCTGGTCATCATCGCGGTGTCCGGCATGTTCGTCGGCTTCGTGCTGGGCCTGCAGGGCTACTACACCCTGCGCCGCTACGGCTCGGAAGAATCGCTGGGCCTGCTGGTCGCCTTGTCGCTGGTCCGTGAACTGGGCCCGGTCGTGACCGCGCTGCTGTTCGCCGGCCGCGCCGGCACCTCCCTGACGGCGGAAATCGGCCTGATGAAGGCCGGCGAGCAGTTGGCCGCGATGGAGGTCATGGCCGTCGACCCCATGCGCCGGGTACTGGCGCCGCGCCTGTGGGGCGGCATCATCGCCATGCCCATCCTGGCCGCCGTGTTCTCGATGGTAGGCATCATGGGCGGCTGGCTGGTCGGGGTAGTGATGATAGGCGTCGATGCGGGCGCTTTCTGGTCGCAGATGCAGGGCGGCGTCGACGTATGGGACGATGTCGCGAACGGGGTGCTGAAAAGCATCGTATTCGGCGTGGCCGTCACGCTGGTGGCACTCTACGAAGGATGGCAGGCAAGGCCGACGCCGGAAGGCGTGGCCCGCGCCACCACCCGCACGGTGGTGGTGGGTTCGCTGGCGGTGCTGGCGCTGGACTTCCTGCTTACCGCCTTGATGTTTGGCAACTGATACGGATTTCTCATGTCACGTCAAAAAACCGATTTCTGGGTAGGCCTGTTCGTGCTGCTCGGCGCCGCCGCCCTGGTGTTCCTGGCGCTGCGCGCCGGCAATCTCAGCGCCTTTTCCTTCGCGCCCACCTATGACCTGACGGCGCAGTTCGACAATATCGGCGGCTTGAAGGAGCGCGCCGCGGTCAAGAGCGCCGGCGTGGTGGTTGGCCGCGTCAGCCGCATCCGCTTCGACGACAAGAGCTTCCAGGCGGTCGTCACCCTGAGCATGGACTCGGATTTCAAATTCCCCAAGGACTCATCGGCGGCCATCCTGACCGCGGGCCTGCTGGGCGAGCAATACATCGGGCTGACGGCGGGCGGCGACGACGCCGACTTTGCGAACGGCGACAAAATCCGTTATACCCAGAGCGCGGTCGTTCTGGAAAATCTGATCAGCCAATTCCTTTACGGCACGGCGGAAAAGCAAGGATCCGCCCCCGCTGGCGGGGCGTCCGCGCCGCCGGCGCAGCCGCAATCCCATTGATCCAGCATCCTTGCACCGATGCGAACGTGAAAGCCGCGCCCAGGGGAAGAGGGGAAGGCGCGACAGAAATGGACGCGATCGGCCGACTGGCTGTCACCGCAAAAAAGACGAATCAAATGAAAAAGAACACCCTGACCCGCATTTTCGCCATGGCCGCCGCGGGCGTCGGCCTGGCCGGCTGCGCCACCGTGCAGAACCCGGATCCGCGCGATCCGTGGGAAGGCTTCAACCGGGGCGTCTATACCTTCAACGACAAGGTCGACCGCGCCGTGCTGCGCCCCATCGCCGTGGGCTATACGACGGTGACGCCGCAGCCGGTGCAAAGCTGCATCCACAACGTCTTCAATAACTTCGCCGACATCTGGGCGGCCGCCAACAGCATGCTGCAGGGCCGCGGCACCGACGCCATCAACACCTTCGGCCGCTTCCTGTTCAACACCACCATGGGCGTGGGCGGCTGCTTCGACGTCGCGACCGCCAACGGCGCCAAGCGCATTCCGAACGACTTCGGCACCACGCTGGGCGTGTGGGGTGTGGGCCAGGGTCCCTATGTGGTGCTGCCGTTCTGGGGCTCCAGCACGATACGCGATACGGCGGGCCTGGCCGGCGATTTCGTCGGCAATCAGTGGACCAGCGTCGGCGCCATCGACAACGTACCCGTGCGGAATTCGCTATATGGCCTGTGGGCGGTCGACCGCCGCGCCAGCCTGCTGGACGCGACCGATACGGTGGACCGCGTGGCGCTGGATCCCTACAGCTTCGTGCGCGATGCCTACCTGCAGCGGCGCGCCGCCATGGTGCTCGGCCGCAAGGCGGACAGCAGTCTGCCCAACTATGACGACGAGGGCGATGACGACACCACGTCGGGCAGCGGCGCTGGCACGGGCGCCGCGCCGGCCCCCGCCGCGCCGGGCATAGGCGGTGCGGGCGGCGGCACCGTGGCGCCGACCGGCACGGCCGTCCCGGCCAAGGCCCCAGCCACGGCGCCCAAGCGCCAATAAAGAAGGGCGCGGACGTGCGCCGGACAGGCAGGGCCGACAGGCCCGCGCCCGCGGCGCGTTCCCTGCCTTCCTTACCCGAACTCTGAAGGAGCAAGCATGCGGTTTTATCCCCTTTCCCTGTTGCAACGCCTTTGCCTGACCGGCCTGACGGGTCTGGTTGGCCTGGCCCTGGCCTGGCAGGTCCACGCGGCGCCCAATCCACAGGACCCGCCCGAAAAACTCGTACAGGAAACCGCCAACCAGACGCTGCAGGTGCTGAAAACCGACGGCGGCGTCAAGAACGGTGACCTGCGCCGGGTCAATGAGGTCGTCAATCAGTACATCCTGCCCTACGTGGATTTCGAAAAGACCACGCGCCTGGCGGCCGGCCGCTACTGGCGCCAGGCCACGCCGCAGCAGCGCACCGCGCTGGCGGACGCCTTCAAGGGCACGCTGGTCCGCACCTACAGCGGCGCGCTGTCGCGCGTGGACAACGGAACCAACATCAAGGTGACCGGCTCCAATATCGACGGCACCGACGCCGTGGTTCGCAGCACGATCAACCAGTCGAACGGCCAATCGGTGGGCGTGGATTACCGTTTGGAGCAGACGCCGAACGGCTGGAAGATCTACGACCTGAACGTCGAAGGCATCTGGCTGATCCAGAACTATCGCAACCAGTTCGCGCAGGAAATCAACCAGAACGGTATCGAGGGGCTGATCAAGGCGCTGAACCAGCGCAACGCGCAATAAGGCGGCAGCGCCGGATCCTGGACGACCCTGCGCGGTCCGGGGCCATGCCCAGGGAAAACCCGGGCGCGGTCTTATAATGGCGGATTGGCTCTTTCCGGGCTGTTCCCCGCATCATGTCCGCCGTCCGTCTCCAGAATGTCTCCAAAACCTACGCCCCGCGCCAGCCGGCCTGGAAGAAATGGCTGGGCCGCCCCGCGGCGCCGGGCTTCCAGGCACTGAAGAACGTCAGCCTGGACATCCAGCCGGGCGAGTTCTTCGGCCTGCTGGGCCCCAACGGCGCGGGCAAGACGACGCTGATCTCCGTATTGGCCGGTCTGGTCAAGCCCAACTCGGGCAGCGCCAGCGTGTGCGGCCACGACGTGCAGACCGACTACCGGCAGGCGCGGCGCGCGCTGGGCGTGGTGCCGCAGGAACTCGTCTACGACCCTTTCTTTACCGTCCGCGAAACGCTGCGCAACCAGTCCGGCTATTTCGGCCTGCGCCGCAACGATGACTGGATAGACGAGATCCTCTTCAATCTGGGGCTGACCGACAAGGCCGACGCCAATATGCGCGCCCTGTCCGGCGGGATGAAGCGGCGCGTGCTGGTCGCGCAGGCGCTGGTGCACCGGCCGCCGGTCATCGTGCTGGACGAACCGACCGCCGGCGTTGACGTGGATCTGCGCCGCACGCTGTGGGAATTCATCTCGCGCCTGAACAAGGCCGGGCACACCATCATGCTGACCACCCATTACCTGGAAGAAGCCGAGGCCCTGTGCGGCCGCATCGCCATGCTGAAGGCGGGCCGCATCGTCGCGCTGGATACGACGCCGGCGCTGCTGGCGCGGGTGGGCGGCGTGGACCTGGAAGACGCCTTCGTACGCATCATGCACAGCGAAGACGATGCGCAGCTGACGGAGGTCGTATCGTGAACGCGCCCGCCCCGCTGGGTTCCATCGGCTCGCCCATGCTGGACGCCGACGTGGCGGCCGGTTCCGGCTTTCCCACGCTGCTGCGCAAGGAGCTCCTGCGCTTCTGGAAAGTCAGCTTCCAGACCATCGCGGCACCGGTCATCACGGCGCTGCTTTATCTGCTGGTGTTCGCCCAAGTGCTGCAGGACCGCGTGCATGTGTACGGCACCGTGCCGTACACATCCTTCCTGATCCCCGGCCTGATGATGATGAGCATGCTGCAGAATGCCTTCGCCAACCCGTCATCGTCGCTGATCCAGAGCCGCATTACCGGCAATCTGGTCTTTATCCTGTTGCCGCCGCTCTCGCACCGGGACATCTACTTCGCCTACGTGATCGCGGCGATTGCGCGCGGTATCGCCGTCGGCCTGTGCGTATGGCTGGTGGCGCTGTGCTTCATCCCGCTGACGCCGACGCACCCGCTGTGGGTGCTGGTCTTCGCGGTACTGGCCTGCGGGATCATGGGCAGCCTGGGCGTGATCGCCGGCCTGTTTTCGGAGAAATTCGACCAGCTGGCGGCGTTCCAGAACTTCCTGATCATGCCGGCGACCTTCCTGTCGGGCGTGTTCTATTCGATCCACACCCTACCGCCGTTCTGGCAGGGCGTATCGCACTGGAATCCCATCTTCTATACCATCGACGGCTTCCGCTACGGCTTCTTCTCGGTGTCCGACGTGTCGCCCTGGCGCAGCCTGGCGGTGGTCAGCTGCGTATTCCTGGCCCTTGCGAGCTACGCGATCCGCCTGCTGGCCAGCGGCTACAAACTACGGAATTGAAGACCAGACCCACCCCCGAAGCGCTACGCGCTTCCCCCTCAAGGGGGCGATGCCAGCGGACCGGCAGAGCCGGATCCGCGGCATCCCGGATAAAATTTAATGGAATGCTGACGATTATGCTACCGACGCCTGAACAGGTTCGCCAATACATCGCCGACGGACTGCCCTGTGAACACATCGAAGTGCAGGGCGATGGATCGCATTTCGACGCGGTCATCGTCAGCGACGCCTTCGAAGGCAAGCGGCCCATCGCCCGCCATCAGCTGGTCTATGCCGCGCTGGGCGACCGCATGAAGGCCGAAATCCATGCACTGTCCATGCGCACGCTGACGCCCGCGGAATACAAGGCGGCGCAGTAATGGACAAGCTACGCATCACCGGCGGCGCGCCCCTGCGTGGCGAGGTCGCCGTGTCCGGCGCCAAGAACGCGGCCCTGCCCATCCTGTGCGCCGGCCTGCTGACGGCCGACGCGCTCACGCTGCGCAACGTCCCGGAACTGAACGACATCTCCACCATGCTGCGCCTGCTGGGCCAGGTCGGCGCGCGCGCCGAACGCCAGTCCGATGGCATCGTCACCGTGCAGGCCGACCAGGTCGACAAGCTGGAAGCGCCATACGAACTGGTCAAGACCATGCGCGCCTCGATCCTGGTGCTGGGACCGCTGCTGGCCCGTTTCGGCGAAGCGCGCGTCAGCCTGCCGGGCGGCTGCTCCATCGGCCAGCGGCCGGTGGACCAGCACATCAAGGGACTGGCGGCGCTGGGCGCCGACATCAAGCTGGAACACGGCTTCGTGGTCGCGCGCGCCAAGCGGCTGAAAGGCGCATCCGTCCGCACCGACATGGTCACCGTCACCGGCACGGAAAACCTGCTGATGGCCGCCACTCTGGCGGAAGGCCGCACGGTGCTGGAAAACGCCGCCCGCGAACCGGAAGTCGTCGACCTGGCCGAGCTGCTGATCAAGATGGGCGCGCGCATCCAGGGGCACGGCACGGACCGCATCGTCATCGACGGCGTCGAGCGCCTGCACGGCGCCTCGCACAGCGTCATCCCGGACCGCATCGAAGCCGGCACCTTCCTGTGCGCCGTCGCGGCCACCGGCGGCGACATCACCCTGCGCCACACCGACGCATCGCACATGGGCGCCATCCTGGACAAGCTGGCCGAAGCCGGCCTGTCGCTGGAAAGCGGCCCGGACTGGATACGCGCGTCGATGCAAGGCCGCGCCAAGGCCGTCAGCGTGCGCACGCATGAATATCCCGGCTTCCCCACCGATATGCAAGCGCAGTTCATGGTGCTGGACACGGTGGCCGAAGGCACCGGCGTCATCGTCGAAAACATCTTCGAGAACCGCTACATGCACGTGCAGGAACTGATCCGCATGGGCGCGGACATCGATATCGACGGCCACACCGCGGTGGTGCGGGGCGTGCGGCGCCTGTCCGGCGCCGCCGTCATGGCCACCGATCTGCGCGCGTCGGCGAGCCTGGTCATCGGCGGCCTGGTCGCCGACGGCGAAACCCTGGTCGACCGCATCTATCATCTGGATCGCGGCTACCAGCAGATGGAACGCAAGCTGCGCGTACTGGGCGCCCGGATAGAACGCGTGCCGGGCCGCGCACAACCCGAATCGAAAGAAGCCTCGCCAGGCCGGACCGCGTCAGCCTGAGGACCCGCAATGAACCAGCCAGATACCCGCCTGCCCGCCGATTCCGCGCCGCTCACGCTGGCGCTGTCCAAGGGCCGCATCTTCGAAGAAACCCTGCCCCTGCTGGCCGAAGCCGGCATCGAAGTGGCGGAAAATCCCGAGCATTCCCGCAAGCTGATCATCCCGACCAGCGATCCCGGCTTGCGCCTGATCATCGTGCGCGCCTCCGACGTGCCCACCTATGTGCAATACGGCGCGGCGGATCTGGGGATCGCCGGCAAGGACGTGCTGATCGAGCACGCCGCGGCCCATCCCGGCGGCATCTACCAGCCCATCGACCTGAACATCGCCAAATGCCGGCTGTGCGTCGCGGTGCCCGCCGGCTTCGACTACCAGAGCGCGGTGCGGCAGGGTGCGCGCCTGCGCGTGGCGACCAAGTACGTGCAAGCCGCGCGCGAACACTTTGCCGCCAAGGGCGTGTACGTGGACCTGATCAAGCTGTACGGCTCGATGGAGCTGGCGCCGCTGGTCGGCCTGGCCGACGCCATCGTCGACCTGGTCTCGTCCGGCGGCACGCTGCGCGCCAACAACCTGGTGGCCGTGGAGGACATCATGCCGATTTCCTCGCGCCTGGTCGTCAACCAGGCGGCGTTGAAAACGCGCGGTGCGCGCCTGCAACCGTTGCTGGATGCTTTCGAGCGGGCCAGCGCGCCGCGTATGGCATGATAGGCGCCTGATACGCGCCCGCGTCGCCCGCGCCCTTGATTCCACGGCCCACGCGCTTCACCGGGCCCATCCACCCCGAAGGGGGTATTCCATGACCACCATCAATCGCCTCGACTCCCGCGATCCCGATTTCGCGTCCGCCCTGTCTACGCTGCTGGCTTTCGAAGCCTCGCAGGACGAATCCATCGACCGCGCCGCGGCCGACATCCTGGCGGACGTGCGACACCGGGGCGATGCCGCGCTGCTGGAATACACGCGCCGCTTCGATCGGGTCGAGGCCGGCGGGGTCGCCGCCCTGGAAATTCCCCGCGACAGCTGGGAAGCCGCCCTGCAATCGCTGCCGGCCGCGCAACGTCAGGCGCTGGAAGCCGCCGCCCAGCGGGTGCGCGCGTACCACGAACGGCAACGCGGCCAGACCTGGACCTACACCGAAGCCGACGGCACGATGCTGGGCCAGAAGATCACGCCGCTGGACCGCGTCGGGCTTTACGTCCCGGGCGGCAAGGCCGCCTACCCGTCGTCGGTGCTGATGAACGCCATCCCGGCCAAGGTCGCCGGCGTGCCGGAACTGATCATGGTCACGCCCACGCCGGACGGCTTGCGCAACCCCATGGTACTGGCCGCCGCCGCCATCGCGGGCGTCGATCGCGCCTTCGCCATCGGCGGCGCGCAGGCGGTAGGCGCCCTGGCCTACGGCACCGCCACCATTCCCGCCGTGGACAAGATCGTCGGCCCGGGCAACGCCTATGTCGCCGCGGCCAAGCGCCGCGTATTCGGCACGGTCGGCATCGACATGATCGCCGGCCCCAGCGAAATCCTGGTCATCTGCGACGGCCGCACCCCGGCCGACTGGATCGCCATGGACCTGTTTTCCCAGGCCGAGCACGACGAGCTTGCCCAGGCCATCCTGCTGTGCCCGGATGCGGCCTACCTGGACGAAGTCGCCGCGTCCATCGACCGCCAGCTGCCCGCCATGCCGCGCGCCGCCATCCTGCGCGAAAGCCTGGGCAAGCGCGGCGCGCTGATCCAGGTGCGCAGCCTGGAGGAAGCCTGCGACATCGCCAATGACATCGCTCCCGAGCACCTGGAAATCTCCACGGAAAACCCGGAAAAGTGGGTGGAGCGGATCCGCCATGCCGGCGCCATCTTCATGGGCCGCTACGCGTCCGAATCGCTGGGCGACTATTGCGCCGGCCCCAACCACGTGCTGCCCACCTCGCGCACGGCGCGCTTTTCCTCGCCGCTGGGCGTCTACGACTTCCAGAAGCGCTCCAGCCTGATCCAGGTATCGCGGCAGGGCGCCCAGACCCTGGGCCGGATCGCCGCGGACCTGGCCTACGGCGAAGGCCTGCAGGCCCACGCCGCCAGCGCCGAATACCGGCTCGACCAGGCATGAACGCCGCCCAGCGGGCAGCGGCGACGGTCCGGCCCGATATCCAGGCCCTGTCCGCCTATGCCGTCGGCCCTGCCGACAACGGCATCAAGCTGGACGCGATGGAAAATCCCTACGGGCTGCCCGACGAGGTCCGCGACGCCATTGCCGCCGCCGCCCGCGCCACCGCGCTGAACCGCTACCCGGCCGCGCGCCACGCTGCGCTGGAGGCCGCCGTGCGCGCCGCCTTCGGTGTGCCGGAAGACGCCGCGCTGCTATTCGGCAACGGGTCCGACGAACTGATCAGCCTGATCGTGCAGGCGTGCTGCGTCCCCGGCGATGCCGTGCTGTCGCCGGTACCGTCCTTCGTCATGTTCGAACTGTCGGCGCGCTTTCACCACGCCCGCTTCGTCGGCGTACCGCTGACGCCGGCTTTCGAGCTGGACCTGCCGGCCATGCTGGCGGCCATCCGGACGCATCAGCCCAAGGTCGTCTTCCTGGCCGTCCCCAACAATCCCACGGGGGGCCGCTGGTCCGACGAAGCCATCGACGCCATCCTGGCCGCCGC
Organism: Bordetella sputigena; assembly: GCF_965137885.1. NCBI lineage: Bacteria > Pseudomonadati > Pseudomonadota > Betaproteobacteria > Burkholderiales > Alcaligenaceae > Bordetella > Bordetella sputigena. The sequence goes on from NZ_CBCSCA010000007.1 coordinate 203,824, forward strand.
GCCGGGGCTGGTGGTCATCGACGAGGCCTACCAGCCTTTCGCCGACGGCACCTGGATGCCGCGCGCCGCCACGCTGGCCAATGCCGTGGTCCTGCGCACCGTCTCCAAGATCGGCCTGGCCGGCCTGCGCTTCGGCTACCTGGCCGGCCCGGCGCCGTGGATCGCGGAAATCGACAAGCTACGGCCGCCGTACAACATCGACATACTGACCGAAGCGGTCATGCTGGCGGTGCTGCGCCACAAAGCGGTGCTGGATGAGCAGGCGGCCCGGCTGCGGGCCTCGCGCGACGGACTGGCCCGGGATCTTTCCAGCCTGCCCGGCGTGACCGTATATCCGTCCTCCGCCAACTTTCTTCTGGCGCGCTTTTCCGGCAAGATGGGCGCCAACGCCGTGCATCAAGCCTTGAAAACGCGCAGAATACGGGTTCGCGACTTCAGCGGCGGCGACCCGGCATTGGCCGATTGCCTGCGGATTTCGCTGGGCACGCCCGAAGAGCACGCCGCCCTGATGGCGGCGCTGCGCGACATACTTGCCTGACTTGCCCGATTTGCCCCGACATCTGCCCTGACATCCCGCCTTTTCCACGATCCACACAGCTACCGCGGCGCACCCACGCCCTACCCGCCAGGCACGACGCGAAAACCGACCACCATGCGTACCGCAGACATCACCCGCAACACCAACGAAACCCGTATCCGTGTGGCGGTCAACCTGGACGGCACCGGCCGCCAGACCATCGATACCGGCGTCCCCTTCCTGGACCACATGCTGGACCAGATCGCCCGCCACGGCCTGATCGACCTGGACATCAAGGCCGAAGGCGACCTGCACATCGATGCGCACCATACGGTGGAAGACGTTGGCATTACGCTGGGACAAGCCATCGCCGCCGCGATCGGCGACAAAAAAGGCATCCTGCGCTACGGCCATGCCTACGTGCCGCTGGACGAAGCGCTGTCGCGCGTGGTCGTGGATTTCTCCGGCCGGCCGGGCCTGGAATTCAATGTGCCGTTCACCCGCGCCCGCATCGGCGAATTCGACGTCGACCTGACGCGCGAATTCTTCCAGGGCCTGGTCAATCACGCCCTGATCACGCTGCATATCGACAACCTGCGCGGCAAGAATGCCCACCATCAATGCGAAACAGTGTTCAAGGCCTGTGGCCGGGCCCTGCGCATGGCGATGGAGCGCGACCCGCGCAGCCAGGGCGTGGTCCCGTCCACCAAGGGCGTGCTGTAATCCCGCGACTCTACGAATCCGCAGGCAGAATCTCGTGACTTCCATCGCTATCGTCGACTACGGCATGGGCAATTTCCACTCCGTGGCGCGGGCACTGGCCGCCGCCGCCCCGGATGCCGACATCCGTATTTCCAATACCGTGGCGGACATAGACGCGGCGGACCGCGTCGTTTTTCCCGGCCAGGGCGCCATGCCCGACTGCATGCGCACCCTGAACGAATCGGGCCTGCGCGAAGCCGTCGTGCGCGCGGCGCGCAACAAGCCGCTGCTGGGCGTATGCGTGGGTGAACAGATGCTGTTCGATACCAGCGAAGAAGGCCCGACCATCTGCCTGGGCATCTTTCCCGGCGTCGTGCATCGGTTCAGCGGCCCGCAGTACGCGTCGCCGATCGGCGCCTACGAAGACCCCGTCGTCGATGCCACCGTCGACGAACGGCTGAAAGTGCCGCACATGGGCTGGAACAAAGTGCGCCAGACGCGCTCTCATCCTATCTGGGCAGGGATTCCGAACGGCACCCATTTTTATTTCGTTCATAGTTATTACGCCGTACCGGCGGACCCTTCTCTCACCGTTGGGGAAACCGATTACGGCGGTTCCTTTACCTGCGCGGTGGCGGCGGCTAACATTTTCGCGGTGCAGTTCCACCCAGAAAAAAGCGCCGAGCATGGCCTGCGCCTGTACCGGAATTTCGTCGACTGGCGCCCCTGATAACGCCGGCCGGCGCGACGCGATTCGCGCCGGTTTGCCCTTCGTTCCAATAACCGACTTTTTCTACGCGCGTTCTCACTATGCTGCTGATCCCCGCCATCGACCTCAAAGACGGACGCTGCGTCCGCCTGCGCCAGGGTGACCTGGACGATGCAACGGTGTTCTCCGAAGACCCGGCGGCCATGGCCGCGCACTGGCTGGAGCAAGGCGCGCGGCGCCTGCATCTGGTCGACCTGAACGGCGCCGTGGCTGGCAAGCCGCGCAACGAAGCCAGTATCCGCGCCATCGTCGATGCGGTCGGCGATGAAATCCCGGTGCAGATCGGCGGCGGCATCCGCGACCTGGACACCATCGAGCGATATCTGGACAACGGCATTTCCTACGTCATCATCGGCACTGCCGCGGTCAAGAACCCGGGCTTCCTGCACGACGCCTGCGGAGCCTTTCCGGGCAGCATCATCGTGGGCCTGGACGCCCGCGACGGCAAGGTGGCGACGGACGGCTGGAGCAAGCTGACCCGGCATGACGTGCTGGACCTGGCCAGCAAGTTCGAGGACTACGGCTGCGAGGCCATCATCTACACCGACATCGGCCGCGACGGCATGCTATCGGGGGTGAACGTCGATGCCACCGTCCGTCTGGCCCAGCATGTCCGCATCCCGATTTTCGCGTCCGGCGGCATCGCGGGCATCCAGGACATCGAAGCCCTGTGCGCGGTCGAGGAAGAAGGCATCGAAGGCGCCATCCTGGGCCGCAGCATCTACGAAGGCGCCCTGAATTTCCAGGCTGCGCAAACCCGCGCGGACGAATTGGCCAAGTCATGAACGGTATTCCCCCGTCCGGCGTCGCCGGGCCCAATGCGCTGACACGGCGCATCATTCCCTGCCTGGACGTCACCGCCGGCCGCGTGGTCAAGGGCGTCAATTTCGTCAACCTGATCGATGCGGGCGACCCCGTGGAGATCGCCCGCCGCTACAACGAGCAGGGCGCCGACGAATTGACCTTCCTGGACATCACCGCCACCAGCGACGGCCGCGAGCTGATCCTGCCCATCATCGAGCAGGTGGCTTCGCAGGTGTTCATCCCGCTTACGGTCGGGGGCGGCGTGCGGCAGGTGTCGGACATCCAGCGCCTGCTTAACGCGGGCGCGGACAAGATCAGCATCAACAGCGCGGCGGTCGCGAACCCCGAGCTGGTCCGCGCGGCCGCCGACTATCACGGTTCGCAGTGCATCGTGGTGGCCATCGACGCTCGCCGGGTGGCGACGGACGATGGCAGCCCACGCTGGGAAGTCTTCACGCACGGCGGCCGCAAGGCCACAGGCCTGGACGTCATCGAGTGGGCCCGCCGCATGGCGGCCTATGGCGCCGGCGAGATCCTGCTGACCAGCATGGACAAGGACGGCACCAAATCGGGCTTCGACCTCGCGCTCACGCGCGCGGTCTCGGATGCGGTGCCGGTGCCGGTCATTGCGTCGGGCGGCGTGGGCACGCTGCAGCACCTGGCCGACGGCGTCACCGTGGGGCGCGCCAGCGCCGTCCTGGCCGCCAGCATCTTCCACTACGGCCAGCACACCGTCGCCGAATGCAAACATTTCATGTCGGACCTAGGAATTGAAGTAAGGTTGTAGTTTCCCTAAGGCGATGCCGTGCATGACTGATACGAACAACGATCCTGCCTGGCTGGGCGACGTCGCTTTCGACGCGCATGGCCTGATTCCCGCCATTGCGCAGGACGCCGAAACCGGCCAGATCCTGATGGTGGCCTGGATGAACCGCGAAGCCCTCGCCGAAACCGCGGCCACCGGCCGCGCGGTGTACTGGTCGCGCTCGCGCAAGCGCCTGTGGCGCAAGGGCGAGGAATCCGGCCACGCCCAGCAGGTCAAGGAATTGCGCCTGGACTGCGACGGCGATGTGGTGCTGCTCAAGGTCGACCAGCAAGGCGGCATTGCCTGCCATACCGGTCGCGCCAGCTGCTTCTTCCGCCGCCTCGACGATCAGGGCGGCGGCGAACGCCGGTGGGAAACCACCGACCCGGTCCTGAAGGACCCGGAGCTGATCTACAAATGAGCGACATCGACCCGCGCGGCGCCGCCGTCTTGGCGCGCATCGCCGATACCCTGGAAACCCGCCGGCCGGACCGCGGCGGCGACCCTTCCACGTCCTACGCCGCCAAGCTGCTGGCCAAGGCGCCCGATGCCTTCCTGAAGAAAATCGGCGAAGAAGCCACCGAACTGGTCATGGCCGCCAAGGACGGGATCCCCGACCGCATCGTCAGCGAAACGGCGGACCTCTGGTTTCATTGTCTTGTCGCGCTGACTCATTACAATCTGCGGCCGGAGGACGTCCTGCAGGAACTCGCGCGCCGCGAAGGCCTGTCGGGGCTGGCCGAAAAAGCCGCACGGCCCGCCGACTGACAGCGGCGCCACCGGCATACGGAGCGAGACTCATGAGCGACAACTGCATCTTCTGCAAAATCAGCCGTGGCGAAATCCCGGCGAAAAAGGTCTACGAAGACGATGAATTCGTCGCCTTCCACGACATCAATCCCGCCGCGCCGGTGCACCTGCTGCTCATCACTCGACACCATATCGGGTCCATGCAGGACGTGACGCCGGACGATGCCGGCTGGTTGGGTAGAATGATGGCATTGGCCCCGCGGCTGGCGCTAGAAAACGGCTGCAACCCGGGCACGGAAGGCGGGTTCCGCCTGCTGGCCAATTCCGGCGCGGAAGGCGGCCAGGAAGTCCCGCACCTGCATTTCCATATCATTGGCGGTTCGCGTCCCTGGAAAGGCCGCGTAGCCCCGAACGCATGAACACGGAGAACCGTCATGGGCAGTTTTAGCATTTGGCATTGGCTGATCGTTCTGGTCATCGTGGCCTTGATTTTCGGTACCAAGAAGCTGCGCAATTTCGGCAGCGATCTGGGTGGCGCCGTCAAGGGCTTCAAGGAAGGCATGCGGGACGCCAACGGCGATCCGGTCGACCCGGCTGACCGCAGCCCCGCCGACCCCGTTCACCAGCAGCGCGTTTCGGGCGAAACCATCGACGTACAGGCCAAGGAAAAAACCCATTCCTGATCCCGGCCCGCGGCACGGCGGCGCAGTGCCGCCCGGATGCCTGAACATCCGCCGCCTCGTCCGACGTCCGCCTTGCGCCAGCATAGCGATGGCAGGCGCAGGGGGCCTCCTCTCTTTTTCATGGCCGTCGTATGTTTGATGTCAGTTTCTCTGAACTGATGGTGATCGGCGTGATTGCGCTGATCGTCATCGGGCCGGAACGCCTTCCCAAGGTCGCACGCACGGTGGGACATCTGCTGGGCCGCGCGCAGCGCTACGTCAACGACGTGAAAAGCGACATCCGGCGCGAAATCGAGCTGGATGAACTGCGCAAGTTCAAGACCGACATGGAAACCGCCGCGCAGTCGGTGCATACCTCGCTGCGCGACGCCGAATCGTCGCTGCGCGAACCGGCGCAGGCCCTGCGCCAGGAATTGGACGAAGCCGCCAAGGCCGCCACCAGCGCCGTTTCCATGCAGCCCGCGGCGACCACGGCGGAGTCGCCTTCCGCGTTGACGGACAACGCGGCCACGACACCGGCTGCCGACCCATCGACGGCAACCACGGCCCCCGCCGCGCCCGTAGCTGCTGTGCCGCCGTCAGGCACAGCCGCGGCGACCGTGGCCGATGTACTCCCACCAGCCACAACCACGGCGGCGCCCGGCGTCACGCCCGCGCACGCCACCAGCGCCGTGCCGGCCGCCGCGCCATCGCAGCCGGCGCCAGCCGCGCCGCATCCGCAGGAACCAGGCGCCCCGGCGGCTCCCGCCCCCGCGCCCGCCGCCGGCGGCAGCGCGCCGAAATCCCAAACATCGCCCACCGGTAGCACAACGTGAGCCAGGAACTACCGCAAGAAGAAGAGCTGCAGGAAGACAGCTTTATGTCGCACCTGGTCGAGCTGCGCACGCGGCTGCTGCGTGCCGTGGCCGTCATCGGGGTGATTTTCGTCGTCCTCTTCTTTTTCCCCGGCGCCGCCAAGATCTACGATCTGCTCGCGCGCCCCATGTTGAGCGCCCTGCCCGAAGGCACCCGCATGATCGCGACCGGCGTGATCACGCCCTTCATGGTGCCCGTCAAGGTCACCTTGATGGCCGCCTTCGTGCTGGCCCTGCCCGTGGTGCTATGGCAGGCCTGGGCCTTCGTCGCGCCCGGCCTGTACCGCCACGAAAAACGCCTGGCGCTGCCGCTGATTATCTCCAGCACCTTCCTGTTCCTGGCCGGGATGGCGTTCTGCTATTTCGTCGTATTCCGGACGGTCTTCCACTTCATCGCCACCTTCGCGCCGCAATCGATTACGCCGGCCCCGGACATCGAGGCCTATCTCAGCTTCGTGATGACCATGTTCCTGGCCTTCGGCATCACGTTCGAGGTACCGGTCGCCGTGGTCCTGCTGGTCAAGATGGGGATCGTGGACGTCAAGAAGCTCAGTGGCGCGCGCGGTTATGTCGTTGTCGGCGCCTTCATCATCGCCGCCGTGGTCACGCCGCCAGACGTGGTCAGCCAGTTCATGCTGGCCGTGCCCTTGTGCCTGTTGTTTGAGCTAGGACTGATCTGCGCTCGCCTGGTTACCAAGAACACCCCCAGCGAGTCCGAAAACGCGATCGCGGAACGCAACCCGGGACAGCCGACGCCCCGGCAGTAAACGCGGCAACGCTGGCGCCCGTGCTGCTAAGCAGCGTGGCGGCAACGACCCGTTGCCGCCATAAACGGGACCGATTTACCTTGAGCCATCAGAACTGCAATCGTACATTGCACGGATGACCATGGCTGACCGCTTGCGAACCCTCATGCGTTGGCGCGGTATTCGCAGCCAGCGGCAACTGGCGCGATTGTCCGGCGTACCGCAAACTTCCATCCACCGCATCCTGACGCGCGACCTCGGATACATGCCCGCGCTCAGCACGCTCGCACGCCTGTCGCGTGCGCTGGACACCACGGTGGTCTGGCTCAGCGAAGGCGAACAGGGGCTGCAGGCCAAACCGCAGGCGGCCGAATCCCCGCAGCCCCGCGACGGCGGCGGCATGCACCACTATCACCCCGAATGCGGGGGCGACGCCGCCGAACTCCACATGCTGATGGCCAGGCTATCGGAGGCCGAACGACGCCACGTCGTCGCCCTGGTCCGCATGCTGGCGGACCGTCCTACCTGGGCCGCTGGGGACGGACACCGATCTTCACCTTGAGATCCATCTGCCGGCCGCCGCGCAGCACCGCCAGGCTGACTTCCTGGCCCGGCGGCAGCAGGGCGATCATGGCCAGCATCGACGACGTATTGCGCACATCGTTGCCGTCTATGCTCAAAACGATGTCGCCGACGCGCAGGCCGCCCTTGCCCGCGGGACCGTCGCGCATGACGCCGGCGATGATCACGCCGCGCTGACTGGTCAGCTTGAAGGCGCGCGCCAGGTCCGGCGTCAGGTCCTGCGGCTCGACACCCAGCCAGCCGCGCCGCACGTAGCCGGTGCGGATGATTTCTTCCATGACCGAACGCGCGGTATCGATGGGTACCGCGAAGCCTATACCCAGCGACCCGCCGGACTGCGAATAAATGGCCGTGTTGATGCCGACCACATTGCCATGCTGGTCGATCAGCGCGCCGCCCGAGTTGCCCGGATTGATCGCGGCGTCGGTCTGAATGAAATTCTCGTAGGTGTTCAGGCCCAGGCTGCTGCGCCCCAGCGCCGACACGATGCCCTGGGTGGTGGTCTGCCCCACGCCGAAGGGATTGCCGATGGCCAGCACCACATCGCCTACCTTCAAGGAGCCGTCGCTGCCCAGCGTGGCCACCGGCACCGCGCCGATACTGTCGGGCAGCTTGAGAACGGCCAGATCCGTTTCGGGATCCGCGCCGACCACCTGCGCGCGTGCTTCGCGGCCGTCGGCCAGCGCGACCTCGATGGCATCGGCGGCCTCGACCACGTGATAGTTGGTCAGTACGTAGCGATCCTGCACGATCACGCCGGACCCCAGGCTGGTGGATTCGTGCCGGCGGTTGACGCCGGGCAATTGTCCCAGCAGTTCACGTATGACCGGATCGTCGGGCAGGGGGATCAAGGGCACGTCGACATGCTTGGCCGTGTAGACGTTCACGACGGCGGGGGCCGCGCGCAGGACCGCGGGCGCGAAGGTCAGATCGCCGCCGCGCGGCTCGGCCGACGGCGCGCCAGCGCGGTCGCCCGCGGCCTGCGGGCGCTGCGCGGAAGATGGCCGCGTATCCGGCCCGGACAGGCGCAACCAGTCGGGGCGCAGGGTGCTGACCACGAATAGAATGGCAAGACTGACCGTGACGGCCTGGGCGAATATCAGCCAGAGTCGACGCATGATTTTTCTTAGGTAAAGCAATGAACAGTATCGATTCCCGCGAACTGGCCGCCTGGCTGGACCAGACCCTGCAGCCGGGCCGGTTCCGCGACTACAGTCCCAACGGGCTGCAAGTGGAAGGCAAGGCGTCGATCAGCCATATTATCGCCGGGGTGACGGCTTCCGAGGCCTTGTTGCGTGCCGCCATCGAACGCGGCGCGGATACCGTCCTGGTGCACCACGGGTGGTTCTGGAAGAACGAAGACCCGCGCGTACGCGGGCCCCGCCGCACACGCCTGGCGCTGGCCCTGGCGCATGACCTGAACCTGTTCGCTTTCCACCTGCCGCTGGACGCCCACCCGCAATTGGGCAACAACGCCCAGCTGGCGCGCGTCCTGGGCCTGGCGCCGGAGACGGATGCCAACGGCCTGCCGCGCACCTGCGGACCGGACAATCTGGTGTGGCTGGGCGACGCGCCGGGCATAGCCGACTTCGGGCAGCTTACCGCGCAGGTGGCGCAACGGCTGGGCCGCGAGCCGCAAGCCATCGGCGATCCGCGGCGCCCCATACGCCGCGTGGCCTGGTGCACGGGGGGCGCCCAGGGCATGCTGGCCGATGCGGTGGATGCCGGGGCCGACGCCTACATCACGGGCGAGATATCCGAACCGACCGTGCACCTGGCGCGGGAAACCGGCGTGGCGTTTCTGGCCGCCGGCCACCACGCGACGGAGCGCTACGGCGTCCAGGCGCTGGGCCGGGCCATCGCCGAGCGCTTCGGTATCCAGGTGGACTTCATCGACATAGACAATCCTGTCTGAAGTCGCGCGTGCCCGGCGGCATCGTCGCGCCGGGCGGCGGCCGGGCGGCCGCGCGCGATCAGGCAACCGGACCGCGCTGCTGCTTCAGGATGTCGCGGATTTCCTGCAGCAGCTGGACATCGGCGGGCGCCGCCGCGCCGGCCGTCTCGTGCTTGGTTTCCAGGGTGGCGCGCGCCCTGGCCACGGCTTTCACCATCCAGAAGATGATAAAGGCCAGCAGGATGAAGTTGATGACGATGGTAACGAAGTTGCCCCAGGCGAATACGTTGGCGCCGGCCTTGGTCAGGTCCGCGTAGGTCATCGGCCCGGTATAGTTGGGCGGCATCGAAAGGACGATGAACTTATTGGAGAAATCGACTGCTCCGCCCAGGATGAAATTGACCAGGGGCATGACGACGTCCTTCACCAGGGAATCCACGATTCTTCCGAAGGCGGCCCCGATGATCACACCGACCGCCAGATCCACAGCGTTGCCCTTGACGGCGAAGGCACGGAAATCTTTCAGAAAACTCATACACGCTCCTCTGTGAATGTGCCCCCAATTGGGCTAAGGCTATAATACGCGGTTGCGAAGACGTTACGTATCATCAGCATTAACACTCCGGCTCGCCGGAGGTAGCAAGACACCCCGGCAAGCCGGGGAGCAAGAAGGCCAGGTACAGGGCCACTGCTTATTCCACATCCCCAGGAGGGGAACGCTACACGGCCCAGGCATGACCCGCAGTAGCCGCATAACAAGGATGGAAGATGAGTCAGACTACGATGTATCACGATGACGAAGGCGCAGCACCTCTTAACCTGCCTCCTGACCCATCGCGCCGATTTTGGGTAACCACGGCCTGTGCCCTGGGAGGCGTGGCCGGTGTAGCAACTGCCGTACCGTTTGTAAGTACTTTCGCTCCCTCCGCCAAGGCCCGCGCCGCCGGCGCCCCGGTCGAAGCGGACATCAGCCAGTTGCAGCCCGGCCAGATGATGACGGTGGAATGGCGTGGCAAGCCCGTCTGGATCCTGCGCCGCACGCCGGAGCAGCTGGAAGAACTCAAGAAAGACCCCGGTCTGCTGGCCGACCCGGATTCCAAGCGGCCCGGCTATACCCCCAAATTCGCCGAAAACGCCTACCGGTCCCGCAAGGAAGACCTGTTCGTCTGCGTCGGCATCTGCACTCATCTGGGTTGCTCGCCCAATCGCCAGGACAACGTCGCCCCGGGCGTGGACGGCTTTCTGTGCCCCTGCCATGGCTCCCGCTTCGATCTGGCGGGCCGCGTGTTCAAGAACGTGCCCGCGCCGGACAACCTGGAAGTGCCGCCATATCAATACCAATCTGACACCCGCATCATTGTCGGGGTCGATGAGGACAACAAGGCCTGACAGGGCGGCGCCACGCGCACGCATCAGACAGATACGCCACGACTAGCAAAGGAGCTGCTTCATGGATGGCGACAAGACGGTCGAATCGACCGGTTTCATGGGTTGGGTGGATCGGCGCTTTCCGGCTACGGCGACATGGAAAGCCCATGTCTCCGAGTACTACGCGCCCAAGAATTTCAACTTCTGGTATTTCTTCGGATCGCTGGCCCTGCTGGTGCTGGTGCTGCAGATCCTGACCGGCATTTTCCTGGTGATGCACTACAAGCCCGACGCCGAACGCGCGTTCCAGTCGGTCGAGTACATCATGCGCGAAGTGCCCGGCGGCTGGCTGATCCGCTACATGCACTCGACGGGCGCCTCGATGTTCTTCGTCGTGGTCTACCTGCACATGCTGCGCGGACTGCTCTATGGGTCCTACCGCAAGCCGCGCGAACTGGTGTGGATCTTCGGCGTGGCCATCTTCCTCTGTCTGATGGGCGAGGCCTTCTTCGGCTATCTGCTGCCGTGGGGACAGATGTCTTACTGGGGCGCGCAGGTGATCGTGAACCTGTTCTCGGCCATTCCCTTCATCGGGCCCGACCTGGCGATCTGGATCCGCGGCGACTACGTCGTATCCGACGCCACGCTGAACCGCTTCTTCGCCTTCCACGTGATCGCCATCCCGCTGGTCTTGATCGGCCTGGTGGCGGCGCATCTGGTGGCCCTGCACGAAGTGGGCTCCAACAACCCGGACGGCGTGGAAATCAAGAAAGGCCCGAAGGACCGCTACGGACGTCCCCTGGACGGCGTGCCCTTCCACCCGTATTACACGGTGCATGACGTCGTCGGCGTGGCCGGCTTCCTGATCGTCTTCGCGGCCATCGTGTTCTTCGGCCCGGAGATGGGCGGGTTCTTCCTGGAGTACAACAACTTCATCCCGGCGGATTCGCTGAAGACGCCGCCGCATATCGCGCCGGTCTGGTACTTCACGCCGTTCTACTCGATGCTGCGGGCCACTACGGACGACTTTACCTGGGTGCTGTCCGGCGCCGCGGTGCTGGGCGCCCTGGCGCTGTTCCTGAAAAGCCGCGGCCAGGGCATCGCGCGCATCGTGCTGCCGGTCATCCTGGTGGTCGTGGCCGTGCTGCTGCGCGTGCTGGACGCCAAGTTCTGGGGCGTGGTGACCATGGGCGGCACGGTGGTGATCCTGTTCTTCCTGCCGTGGCTGGACCAGTCTCCCGTCAAGTCCATCCGTTACCGGCCGGGCTGGCACAAGGTGATCTACGGCATCTTCATGGTCGACTTCCTGATCCTGGGCTACGTCGGTACGCAGGCGCCCACCCCGGCGCTGAACCTGACCTCGCAGATCGGCACGCTGTACTACCTGGCATTCTTCTTCCTGATGCCTGTGTGGAGCCGGCTGGGCAGTTTCAAGCCCGTGCCCGAACGTGTCGTCTTTCACGCCCACTGAGCCCCGCACACATAACGGAATGACCATGATCAAGAAGCTGATGGGTGCCGTGGCGTTGATGCTCACGTGCGCCGCCGCCTTGGCCTCGGAAGGCGGATACCCCCTGGAAACCGCGCCTAATCGCGTCAACGACGTGGCCTCGCTGCAGAATGGCGCCAAGCTGTTCGTCAACTACTGCCTGAACTGCCACGCCGCCGGGTCGATGCGCTACAACAAGCTCACCGAAATCGGCCTGACCGACGAGCAGATCAAGAAGAATCTGCTGTTTACCGGCCAGAAGGTGGGCGACCTGATGACCATCGCCATGTCCCCCAAGGACGCCAAAAAGTGGTTCGGCGTGACGCCTCCGGACCTGTCCGTGATCGCCCGCGCCAAGTCCCAGACTGCAGGCGCCCCCGGAATCGACTACATTTACACCTACCTGCGTTCGTTCTACCGCGACACCAGCCGGCCCACGGGCTGGAACAACCTGGTATTTCCCAATGTGGGCATGCCTCATGTCCTCTGGGAACGCCAGGGTCCGCGCGAGCTGACCACCGTCGCCATGCACCGTGCCGAAGGCAAGGGCGAGGAAGGCTGGGAACGCGTTACCACCGTGTACGACCCCCAGGGTTACGCGACGGTCAAGAAGGATGAGGTCGCAAGCTATCACGGCGATGAAAGCTTTACGGCCACCTTCAAGGCTGCGAACGCCGCGCAATCCGCGCAGTTCGACAACGACGTCGCCGACCTGACCGCCTTCCTGGGCTGGATGTCGGAACCCGTGGCCCAGTTCCGCAAGGAACTCGGCGTCTGGGTCCTGCTCTTCCTGGGCCTGTTCCTGGTCGTGGCGCTGCGGCTGAACGCTTCCTACTGGAAACACGTGAGGTAATCGGCACAACCCCACAGGGGCCGGGGCCATGCATGCCCCGGCATGACGCCCCCCCTGGCAATTGGGGCCAGCGCCTGCTAGATTGGCGGCGCTGGCCTTTCGCTTTTCATACAAGGACTTACCGCCATGATGGTGCTTTATTCCGGAACCACGTGCCCGTTTTCGCAGCGCTGCCGTTTTGTATTGTTCGAAAAGGGCATGGACTTTGAAATCCGGGACATCGACCTGTACAACAAGCCGGAAGACATTTCGGTCATGAATCCGTATGGCCAGGTGCCTATCCTGGTCGAACGCGACCTGGTGCTGTACGAGTCGAACATCATCAACGAATATATCGACGAACGCTTCCCGCATCCGCAGCTGATGCCGGCGGATCCCGTCATGCGCGCGCGCACGCGCCTGTTCCTGTACAACTTCGAAAAGGAACTGTTCGTGCACGTGTCGGTGCTGGAAGACCGCAACGCCAAGCCCGACGAAAAGCGCCTGGACCGCGCGCGCCAGAACATCCGCGACCGCCTGGCCCAGCTCGCTCCCATGCTGCTGAAGAACAAATACATGCTGGGCGACGAATTCTCCATGCTGGACGTCGCCGTGGCGCCGCTGTTGTGGCGCCTGGACCATTACGGCATCGAGCTGCCGAAGAATGCCGCGCCGCTGCAGAAATACGCGGAACGCATCTTCTCGCGGCCGGCCTATATCGAAGCGCTCACGCCTTCCGAGAAGGTGATGCGTCGCTAGGATGGCATCAATGGGTGAATCATCGACCAAACCGTATCTGATCCGCGCGCTGCACGAGTGGTGCACGGATAACGGCTACACCCCGTACGTCGTGGTGCAGGTCAACGACCGCACCATGGTGCCCCCCGCCCACGTGCGGGACGGGCAGATCACGCTGAACATCGGCAACCTGGCGACCAACAAGCTGCTGCTAGGCAATGAGTACATCGAATTCCAGGCCCGGTTCAACGGCGTGATCGAAATGGTGTCCGTTCCGGTCGGCGCCGTCAGCGCCATCTATGCGCGCGAAACGGGCGCCGGCATGGGCTTCGAAGTGCAGGACGACGACGATACGGCCACGCCCCGCCATGACCGCGACGGCAGCCCGGAGGCTGTCGACGGCGGCCCGGCGGCAGGCCAGCAGGGCGACAAGCCCGGTGGCGGCAAGGACGACGACACCCCGCCGCCCCGGCCCCATCTGACCATCGTGAAATAAGCGCCGCTCGGTCGGATCGGCGCCGCGAGCGCTTCTGACGCGGCGACACGCCGCGTATACAATGCACGTCTTCGCGTCATGCCCGCCCTCGCGGCGCCTGCATGATGCCGTGCCGGCTTAGCTCAGTTGGTAGAGCAGCGCACTTGTAATGCGAAGGTCGGGGGTTCGATTCCTCTAGCCGGCACCAGGCCTCTTGTCGAGCGACACCATCGTCGTTTGCAGCGTCGAATTCAAAGGTCCCGCGGTCGCCGAGGGGTTGCAGCGTTATCCACCTGCGGTGGCATGGGCATGGACCGCCGGGTCCGGGGATGCCGTGCCCATCCTGGCGTCGACGATCCGCATCAGTTCATCCAGGAAGTCCTGATACGCCCCCCCGCAGGCGTGCCCGGACAGCACCGTGTGCAGCCGCACCAGCGCGCGATGAGGCAGGCCGTCGACGGCGGACTCCAGCCACTCCTTGCGTGGCACGGAGCCGGCCTCGGCTTCCCTGGCGAACACGGTTTCGAGGATGCCGCCGATGGCGTCGCAGACCGCGTCGTTCTCAACGTCTATGGCGGCGATACAGCGCAATGCGTCGCCATACAAGGCGATGGCGACCACGATGCGCGATTCCAGCGCCAGCAGAATGGCATCGGCGCGGCGGTATTCGACCATTCCCACCGCGCCGTGCAGCAATTCCTCGCGATGCAGGGACAGCATGCGGTCGCGGACCTGCTGGCGGGTGGCGGCGGTGCGGTCCGCGGCGTCGCGCAGCACACGGGCGCTTTCGTCGCTGATGTCGGGATGCACGCCCAGGCGTCCGTCCAGGCGCCGTACCTGTCTTTGCAGTTCCCGGAAATGCCTGCCCAGCGCCTCGTCGGACAGCATGGCGTTCAGGAACACATAGGTTGCGCCGACAACTTTTTCGCGCGTGTACGTCATGCGCAGCGCCTTGCGATGTTCCCCCGGCGCGGTCCAGTAGCGGATCCGGTACTTCACCGTCGACAACAGGCGTCGCGGCCATGAGGCGGCCGATGGATTGCCGCTGGCATCCTGGCGGACCACGGCGGTGTACATCGCGGCATGGGCGGCGCGGGCATGCGGAATAACGGTGGACGGCAGCGGCGCAGTGCCCGTCAGCGGAACGAAGCGCAGCGATACGGGCTCTTTGTAGGGCTCCCTGTAGGCATCTTTGTAGGCATCCTTGCGCAGCATCCGGGACGGGGTCCCCGCCGCGTCGTTGGATCCCGTGGAGGAGCCATCCTCTTGCCGCGACACCAGCGATGTATCGCCGGCGACCGCATGGCGAACCGCGCTTCTGGCGACCCGCTGCCCGCGCAAGCGCCAGCCGAACGCAAACAAGTTCCAGCTGTCGCGACGCGCCAGCGTCGCGCGGGCACGGGGATGCGGCGCGCCGCCGCAGTTGTCCGGCGCCGGCGCGCTGTGGGCCGTGAAAGTGTGCCCGCTTTCGGTAACACCGACATTGCGGTCCGCGGCCGACACCGGAGGTGCAACGTATGTAGAGGAAGGTCCGTCGGCTTGGCCGGGAAGCATATACGCGTCTCCTGATCTTGATGGACGCGGCGTCACGGTGCTACAGCGGGAATCCGTGTGGCGCCACGGGGAATCGGACGATTCAGGGCGCGGCGGCAGCCTGGCCACGCGCGCAAGTTCCTTCGGTCTCGACGCCGTGGGAGCGGTTCCTGGGGCAGGGGATTAACGGACGAACTAACAGACGCTAACAGATGCCGCGCGTGGGACTGTGCCACGCGCAACGGTGCGGCTTGCCGCGCTATCGCGCGGACGCTTGCAGCGCGGCCATGGGCGCGCACGCGCGGGCCTTGCCGCATACGGGCTCGACACCATGCACGTGTTCGTGGCGGAAACGGAAACGCAGCTTCAGCGTCCGGCCGTTTTCCGCGCGACGCGTCACCACGTCGGTCGTGTAGGTCGTATCGCCATTGAGCGGCGCGTTGTAGATGACGCGTGCCTTGACGACGGGACCGTCGGCGGGACGCAGGTGAACGACGTCACCGACATGGATGGGAGTGCCGTCCAGCGCGTGATCGGCGCGAGGCAGAAGAGTAGGTTGAGTAGAAATCGTCATTGTCATTATTTTCCAAATCTGAAAAGCATGCCTCCAAGGACGGAGCGCCGGGCTTAAGGCCCTGGATCGGCATGAAGCTGCACGCAGCGTCGAGCCGGTCATGGGTGCGATATCGCGATATCGACATCGTGGCCCAATGTGATGACCGAATCATTGCTGCGTTTGGTTCAAGTGACGTCAGCCTTATGGCGGAGGTCACCAAAGTGGCGGCCGAGAGCAAGAAGCGGGCCCGACAGCGACGCGGACGCCGCGACGGGACTGCGCGATAACCACCGGGAGCGATCGGGGTAATACGTTAGGAACTAGGTGCCGGCTGGGCTACGGTGCGTTATGCCCCGCTCATGCTCAGCGCTTATGCCCGGCTTCGTGCTTACTTGGCTGGTTTTGCCGCGTTGTCCCGCGTTGGCGTTGATGCCTGGGCTCTACTATTTCTGTTTACCCAGTGTGCACCTTTGCCTGTGCACTTTTATTCATGCGCCTTTGGCTGTACATCCTGGCTGGCGCCGGCGTACTGGCGGCTATGCCGCGACAACTTTTGGATTATGCGACATCTTCAGGCAAAAATCAAGATCTTCGGTAAATCGAGTGACCGGGCGCGCACGGCGTGGGCGGGCACGGGGCGCGGCTACAATGACAGGCCCGCAGGCGGCGCCGAAAGCGTCGCGGCGCTAGCCAAGGACATCACGGTGGACATGCATCCCGCTTACGAAGCCGCCTATACCCCGCCCCGGTTCTGGCGCAAACTGGCACGCCATGCCAAGGGCGCCGGCCGTCAGGCCGTGCAAAAAGCCCTGTGGCTGTTCTACGCCCTGCAGGCGCCGGACACGCCCAAGTGGGCCAAGCGGGTCATCTACGGCGCGCTCGGCTACTTCGTCCTGCCGCTGGATGCCATCCCGGACCTGGCGCCGCTGGCCGGCTATACGGACGACCTGGCGGTCATGGCGGCGGCGTTGGCGACGGTGGCGGTCTACATCACCGATGACGTCAAACGGCAGGCCGACGACCGGCTGCAGCAATGGTTCGGCCGCGCCGATGCGGCGAGCGGTGCCCCGCAGGAGTGATATGGCGGCGCCCGACCCGCGCCCTGGGTATCGAAATCAGCCGGCCGAAAGCGCGGCCGGCCGTAACGGGCCGCTGCGGCCAGCGGCCACCTTTGGCGATCTATGGCTGGCCGAAACCGTCCGCCTGCGCGAGGAGCACTGGGGTCCGCTGGAAGACCAGGATCCCGTGCGCCAGGCGCGCCGCGCCGACGGCGCCGTCGAACGGCGCGTCCTGCTGCGCGCACGCCTGATCGCCCGTCGCGAGCAGCTGGACGAACGCATCGCCCAATGGCGGCGCGGCGCGGGCATCGCCGCCATCGTGCTGCTGGCGCTCGCCTTGCTGACCGGCGCGGCCACCGCCTGGGGCGCGCTGGGCGACGGCACGCGCGTCGTCAATATCATCTGGGCGGCGGCGGCCTTGCTGGGGCTGCATGCCCTGACCTTTCTGCTGTGGGTGTGCACCTTCGCCGTGCATGATGCCGCGCCTGGCGGCGGCCTGGGACGCGCCTGGCTGTGGCTGACCCGCAAGCTGGCGCGCGGGCCGGACGCCGCCTTGCCGCCGCAGGCCTTGATGGCGCTGATGGCGCGCGCCGGAGCGACCCGCTGGCTGTTCGGCGCGGTCAGCCACCTGCTATGGCTGGCCGCACTGACGGCGGCCTTGGCCACGGCGCTGGCCGTGCTGTCGACCGCCCGCTATCGCTTCGCATGGGCCACCACGCTATTGGCGCCGGACACCTTTGTCCACCTGACCCAGGCAATGGGCTGGCTGCCGGCGCGCCTGGGTTTCGCGCTGCCCGCCGCGGACATCGTGCGCCTGAGCGACGGCACCCACATACTGCCCGCGACGACGCAGGCCCAATGGGCATGGTGGCTGGTGGGGCTGCTGGCCGTCTACGGCATCCTGCCCCGGTTGATCGCCTGGCTGGTCAGCGTGGTGCGCCTGCGCGCCGCGCTGCGTGACCTGCGCATCGATATGACGCTGCCGGGCTATGCCGCTTTGCGCGGGCGGCTGCAGCCGCCCGCCGATACCCTGGACCGGGAAGGCGCATCGCCGATCGTCCCGGCGCCGCGCATCGCCGCCGCGCCTTTGCCGTCGACCGGCGGACTGAACGTGCTCGCGGGCCTGGAATTGCCGGACGACATGCCCTGGCCGCCGTCCGATCTCCCGGCGGAGGTGCGCGCGGCGGGCAATCTGGACAGCCGCGAACAGCGGCACGCGCTGCTGGACGCCATGACGCAGGCGCCCGCGCGACGCCTGCTGCTGGCCTGCGACGCGGGGCAGACGCCCGATCGCGGCACGCTGGCCCTGATCGCGGAGCTGGCGGGCAAGGCCGACGAGACGCGGATCTGGCTGATGACGGACACACCTACGGCGAATGGGGCGAACGCCACGAACGGCCCAGGCGCCCCGCACGGGGCGGACATCGCAAACGCCGGAAACGCCACAAACGCGGCGAATGCGGCGAAGACTGCGAACGCCCGGAACGCCGCCGCCGCGCCGGCCGACCGCAGCGCAACGTGGCGCGCGCGCCTGCTGGAAGCCGGCATGCCCGCCCATGCCATCATGCGCGACGCCGACCGGCCCCTGCACTGGCTCGGAGGCGCGCATGGCTGACCTGCTGCAGATCGCCGTCGTCGGCCACACCAACACCGGCAAGACCTCGCTGCTGCGGACCTTGACGCGCGACCCGGGATTCGGCGACGTCGCCGACAGTCCCGGTACCACGCGGCAGGTGCAGGGCGCTCGCCTGCGATTGGAAGGACGTCCGGTGCTGGCGTGGTTCGATACGCCGGGCATGGAAGACAGCATCGCGCTGCTCGAATACATCGAGCACCTTTGCGGCGATCGGCGGCTGGACGGCCCGGACCGCATACGGCTGTTCCTGGATTCGCCGGAAGCGCATCGGCGTTTCGAACAGGAAGCGCGCGTGCTGGAAAAAATGCTGGAGTGCGACGCGGCCCTGTACGTCATCGATGCGCGCGATCCGGTGCTCGGCAAGCATCGCGATGAACTGGCGCTGCTGGCCGCCTGCGGCAGGCCGCTGCTGCCGGTGCTCAACTTCGTGCATGCGCCATCGCATCGCGCGATGCAGTGGCGCGACGCGATGGCCCGATTGGGTTTGCACGCGCTGCTGGAATTCGACACCGTGGCGCCGCCGCTGGATGGCGAGAAGCAGCTTTACGATCGCCTGGCCGTGCTGCTCGATCGCCATGCGGATGTGCTGCGCGGCCTATCCGACGCGCTGGCGCGCGAGCGTCGCGAGCGCCATGACGTGGCCTTGCGCCTGATCGCCGAACTGCTGATCGACGTCGCATCGCTGCGACTGGCCTGCGCGACCGACGATGAGGCAGTGCGCGCGGCCACGCAAACCCTGCGCGACACGGCGCGACGGCGGGAACAGGCATGCGTCGATGCCTTGCTGGCCTTGTACAACTTTCGCGCCGACGACTATGCGCGCGAGCCCTTGCCGCTGGAAGGCCAGCGCTGGGGCATGGATTTGTTCCATCCACGCGCGCTGCAGGATGCCGGGGTGCAGGTCGGCATCGGCATGGCGACCGGCGCGATGGCGGGCGCCGCGGTCGACCTGATGCTGGCCGGCCTCAGCCTCGGCACCGCGGCTCTGATAGGCGCCACGGCGGGCGGCATGTGGCAAGGCATCGAGCGCTTCGGCAAGCGGCTGGGCGGCAAATTGCGCGGCGAACGCGAACTCAGCGTGGACGATGCGGTGCTGCGTTTGCTGGCCGTGCGCGAGCGCGCGCTATTGCGCGCATTGGAGCGCCGCGGCCATGCGGCGCGCGATCCCGTGCGGCTGGCCGGCACGGAGCAGGACCCATGGCGCGATGCCGGGCTGCCCGACGAAATCAAGGAAGCGCGCAGCCGCCCCGAATGGTGCGGCATCGCAAAGGATTTCCAGGACAGCGCGCGGCGCGCGGCTGTCCTGGGGACGCTCGCGCGACGCCTGGCGTGACGCCTCAGCGCGGCAGGCCCGCGCCAGGCGCTTGCTGCTGGCCTTGCGCATCGGGCTCCTCGTCGCCCGGCTCGTCGGCATCGGGATCGCCTTCATCCGGCTCATCCGCATCCGGCTGCGCCATCAGCCCCATCACGCCCTGCAGCACCATGCCCGCGAACTGGTCCAGGGGCATCTTGTTGCCGTTCAGGTCCACCATGCGATCGGCGTAATGCAGGGTCGAGACGATATCGGTGCCTTGCACCGTGGCATAGCCGGACGAGGCCGCCGCCTTGCCCATGATGGCCGTCAGGGCCAGCGCCTGGGCGTTGGCCGCCGCCGCGTCCATGCCGTCGCGCTGCATGTTCTGGGCCAGCAGATCCGCCACCAGCGGCTGCGCGATGGAAAGCCGTGCGTCCAGCTTGCGCAAGGTCTGGGCGATCCGTTCGTCCATAGGCAGGTCGGCTTTCTCGGGCTTGGCCAGATCCACATTCAGCGTGAAGCGGGCCTCGCCTTGCGCGCCCTTCAACAGGATGGGATCGATATAGATATTGGGATTGGCCGCCAGCAGCGCATCGCGCGCCGACAGCGCCAGCGCCTGCTCTTCCGGCGTCAGCTCGGGCCGCGGCGGCACGACGGTGGCGTCGTCCTTGGCCTGCGTCTCGTCCATGGCCCGCGACCACAGCCGGCCATACAGATTGGCCAGGGACTTGATGGCATCCGGCGCCAGGTTTTTCGCGCCCAGGGAGACCTGGGCCATACCGATGTCCCTGCCACCCACATTGATCATGGCAACGTCATAGGCCGCGTGCACGCCCAGCAGACCCTTGTCTTCCGCGATTTCGGTACGCTGCTTGTATCCCGTCAACACGACAGGGGCGGAATCGGCCACCGCCAAGGCAATGCGCTTGACGCCCAGGGCCGTGTTGCCGACTTGCAGATCGGCGGGGCCGGGACGCATATCGGAATTCAACGTCACGCCGGTGACCTCGACCTGGCCGGGCGCCTCGCCCTTCAAGGCCTTGAAGGTGATGCTATCGATGGCGCCGTCGGCGCGCACATGCTTGCCGGCGTCCTGGCTGTAATCCATGGTCAGGCCGGAGAAGTCCAGCGCCGCGTCATCGCGCGCCAGCTTGACGGGTTCCACCCGCAAGGTGCCGGATACCGCCTGGTTGTATGAGACGACCGTGTCGCCGGACACCGGTGCGACGCCCTTGGTCAGCTCGTACCAGGCATGCACCGTATCGTTGTCCTGCAGATGGAACTCACCGGCCGCCATGACCGGCGCCAGTTGCAGGCGCTTGAGGCGTTGCAGGGGGAAGGGGCCATGCCCGACATGGGAGGCGATATCGATCTGGTCCTCGCGAGCCGGCGTCTGGCCCGTCGCATCGCTGTGCACCCGCACGCGCACCACCATGTCGGTGGAAAAGACGTGGCGATCGAGGCTTTCCAGCGCCAGCGCGACCTTGCCTCCGGGGAACAGGGTCTGCAGCTTGGTATTGCCTTCCGCGACCTGCTGGCGGGCGATATCTTCCAGGCGCTTGCCGGTATACCAGGCCCCCGCGGTCCAGGCGACTCCGACCACGACCACAACGCCCGCGACCACGCCGATTGCTTTTTTCATGATGCTGGTTCTTCCGCTGGACAAAGGCGGGATTATAGGTAGCGGCCCCGGGCTTTCCCCATGACGCCGCCGAAGCGGGCGCGGAAAAAGGGTTACAGGACTATACCGGCCCTATTTTGCAAGTACGGTACAATCCGTCTTGTGTGCAGTGCCAATCCGCACACCGCGCCATGCGGCATTCGCCGACGTGCTGCGCCCCTGGGACCGTCCCACGGGCCGCTTCCTTTTCCTCCTTACCGTCCGCCTGGATTGGAGTCACTCAACTTGAGCGACAGGCTGCCGCTGGAGTTGTACTTGACTGTCAAATCTTCTTTCGCCGACCTCGGGTTGGCCGATTCCCTGTTGCGCGCGATCGCCGAAACCGGCTACACCGCGCCCACCCCTATCCAGGCCCAGGCCATTCCGCTGGTGCTGCAAGGCGGCGACCTGCTGGCCGCCGCCCAGACCGGTACCGGCAAGACCGCCGGCTTCACCTTGCCCATCCTGCATCGTTTGATGCAGACCAAACCGGCGCTGCGCAAGCCCGGCCGCCCGCGCTGCCTGATCCTGACGCCCACCCGCGAACTGACGGCGCAGGTCGAGGAATCGGTGCAGACCTACGGCAAGCACACGCCGCTGACGTCCATGGTGATGTTCGGCGGGGTCAACATCAATCCGCAGATCACCGCGCTGAAGAAGCCCCTCGACATCCTGGTGGCCACGCCGGGACGCCTGCTCGACCATGCGGGCCAGAAAACCGTCGACCTGTCGGGCGTGGAAATCCTGGTGCTGGACGAAGCCGACCGCATGCTCGACATGGGCTTCATCCGCGACATCCGCAAGGTGCTGGCGCTGCTGCCGAAGCAGCGTCAGAACCTGCTGTTTTCCGCCACCTTCTCCGATGAGATCCGCACGCTGGCGCGCGGCGTGTTGAACGACCCGGGCGAGGTCTCGGTAACGCCGCGCAATACCGCCACCGAACTGGTCGCCCAGACCATGCACCTGGTCGAGCAGCACCATAAGCGTGACCTGATCAGCCACATCATCCGCGAAAGCGGCTGGCACCAGGTGCTGGTATTCACGCGCACCAAGCACGGCGCCAACCGCCTGGCCGAAAAGCTGGTCAAGGACGGGCTGAGCGCCGCGGCCATCCATGGCAACAAGAGCCAGGCGGCGCGTACGCGCGCGCTGGCGGGCTTCAAGTCGGGCAGCGTCGCCGTACTGGTGGCCACCGACATCGCCGCGCGCGGCCTGGATATCGATCAATTGCCCCAGGTCGTCAATTTCGAACTGCCCAATGTGCCGGAAGACTACGTGCACCGTATCGGCCGGACTGGCCGCGCGGGCGCCACGGGCGCCGCGATCTCGCTGGTGGACCCCAGCGAGATCAAGTTGCTCAAGGCCATCGAGAAGCTGATCCGCAAGCCCATCGAACGCGTGGAAGTGCAAGGCTGGACGCCTTCTCCCACGGCGGTGCGCGAACCCGAGGACGATGACGACGAGCGCGACTCGCGCGGCCCGCGTGGCGGCGGCCGTGGCCGGGCCGGCTCGCGTCCTGGTAATGGCGGCGGCGGACGCGGGGCGGATGCCAACGGCGGCGCGCGCCGCGCGGCAACCCCGGGTTCGGCGCAGGGCGTCGGCCGTGACGGCGGCAGGGCCGCGGGCGGCCAGCGCGCGGCCGGCAACGGCGATCGCCGCGCGAGCCACGCGAATGGCAACGGTGCCGGCGGCGCGGCCCGCGGTAATGGCAACGGCGGCAACGGCGAACACCGCTCCACCGGCGGCGCGCGTGGAGCCAATGGCCATGGCGCGCATGGCGATCGCCCTGCCACGGGCAACGGCCAGCGCCGCGCGCACGACGGTCGTCCCGGCGGTTCGGCGGGCGGACAGCCCGCGCGCACGGCGGCGCCGCGTCCCGCGATAGGCCAGGGCGGCGCACGCCGCTCGGCCCTGCTGTCGAAATAAGGCCCAGCGCGAGCCGCGGCGCCTTGTGCGCCGCGACTCACTCTACCCGGCGCGGCCCAGGACCGCGCGACCGCGCAAAGGAACCCCCATGCTTTTATCCACCTGGCTGACCTTCCTGCTGGCGGCGTTGGCGATATCCTTTTCGCCCGGCGCCGGCGCGCTTTCGGCCATGACGTCCGGGCTGCGCCATGGTTTCGCGCGCGGCTACTGGAACACCGCCGGCCTGATACTGGGCATCATGTTCCAGTTGGCGGTGGTAGGCATCGGCCTGGGTACGCTGCTGGCCACCTCGGAAACCGCTTTCGCCGTGGTCAAGTACCTGGGAGTCGCCTACCTGATCTACCTGGGATGGCGTCAGTTCCGCGCGCAGGCGGCGCCGGTCACGCTGGATGGCGCCGCGCCCATCCAGGAATCGCTGCGCGCCCTGATCCTGCGCGGTTTCCTGATCAATGCGAGCAATCCCAAGGGCACGGTGTTCCTGCTGGCCGTCGTGCCGCAGTTCATCGACGCCGCCCGGCCCCTGGGCGCGCAATACGCCGCGATCGCCGCCACGATGGCGTTGACCGACACCGTGGCCATGGGCTTTTACACGCTGCTGGCGGCCAAGGTACTGCGGCTGCTGCGCAGCCCCGTGCACATCAAGTGGATGAACCGCGCTTTCGGCAGCCTGTTCATGGCGGCCGGGGTGCTGCTCGCCTGCTTCCGGCGCGCGCAATAGCGCGGGAGCGTGATCGGCACGATGGGCACGCTCGGACACTCGCCCCAGCCGGAACACCGCGCCAGGCGCGCCTGTAAAATCAATCGTCTATGAATATCCAAAAAGAAGTCGCGCGGCGACGCACCTTCGCCATCATCTCGCACCCCGACGCGGGCAAGACCACGCTGACGGAAAAACTGCTGCTGTTCGCGGGCGCGATCCAGATCGCCGGCAGCGTCAAGGCGCGCAAGGCCAGCCGGCACGCGTCTTCCGACTGGATGGAGATCGAAAAGCAGCGCGGCATCTCGGTGGCCTCGTCCGTCATGCAGATGGAGTATCGCGACAGTGTCATCAACCTGCTGGACACCCCCGGCCACCAGGACTTTTCCGAAGACACCTATCGCGTGCTGACGGCCGTCGATGCCGCCTTGATGGTGATCGATGCCGCCAACGGCGTGGAACCGCAGACCAAACGGCTGCTGCAGGTCTGCCGCGCGCGCAACACGCCCATCATCACCTTCATCAACAAGATGGACCGCGAAGTCCGCGAGCCTCTGGACCTGCTGGCCGAGATCGAGGCGCATCTGGGCATGGACGCGGTGCCGTTTTCCTGGCCGGTGGGCATGGGCAAAACCTTCGGCGGCGTCTTCGACATCCGCCAGGACCGCATGCGCATCTTCCGCGCCGGACAGGAACGGCGCGGCGACGATGACGAGTTCATCCAGGGCCTGGACAATCCGGCGATCGCCGACCGCTTCGGCAGCGCCTTCGAAAAGGCGCACGAGGAAATCGGCCTGATCACCGAGGCGGCACCGGCCTTCGACGCGCCGGCTTTCCTGGACGGCAAGCAGACGCCCGTGTTCTTCGGCTCGGCCATCAACAACTTCGGCGTGCAGGAAGTGCTGGACGCGCTGGTGGAGCTGGCTCCGCGGCCAGGTCCACGGCCCGCCCTGCAGCGCGTGGTGCAGCCCGACGAGCCACGCTTCACCGGCGTCGTGTTCAAGGTGCAGGCCAATATGGATCCGGCGCACCGCGACCGCGTCGCCTTCGTGCGCGTCAGCTCCGGCCGTTTCGAACGCGGCATGCGGCTGAAGGTCTGCCGTACCAACAAGGAAATGCGGCCCAACAACGTCGTGTCGTTTCTATCCCAACGGCGCGAATTGCTGGACGAGGCCTATGCCGGCGATGTGATCGGCATTCCCAACCACGGCGTGCTGCAATTGGGCGACGTGCTGACCGAAGGCGAAATCCTGCAGTTCACGGGCTTGCCTTTCTTCGCGCCGGAATTGTTCCAGGCTGTTGAAGTCAAGGACCCCCTGCGTACCAAGCAGCTGCGGACGGGGCTGGCCCAGCTGGGGGAAGAAGGCGCCATCCAGGTATTCCGCCCCGTCGCGGCGGGCGGCGCCATGCTGCTGGGCGCGGTCGGCCAGCTGCAATTCGAAGTGGTGCAGCATCGGCTGAAAACCGAGTACGGCGTCGATGCCAGGCTAATGCCATCGCGTTACACCATGGCACGATGGATTACGTCGGAAGACCCCCGCGCCCTGCGAAAGTTCATGGATGCCAATGCAGCCCATATCGCCTATGATGTGGTGGACGCGGCCGCGTTTCTGATCGGCTCGCCCGCGCAGCTGCGTGTCGCGGAAGAACTGTATCCGGATGTGAAGTTCCACGCGATGCGGGAGCACGGCGGGCGGGTGTTTGGCGACAAGGCCCAGGCTTAAGAGGTTGAGAATGTCTTGGCGAGTATTGTTCGCAACACTGCTGGTGGCGTTGGCCGCTTCCGCGTGGGGCGGCATCCAGTTCGGTGATTGGCTGGTGGCGCATGCGCCCACCGCCACGCGCGCGCCCAACGAAACGGATACCAATCAGGAACCCATCCTGGACGCGGACGGCCGGCCCTACACGGCGCAGCCGCCGCAGCCCCGTATCGACGGCACCCTGGGCGTGCCCGATCGGCCGACCGGCACCAATTGGACGGTCGCGACGGTTTCGCTGTTCGACACCGTGAAAGACCCGTCGGTCATGATTTCCCGCGACAGTATTTCCATGGACCAGGCGCGCCAGATCGCGGCCGCCACCCAGTCGGCGCTACCGGCCGGGGGCAGCGACGTCACGACGCTGGACCTGGCGACCCAGCAGGCGCAGACCGCGCAATCCGCGCAGCAATATGCGCAGATCCAGGCATCGCGCAACGTCAGCCAGCAACCTATCGTGCAGTCGGTCGATATGCCGCCCCCGCAACAGCAGGCCTCGGCCGGCGCCGGCCAGAAGGGTTGGCAGGATGCCTTGCGGCGTGAACTGGCGCAGTGCGCGGACGCGGGTTTCTTCGAGCGTCCCACCTGCGCGTGGAATGCGCGCAATAAGTATTGCGCGCCCAATCAGGCATGGGGAAGCATCCCCGAATGCCCGCATCGCCCGTAAACGGCTTACTCCGACACTTCCATCTGGCTTTGCAGATAGTTCTGCAAGCCCACCTGATCCACCAGGCCGATCTGCGTTTCCAGGTAGTCGATGTGTTCTTCGGTATCGTCCAGGATGTCCTGGAATAGATCGCGGGACACGTAGTCGCGCACGGATTCGCAATGCGCGATGGCGTCCTTCAGGGTCACCTGCGCGGCTTGTTCCAGCTTCAGGTCACAGGACAGCAATTCCGGCACGTCTTCGCCGATCAGCAACTTGTGCAGGTCCTGCAGGTTCGGCAGACCATCCAACATGAAGATACGTTCGATGAGCCGATCGGCGTGCTTCATTTCGCCGATGGACTCTTCGTATTCATGTTTGCCCAGTTTGTTCAGCCCCCAGTGGCGCAGCATGCGCGCATGAAGGAAGTACTGGTTGATAGCCGTCAACTCGTTGGTCAATTGCTTGTTCAAAAATTGGATGACGGTTTTGTCGCCTTGCATGATGGACTCCTTGCTGAATCCCGGCAGACTACCATCCAGCGGCGCGCCAGCATACCCCTGGCGTGCACATGGTGAATCGCTTTGCGAGCGCTATCTGAAAGCGTAAACAGCAACGCAATGAGAATGAGTCGGCGTACAAGGCCCGCAGCAGGCATGCCGTCGACGCCGCATCGACCGGTCTTCAAGCCTCCGTTTATCGGCCCTCACGCCCGCGCCGGGCGGCGCGGACGAGCCGCCTTCAACAGGCCCGCGTCGGCGGCGCGCGACGCCATCACACGGGCCGCGCGGGCCGCGTGGCCATCCAGATTCCAAGCGCAATGGGGACGATGCCGACCAGGTCCATGACGGCGACCGGCTCGGCCAGCACCGCCCAGCCGAACAACAGGCCCAGCGGCGGCATCAGGAAATGCAGCGCGCTGGCCGCCGTGGCGCTGGAGCGCGCCAGGATCAGGAACCAAAGGCCGAATCCACCTATGGAAATGGCGACGACCATGTAGGCCATGCTCCAGAACAAGGACGCGGTGTAGCTGATAGGCAGATGCGCTTCGTAGATCCAGGCAAAGGGCAGCAGGGCCAGGCCACCGGCCAGGGATTGCACGCCGGTGGCCAGCCAGATATTGCTGCTGGGCGTGTGGCGCTTGTAGAGCAGCGTACCGGCCACCAGCGCACCGAGCGCGGCCACCACCAGCAGCGTGCCATGAATGTCCTCCTGGCCGCCGGTCAGGCGCGACCGCAGCACCAGGGCCACGCCCACCAGGCCCAGGCACAAGCCAGCCACCTTGCGCCAGCCCACGCGTTCACCGAGCAGCGGGCCGGCCAGCGCGCCGATCAACAGGGGGTTGGTGCTGACGATGACGGCGGCGAAGGCGGACGATACGGTCATCATGCCGGTCCAGCTCAAGCCCAGGTACACCGCGTTATTCAGCACGCCCAGCAGGCATAGCATGCCCCCCTGCCGCCATCCGAGGCGCCGCAAGCCGCCGGTCACGCCCGCCAGGCCTACCATCAGCACGGCGGCGATAAGGAAGCGCACCGTCAGCAGCGTAAGCGGCGGACAGTCGCGCAGCGCGATCTTGGCGGCGGCAAAGGCGGAGCTCCACAACAGGCAGAACAGGGCAATAGGCCCCCACGCGACAGGGGGAGCCGAGGTGGCCGGAGCGGTGGACACCGCATGTAGTGTTTTCATCATGAACCCAGGGCGAATCAGTCACCCGACTTCGGAACGGTTGACCCGATTGTGTTTCGCCCTTCATCCATTGACAAATTCTTTATTCCCATCAAAAGTATTCGAAAAATCGATGGGAGAATGTCCGTGCCGGATATCGATCTACTGCGCAGCTTCGTTTCGGTGGTGGACGCGGGGGGCTTCACGCGCGCCAGCGAACGGGTGCACCGGACGCAGTCCACGGTCAGCCAGCAGATCCGCAAACTGGAGGAAAGACTGGGCTGCGCCCTGTTCCGCCGCGAAGGGCGCAAGGCCTTGCTGACCGAGGACGGCGAGCGTCTGCTCAGCTATGCGCGTCGCATCCTGGCGCTGGCCAACGAGCTGACGGACACGGTCGGCAAAGGGGCGCGGGCGGAGGCGGTGCGCCTGGGCCTGCCCGATGACCTGGCGGTGCCGGCGCTGACGGAGATCGTCAGCGCCTTTGCCCGGTCGCGCCCCGACGTGCGCCTGTCCGTCTGCTGCGACCTGAGCTTCCGGCTGCGGTTCGCCCTGGCGCAAGGAGACCTGGACGTTGTGCTGCTGAAACGGGAGCCGGATGGCGAATCCTGCATCGCGGCCTGGCCGGAACAGCTGCATTGGGTAGGCCACCGCGATGCCATACCGGCCGGCGACCTGGCGGTGCCGCTGGTGATGCGGCCGGCCGGCTGCCTGTATCGGGAACGGGCCATCCACGCGCTGGAGCGCGCCGGACGCCGCTGGCGCATTGTCTACGAAAGCCCCAACCTGCCCGGTATCCAGGCAGCGCTGCACGGCGGATTGGGCGTGTCGATACTGGACGAACAGGGTCTGAAGGGATTGGGCGCGGGCTGCCCGCTGCTGGACGATGCCTTCCCGGCTATCGAAGCAACGGAATTGGCATTGGTGGCGCATCCCGGCGCGCCGGACAGCGCGCACGACATGGCCGCCATCCTGCGCCGGTTCTGCGAGCGGCAGCGCGGGCCGGCGGCGGCACCGCGTGGCGCTCAGGCGGCGGCTACGATAGGGATGGGGAAGCCATTGGCGGCCGAACCGCTTTGATCGGCGATGGGCACCGCGGCCGCATGGGTCATCGTGCGCGCTTCGCAGACGCTGGAGCAGCGGCCGCCGGGCAGATATTCCACGGCAGTGGCGGCGCACGTACCGCAGCACGTGGCGACACCCAGCTCGAACTGCAGATCGTCGAGCGTGGCGGCGCCTTCGTCCACGGCGGCGCGGACCTGGCGTTCGGTAATGGCGTTGCAGACACAAACGTACATGAGAATAATTATCGAAAATTATTCGCATTACGGCAACTAGAAAAAGCAGGGACGCCGTTGAACGGCCGTCCAGCTACCGCAGCGATGCCTGGGCCTTGCGCACAGAGGCCGGCGCGATGCGCATGGCCTCACGGTATTTGGCCACCGTGCGGCGGGCGATGACGATCCCCTGTTCGGCCAATTTCAGCATGAGCTGGTTATCCGACAGCGGTTTGGCGCGGTTTTCCTCCGCCACCAGGCGCTTGATGTGGGCCTGCACCGCCGTGGCGGAAGCGGCGTCTCCGCTATCGGTGGCGACGCCCGCCCCGAAGAAGTCCTTGAGCTCCATCGTGCCGAACGGAGTAAGCATGTACTTCTGCGTGGTGGCGCGTGAAATCGTCGATTCATGCAGCCCCAGCTCGCCGGCGATGTCTTTCAGGATCAGCGGCCGCATGGCCGACGGCCCCTGGCTGAAGAAAGCCGACTGATGGTCGACGATGGCCTGCGCCACGCGCAGGATGGTGTCGAAACGCTGCTCCACGTTGCGGATCATCCAGCGCGCCTGCTGCAGCTGCGCGTGCAGGGCGGCGTGGCTGGCTTCGCGCTGGTTGCCCAGCATCTGCGCATAGACGCCGTTGATGCGCAGGCGCGGCATGGCGGCGCTGTTCAACACCACGCGCCAGCCCTTGCGCGTCTTGCGGACGATCACGTCCGGAATGGCATAGTCGGCGACCGGTACCGTCCAGCGGCGGCCGGGCCGGGGGTCCAGCTTCAGGATCAGGGCGCGGGCGGCCCGCACCGTGGCGTCATCGCATGGCAGGACTTCGCGCAGCCGCGCCGGATTGCTGGCCGCCAGCAGTTGCAGGTGTTCCGCACAGATGGTGCGGGCACAGGCCAGCACCGCCGGGTCGGCCGCCTCCGGCAAGGCGGCCAGGTCCGGTTCGCGTAGCTGCAGGGCCAGGCATTCCGCCATATCGCGGGCGCCGATGCCCGGCGGATCGAAGGATTGCAACAGGCGCAGCGCGGCCCGCAGCTCGTCGACGTCCGCCTCGATTTCGGCTGGCAGCCAGCTGAGGATTTCCTCCAGGGGCGATCCCAGATAGCCGTTGTCGTCCAGTTCGTCGATCAGCAGGGCGACCAGGACCGCGTCACGGTGGCTGGCGCGTGTCAGCGCCAGCTGCGCCAGCAGGTGTTCGCGCAGCGTTTCCCCGCGCGCGGCCTCGGGCATATCGCCGTCGTCGTCCGAATGCACGCCCTTGGCGCCGGGCATTTCGTCCACCCCGGTCTCGCGCTCCGGCGGCGCGTCGTCGTCATGCGCGGACTCTTCGCGGTTGGGGTCGATATCCTCGGCCGCCGGCTCCTCGTCGCGCTCCAGCAGCGGGTTTTCGTCCAGCGCCTGGGAGATCTCCGCCTCCAGGGCGAGCGTCGACAACTGCAGCATCCGGATGGACTGCTGCAGCTGTGGGGTCAGGGCAAGGTGCTGCCCCGGCCGGAGTTCTAAGGCGTGACGAGTCATAGGTACAATATTTTGCATGATGAATACGACTTCGCCCGAACGCGTACGCCAGGACGGCCGTCTGATCCGCCAGACGCTGCTGAAACTGTCCTCTCCACGGCTGGTGCTGCGGGCGGTGGTCATCGCCGTGGCGGTAGTGATCTGGCTGCTGGTGGCGCAGCGCATCCTGGCCTTCGGCGCCACCCTGGACTACCAGTTCCTGCACCCTCTGGGCGCCTCGACGATCGAGCTGTTGAACCGCATCAATCCTTATTTGTGGTGGGCGGTGGCCCTGGTCTGGACCCTGATCGTGTTCTTCGCGGTGCGCGGCTGGCTGCGCGCCAACATGGAGGCCGCGCGCCTGCGGACGGTGCCGGCGGATACCTTCGCCGAGCTCGCTGGCGAACTGAGCGATGAAGTCATCGGCGTCATGCGCTGGAGCTGGGGCAGCCGCGACGAGCCATTTACTGTTGGAGATTTGCAACGCACGCTCTGGGAACTGCGCCACGGCCGGATCGCCAAGATCGCCATGGTGCGTGAACAGGAAGCGCTGCTGGGCATGCCCGCCGTGATCCCCGGTCGCGTGGACCGCGGCGACGCCGTGGCCCGGCCCGACCGCGGCGGCCGCGCCGGCCTGGGTCGTCCGGATCGCGCCGCACCGCTGGGCGGGGAACTGCTGGGCGAACACCGCCGGGGCGTACGTGCCGGCGTCGCCGCCGACGGCCCCGTCGAGCCGCGCATCGGTCCCATCAAATAACGGATTCAACGGCAAGGCGTTTGCGTCATCCACCGAAATGTGGTTGACTTACGGCTTGCCCATCATCATATCCCATGGCCGCTAACCGCATCTCTCTCGCGATGACCACCGGACGCTCCCGCGCGCCGATGGGCGGTTTGCGCTCCGCGCCGGGGATCGGCGGCCGCGCGCTGGCGCTATCGCTACTGCTACCGATCGGTTGCCGGGCCTAGCGTCCCGTGGCAGTTCGGCAGCCGTTGCGCCACAACGTCTTTCCCTTTGATCAAGAATCCCGCTGGCCAGGCCAGACTGCCTGATCAGGCCCATCGCCGCGACGCGGACGATGCCGCCAGGCAGACGCAGCAGCGATAGCGCCGTACAGGCGCCGCGCACCGGGATTCGTGCTACCAGCCTAAAGGTACCCCGATGATGCTCGCCAACCCCGCACAAAAATACCGTCCCTTCGCGCCGTTCAAGCAGGACTACGCCGAACGCACCTGGCCCAGCCGCCGCATCACCCAGCCGCCGATCTGGATGAGCACCGACCTGCGCGACGGCAACCAGTCCTTGATCGAGCCGATGAGCGTGGAACGCAAGCTGCGCTTCTTCGATCAGCTGGTCAAGATCGGCTTCAAGGAAATCGAGGTCGGCTTTCCGTCGGCGTCGCAGACGGACTTCGACTTCGTGCGCAAGCTGATCGACGAAAAGCGCATTCCGGACGACGTCGTCATCATCGTGCTGACGCAGTCGCGCGAAGACCTGATCCAGCGCACGGTGGAAGCGGCCGCGGGCGCGCGGCGCGCGATCGTCCACCTGTACAACGCGGTGGCGCCGGCGTTCCGCAAGATCGTCTTCAATATGAGCAAGGACGAGATCCGCAAGATCGCCACCACCGGCACCGAGCTCGTGAAAGCCGCCGTGGCCCGCCGCCCTGAAACCCAATGGGGCTACCAATACTCGCCCGAAGTGTTCAGTACGACCGAACCGGAGTTCGCGCTGGAAGTGGTCGACGCGGTCAGCGCCGTCTGGCAGCCGACGCCGGCGAACAAAATGATCGTCAACCTGCCGGCCACGATCGAGGCGACCTCGCCGAATCTGTACGCCGACCAGATCGAATGGATGCACCGCAACATGGCTCGCCGCGACAGCATCGTGCTGAGCGTGCATCCGCATAACGACCGTGGCACCGCCGTCGCCGCCGCGGAGTTCGCCGTCATGGCGGGCGCGGATCGCATCGAAGGCTGCCTGTTCGGCAGCGGCGAGCGCACCGGCAACGTGGATCTGGTCACGCTGGCGCTGAACCTGTATACGCAGGGTGTGCACCCCGGCCTGGACTTTTCCGATATCGACGAAGTACGCCGCTGCGCCGAATACTGCAACCAGCTGCCCGTGCATCCGCGCCATCCCTATGCGGGCGATCTGGTCTTCACGGCGTTCTCCGGCTCGCACCAGGACGCCATCAAGAAGGGTCTTGCGCAACAGCAACCCGACGCCGTATGGGAAGTCCCCTACCTGCCCATCGACCCGGCGGACCTGGGCCGCAGCTACGACGCGGTAATCCGCGTCAATAGCCAGTCCGGCAAGGGCGGCGTGTCCTATCTGCTGGAACAGGAACATGGCCTGGTGTTGCCGCGCCGCCTGCAGATCGAATTCAGCCGCGCGATCCAGCGCGTCACGGACGAAACGGGCCGCGAGGTCACGGCGACCGACGTCTACGATATTTTCAAGCGGGAATATCTGGACCAGAAGGCGCCCTGGAAGCTGATCGGCCATCGCATCGTCGGCGATCCGTCGGCGGCGGAATCGCGCCATTTCCGCGTGGAAGCGGATGTCGAGGTGGACGGTGAGCGCCGCACGATCAGCGGTGAAGGCAACGGCGCCATCTCAGCCTTCGTGGCTGCGCTGGGCATGCCGGCGCGCGTCATGGATTACCACGAACACGCGATAGGCGCCGGGTCGGACACCCGGGCGGCCAGCTATATCGAGGTACGCGTGGGCGATTCGGCCACGGGGTTCGGCGTCGGCGTCGATCGCGATATCGTGACGGCCTCCTTCCAGGCCGTGCTGTGCGCGGTGAACCGCCATCTGCGCGCCAACGCCGAATCGCAAGACGCGGCGTCCAAGGAAACGGTCGCCGCCTGAGGCGCGCGGACCGGATCCTACGAAGCGCCCCCGCCAGCCGCCAGGAAAAGCCGTGGCATTGGCTTTAACCCGCGGCGATGCGGGGCGTCGCCTTATAAGCGTAGGCTCAACGTATTCCGGCGCGCAGGAAGGACTGCACGAACTGGCGCTGGAACAGCAGGAAGGCGATCAGCAAAGGCGCGGCGGACAGCAGCGTCGCCGCGGTGATGACCGACCAGTCTATGCCCTGGTCGGTGGATGAAAACACCTGCAGGCCCACGGTCAGCGGACGCGTATTGACCGAGTTGGTAATGATCAGCGGCCACAGGAAGTTGTTCCAGTGGTAGCTGACCGACACCAGGCCATAGGCGATATAGGTGGGCCGCGCCAGCGGCACGTATACCTTCATCAGGATCTGCCAACCGTTCGCGCCTTCCACGCGCGCGGCTTCTTCCAGTTCGCGCGGGATGGTCTTGAAGGTCTGCCGCAGCAGGAAGATGCCGAAGGCCGAGGCGAAATACGGCAGGCCGATGGCGAAAACGGTATCGCGTATACCCAGCCAGCTCATGGTGCGGTAGTTCTCGACGATCAGCACGTCCGGCATCACCATCAACTGCAGCAGCACCAGCAGGAACAATGCATCGCGGCCGCGGAAGTGGAAACGCGCGAAGGCATAGCCCGCCATGGTCGACAGCACCAGCTGCGCCGCCAGCACCATGCTGACCAGCAAAAAGGTGTTCAGGAAGTAGCGTGGAAACGGCGCGGCGTCCCAGGCCCGCGCGAAGTTCTCCAGCGTCAGTGGCGCGAACAGGTCGAAGCGCGTGGCGTAGGCAGGCGGGTGGAAGGCAGCCCACGCCGCATAGAACAGCGGCAGTATCCACAGGATGCCCAGCAGCCACGCGCCGGCGGTATCGAGCCGCTTCATTGATAATGCGTCCTCTTGTCCAGCCAGCGGAACTTGAGCAGCGCGGCCAAGCCAAGCACGCCCAGCAGCACCACCGTCAAGGTGGCCGCGTAGGCGGTGTCCCAGAAACTGAAGCCCACCTGGTAGATGTAGAAAAGCAGCAGCGTGCTGGCGTTGTCGGGGCCGCCGCGCGTCATCACGACAACGTGGTCGATCAGGCGGAACGCGTTGATCAGGGCGTTGACGACGACGAACAAGGTGGTGGGCATGAGCAGCGGCCAGAGCACGCGCCAGAAGTACTGCCAGCGCGACGCGCCTTCCAGCATGGCGGCCTCGCGCAGCGAAGGCGATACGCCTTGCAGCGCGGCCAGATAGAAGATCATGAAAAAGCCGGCCTCTTTCCACACCGAGACCACCATCAACGCGGGCAAGGCGGTTTCGCGCGATCCCAGCCAGTTCACGCCGGGCAGGCCGAAGGCCTGCATGACCTGCGCGATCAGGCCGTACTGGGGGGTGTAGAAGAACAGCCAGATGTTGGCGACGGCCACCATGGGCAGCACGGTGGGCGTGAAATAGGACAGGCGCAGAAAGCCGCGCCCGGCCAGTTTACGGTTGACCCACAGCGCCATCGCCAGGGCCAGCGCGACGGCGGCCGGGACGGTGCCCAGGGCGAACCACAGGTTGTTCCACAGCGCCTGCCAGAACACCGGGTCGTCGCGCATGGCCCGGTAGTTATCCAGGCCGACGAATACCGCGGGCCGGCGGCCCTTGGGCGTGGAAAAGAAGCTATGCCACAGCGTGGCGACCGCGGGAAAGTGCGTGAAGGCGGCCAGCAGCACCACCGCCGGCAGCAGCAGGAGCCAGGCGTGGACCGCCTTCATCCGCTGCGCCGCCGTGGCTGGCGCGACCGGCCGCGCGCCGGCGTTGCCGGCGCCCGCCACTTTCAAGGAGCGAGCCACGCGCACGACAAACTCACCGGTAAGGCTTCAGGATGCGATCCGACTCGCGTTGCGCGTCGGTCAGCGCCTGCTGCGCCGGCTTGGCGCCGGTCAGGATGGCTTGCAGCGCGTCGTTCAGCACCTTGGTCACGCGCTGGTTCTCATGCGTGGAAAACTCCGCCACGCTGACGGCGAGCTGGTCGCGCGCCACGGCGGCGGCCGGTACTTCCCGCGCGTATTGCTTCATCTTGGGCGTGTCCCACGCCGCGGGGGTGACCGCGACGTAGCCAGTGGCGATGCTCCAGTCGGCGGCGCGCTCGGGTGAGGTGGCCCATTGCGCGAACTTCAGCGCGGCCTTCTGCTGCGCCGGCGTGCCGCTCTTGAAGATATAGAAGTTGCCGCCGCCGGTGGGGCTGCCGCCGCGCACCTTCCTGGGCATCATCGCAACGCCGAAGGGGAAGCTGGCATTCGCGCGGATGTTGGTCAGGTTGCCCGTCGTGGTCCACACGATGGCGGCCTTCTTCTCCAGGAAGTCCTTGGGCGTGGTACCCCACTCGATGGTGCCCGTGGGCATCGCGCCATGCTTGACCGACAGGTCGCGCCAGAATTGCGCGGCTTCCACCACCGCGGGCTTGTCCAGCATCACCTGGTTGCCGGCTTCGTTCATCAGGATGGCGCCGTTGGGCGTGGTCAGCGCCTGGAACAGCCAGTAGGCGAAGGCGCCGCCCGAGGGGATTTCCAGGCCCCATTGCGTGACGTTGCCGGAGGCATCCTTCTTCGTCAGCTTGACCGACGCGTCGACCAGTTCCTGCCAGGTCGCCGGCGGATGCTCGGGGTCCAGACCCGCCGCCTTGAACAGGTCCTTGTTGTAGTACATGACGATGGTCGAACGCTGGAAGGGCACGCCCCAGACATGGCCGCCAGTGCGGCTGTTCTGCATGAAGGCGTCATAGAAGCCGCCCAGCCAGGCCTTGCCGGCCGCATCGTTGGCCAGGCCGTCGATGGGCACTACGGCGTCTTCGTCGATCAGCGTATACATATCGGTGGACAGCAGCACCGCCAGCTGCGGCGGCTGGCCGCCCTTCATCGCCGTCAGCACCTTGGCGATGGAGTCCTGGTAGGTACCCGCATACACCGGTTTGATGTTGATGTCCGGATTTTCCTTGTGGAAGTCCGCCACCATGGTGTCGATGATCTTGGTGATGGGACCGCCGACCGCCACGGGATAGTAGAACTCCACGTCCACGGCCTGCTGGGCGTGAACGGGCAGGGCAAACAGCGCGCCGGCCATGATGGCGGCAAGGCTTTTCAATACGGTGCGTCGCATAGTGGCTTCCAGGTGGGGAGAGGGCATGGGGAAACGGCAAGGCCCTGGGCGTCGAAGAAATGCTGGCATTCGGGCGCCCAGTCCAGGTGGACGCGGTCGCCGGCGGCGACGGTAGCGTGTCCGGTCAGGCGCACGGCGATGCCGGCGTTGGCGCCGACGGCGCAGGTGACGATGGAATCCGCGCCGAAATATTCCACGCCTTGCACGATGGCGGCGCGACCCTGCGCGGCCAGCCGGATGTGCTCGGGCCGCACACCCAGGCGCGCCGCATTGGACGGCGCGCCGAGGACCGCGGGCTCGCCCGTGCCGGCCACCACATGCGTGCCGCCGACGTTATCCAGCAACAGCAGATTCATCGGCGGCGTACCGATGAAGCGCGCGGCGAATTCCGTGGCGGGCCGCGCATACAGCGCGTCGGGCGTGTCGCACTGCTCGACCGCGCCGTTGCGCAGCAGAACGATCTGGTCGGCCATGCTCATGGCTTCGGTCTGGTCGTGCGTCACGTAGACCATGGTGATGCCCAGCTGGCGCTGCAGCGAGCGGATCTCGCGGCGCATATCGTGGCGCAGCTGCGCATCCAGGTTGGACAGCGGCTCGTCCATCAGGCATACGGGAGCTTCGGAAATCACCGCGCGGCCCAGGGCGACGCGCTGTTGCTGGCCGCCGGACAACTGCGCCGGCTTGCGGTCCAGCAGTTTTTCCAGCCCCAGCAGTTCGGCCACGCGAGCCAGTCGGCGCGCATGGTCGGCGCGCGGCTCCTTGCGCACTTTCAGTCCGAACAGGATGTTCTCGCGCACGGTCAGGTGCGGAAACAGCGCGTACGACTGGAACACCATGGCGATGCGTCGCTGCGCCGGCGGCAGATGCGTGACGTCGCGGCCGCCGATCAGGATGCGGCCCGAGGTCGGCGTATCGAGGCCGGCGATCATGCGCAGCGTGGTGGACTTGCCGCAGCCGGACGGCCCCAGCAGCACCGTGAAGCTACCCGCCGGCACGGTGAGATCGATGTCGCGGACCGCCGCGATACCGACCGCCGCGGTGTCGACCGCCGCGGTATCGACCGCCGCGGTATCGGTGTACCGCTTCGTCAGCTGTTCCAGAACGATGGCTGCCATTTCCCCTCGGTCCTCGTCTGCGACCGGCCTATTTTGACTGCAAACGTGGCGTGCATGAAATCCTTTTCATTGTGCAGTGCGAACATGACGGGACCGTTGCAGCGGGGCGCGCCGATCGCCGTCATTCGTCGATCAGGCCGCCGTCCTCATGGAAGGGATAGGGCCCGGCATAGTCGCCGATGTAGGCCAGGTGGCTGACCAGTCCGCCGTCGCGCCATTCGTGCAGCATGTAGGCCGGCGGCTCCATGACAAAGGCCGAAGGCGCGTCCGGGCGCAGGTCCAGCGCCACCTGGTGGGCCGGACTGGGGCAAGTGGACGCGATGGTGCCGGCATAGCGACGGTAGATGCTGCGATGCAGATGGCCGCACAGGATGCGTTCGACGTTGCCGTGCCGGCCGATGATGCGCGCCAGTTCATCGGCGCCCTGCAACAGGCCGATGGCATCCATATGCCCGATGCCGGTGGCGAATGGCGGATGGTGCATGGCCACCACCGTCGGCCGCGCTGGCTGTTCCGCCAGGCGTCCCGCCAGCCAGGACAGGCGGCGCGCGCACAGCGCGCCATGGCTCTGCCCTGGGACCACCGTATCCAGCACGATGATGCGCATGGGATAGTCGTCGACGACATACTGCGCGTAGCCATCGCAGCCGCGCAGCGAAGGATGTTCGACGAACACCTCGGCCAGTACGCCGCGGTCGTCGTGATTGCCAGGCAGCAGCAGATAGGGCGTCTGGAGCGCGTCCAGCATGTGTTTCAGGTGCGCGTACTCGGCGGGTCGGCCGAAATCGGTCAGGTCGCCGGAAATGATCACGATATCGGGCCGCGGACGTTGCGCGTTTATGGCGGCGACGGCGGGCGGCAGATAGGCATCGGTGGCCACCACGCGATAGGCCTTCTGGCCGGGCAGGCGGATGTGCAGGTCACTGAGCTGGGCAATAAGCATGTCTGGTACGGCAAGCGTCCTGGGTAAACAGCATGGGTGGATGGTGGTATCGGTGGAACATCAGGCCGGCAACGGCCGCGGCAGCTTCACCGCGACGCGGTCGCCGATGGCATGCGCGCTGTCGGCCGGCGCCATGACGGGAAACACCTGGCCGTCATCCAGGCGTATCTCCAGGCGCACGGCCGAGCCCAGGAAGAAGCGCGCGACGACGCCGCCGGCCAGGACGCCATCGCGCGCGGGCTGCAATTCGGTTTCGTGCGGCCGAAAGGCGATGTCCGCTTCGCCGGGCACCAGCATGCCGTCGCGCAGGCCTGCCCTGACGCGGCACAGCGTGCCCAGGAAACCGCCGACGAAGGCAGTGGCCGGCGCGCGATACAGCGATTCCGCGCTGCCGGTCTGCTCCAGGCGGCCGGCCGACATGACCGCGATGCGGTCGCCCAGCATCATGGCTTCTTCCTGATCGTGCGTGACGATGACCGTGGTGATCGCCAGCTCGCGCAGCAGCTGCGCCAATTCGACGCGCAGCTGCTCGCGCAGCTTGGCGTCCAGCGCGGTCAGGGGCTCGTCCAGCAGCAGTACGCGCGGCTGCATGGCCAGCGCGCGGGCCAGCGCGACACGCTGGCGCTGGCCGCCGGACAGCTGGCCGATGCGCCGTCCGGCGTATTCGCCCAGGCGCACCAGATCCAGCATCCGCCGCACGCGGTCATCGCGCTCGGCCGCCGGCATGCCGCGCACGCGCAGGCCGTAGCCCACGTTGCCCGCCACCGTCATGTTGGGAAACAGCGCGTAGTTCTGGAAGACCACGCCGACGCCGCGCGCTTGCGGCGGCTGCGCGGTCACGTCTTCGTCGTCGAAGCAGATGCGGCCACCGGCGTCAGGCGACTCCAGGCCGCACATCATGCGCAACAGGGTGGTCTTGCCGCAGCCGGACGGACCGAGTAGCGCGAGCGTGGTGCCGCCTTCCACTTCGAGATCGACGGGATGCAGGGCGCGCGTGCCGTCGGGCCAGGTCTTGGCGCATTGCCGCAGGGTGATGGCGACAGGCGCGGTCATGGCGCTTCCTTGGTGGTGAACGCGGAAGAAGGCACGGTGGAGAAGCGCGATGGCCGACGGCGCGCGGCCGCGCCGTCGGTGGCTGTCGCGCGTCCGGCGAACCATTGCAGGCCCAGCAGCAGAGGCATGATCATCAGCAGGAATACCAGGGTATAGGCCGAGCCCACTTCCAGACGCATGGACGCATAACTGTCGGCCAGGCCGACGGGCAAGGTCTTGGTCAACGGGGTGTGCAGCAGCCAGGTCAGGTTGAACTCGCCCACCGAAAGCGTCAGCACGGTCAGCGCGCCGGTCAGGATGCCCGGCATGGCGTTCGGCACGACGATGTGGAAAAAGCGCTGCGCGCGCGTGGCGCCCAGCGTGGCGGCGGCCTCGTCCAGCACGGCCAGGCCGGCCAGCGTCATGCTGGCCCGCGCGGCGCGCACCATGAAAGGCAGCGTGAACAGCACGTGGCCGATAACGATGAAGGCGACGCTGCCGCGCAGCGCGCCGTAGGAGCCCCAGGAAACGATCAGCGCCAGCGCGGTCGCCAGGCCCGGCACCGCCACCGGCAGTGTCAGGAGCGCTTCGAAAGCGCCGGCCAGGCGGCCGCGATGCGCGCTCAGCGCCCAGGCGGCCGGCACGCCGACGACCAGGCAGGCCGCCAGCGTCGCCAGCGCCACGGCCAGCGACCGCCACACGGTGTCCGAATACAGATCCCACACCTGTTCCACCCAGCGCAGCGTCAGGCCGCTGGACAGACCGACGAAACCGTTGCGGGTCAGGCCCGCGAGGACGGACATGACGACGGGACCGATCAGGAAGGCGGCGATGGCCAGCGTCGCGCACAGGCCCAGGCGGGATTCAAGCTTGGATGGCCGCATGGACGTCCTCGAGGCGGGTTTGCATAGTCATTGCGTACTCCCATTGCGCAATCGATCAGGCCGCCGCGCCGGCGCGTTCGCCGGACAGGCTGTGGGCCAGGTACAGGATCGCCCACGTGACGCCGCCCAGCACGATGGACAGCGCCGCGGCGACAGGGATGTTGGCGTAGTTGGTGAACTCGTTGTAGATGGTGACGGGCAGCACGTCGATCTGCGTGCCCAGCGTGAACACCGTGCCGAAAGCGCCCATGCTGGTGGCGAAGCACATCGCGCCCGCGGCGGCCAGCGCGGGTCGCAGCGCGGGCAATTCCACGTCGATGAAACGCCGCCACGCGCCGGCCCCCAGCGTGCCTGCCGCCTCCAGCATCGCCGGATCCACCTGCGAAGCCGCCGCCGCCACCATGCCTATGGTACGGGGCAGGGAAAAGTACAGATAGCCCAGGAACAACCCCGCCATGCCGTAGGCGAACACCAATGGCTCGCCGGTAAGCCAGCGCGACACCGTACTGGCCATGCCTTGCCGGCCGGCCAGCAGAATGATCAGGAAGCCCACGACCACGCCGGGAAAGGCCAGCGGAAAGGTGAGCATGCCCATCAGCAGCCCACGCCCCGGGAAGCGCGGATGCGCCGCCAGGAAACGCCCCGCCGGCAGCGCCACCGCCAGCGTGGCGATCGACGCCGCCAGCGATAGCGCGGCCGTATTGAACAGGCTGCGCCAGTACTGCGCATGGGTGATGACGGTCCAGTAGGCGCTGGCGCCGTCGCGCTCGCTGAATCCGGTGACCGCCAGGCGCGCCATCGGCAACAGCCAGAACGCCAGGAACAGCGCCGCGGCGGGCGCGGCGAAGCTCATCCAGCCGCGGCGCGCCATGTCAGTTCACTTCCTTGGCATAACGCTCGGAGAACGCCCGCTGCACCGCGGCCATCTTGCCGTAGTCCACGGTGCCGGCGCGCGCGTACTCCGACGCGGGCAGGAACTTCTTCTGCGCTTCGGGCGATACGGCGCTGGCGCGCACCGGACGCAAATAGGCATTGGCCCAGATGGCCTGGCCTTGGTCGGACAGCGTAAAGTCCAGCACCTTGCGGCCGTTGTCCGCGTGCGGCGCATTCGCCACCAGGCTCATGACGTACGGCACGGCGATGGTGCCTTCGCTGGGGATGACGAACTGCACATTGGCGCCATCCTTGTACCTGGCGCGATAGGCGTTGAAGTCGTAGTCGACCAGGATGGGAATCTCGCCCGACAGCACGCGCGCATAGGCGGTCTGCTTGGGCACGATGGGCTCGTTCGCGCGCATTTTCTTGAACCAGTCGAGCGCCGGACCGAAGTTGTCCAGGCTGCCGCCCATGGCCTGGTTGACCGCCACCGCGCCGACATAGCCCACGAAGGCCGACGCCGGATCCAGGTAGCCGACCATGCCGCGGTATTCCGGCTTGAGCAGGTCCTGCCAGGAGCGCGGCACGGGCTTGCCGTGCAGGGCATCCACGTTGACCATGAAGCCCAGCGTGCCCGAATGGATGGCGAACCATTTGCCATCGGGGTCCTTCATGCCCGCGGGAATATCGTCCCAATGCGCGGGCTTATAGCCCTGCACCAGATTGTCCTGCACGGCCTGGATGCCGAAGGTGACGCCCAGGTAGACGACGTCCGCCACCGGGTTGGCGCGCTCGGCGGCCATGGACGCCAGCGCCTGGCCGGAGTTCTTGTTGTCGCCCGGCACCTGGATGCCGGTCTTTTCCTTGATGGCCTTGAGCTGCGTGCCCCAGTCCGCCCACTCGGGCGGGCAGTTGTAGCAGACGGCATTCTGCGCGTGCGCGGCGGCGCCCACCAGGCCCATGGCCAGGACAGCGGCGCGCAAAGCCTTGTTCAGCAGTTGCGGCATTTCTTTATTCCTTGATCGGAGGACGGGAAGAAGCGGCCGCCACGGTGCGGCCGGTAATCAATCGATGGGGCAGGCGCAGCGACACGCCGGATTCGCCGCGCAGGCGCGCCAGCAATTGCGAGCAGGCGTGCGCGCCGATGTCGCGGCTGGGCTGCTCGACGGTGGTCAGCGGCGGCACCATCAGCGCGGCGAAGTGCATGCCGTCGAAGCCGCATACCGACAGGTCCTCCGGCACGCGCAGCCCAAGCCCGCGCAGTTCGGCGATCACCGATGCGGCCAGCAGATCGTTGGAGCAGAACAGCGCGGTGGGCGCCGGACGTGCCTGCAATGCCCCGTGCAGCAGACGGGCATCGGCCGCCGTATGCAGCGGCATGGAAAGATGCACGGGCTCCGGCAGGCCCAGTTCGCGGGCGCAGGCGCGCGCGCCCTGCAGGCGGCGCCGCGCGCGATCCGAGGCCGACAACGGCCCGGTCACCAACGCGATGCGGCTGTGCCCTTCACCGGCCAGCCAACGCACCATATCGCGCGCGGCCGCCATGTTGTCCACCGATACGCAGGGATGGGAGGGCGATTCGTTATACGCCAGCACATAAGGCAGGCCGTCGTCCGCCAGCTCGCGCAGGATCGCGCTGCGCGCGGCGTTGGTGACCGTCAGCAGCAGCCCTTCCACTTGATGGTCCAGCAGGCTGCGCACCGCGGCCGCTTCGCGCGCCGCGTCGTAGCCGGTGGTCGTGACCATGATGCTGTAGCCGTTGTCATGGGCCCAGGCCTCGGCGCCTTCGAAGCATTCCGCGAATACCGGATTGCACAGCGTGGGCAAGGCCATGCCCAGGGTGCGCGTGCTGCCGGAACGCAGGCTGCTGCCGACGCGATTGGGCCGGAAGCCGAATTCCCGCGCCACCTGCTCGATGCGCCGCAAAGTGTCGGGGCGTAGCAATTCAGGCCGGTTGAAGGCGCGCGACACGGTGGCGGGTGACACACCGGCGTCACGCGCGATATCCAGAATCGAGGGCCGGTGCAGGGGTTTGCTGGCCACGGGCGGCGGTCTCCGCGTGTTGAAATCGTTTTCACTTTAGGCGCCGCGCATGACACCGATATTGCAGCGCGGCATGCGCGTTGCACGTTTTTTTTCAGTTTCTTGCAAGCCCGCGCGTCGGCGACGGCGCCTTCGGGTGCTCCGGCGCGGGAATACACGAATGGTCTGGCCCCCCGGGGCTGGCACAATGACTGCTGGGAGAGGACGGCGGCCGCGGGCACGCGGCGCCGTGGCGAGGATGCGCTGCCGCGCCGTTGCACGGACGGCATGCGCCGGGGAAGTTATTGAATGGCTATGGTTCTGAATCGTTTGACGGCGCTGGATGCCGTCCGTATGTTGCAGCGGCGCGAGTTGTCCGCGGTGCAGTTGCTGCGCGCCTGTTTCGCGCGTATCGAGCAGCGTGAAGAGAGCGTGCACGCATGGGCGGTGCTGGACAAGGACGCCGCCCTGGCCCACGCGCAGGCGCTGGATAACGGCCCCATC
This sequence comes from Bordetella sputigena, assembly GCF_965137885.1. Classification (NCBI taxonomy): domain Bacteria; kingdom Pseudomonadati; phylum Pseudomonadota; class Betaproteobacteria; order Burkholderiales; family Alcaligenaceae; genus Bordetella; species Bordetella sputigena. The sequence continues at coordinate 248,434 of NZ_CBCSCA010000007.1, forward strand.
ACCGGCCCGTTGCATGGCCTGCCCTTTGGCGTCAAGGACGTCTTCGATACGCAGGAGCTGCCCACCACCTATGGGTCGGCGATCTACCGCGACCACCGGCCCGAAGCCGATGCCGCCGCGGTCACGCTTTGCCGCCAGGCCGGCGCGCTGGTGGCGGGTAAGACGATCAGCACCGAATTCGCCACCTTCCAGGCGCCGGTAACCCGCAACCCGCACAACACCGCCTATACGCCGGGCGGCTCATCCAGTGGATCGGCGGCCGCCGTCGCCGACTTCATGATCCCCTTCGCGCTGGGCACGCAGACCGCGGCGTCCATCGTGCGGCCTGCGGCCTATTGCGGCGTGGTGGGATTCAAGCCGACCTTCGGCAGCATCCCGCGCGACGGTGTGAAGAGCCTGGCGCCTTCGCTGGACACGGTGGGCTGTTTCACGCGCACGGTGGGCGATGCGGGATTGGTCGCTTCGGTGCTGATGGCAAAACCGGAATTGCGCCGGCTGGACTATGACGGCCCGCCGCGCATCGGCATCTACCGTACGCCGCAATGGCGCCACACGCTGCCCGAAACACGCGACGCGATGACGCAGGCCGCGGAAACGCTGGCGCGCGCCCGCGCCGTCGTCCAGGAGGTCGACCTGCCGCCGGAATGCTGTGCGCTGGTGCAACTGCAATCCGACATCATGACGTATGAAGCTTCGCGTTCGCTGGCCATGGAGCGCGAGCGCTACGCCAGCCAGATCAGTCCTGGCCTGCTCGCCTTGCTGCACGGCGGCGATACGATCGATGAGGCGCGGCACCAGGCGAATCTGCAGCGCTCACGGGATCTGTATGGGCGCGTCAGCGGCTGGTTCGAACGCTTCGACGTGCTGCTCACGCCTAGCGCGCCGGGCGAGGCGCCGTTTGCCGACCAAGGCACGGGCGACCCCTTGTTCGGCCGGGTCTGGACCATGTTCGGTTTACCTTGCGTGCATCTGCCTTTCGCGACGGGACCGCACGGACTACCCGTCGGCTTGCAAGCGGTGGGGCGCAAGGGTGATGACCACCGCCTGCTGTGTATCGCCAAGTGGATGCACGACAAGTTGCGGCCACAGGCGTGACCGTCGCGGCGGTCGCCGCATGCACGCGTCACATCGTTGATGCGTGACATGCGACGCGCGATGCCTTGTACACGGTACTTCAATACCCTACGGTCAGGCCCGGCAAATCGACGGTGATGCGAGAACGGCCCAGCGCCAGGGCCGCATAGTGGGCGAACTCCTGGGCGCGGGTGGCGTCCACCGCCAGCAGTTCATAGCCCAGCGCATCGGCCACGCCCAATATCTTGTCCAGCAGCAGGACCTTGCCGCTGGGTCGCAGCGGCTCGCAGCCGAAAGCCTCCCAGTTGTGGTCGAACCATTCGCGCGCGCGGGCCGCGCCTTCGGGCGTGGGGTCCACCTGGGTTACCAGATGGACCGCCCTGCGGGCATCGTAGAGGATGGAAACGTCTGCGCGCATGTAGGCTCCTTGGGCCGTGCGGTCGCGGCGACCGTGGATCACCAGGACGAGGCCGATTCCCAGGTGACGTTCACGCCCTTGTCCAACGCTTTCTTCATCAGATCGAGCAGGGGATAGGCACGCTGCTGCAAGCCTACGGGCCGCGACATCGGATGCGTCGCCGGGGCGTCTGGATCGTTGTCCTTATCCTGGTCCTCGGGGTGCTTGGGCGCCAGCGCCACCGCTTTTTCGATGCCGGCGATGGCCTGCTGCAATTGGTCGGGCGTGAACACGCCGCGCTCAGGAAAGCCATCGGGCAGGGACTTGCCCGCTGCCTTCAGCAGGGGTGCGGCGTGGTCCGAAAGCATTAACACTTCCGAGCCGGCCTTCGAACGGAACGAGATGAGCATGGTGTGATTCCAGGGTCTTTCACTAGAGACGAATTCGTACACTACCCCAACACGGCGAGACTGCCAATCGCATGCTAGGGCCTGTCGAAACAGGAGGCCGGCATGGGTGGATGGGTAACGGCGGCCGTGGCGGCGGCCGCGGTGGCAAACGAGGCGATCGGCGCAATCGTGACCGCCGCGGCCAGGATCCCGCAGACGGTCGCCGCGATGACCGTGCTGGCGGCAGCGTTGGCGACCACGGATGCGGCTGGGCAGGTCTGCGGCCCCTCGCGCCTGGGACAGCCTTGCCCATCGGGCGGCACCGCCACGCAGGGCGCCATGGCGCCGGCGCTGAACCTGGGCGCGGGCAATCCGCTCCATCTGGTCACCGGCAACAAATACCAGCGCGAAGTGGACCTGCCCGCGCCGGCCGCCGGCGCCGGTCTGGAAATCGTGCGCCACTACAACGCCATGGATCCGCGCGGCGGGCCGCTGGGGCGCGGGTGGGCGTTGTCCTATGACACCCGCCTGTATGCGCATGCCGGGCGCGTGTTGGTGCAGATCGCGCAGGCCGATGGCAGCCGCGTCGATTTCCATTGCACCGCGTCCTGCCGGACGCTGCCGCCGGGGCTAGGCCGCCTGGAGCGCGCCGGCACCGCGCGCGACGACGACCGCCATCCGGCCTGGCATTGGCGCTGGCATTGGCCGGATGGGCGCGTACTCGACTTCGACGCCCGTGGATGGCTGACGCGCATCGGCGACGCCGGCGGCAACCATGTGCGCATCGTCGGCGCATCGAGCGCGGATGCGGCCATCACGGAAGTCGTCGATCAGGCCGGCGAAACGCTGCGCTTCGTTTACGAAGCCGGCCCCGAAGGCGCGCGTCTTTCGCGCATAGACACCCGCCACGGCGCCTACGGCTACACGCACGATGTTCCGTCCGGGGCCACCGCCTACCGCCTTGCCGCCGTCACCCATCCCGCGCGCTGGCGCAGGGAGTATGCGTATGAGCCTGACCTGCAGAGCGGCGATCCCTATCGGCTGACCGGCATCTCGTGGCGCATCGGACCGGATGCCGCGCCGTTGCGCACGCACAGCTGGGCCTACGACGCGCAGGGCCGCGCCGTGCTATCGACGCACGGTCCGCCCGCGTCCGCGCGCGACCGCGTGGAAATCGCTTACGTAGCCGCGCCCTCGGCCGACGGCGCGGCGGGACTCACGCGCGTACGCGCGGCCGGCGGCACGACGGATTTCCACACGGCCATCCGTGGCGGACGGCCCGTATTGCTGCGTGTGGCGGGCGCGGGCTGCCCCGGCTGCGCGGCGCCCGGCCTGCACGCCGACTACGACCCGCACGGCAAACCCACGCGGCTGAATCACCTGCATTTGGATCGTGACAATGAGAGCCGCCTGCTGCGGCTGCGCGACACGCGGTCCGGCTGGCCGGGCCTGTCGCTGTCCTTCGATGCATCGCACCCGCGCGGCCCCTTGACCGCGTGGTCGTCCGATGCCACGGGCGGCGAAACGCGCCAGCGCGACGACGCGGGCCGCGTCACGGAACGCCGCTACGCCAATGGCGATATCTGGCGCTATGCCTACGATCGCGAAGGTCGGCCGGTGGAGGTGGTCATGCGCTCCGCGGTGGGAGCCTTGCGCACCGTCATCGCCTGGCGGGGTACGGCGCCGATAAGCGTCGAGCATCCGCACGAGCGCGAAACGCGGCGCCATGACGATCAGGGCAGGTTGACCGCGCGCGCCGTTCATCGGCCGGCCTTGCATGCCGGCGATACCGCATATGGCTATCGCGAAGGCTATCGCCGGGATCGGCATGGCCGCATCGTCCGGCACGATCTGCCGGAAGGGGGCTGCCTGACGTATGCGTATGATGCCAGCGGCCGCATAAGCCGCATTGCGTGGCAGGATGGCCGTCATGCCCACGAGCTGCTGCGCGCGCTTGCGAGCGGTGGCTACAGGCATGGGAACGGGCTCCGTACCCTGGGCATGGTGCGGGATGGCGCGCTCGATGCGCTGGCGGTGGACGATCCCTCGTCACCGGGCCGGCCCCCCATCCTGCTGCAACGCCTGCGCTACGACGCGGGTGGGCGCATCGCCGGTGAGGAATTGCGGGTGGGGGATTGGCATGGCGCCTACACCTACGGGCGCGACGCGGATGGCCGGTTGGTGGCGGCCGACGCCACGGTGCGCAGGGATGGCCATGCCGATATGCAGCGGACGTGGCGTCATGCATGGGGCATGGCCGGCGATGCGCTTGCAATGCAGGACGGCGGCGGGACGCTGCCGCCGCGCCCACGACGCGATGCCAGCGGCCTGCCCGCGGCATATGGCGATCTGCGGCTGCACTATGGGCCGGATAGACGGCTGGCGCGCGTGACCGGTGCTCATGCTGTGGCACAAGACGCGGACGCACAAGCGCTTGCGCGCTATGCGCACAACGCCTACGGAGAGCGCATCCGTCGCCGCGCCGGCGGCCGTACGGAGGACTATTTATATGTCTCCAACCGGCTCGCGGCCATCGCCGCGCCGTTGCCGGAAGGCGGTGTCGGCGTCACGCGGCGCTTCGTCTATGCGGGCTGGGTGCCGATCGCCATGATCGTCTATCCACGACCGCGTCCATTGAACAACGCGGCTCGCGCGGGCAAGGCGGCCCGGCCAGGCGTTGCCGGCGCTCCGGTCTTCCATGCCATCCATGCGGACGCCATCGGCCTGCCGCACGCCGTCACCGACGCCAGCAGGCGGATACGCTGGCGCGCGCTGTGGTCGCCCACCGGCGCCGCCATCGCCGCCGAAGGCGACCTGGCCATGCCGCTACGCCAGCCCGGCCATGTCCACGATCCCGCGACGGGCCTGCACGACAACTATCTGCGCACCTACGATCCACGCGCCGGGCATTATCTGGAGCCGGACCCCGCGGGCCCGCGCCCCGACACCCAGGTCTACGGCTATGCCGATCAACAGCCGCGCCGCCACATCGATCCGCATGGATTGCTGCTGTTCGCCTTCGACGGCACCAGCCGCGACCTCGCGGAACGCACGAATGTCGGATTGATGAGAGGCTGGTACAGGGACGGCGCCATCTTCTACCATCGCGGGCCGGGTTTCGCGTCGCCGCGCTGGGTGGATTCCGCCACGGGAGGATCGTCGCCCACCATTCTCGAAACGCAATGGGCCGCGCTGCTGCGGCAGCTCTCATGGAATGGACGGGCCGACGTAGCGATCGACCTGCTGGGCTATTCACGCGGCGCGGCGCTGGCCCTGCACTTCAGCAACATGATCGCCGATCATCATCGCAATGGACGGTTCTGGACGCACGATCCGGTACTGGGCACGGTTACCGCATGCGTGGATCTGCGCTTCATCGGCTTGTTCGACACCGTTGCCCAGTTTGGCTTCCTGGGGTCGCGCGATGGGGACTACAACCTGGCCGCGTCCGCCGAATGGCGCTGGATCGCGCATGCCATCGCCTTGCACGAGCGCCGCGCCCTTTTCCCGTTGATCGTCCAGGCCGAAGGGACCGGGGCTGGCAACGGCACGACCGTCACGGCGTCCTTCATCGGCGCGCACGGCGACATCGGCGGCGGCTATCTGCCGCGCGGCGCCGATGCGGAAACCGCGCGCCCCGGCGGCGATCTGTCGGACGTCGCGCTGGCATGGATGCTCAAGCAGGCGGGACTGGCCGGAGCCGCCTTCGTGCCGCCACCGGAAGCATTCCAACGGGTCGACAATCCCATCGTGCACGATGAGCGCGGCCGCCGCGCCCGCGCGAACAACGAAGACCGCGCGGTGGGGGCTGCCGCGGGCGGCAGGCGGCCGCGGCGCCAGGGCCTGCATCCCGACTACGGCGATGCAACCCGCGCCGAGGTGGAAGCCTTCATCCGCCGCGTGGACGGCTGGGCGCATGGCGGCAATTCCGTCGTGGGCACGGTGGACATGGCGGGCTACCGGGAATGGCTGCGCCGGACGCTGGACCTGGACATCGCCCGATAACCGGCCCGCCCCCGGACCGCGGGAATGCCGCCGCGGCATCGCCGGATTGCGGCCGCGCTCGAGGCGCGCGCCAAGCGGCGGCGCGGCCGGCCGAGAAGCATCCGCCACCCGTGCGCGGCCCCCACCGGCGGGCTCCGCGGCGGGGCGGCGATGGACTAAATCACGGTATCATCCCGTAATTCGCGGCATTGCGTCCCGCCGCCTGTTTTCCCGTCTTTTCCGAGTCCCCATGCTCCCTGAGCAACAGCACCTTCTCGTTTCCCTGCTGCAAGACGCCGTCGGCACCCTGTTGCCCGAGGCGCGCCCCACCATCCTGCTGGAACGCCCCAAGGTCGCCGCCCATGGCGACGTGGCCACCAACGTCGCCATGCAAGTGGCCAAGGCGGCCAGGCGCAATCCGCGCGAACTGGCGCAGGCCATCGTCGACGCATTGGTCGCCGACGCGCGGGCGCGCGACATTGTCGATGCCGCGGAAGTCGCCGGCCCGGGTTTCATCAATATCCGCATCACCGCCGCCGCGCGGCAGGCCGTCCTGGCCGCCATCGCGCAACACGGCGACGCCTTCGGCCGCGCCGCGCGCCACGGCGAAAAGGTGCTGGTGGAGTTCGTTTCCGCCAACCCCACCGGGCCGCTGCACGTCGGCCACGCGCGCCAGGCCGCCCTGGGCGATGCCATCTGCCGTCTGTACGACGCCGCCGGCCATGACGTCACGCGCGAGTTCTACTACAACGACGCCGGCAACCAGATCCACAACCTGGCCATCAGCGTGCAGGCCCGCGCCAAAGGCATCGGCCCCGACGCGGAAGGCTGGCCGGAAGACGGCTACAAGGGCGAATACATCGTCGACATCGCCAAGGATTTCATGGCGGGCGCCGCCGTGCGCGCGGCCGACGGCGAAGAAACCGTCGCCACCGGCAACGTCGACGACCTGGACGCCATCCGCCGCTTCGCCGTCGCCTATCTGCGGCGCGAGCAGGACCGCGATCTGCAGGCCTTCGACCTGACCTTCGACAATTTCTTCCTGGAAAGCTCGCTGTACACCACCGGCCGCGTCGAACAGACCGTGGCCAGGCTGATCGCCAGCGGCCACACCTACGAAGAAGACGGCGCGCTGTGGCTGCGCACCACCGAGTTGGGCACCGGCGACGACAAGGACCGCGTCATGCGCAAGCGCGAAGGCGGCTACACCTACTTCGTGCCGGACGTGGCCTATCACGTGAACAAATGGGAGCGCGGTTACCACCGCGCGGTGAACATCCAGGGCAGCGACCACCACGGTACCGTGGCGCGCGTGCGCGCCGGCCTGCAGGCGCTGGACCTGGGCATACCCAAGGACTATCCCGCCTACGTGCTGCACAAGATGGTCAAGGTGATGCGCGGCGGCGAAGAGGTCAAGATCTCCAAGCGCGCCGGCAGCTACGTCACCATGCGCGACCTGATCGATTGGGTGGGCCGCGACGCCGTGCGCTATTTCCTGATCCAGCGCCGCGCCGACACCGAATTCGTATTCGACGTCGACCTGGCGCTGTCGCAAAGCGACGAAAACCCGGTCTACTACATCCAGTACGCGCACGCGCGCATCTGCTCCATGGTCGGGCAGTCGGGCGAAAGCGAACAGGACATCGCCGCCGCCGATACCGCGCGGCTGACCGCGCCGACCGAGTTCGCCTTGATGCAGCGGCTGGCGGAATTCCCCAACATCATCCAGCTCGCCGCCCAGGAACTGGCGCCGCATCACGTCGCCTTCTGGCTGCGCGACTGCGCCGCCGACTTCCACGCCTGGTACAACGCCGAGCGCGTGCTGGTCGACGACGTCGCCCTGAAACGCGCCCGCCTGCGCCTGGCGTCGGCCACCCGCCAGGTGTTGGCCAACGGGCTGGCGCTGCTGGGCGTTACCGCGCCCCAGCGCATGTAGGTTGCCATGGCCGCCGCACGCAAACCCCGCAAGACCGGCAAGTCCTCCAAGCGATCGTCCGAACGCGGCAGCACGCTGTACGGCGTGCTGACCGGGCTGCTGATCGGCCTGATCGTGGCCGCCGCCGTCGCCTTCTATGTGACGCGCGCCCCGGTACCCTTCGTCGATCGCGCCTCGCGCAACGCCGACCAGAGCCCCCTGCCCGACGTGCGCAACGCGCCGGACCCCAATGCCGGCCTGTACGGCCGCGACGGCGCGGCCGGCACCGCGCCCACCGGGCCGACGGCTACCCAGCCGCCCTCCGTGGCGGCCACGCCGTCCGCGCCGGAATCAGGATCCGGCCCGCAAGGCGCGGACGACCTGGGCGCGCTGATCGCCACGCTGCCCACGACGCCTGAACCGGCTGCGCGAGCCACCGAGAAATCCGCCGACCGGCCCGTCGAAAAAACGCCGGACAAGGCCGCGGCCAAGCCGCCCGCGGTGGCCAGCGCCAGTCCGTCCGCCTCTTCCAGCCGGGACCAGGCCAAGGATGGCGGCGGCAAATACTTCCTGCAGGCCGGCGCCTACCGTGCCGCCGACGACGCCGAAGCGCTCAAGGCCCGCATCCTGCTGCTGGGCCTGCCCGTCGCCGTGCAGCGCGCCGAGGTCAACGGCAAGCCCATCAACCGCGTGCGGGTCGGGCCTTTCGCCCGGCTGGACGATATGAACCGCGCCCGCACCCGGCTGGGAGAAAACAAAATCGAAGTGGCGGTGGTCCGCCAGTAAGGCGCGCCGCGGAACTCGTTTCCCGCGCGCCTGTCTCTACTGTCCTGGCGTTGCCGCGCCCACGGCTTGCACCGCCATGCCGCCGCATGCCGGCAGCACACTCCTTAGACCTTAACCTGGGATCCACACCGACATGTCCAAACTGCTTAGCCGCCTGCTGGCGGTCTCCGCCCTCGCCGCCACGGCCTTGTTCGCGCCCGCCAGCCAGGCCCAGGCTCCGCAGCCGGGCGCGCAGCCCTACCAGGTGGTGAATCCGCCCATCCCCAGCGACCACACGGGCAAGATCGAGGTCATGGAGTTCTTCGCCTATACCTGCCCCCACTGCGCCGCGATGGAACCGATGGTGGAAAGCTGGGCCAAGACGGCGCCCTCCGACGTGGTGCTGGTCCAGGTACCGGTGGCTTTCAACGCCGCCATGAAACCCCTGCAGCAGTTGTATTACACGCTGCAGGCGCTGAATCGGCCCGACCTGCACATCAAGGTCTTCAACGCCATCCATCAGGAACGCAAGCAGTTGTTCACCAAGTCCGCCATGGCGGATTGGATCGCGACGCAGGGCGTGGATCGCAAGAAGTTCGAAGAGGTCTTCGATTCCTTCTCCGTCAACACCCAGACCGAACGCGCCACGCAGTTGTCCAAGCAGGCGAACATCGACGGCACGCCCTCCTACCTGGTCGGCGGCAAGTACCTGACCTCGCCGGTCATGGCGGGCAACAGCTACCAGGGCGCCCTGGATGAAGTGAACAAGCTGATCCCGATGGCGCGCGACGGCAAATAGCCGATGCGCAACCGCCGCATGCCGGAGCCGATACGGCGATGCCGGACGTCCACACCCTGATCAGCTTCTTCGGCGTTGCGGCGCTGTTGGCGCTGTCGCCCGGTCCCGACAACCTGTTCGTGCTGACGCAGTCCGCGCTGTGGGGCCGTTCCGCCGGACTGATGGTGGTGCTGGGCCTGTGCACGGGACTGCTGGGCCATACGGCCGCCGTTGCGGTGGGACTCGCGGCGGTATTCGCCGCTTCTCCCCTGGCCTTCGCCGCGTTGAAATGGGCCGGCGCCGCCTATCTCGCTTACCTGGCCTGGCAAGCCTTCCGCGCACCGGCGGGCACGGTGGCCGGGACCGCGCCGCCCCGGCTTCGTCCCGCCGCCTTATACGCGCGCGGGATCGTCATGAATCTGACCAACCCCAAGGTCTTGCTGTTCTTCATGGCCTTTCTGCCGCAATTCGCGACCCCCGCGGCCGGGCCGGTCGGTCCGCAAGTCGTGGTATTGGGCGGCGTTTTCATGCTGGCCACCTTGATGGTGTTCGGCGCCATTGCGGTCTTTTCCGGGGCGGCCGGCGCGATGCTGCAGCGCTCGGCACGCGCCCGCCGCATGCTGAACATCGGCGCCGGCGTCGTACTCGCCGGACTCGCCCTGCGCCTGGCGACTTCGGTACGCTGACGGCCCCGGTGGCCATCACGACGCGGGCAAGGCCCCCGCGTGATCGAGCGCCCGCGCCAGGTCATCGATCAGGTCCGCCGGCGATTCCAGCCCGATATGCAGGCGCACCACGGCCGGCGCATCGCCCTGCCAATAGCGATGCCCGGCCAGATAGTCCGGCGATACCAGCTGCACCAGGCTTTCGAAGCCGCCCCACGAATAGCCGATGCTGAACAGCCGCAGGCTGTCGACGAACATGCGCGCCTGCGCGGGCGCCAGGCGCAGCGCCGCGGCCATCATGCCATTGGATCCGGTGCAATCGCGCCGCCACAAGGCATGGCCGGGATCGGAGGGCAAGGCCGGGTGATAGAGCCGCGCGACCTCCGGCCGCGCGGCCAAGAATTCGCATACTTGCAGGGCATTGCGCGCATGCTGCGCCATGCGCAGCGGTAGGGTGCGCACGCCGCGCAGCGCCAGCCAGGCATCGTCGGCGCTGATCGAATAGCCCATGGCGTACTGCGTCTTGTTGATGCGCTGCGCCAGCGCCTGGTCGTTGGTGACGACCGCACCCAGCATCAGATCGGAATGGCCGCCGACGTACTTGGTGCCGGCCACGACGGAAACCTGCGCACCCAGCGCCAGCGGCTGGTAGATGTAGCCCGAACCCCAGGTATTGTCGCTGGCCAGGATCAGCCCATGGCGGCGCGCTTTTTCCGCCAACGCCGGGATATCGAGCATCTCGAACAACAGCGACCCCGGCGACTCCACGTACAACAACCGCGTATTCGGCCGAACCAGCGCATCGATATCATCGTGGTTGGGCGCGAAATAGGTGATGTCGATACCCAACCGGCTCAGCACCGCGTGGTCCAGCGAATGCACGGGACCATAGACATTGTCGGCGACCAGCGCATGTTCGCCGGCCGAAAGCAGCGACATGAAAGCCAGCGTGATGGCCGACAGGCCCGACGGCGCCAGATAGCAATGCGTACCTTGCTCCAGATGCTTGAAGACATCTTCCAGCGCCACGTGGGTGTCCAGGCCCATGCGGCCATAGGCGACCACGCGTTCGCCGGCGGCCTTGCGGCGTTCCGCCTCTTCCAGCGCGGCCAGGCTCTGGAAACGCACGGTGCTGGTGCGCACCGGCGGCAGCCCCACCGGCGCGGCGCCGGTGACGGGGTCGAATTCAGCAATGCCGGTGTGCTGCAGCAGCGTATCGAGGTGCTTGGGATCGGAGGCCATGAGACATGAAAACGTGGGTTGCCGGTGCGCCTATGATGCCATTTTCGCGGCTGTCCTTCCGGACAACGGGCAAGGCCGGCGGCCGACCCGTCCCACGAAATTATTTGAGATTAGAAAGTACGTCCGGGCGATCATGCCGAAAAATACACTCATCGGCATTGCGACCATCCCGGAGCGTATGCCATGCCCTTCCAGTGGAATCCCGACATAGACCAGACCTATAACGACGATGCCGATCTGTCTTTACCTGGATCGCCCGGCGACTTCAACAAGTCGAGCGGGAAGTCGTTCACGATGGACGCCGAGAATCACACCCTGACCCTGGCAGTGACCACGACCCAGGATAGCTACACAATCTGGAGCGCCGACGTCCTTACGCCGTCGCATACCGTCATCTATGTCAAGGCCGGGACGCTGAAGTACGAAGTGCAACCGGACACGCAGCACGCGGTCATCCTCGATCTGGCGTCGGCGACCACGCTGGAGGTCAGCAACGGCGGTGTGTTCAGCCTCGCCGATACTCAGGTGGGCCAATTCGCGACGATAGGGGAAGATGTCGCGATCGCGGTCCTGGACAACGGCCTCATCGACATCGATAGCGTCCAATGCAGCATGGGCAGCGATGGACTCACGGCCGGCAGGGTCAACATCACCGTCAAGTCCCAGGCACGAATGGCGATCAACGCCGGAACGATCGCCATCGCCAACGGCGAAATGAACATAGCGGCGAGCCCCGTAAACGATGAGCCGGCGTTTACCCTGGCCACCCCGGCGAATGCGCAGAATCTGCTATCGCTGATAAACGTGAAAGCGTACTTCGTCGACACGTCCAGCGTAGTACTCAGCAGCCCGCGGCTGATTGTGGACAAGAACGAACGCGGCGGCACGCAGGTGCGGGTCGCCGATGCGGCGCAACTGGACGTCAAGTTCGACACCGGTACCTTCGGCGCATCGTCGTTTTTCCACATAGGCCGCAGCGGCTCGTCCGCCGCCATCCGCTTCGAGGGTTACACCCCCGGCGTGGCGCCCTTCGACTTCGAAAACAAGCGTTATCCGCAAGGCCTGTTCGACTTCGCTTCCGACGCCGGCGGCGCCTACGTGATCTATCTTCCCGGCAATGCCTTCGCCAAGCAATTCATGTTGAATGCGGGCGTCATCGCCATCGATGGCCAACCGCAGAATAATGACAATCGCCTGTTCTTCACCTACGACACCGGCGGCCGGGAAGGCTACACGACGATCAGGCTAAAGCCCTCGCGCTGACGCCGGCGCGACCATGAACCGCACGATGCCGTCGCCGTCCGTGCGGCGCGTCAGGGTGCCGTCGAAATACAGCGCGTGCAGATGTGCCAGGGACTCGCCCATGGCGAACGTCATCTGATGCAGGTCCAGCTTGCGCTTGAACAGCACCGGCACGATGTCGAATGCGCTGCGCGGTTCGGCGCAGGCATCAACGACCTCGGCCAGGCGATCGGCATGGTGGGCATGCTGCTGCGCGATACGTTCGTGCAAGCCCTTGAAGGGCCGGCCATGCGAAGGCAGCACCAGCGTATCGGCCGGCAGGCCGTCATAGCCATCCAGCGACCGCAGATACAGCGGCAGGGGGTTGGATTCGGGCTCGTAGTTGAAGACGCTGACGTTGGTGGAAATGCGCGGCAGCACCATATCGCCGGAAATCAGCACATTCAGCGCGGCGCAATAGAGCGAAGCATGCTCCGGCGCATGGCCGTAGCCGACGATGACGCGCCATTCGTGGCCGCCTATGCGAACGCGGTCACCGTCCATGATGCGCGTGAAGCGCGCCGGCATGCCGGGAACCAGATTGGGGTAGTAGCCCGCACGCTCGCGTATCTGCTGCTGCGCATCCGGGTCGACGAGGCCATGCCGCGCAAAGTGGGCGACGGCGTCATCGCCCCCCGCGCCGGCGCCGGCGCTGGTGGAGGCGCCGCCACGGGAAAACAAACAGGCGACGGCGTAGTCCGTATTCGTCATCCACAGCGGCGCGTTCCAGCGCCGGCAGATCCAGTCGGCCAGGCCGACGTGGTCCGGGTGCATGTGGGTGACCAGTACGCGCAACGCCGGCAGGCCGTCCAGCTGACGCTCGTAGATGTTTTCCCAGAGCGCTTTCACCTCGTCCCGGCTGATGCCGGTATCGACCACCGTCCAGCCCTCGCGCCCGTCGATCTCATCGCGCAGCAGCCAAAGATTGATGTGGTCCAGCGCAAAGGGCAGCGGCATGCGCACCCACCGCACGCCCGGAGCGACCTTCCGGGTGATGCCGGCTTCGGGCTGGCTATCGCCCCAGGGATACTCCAGTTTGTGCTCATTCGGGTTCATAACGGCTACTCCCAGCTTGACGGTGGCGTTCAGGCCATCATAATTGACGTTTACGTAAGCTGCCAACGCCATGCCGCCCGCCTCCTGGACCATCTCCGAACTCGCCCGCGAGTTCGACATTACGCCGCGCACGATCCGGTTCTACGAGGACCAGGGCATCGTCAGCCCGTCGCGGGAGGGCCGTAACCGCGTCTACGACGCCCGTGACCGCACGCGCCTGAAGCTGGCCCTGCGCGGCAAGCGGCTCGGCCTGCAGCTGTCGGAAATCCGCACCTTGATCGACATGTACGACGGCCCGGGCGACACCGAGGCGCAGCAGCTGCGGGAATACATGGCGGTGCTGACGCGCCATCGGGAGACGCTGGAGCGGCAGCGACAGGACATCGAGGACACCCTGGCCGAGATCACGGACCAGGAAGCCGAATGCCGCCGGTTGCTGGATAGCCGCGGCTGAGCCTCCGCCGCCAGGGCCCGGAAGACCGTAGAAATGCCGTATTGATCTAACGTTTACGTAAACGTAATATGAGCGGCGCAGCATGGCGGAATGCAGGCGCACATTCTTAGGAGACAAGCATGGACATCCCCGGCCTGAGTTTCGATCTGGGCGAAGACCTGGACCTTCTACGCGACAGCGTGCGCCGTTTTGCCCAGGCGGAGATCGCTCCGCGGGCCGCGGAAATCGACCGCAGCGACCAATTCCCCATGGACCTGTGGAAAAAGCTGGGCGACCTGGGCGTCCTGGGCATGACCGCGGGCGAAGCCTACGGCGGCGCCGGCATGGGCTACCTGGCGCACATGGTGGTGATGGAGGAAATCTCCCGCGCCAGCGCGTCGGTCGGCCTGTCCTACGGCGCCCACTCCAACCTGTGCGTCAACCAGATCCACCGCAATGGCAGCGAAGCACAAAAGCAGCGCTACCTGCCCAAGCTGATCTCCGGCGAACACGTCGGCGCCCTGGCGATGAGCGAGCCGGGCGCGGGCTCCGACGTCGTCAGCATGACGCTGCGCGCCGACAAAAAGGGCGACCGCTACGTGCTGAACGGCAGCAAGATGTGGATCACCAACGGTCCCGACGCCGATACCCTCGTGGTGTACGCCAAGACGGACCCCCAGGCCAAACAACGGGGCATCACCGCCTTTCTGGTGGAAAAAGGCTTTGCCGGATTCTCCGTCGCGCAAAAGCTGGACAAGCTGGGCATGCGCGGCAGCCACACCGGCGAACTCGTATTCCAGGACTGCGAAGTCCCGGAGGAAAACATCCTGGGCGAGCTCAACGGCGGCGTCAAAGTGCTGATGAGCGGCCTGGACTATGAACGCGCCGTCCTGGCCGGCGGGCCGCTGGGCATCATGCAGGCCGTGATGGATGTGGTGGTGCCGTATATCCACGACCGCAAGCAGTTCGGCCAGGCCATCGGCGAATTCCAGCTGATCCAGGGCAAGGTCGCCGATATGTACGCGGGCCTGCAGGCCTGCCGCGCCTTCTGCTACACGGTCGGCCGCAATCTCGATCGCCTGGGCGCGGCGCACGTGCGGCAGGTGCGCAAGGATTGCGCGGCGCTGATCCTGTACACCGCCGAAAAGGCCACCTGGATGGCCGGCGAAGGCGTGCAGATCCTGGGCGGTAACGGCTACATCAACGAATTCCCCACCGGGCGGCTGTGGCGCGACGCCAAGCTGTACGAGATCGGCGCCGGCACCAGCGAAATTCGCCGTATGCTGATCGGACGCGAACTCTTCAACGAGACCGCGTAAGCGGGGCGCGAGCGCCCGCTCCGTAACGCAGGCCAAACCAACCGGATTCACCCGACCTCATTCCCTACGCAACCACGCTGAACGAACCCGCGCCGCCGCCTGGCGGCGGCGCATCCATTACGGCGGCGCGGCCGCCTTGCTGAACAGGAGTCCATCATGTCCGATCCCATCGTCATCGTTTCCGTCGCCCGCACCCCCATGGGCGGCATGCTGGGCAGCCTGTCCAGCCTGGCCGCGCATGAGCTGGGTTCCGTCGTCATCAAGGCCGCCGTCGAACGCGCCGGGCTGAAACCCGAGCAGGTCGACGAAGTGTTGATGGGCAACGTGCTGCAGGCCGGCCAGGGCCAGGCGCCGGCTCGCCAGGCGGCCTTGGGCGCGGGCCTGCCGCAAGGCGTGGCGTGCACCACCGTGCACAAGGTCTGCGGTTCCGGCCTGAAGGCCGCCATGCTGGGCCATGACCTGCTGGCCGCGGGGTCGGCGCAGGTGGTGGTGGCCGGCGGCCAGGAAAGCATGAGCAACGCGCCCTACCTGCTGATGAAGGGCCGCCAGGGCTATCGCTACGGCCATTCCACCGTGTACGACCACATGGCCCTGGACGGCCTGGAAGACGCCTACCAGCGCGGCACCGCCATGGGCGTGTTCGCCGAAGACTGCGCCAAGCGCTTCGAATTCACGCGCGAAGAGCAGGATGCGTTTTCCACCGAATCGCTGCGGCGTGCCCGCACCGCCACCGAAGACGGCAGCTTCAAGTGGGAAATCGCGCCGGTGACGGTGGCGGGCCGCAAGGGCGACACCATCATCGATATAGACGAGGCACCCACCAAGGCCATGCCGGAGAAAATCCCCACCTTGAAGCCGGCCTTCAAGAAAGACGGCACGGTGACCGCGGCGGCCTCCGCGTCGATTTCCGATGGCGCCGCCGCCATGGTGCTGATGCGCCAGTCCACCGCGGAAAAACTCGGCGTGAAGCCGCTGGCGCGCATCGTCGGCCATGCCCAGCACTCGCAGGAACCGCAGTGGTTCACCACCGCGCCCATCGGCGCGCTGAAGAATCTGTTCCAGAAAACCGGCTGGCGCGCGGAAGACGTGGATCTCTACGAGGTGAACGAGGCTTTCGCGGTGGTCACGATGGGCGTGATGAAGGATCTCAATATTCCGCACAGCAAGGTCAATGTGCATGGCGGCGCCACGGCGCTGGGACATCCGATCGGCGCGTCCGGCGCGCGCCTGATGGCCACTCTGATCGGCGCGTTGCGCAAGAACGACCGCAAGCGCGGCGTCGCCACGCTGTGCATCGGCGGCGGCGAGGCCGTGGCCATGGCCATCGAGATGCTGTAAGGCGCGCGCGACGATGGCCATCATCGAATCGCGCATCAATACGCGCGCGCAGGACTTTCAGGATAATGCGCGCGCCATGCAAGCGCAGCTGGACGACCTGCGCGCGCAGATGGCGGCCGCCGCGCAGGGCGGCGGCGAAGCCGCCCGCGCCAAGCACGTCGCGCGCGGCAAGCTGCTGCCGCGCGAGCGCGTCGAACGGCTGCTCGATCCCGGCACGCCCTTCCTGGAACTGTCGCCGCTGGCGGCGCATGGCATGTACGACGGCGAAGCGCCGGCGGCCGGCCTGATCACCGGGATCGGCCGCGTGGCGGGCACCGAATGCGTCATCGTGTGCAACGACGCCACCGTGAAGGGCGGCACCTATTACCCGATGACGGTGAAGAAGCATCTGCGCGCACAGGAAATCGCGGCGCAGAACCGGCTGCCCTGCCTCTACCTGGTGGATTCGGGCGGCGCCAATCTGCCGCGCCAGGAAGACGTCTTTCCCGACCGCGACCACTTCGGCCGGATCTTCTACAACCAGGCCGTCATGTCGGCCGACGGCATCGCGCAGATCGCGGTGGTGATGGGATCATGCACGGCCGGCGGCGCCTACGTGCCCGCCATGAGCGACGAGTCCATCATCGTGCGCGACCAGGGCACCATCTTCCTCGGCGGCCCGCCGCTGGTAAAGGCGGCCACCGGCGAAGAAGTCAGCGCGGAAGACCTGGGCGGCGGCGACGTGCATACGCGGCTGTCCGGCGTGGCCGATCATCTGGCGGCGGACGACCACCACGCGCTGCGCCTGGCGCGCGACGCGGTGGCGCGCCTGAACCTGGACAAGCCGCGGCCGCTGGCGCTGCAGCCGGTACGCGAGCCGCGCTACGACCCGCAAGAATTGAACGGCATTATCCCGGCGGATACCCGCAAGCCCTACGACGTGCGCGAGGTCATCGCCCGCATCGTCGACGACTCGGCCTTCGATGAGTTCAAGGCGCGCTTCGGGCAGACCCTGGTCACCGGCTTCGCGCACGTGCACGGCATGCCGGTGGGGATCGTCGCCAACAACGGCATCCTGTTTTCCGAGTCGGCGCAGAAGGGCGCGCACTTCATCGAGTTGTGCGCGCAGCGGCGCATTCCGCTGGTGTTCCTGCAGAACATCACCGGCTTCATGGTGGGCCGCAAGTACGAGAACGAAGGCATCGCGCGCCACGGCGCCAAGATGGTCACGGCCGTCGCCACCGCCGCGGTGCCCAAGTTCACGGTCATCATCGGCGGCTCGTTCGGCGCCGGCAACTACGGCATGTGCGGGCGCGCGTATTCGCCGCGCCTGTTGTTCATGTGGCCCAACGCGCGTATTTCCGTCATGGGCGGAGAGCAGGCCGCCAGCGTACTGGCCACGGTGCGGCGCGACGGCATCCAGGCCAAGGGCGGCAGCTGGTCGGCCGAACAGGAAGAAGCCTTCAAGGCGCCCATACGCGAACAGTACGAGCGCGAAGGCCATCCCTACCACGCCACGGCGCGGCTGTGGGACGACGGCATCATCGCGCCCGCGGACACGCGCCGCGTGCTGGCCCTGGGTTTGTCGGCCGCCTTGAATGCGCCCATACCGGAAACGCGCTTCGGCGTGTTCCGCATGTAGATGTTTGTGATCGGGAGCCCGCGTGTTTTCAACTCTGCTTATCGCCAATCGCGGTGAAATCGCCTGCCGGGTGGCCGCGACCGCGCGCCGCCTGGGCATACGCACGGTGGCCGTGTATTCCGACGCCGACGCGGGCGCTGCCCACGTCGCGGCCTGCGACACGGCCGTGCGACTGGGGCCCGCCGAGCCGGCGGCCAGTTATCTGCGCGGCGACCTTATCCTGGCGGCCGCGCAAGCGACCGGCGCGCAGGCCATCCATCCCGGCTATGGCTTCCTGTCTGAAAACGCCGGCTTCGCGCGCGGCGTCGCCGCGGCCGGGCTGGTGTTCGTCGGTCCGCCGGCGGACGCCATCGCCGCCATGGGCAGCAAGTCGGCCGCCAAGCAGTTGATGGAAAAAGCCGGCGTTCCGCTGGTGCCGGGTTATCACGGCGACAACCAGGATGGCGATTTCCTGCGCCGACAGGCCGACGCCATCGGTTACCCGGTGCTGATCAAGGCCAGTGCGGGCGGCGGTGGCAAGGGCATGCGCATCGTGCGCGACGGTGCGGATTTCGCCGATGCGCTGGCGTCGTGCAGGCGCGAAGCGGCATCCAGCTTCGGCGACGATCGGGTACTGATCGAGCGCTATCTGCAGAAGCCGCGCCACATCGAAATCCAGGTATTCGCGGATGCACGGGGCGACTGCATCTATCTGTTCGAGCGCGATTGCTCGGTGCAACGGCGTCACCAGAAGGTGATCGAGGAAGCGCCCGCCCCCGGCATGACGGAAGAGCGTCGCCAGGCCATGGGCGAGGCCGCCGTGGCGGCCGCCCGCGCGGTGGGCTATGTGGGCGCCGGCACCGTCGAGTTCATCGCCGAGCCGGATGGCCGCTTCTACTTCATGGAAATGAATACGCGGCTGCAGGTCGAACATCCGGTGACGGAAATGATTACCGGCGTGGATCTGGTCGAGTGGCAGCTGCGCGTGGCGGCGGGCGAACCCTTGCCCGCCAGGCAGCAGGATCTGCGGCTGCGCGGCCATGCCATCGAGGCCCGGATCTATGCGGAAAATCCGGATACCGGTTTCCTGCCTTCGATCGGCACGCTGCAGTACCTGAATCTGCCCGCGCATAGCGCTTTCGCGCGGGGGACGGTGCGGGTGGACGGCGGCGTGCGGGCGGGCGACGACATCACGCCTTACTACGACCCGATGATCGCCAAGCTGATCGTGCATGGCGAGACCCGCGACGCGGCGCGCGTGCGCATGGCGCGGGCGCTGGCCCACGTGCGGGTGGTAGGGGTGCACACCAACACGGCTTTCCTGGGGCGGCTGATGCGGGACGAGGCCTTTGCCGCGGCGGATCTGGATACCGGGCTGATCGAACGGCGGCGCGACACGCTGCTGCCGGCGGCGCCCGCGGCGTCGACCGAAATACTGGCGCTGGCGACGGCCGCGCTACTGGCGCGCGAGGGTGTCCCCACGTCGCGGTCCGCGGCTGCGTCCGGCACCATGGGCAGGGCCGCGGCGGCATCCGGCGCGGCGTCCGGCGCTGCGCCGGATCCCTGGGACGTGCGCGATGGCTGGCGCGTGGATGGCCGCTACGAGCGCGTCATACGGTGGCTGGATCAGCCGGCCGGTGCCGCTGACGGGTCGCGCAGCGTGGTGCTGAAGCGCGACCCGGCCGGATGGTCCATCGACCTGGACGGCGAGATGCCGCTGCATACCGAGGCGACCGCCAACGGCGACACGGGACTAGCGTGGGATCTCCGGGTCGTCATGGGCGATCGGGAAATCCGCGGCACGGCGGTATGGTCCGGGGACAGCGTGCATATCTTTCACGATGGCGATGCCCGGCAGTTGCTGCTGGACGATCCGCTGGCGCGCGCCGGGCAGGACCATGGCGAGCACGGCGGCGACATGACGGCGCCCATGCCGGGCAAGATCATCTCCATCGGCGTGAGCGCCGGCGATACCGTCAGCAAGGGCCAGCCACTGCTGGTGATGGAAGCGATGAAGATGGAACACACCATCGCCGCCGCGGCGGACGGCGAAGTGGCCGAAGTGTTCTACGCCGTGGGCGACCAGGTTCCCGAAGGCGCCGCGCTTATCACGCTGAAATGAACACGGCGCGCATGATGCGCGCCGTGTTCACCGCTTGCGACGCCGTGGCTTAGCCCCGCATGGCGGCAATGACGCCGTCCAGGGTTTTCAGCATCAGGTCGATTTCCTGCTCGGTCACGTTCAGCGCCGGCATGAAGCGCAGGAGATTGGCGCGCGGGGCGTTCAGCAGCATCCCCTGCGGCTCCAGCTTGCGCGCCGCATCGACGATGGCCGGGCCATCGTCGCGGTCCATGATGAGCGCGCGCAGCAGGCCCGCGCCGCGCTCGCCCCGCATGCCCCACTTGGCGGAAAGCTTCAACAGGCCTTCGGACAGCTGGCGGCCGCGCGCCTGCACCGTATCCAGGAAACCCGGCGCGTTCAGCACGTCGAACACCGCGACGCCCACGGCGGTCATCAGCGGGTTGCCGTTATAGGTGCCGCCCTGTTCGCCATGCGAAAACACGCTGACGTCCTGGCGCGCCAGCAGGGCGGCCAGCGGGACGCCGCCGCCGATCCCCTTGCCGAGCGTCATGATGTCCGGCGTGATGCCGAATTGCTGGTAGGCGAACATGGTGCCGCAGCGGCCCATGCCCGTCTGCACCTCATCGACGATCAGCAGGATGCCGTGCTGATCCGCCAGCTTGCGCAGGCCCTGCATGAACTCCGGCGTGGCGGGAATGACACCGCCTTCGCCCTGCACCGGCTCCAGCATGATGGCGACGGTTTGCGCATCGATCAGCTTGTGCACGGAATCCAGGTCGTTCAGGTTGGCCTTGGGGAAACCATCCACCTGCGGCGCGAACATGGTGCCCCAGCCGGGCTTGCCCGACGCCGACATGGTCGCCAGCGTGCGGCCATGGAAGCTGTGGTCCATGGTGATGATCTTGTAGGCGCCGTTGCGGTTGACCTTGCCCCACTTGCGCGCCAGCTTGATGGCGCCTTCGTTGGCTTCCGCGCCGCTGTTGGCGAAGAAGACGCGATCGAACACCGACGCCTGCGTCAGGCGTTGGGCCAGTTGCAGCGACGGCTCGTTGTAGTAGGCGGGCGAAGGATTGATCAGCTTGGCGCCCTGCTCATTCAGCGCGCGGAGCATCTCGGGGGAGCCATGGCCCAGGCAGTTCACCGCCCAGCCCTGGATGAAGTCCAGGTATCGCTTGCCCGCGTTGTCCTCCAGCCAGGATCCCTGTCCTCGCACGAACACCAGGTCCGGGCGGGAAGTGATCTCCATGAGGGTGTTGACGTTGTACTGGCTGAATTCCATGGTTGTTCCTGGTTGAAGGAAGGAAAAATCTTGCGCCGCCGGGGAATATCAACGGGCAAGAGGCTAAATTTATCACCCCGATGCGGCGGGACAGGTATCGGGGGCCGATGAATTTGCGGTGTAGCGGTAAAAAAGCATCATCGGCCCGCGGCCGGCGGCGGTCGTTCCTCCGTCAATTCTGTATACAAAATTTGTGTATTGGCGTTAAATTCCCTTTCTCACAGCGCCCGGAGCCTTCCAATGTCCCCCATCGCCATGCGCCCTCGCGGCGAACGCATACTGCGCTGGGCCGACGCCCTGGCGCGGCATTCCGATCATCCCGAGCATCTGACTTGCGCCTACATGACCCCGGCGCATCGCGCCGTCGCCGGTTTGCTGGAAACCTGGATGCGCGAGGCCGGCTTCGACGAAGTGCGGCACGACGCGGTGGGCAATGTCATCGGCCGCTATCGCGCCGCGCCGGGACAGCAGCCGGCCCGGCTCGTGGCGACGGGCAGCCATTACGACACCGTCCGCAACGGCGGCCGCTACGACGGACGCCTGGGCATACTGCTGCCCATCGCCATCGTCGCCGACCTGCACGCCCAAGGGCGCCGCCTGACCTTCGACTTCGAGGTCGTCGGCTTCGCGGAAGAAGAAGGGTTGCGCTTCGGCAGTACCTTTCTGGGTTCGTCCGCCTATGTCGGCCGTTTCGACGCGTCCGCGCTGGACCGTGCGGACGCGCAAGGCATCACGATGCGCGAGGCGCTGCGCGCCGCCGGCTTCGACCCGGCCTTGCTCGACGAGCCGCCGGGCGGCCGTGGCGGCGCGCGCGGCGCGGCGGGGCTCGCGCATTATTTCGAGGTGCATATCGAACAAGGCCCGGTACTGCTGCAACGCGGCCTGGCGATAGGCGTGGTCAGCGCGATCGCGGGCGGCGTCCGGCGGCTGCTGACGCTGGAGGGCCAGGCCGGCCACGCGGGCACCACTCCCATGGATATGCGCCACGATGCGGCCTGCGCGGCCGCGGAAATCGTATTGGCCGTGGAACGGCGCTGCGCGCGCGGCGACGGGCTGGTGGGGACCGTGGGCAAGCTGGAAGTGCCTGACGGTTCGGTCAATGTCATCCCCGGCTGCTGCCGGCTGTCGCTGGACGTGCGGGCGCCCGACGATGCCACGCGGGACGCGGCGCTGGCCGACCTGGAAACGGAGATCGGCGCGATCTGCGCGCGGCGCGGCGTCCGGCATTCGATGGAAGAGATCATGCGCGTGCCGGCGACGCCCTGCGCGGGGCCTCAACGTTCCCTATGGTCGGCGGCGATCGCCGCCCACGGCGTGCCGGTGCATGAGCTGCCTTCCGGCGCGGGCCACGACGCCATGATGGTCGCCAAGGCGGCGCCGGTCAGCATGCTGTTCGTACGCTGCGGGAATGGCGGGATCAGCCACAATCCGCTGGAGACCGTGACGGAGCAGGATGTCCAGTTGGCGGCGCAGGTGACCGAGACTTTCCTGCTGGGCCTGGACCGGACTTTGACGGGGAACTAGAACGCACGGAGCGCAACGCGTGGCGCTTGCATCAAGCGCCGCGGCTATACGCTCAGGCCGCCGCGCCGCCGTCGGCCAGCAACTCCGCCAGCGTCAAGGCCACCACCTTGGTCGCCTTGCGCAGGTCCTCCAAACGCAGGTTCTCATCGGCATTGTGGCCGCCCGCCTCCATCAAGGTACGCGGCCCGGCGCCATACAGCACGGTAGGGATGCCACGCTGCGTGTAATGCCGCGCATCGGTATAGAGCGGCACGCCATGCACCGGAATCTCCGCGCCCATGATGGCCGCGGCATGCCGGCGCAACGGCTCGATCAGCCGTTCGGCTCCCGGCAGACGCGCCAATGGCTGCGCCAGCATAATGCGCCGCACGGTCGCGACACAGCCGGGCCGCCGGGCCATGGCGGCATCGACGATGCGGCGCAATTCGCCTTCCGCATCGTGGCCGGCTTCCTCCGGAATCATGCGGCGGTCGATGCGAAAGGTGACGCGATCGGGCACCACATTGGTATTGATCCCGCCTTGTATCAACCCGACGTTCAGCGTCGGCGCCCCGATGCCCGGCGTCGCGGACCGACGGCCCGCCAATTCGGCGCGAAAGTCATACAGCGCCCGCAGCACATGGGTCGCGGCCTCCAGCGCGTCGGCCCCGGTCTCCGGCATGGCGGCATGCGCCTGGCGTCCCTGCACGGACACCTCCACATGCAGGCAGCCGTTGTGGGCCGAGGTGATCGCATAGCCGAAACCCGCGGACAGCGCATAGTCCGGCCGGCTGTATCCCTGGTCGAGCAGCCAGCGCGGACCGATCTCGCCACCGACTTCCTCGTCGAAGGTGAAGTGCAGCTCCACCGCGCCGCGCAGCGCGGCGCCGTCCCGCTGCGCCTGCCGCAGCGCGAGCAAGGCCCACGTATAGGTCGCGAAATCGGATTTGGACACCGCGACGCCGCGGCCGTACATCACCGGCCCGTGCCGCGGATCATGTTCGATCTGCCCGCCGTAGGGATCGCGCCGCCAACCCTCGCCCGGCGGCACCACGTCGCCATGCGCATTCAGCGCGATCACCGGACCGCCCGGCCCGAAGCGATGGCGCACGATCAGGTTCACCGCCGACTGCATGCCGTTGCCGCGCACCAGCTCATCCGGAACCGCGTAGTGTTCGACGTCCAGCGCCAGTTCGCGCAGAAGGACACCGGCGCGCTGCGCGATAGCCGCGCAATCGCCCGGCGGATTATCGGAAGGCACGCGAATCAGCTCGCGCAGAAAAGCGACCTGCTGCTCGTGCTGGTCGTCGATGAAGGAAATCAGCGTGGCGGTGTCGGACATCATGCCGCCCACTCTAATGCATGTAAATTTTGTATGCAATCTATGTTGCCGAAAATTGGTTAGACTGGCGTTTGCCGCGGCGACCGCGACCGGAGAACGGCCGTGATCGCGCCCTTCACCATGCCCGCAATCGCCGCCGCGGGCAGTGCGCCTCCTTCCACGACCTCGCCCCCATGCCCGCATCGACCGCCGCCGACATCAGCACCGAGCACATCGCCCGCGATATTGCGTCGGCCATCATCGCCCATCGCTTGCCGCCCGGCACCCGTCTGCGCGAGGAAGCGCTGGCGCGGGCCTATGGCGTCAGCCGGACCAAGATCCGCGCGGCGCTGCTGATGCTGTCCAAGGACAAGCTGATCCGCACCGTGCCCGACAAAGGGGCCTTCGTCAGCAAGCCCAGCGCGGCGGAGGCGCGCGAAATCTTCGCCGTGCGCCGCATCCTGGAAACCGCCATGGCCCGCGAATTCATCGCCCGCGCCAAGCCGGCGGATTTCAAGCGCATCGAGCAGCACCTGAAGCAGGAGCGCAAGGCGGTGGCCGGAGGAGACGTACAACTGCGCAATCGGCTGCTGGGCGATTTCCACATCCTGCTGGCCGAGGTCGCCGGCAACACCGTGCTGACCGAAATGCTGCGCGAGCTGTCCGCGCGCAGCGCCATCATCACCGTGCTGTACCAATCCACCATGGACGCCGCCTGCTCGTCCGACGAGCACCATGCCTTTCTGGAAGCCGCCCGCAAGGGCGACGCCGAGCGCGCCTGCCGGTTGATGGTCGAGCATTTGGACCACGTCGAACAGGGCCTCGACTTCCAGGCCGAGGCGGGCGGGGACAGCGACCTGGTGGCCGCGCTGCTGACCTGAAGGCCGCGCGGCCCCGGCATCGGCGGTCGACATGCCATGCAACCCGCCCGGCCGGCAGGCGCCCGCCGGGCGATGGCCGCCGCAGCGGGTCCGTGCACGAATCCGTGCGCGGGATAGTACGCCGCGGCACCAAGGCGGCGCGATCCGTGGCCCGCGCGTCACCCGGCCAGTCCCGTTCATCCCCGAATTGCAAAAAAAGCTGTTCTGTCACAGCGTTATTTCATAGTATTTCCAAACGTAGTCTTCCAAAGACAAACCCCGGGGGAGGGACCGCGCCGAGCGGCGCGGTAGGCCGCGTCTTCCCATCGGTACTCCACTTCTAGGGGCCGTGGCGCTCGGCGCCCGGCGTGGCATGGCGGCCGCCGGCCCGAATACGCTCGGAAATACCATGGAACAAGCCCAGACCATCGCGGATCTGTCGCAGTGGATCGGCAAGATCACCAGCGGCAAGATCCGCGATATCAAGGAAATCACGCTGGAGACCCGCCTCTTGGGGCTGAACGCCGCCATCGAGGCATCGCACGTAGGCGAGGCGGGGCGCGGCTTCGCCATCGTCGCCGGCCGTGTGCGGGAAGTGTCCGAGCGGGTCGAAGCCCTGGCCAACTCGCTGCAGAGCGAGCTGCGCCAGCTGGGCGAAAGCGTCACGCACGAGTTGCGCCGCAGCCGCGGCCAGCGCCTGGCGGACCTGGCGCTGAATGCCATCGAAACCATAGACCGCAATCTGTACGAACGCACCTGCGACGTGCGCTGGTGGGCCGCCGACACCGCCGTCACGGCGGCATTGTGCGAGCCTGGCGCCGACACCGCGCGCCACGCCGCCGAGCGGCTCGGCATCATCCTGGACACCTACACCGTCTACCTGGATATCTGGATCGTCGACCCGGCCGGCCGCGTGTTGTGCAACGGCCGGCCCGACGTCTATCCGGATGCGGCGAACAGGAACGTGGCTTCCACCGTGTGGTTCCGCCAGGCCATGGCCAGCAGCGGTCCGGAGGAATACGCCAGCTGCGATATTGAGTGCGTGCCGGCGCTGGGCGGCGCCCAGGCGGCCATCTATGCCGCCGGCGTCTACGAAGCCGGCGCGAATGGCGGGCCGGCCGGCGTGCTTGCCGTCTTCTTCGACTGGCGCAAGCAGGCGGCCGGCGTGCTGGCCAATGTGCGCCTGGCACCGGAGCCGGGGCGAGCGGTGCGCTGCATGATCGTCGATGCGCGCCAACGCATCATCGCCAGCTCCGACGGCAAAGGCCTGCTGACCGACCGCTTCGAACTGCGCGCGGCCGAAGGACAAGCCAGCGGGTACTACGCCGATGGCGATAGCTTGTGCGGCTATGCGCGCACGCCCGGGTATGAGACGTATCCGGGCATGGGGTGGCACGGGGTCGTGGTGGACAGGCCGGCATAGCGGCGGATCGGCCGGAGCGCCCGCCGGCGCAGGCCGCTGACGTAATTTCCCAACAGTCGTGGAACGGCGCGCGGAAGCATCCCGTACGCCCGCGCCGCGCATCCATTTGGTGCGTCCGTGCACCGCATGGGTGCCGACGCCGCGGATTTCGCGCCTTCGTCGCCCCATACGCGCCCGGACCGCCTGGGCCGGCTAAATGGCACGCATTTTGCATACCGTTTTGTATACCGTTTTAGTGTGCAAACAAGCCGTGCCGCCCGGCATGGATTCCGGAGAAGCCAATGAACCGTAGACATCTTCTGCTGACGCTGTGCGCCGCCGCCACCTTCCTGGGCGCCGGCACCGCCAGCGCCGACGCCCTGCAGAACATCCAGAAGGCGGGAACCATACGCATCGCGGTCCCGCAGGACTTCCCGCCCTTCGGTTCGGTCGGCCCGGACTTGAAGCCGGTCGGCTACGACATCGATACCGCCAAGCTGATCGCCAGCCGCCTGAACGTCACCGTGGAACTGGTGCCGGTCACCAGCGCCAACCGCATCGCCTACCTGCAGACCGGCAAGGTCGACCTGGTGATCTCCAGCATGGGCAAGAATGCGGAACGCGAAAAAGTCATCGACTTCTCCGCGGCCTACGCACCCTTCTTCAACGGCGTGTTCGGCCCTGCCAATATAAAGGCCAGCAAGCCCGAAGACCTGGACGGCAAGACCGTCGGCGTCACGCGCGGCGCGGTCGAAGATATCGAACTGAGCAAGATCGCGCCAGCCGGCGCCACCATCAAGCGCTACGAAGACAACAACGGCACCATCTCGGCCTTCCTGTCCGGCCAGGTGCAACTGATCGCCACCGGCAACGTCGTCGCCGCGGCCATCCTCGCCAAGAACCCGCCGAAGAAACCCGAGACGAAATTCCTGATCAAGAACTCGCCCTGCTTCATCGGCCTGAACAAGAACGAACCGGCGCTGCAGGCCAAAGTGGACGCGATCCTGGCCGAAGCCAAGAAGGACGGCTCGCTCAACGCCATTTCGCGCAAATGGCTGGGCGCCGATCTGCCCGCGGGGCTATAGCCGTCCATGGCCTACCGCTTCGATTTCCTGGCGGTCGCCGATTACGCCCCGGTCCTGTGGAAGGGCCTGGGCGTGACGGTCGAATTGATCGCGGTCGGCGCGGTGGCGGGCGTGGCCATCGGCATCGCCGGCGCGTGGGCCAGCACCCAAGGTCCACGCTGGACGCGCCCGCCGGTCGCGGCCTATGTCGAGCTGATCCGCAACACGCCATTCCTGATCCAGCTGTTCTTCATCTTCTTCGGCCTGCCTTCCCTGGGCGTGCAGCTCGGCGAGATGCAAGCCGCCTGCCTGGCGATGGCGATCAACCTCGGCGCCTATAGCACCGAGATCATCCGCGCCGGGATCGACGCGACGCCGCGCGGCCAGTATGAAGCGGGCATGAGCCTGGCGATGAGCCGCATGCAGGTATTCCGCCACGTTGTGCTGCGGCCGGCGCTGGCGCGCATCTGGCCCGCGCTGTCGTCGCAGATCGTCATCGTGATGCTGGGTTCCGCCGTGTGCTCGCAGATCGCGGCGGAAGACCTGTCCTTCGCGGCGAACTTCATCCAGTCGCGCAACTTCCGGCCCTTCGAGGTCTATATCGTCACCACGGTGATCTATCTGCTGCTGGCGATCGCGCTGCGGCAGATCCTGCGGTCGGCGGGTCGGCGCATGTTCGGCGGGAGCGCGCGATGATCGAGTTTTCGCTGTGGGACATCGTGCGCAACCTGCTGCTGGCGGCGCGCTGGACCGTGGTGCTGGCGGCGGTCGCCTTCGCGGGCGGCGCCATCCTGGGCCTGTGCGTGTTGATGATGCGCACGGCGCGCGCGCCATGGCCGCGCCGTATCGCCTGGGCCTATATCGAGCTGTTCCAGGGCACGCCGCTGCTGATGCAGTTGTTCCTGGCCTTCTTCGGCCTGTCGCTGGCCGGCGTGGACGTGCCGGCCTGGCTGGCCGCGGGCACCGCACTGGTTTTATGGTCGGCCGCCTTCCTGGCCGAGATCTGGCGCGGCTGCGTCGACGCCATTCCGCGCGGCCAATGGGAAGCCTCGTCCAGCCTGGCAATGGGCTACGCGCAGCAGATGCGCCACGTCATCCTGCCGCAAGCCTTGCGCATCGCGGTGGCGCCGACGGTGGGTTTCACGGTGCAGATCGTCAAGAGCACGGCGCTGACTTCCATCATCGGCTTCACCGAACTCTCCAAGGCCAGCACCATCATTACCAACGCCACCTTCAACCCCTTCACGGTCTACGCGGTGGCCGCGCTCATTTATTTCGTCCTGTGCTGGCCGCTATCGCGCGCCAGCAAAACGCTGGAAAGGAAGCTGCATGCCGCTCATCGCCCTTGAAGACATACGCAAAAGCTTCGGGTCCAATGAAGTGCTGAAGGGCGTCACGCTGCGCGTGGAGCCCGGCGAGGTCGTCGCCATCATCGGCAAGAGCGGCTCGGGCAAGAGCACGCTGCTACGCTGCATCAACGGCCTGGAAACGATAGACCACGGATCCATCATGGTGGCCGATGCGCAGCTGGTGAACGACGACCTGCACCTGCGCGCATTGCGCCTGAAGGTCGGCATGATCTTCCAGCAATTCAACCTGTTCCCGCACCTGAGCGCCGGGCGCAACGTCATGCTGTCGCCCATGGTCACGCGCAAGATGCCGGAAGCGGAAGCCGCCGTGCTGGCGCGGCTGATGCTGGAACGCGTCGGGCTGGGGCACAAGTTCGATGCCTGGCCCGATCAGTTGTCCGGCGGCCAGCAGCAGCGCGTGGCCATTGCCCGCGCGCTGGCCATGCAGCCCATCGCGCTGCTGTGCGATGAGATCACATCCGCGCTCGATCCCGAACTGGTCAACGAAGTACTGTCCGTCGTGCGCGAACTCGCCGCCGAAGGCATGACGCTGATCATGGTGACGCACGAGATGCGCTTCGCGCGCGAAGTCTGCGATCGGGTGGTGTTCATGCACGAAGGACGCGTGCATGAAACCGGGGATCCCGAAACGGTGTTCGGCAATCCCCGCACGCCGGAACTGCGCCATTTCCTGGGACTGGGAAGCTAGCGCATCGGCATCGCCGGCAACGTCGGCGTCAGCGGCTGAGTCCGCGCGCGGCGATCGGCCAGAGGCCTTCCACCACGCCGCCGCGCATCGCCACCAGGGTGTCGTGCAGATTGAAGGTCGGATCGCAATGGGACGGCACCAGCAGCAGCTTGGCGCCGAGCTCCGGCGCGGCAGCCCCAGCCGCCACGCGAACGACGCCATGCTCGTCGTTCGCGGCCACGTACGTCAGGCCGGGTCGTTCATGCAGCCGCGGCAGCCCGCATTCGATCGTGGTCGACTTCAGGCCCGCGTCGAGCACGATGCGATCGGCCGACGGCGTGCTCATCACGGTGCTGAGCAGGAAAAGGCTATTGCGCAAGCGCAGCTCGCCCGCCCATTCGTTGTCGCCGTAGTCCACATCCATGAAGGGATAGGTGCCGGCCTGCAACTCCGTGTAGACGCGCCCCGGCGCATCGAATTCCGCCGTACCCGTGCCGGACCCGGTGATGATGGGGCAGGCATAGTCATGCTCAGCCAGTATGCGCGCGCACTCCTTGGCGCGGGCGGCGGCTTCCCGGCATGCCGCCGCGCGTTCGGCATGGCCGCGGCGGTGCTGCAAGGAACCGTGATACGCCTGCAGCCCGGCGAAGCGCAGCCCGGGCAGGCTTTCGATGCGGCGCGCCAGCTCCAGCGCGGCCGTGGGCGAGGACACACCGCAGCGGCCCTGGCCGATATCCAGCTCAACCAGCACATCGATACGCGCGTCGTGCCGCGCCGCCGCGCGCGACAGGTCCGCGACATTGTCGACGTTGTCGACGCACACGCTGATCCTGGCCTGCCTGGCCAACGCCGCCAGCAGATCGAGCTTGGAAGCGCCGACTACCTCATTACTGATGTGGATATCGCGGATGCCGGCAGCCACGAAAGGCAGCGCTTCGCTGACCTTCTGCACGCACACGCCACGCGCGCCCAGCGCGGCCTGACGCAATGCGACCTCGGGACATTTGTGCGCCTTGGCATGCGGGCGCAGCGCGACCTTGCAGCGGTCGGCCCAATCCTGCATGGCGCGCAGATTGTGCTCGAAGGCGTCCAGGTCCAGCACCAGGCTGGGCGTGTCCACCTGCTCTAGCGTATCGCCGATGCGCGCCGGCGGCGCAAGCTCCGGCACCGGCATCGCCCTGCCGCTCATATCCAACTCGGTATTGTCCAAACGGTTCTCCTATACCCTTCCAGATACACCCCGGCCCGGGATGCAAAAGCCTGACTACCTGCTGAAATATATGTCTATTTCCGCGATCGGCGCGTTACGTCGGTCGCCTATACATAACATCGACGCCGGCCGGTTGCCCCGGAACTTGAATAAGCGTAAAGTGAATTCATGTTTGCTGGTTTGCCGATAAGCGGGCCGACTGGGCAAACTGGCCTAAATGCTGCGCCCTATGTTCGATATCCTGGTCTATCTTTTTGAAAATTACTACACGCCGCAAGCCTGTCCCGCGGCGGATGTACTGGCGAAACGCCTGGCAGCGGCGGGCTTCGAACACGAAGACATCGACGATGCGCTAGGCTGGCTGTATGGCCTGGCCGAGACCACCGAACGCTGCGTCGATCTGGCCCAGCAGCCTGCCACCGGCACGCGCATCTACACCGACAGCGAATACCGCCAACTGGGCAGCGAAGCCATCGGTTTCATCACCTTCCTGGAATCCGCCGGCGTCCTGCCCGCGCCGCTGCGCGAGATCGTCATCGACCGCGCCCTGGCCGCGCCGGAATCGCCGGTGCCCCTGTCCAAGCTGAAGATTACCGCGCTCATGGTGCTGTGGAGCCAGGAAGCGGACATCGATAATCTCGTGCTGGAGGAACTGCTGGACGACGAAGGCGACGTCCGCTGCCTGCATTGACCCCATCGGCGTCAGCTTGACCCGTTACCATGCCGGCCTTCGGGCCGGTTTTGCTTGGGTGTTTACCTCGGCGCCCGCCGTGGTGCGACGGACAGCGCATCCGGCCGGCCCATCCCCTTTCCCATGACCTATATCGGCCGTTTCGCTCCCAGCCCCAGCGGTCCGCTGCACGCGGGTTCGCTGGTCGCGGCCCTGGCCAGCTATCTGGACGCGCGGGCCCATGGCGGCACGTGGCTGCTGCGCATCGAGGACATCGACGCGCCGCGCACGGTGGCGGGCGCGGATCGGGTCATCATGCGGCAACTGCAGGGCTTGGGGCTGCAATGGGATGGCGAGGTTATATGGCAATCGCGGCGCGACGCCGCGTACCGCCAGGCGCTGGACGACCTGATGGCGCGCGGCCTGGTATACGGCTGCGCGTGCTCACGGCGCGAGATCATCGAAAACCACGCGGCGCTGGAGCAGGCGCGAGGCACCCGGGTGGCCTTGCTGGACGGTGAACGGCCCTATGCCGGCACCTGTCGCAACGGCCTGCCGCCGGGCAGGCAGGCCCGCGCCTGGCGCCTGCGCGTGCCGCCCGGCGAAGAAACCTTCATCGACCGCTGGCTGGGGCCGCAGCGGCAGGACGTGGCGCATGCCGTCGGCGACTTCGTGCTGCGGCGGGCCGACGGTATGTGGGCTTACCAGCTGGCTGTTGTAGTCGACGACGCCGCGCAGGGCGTGACCGACGTGGTGCGCGGCGCCGACCTGCTCAGCTCGACCGCCCGCCAGCGCGTGCTGGCGCGGCTGATCGGCGCGCGGCCGCCGCGCGTAATGCACGTACCGCTGGTGCTGGACCCCGACACGGGCCTGAAGCTGTCCAAGCAGAACCATGCGCCGGCGCTGGACCTGTCGCGGCCAATGGAGCAGCTGTCGCTGGCCTGGCGCGCCCTGGGCTTCGGGCCCATCGCGGCCGATCGCCCCGAACCTTTCCTGGCCGAGGCCACCCGGCAATGGGCGCGCCGCTACAAGGGCTGAAGGTCGGCGTTCAATAGCCGCACCAGCAGGCCGGTGCCGTCATCGCCGACCCTGAATTCGCCATAGCGGGCGCCCTGATAGCGCTCGGCCTGGCCTTCCGGAAAGAAATAGGCATTGGTCACCAGGCGCACGCCGTCGGCGCGCAGGCGGTAGCGCAGCACGAGTTCATTCCTGTCGTGCGGCTCCGGCGCCGGCTGCACGCGCACCGGCTGCGCCACGCCCTGCGCGTCGGGAAGGAGCACGACGTACCCGTCCGTGCGGGGACCGCCCCATAGGCCGGCCACGCCGGCCTGGCGGCCGTCCTCCAGACTGACGATGTCCCGCGCGGCGGCGAAGCGCAGGGCCATATAGTCGCCCTGCATCAGGGCCCGGGGATCGACGGGCGCCAGGGCCAGGCGTACGACGTGGCCGCTGGCCAGCAATTGTTCGCGTTGCCAGATACCCGTATTGACGACCGCCAGTACCGCGACCAACCCAGCCACCATGACCGCCGCCCACAGCGGACGGCGCGGTGATACGGGAACCGCGGGAGCGGTAAGCGGCCGGCCTTCCAGGAGACGCGGCAGGCGCCAGGCGACCACCCGCATCGCCAGCAGCAGCACGCCCGCGCCGGCCAGCCAGAGGGACTTCTGCAGCAGCGGCACCGCCAATTGGTAGTAATAAAGAACCAGGTAGACCAGCAATACGATCTGGCCCCAGCGCAACAGCCGGGAGCGGCCCAGGCCAAAGCCCGACAGGATCCACGCCAGCGCAAAGGCGATCCCGGGCGCGGGCAGCCAGCATACGCCGAGGATCAGCAGTCCCACCGGTACGCCGATACGCAGGCTGCGCGGCAGCACCGCGCGACGGCGGCGGATCAGGGCCCAGGCCACGGCGACGGGCAGCAGGGCCGCGAGGACCAGGAACACCGCGGCGGGGGGATGCAGCGCCCACAGGGCCGGCAGCTCCCACACCGGTACGCCGGTAGCCTGCAAAGCGCCCGCTTGGGCCGCCAGGGAAAAGGCCCAGGCCAGCGGCTGCAAGAGGTCGCGGCGGGCGGCGGGCATGCGTTCGCGGGCCAGGAAGGCGGCCACCGCGAGCCATGCCGCGCAAACGCAGGCGGGGAGCCACAGCGTCAGCCCGCGCACCACGTCGAAGCCCATCCAGGTCAGCACGTGGTCATAGAGATCCTCGGTGCCGGCCGAAAATGTCGTCAGGATGAACAGCGCCATGGCCATCATCAGGGCGCTCAGGAAGCGCAGGATGGCGTCGGGCGCGAGGACGTACACGGCCGCCGCCAGCGCCAGGATGAGCAACGCCGAGCCGGCGGCCGAATTGGATGCCGACAGCCCGGCCGTCACCAGGATCTGGCCCGAGAATGCCAGGGCGGTCGCGCACTGGCGCCAGAACAGCTGCTGGGCATTGCGGGCGATGGCTACGCCGGCCACGCAAAGCACCAGGCCCAGCACCAGGGCCGCCGATGTCGTGGGGACAATGCCCGATGCCACCAGGAAAACCAGCAGCAGCAAGGTGGCGATCCATGCGCTCAGCGCCAACAGGCCTTGCACGTACCACGGCGTGGTGGCGCGGCGGGTGGTCTGCGGGCCGAGCTGGATCACCGGGGTGGGCTCAACGTCCGCGCCGGCGGAAGGCGCGGCTTCAGGCGCCGCCGAAACCGCACCGGGGACGGCGGAGGCAGCCGGGTCCGGCGGGAAGGAGGCCGCCTGAACCGTAGGCACAGCGGAGGCTGCGGTGTCCGCGCGCGGCGGGACCTGGCCCAGGCCAGCGGGCGCGGCGGCCGGGGCGTGGCCACGGTCCGCGGGCTGCAGATAGGCGGCGTCCGGCTCCGTGGCCGCGGCGGGTTGGCTGGCCGCCAGGCGACGCAGCCAGCGCGCGGCGATCACGGCTTCGCCCATCAGCAGCGCCGCCAGCGGCAAGGCCACCCAGACGCCGGGATCGATGCGCAGCAGCCATTCGCCGACCACGCGCAGCGACACGCAGATCACGCCGGCCGCCAGCAGGGCCAGCACCACCAGGTCGCGCCGGATGCGCGTATAGAAATAGCCCAGGACCAGCGTGACGCCCACCCAGGCCAACCCGGTATAGGTGCCCAGCCCTTCGACAATGGATTCGCCGAACATCAGCGCCAGCGCCAGGACGCCGGTCGCCAGCAGCACCAGCACGCGCGGCCCGACCCCGGTGCGGGCGTGGCCGCGCCAGGCGCAGAACTCCCAGATCGCCAGCATCAATATATTGACCGCGCTGACCACCAGGCTGGCAAAGCCCGGCCCGCCGAATACCACCCACCAGGACAACACCCGTTCGCCGAGCAATAAAGCCAGCGCGATATTGGCCAGCACGATCCAGAACAGCCACACGCCCTGGCTGCGCGCGGCGAGCGCCCACGGCAGCATCAACGCCGCCCACAGTCCGAACAGCTCCCAGGTATCCGCCCCGGTCTGGTAGGTCTGGCCCACGAGCGCCAGCAGCGCGCCCAGCAGCACGCCGGCCAGCCCGACCACGCAGGCGCGTCCGTGCGCGGCAATGGCGCTGGGCGCCGGCCGCGCATACAGGAAGGCGGCGAGCAAGGCACTTGCTACCAGCAGTGCCTGCGCCCCACCCAGACGCTGCGCCTTGGTCATCGCCGCCCAGTTGGCGGCGACCCAGCAAACCGCCGCGCTGGCCAGCAGCAATAAGCCGAGCGCCAGCGTCGCGCGCGCCAAAAACGCGCGCCAAGCGTGCAATTCCGATCCTGCCGCCGTATGGGCATCGACTTGCATGTGGCGATTCTCCCCTCTTATCATCCGCGCTATTGCGGCGGCCCGCCGCCATTGGATACTCATGAGCAAAACGTTGATTATTGCCGAGAAGCCCTCGGTCGCCCTGGATATATCACGCGCCCTGGGAGGCTTCGCGCGTGAAGGGGAATACTTTGAAAGCGAACGTTACGTCTTGGCGTCCAGTGTCGGCCATCTGCTGAGCCTGGTTGCCCCGAATGACCCGGTGAAGGGCAAATGGAGCTTCACGCACCTGCCCGTCATTCCGCCGAAGTTCGAGCTCGACCCGACCGACAAGCGTTCCAGCGAACGCCTCAAGCTGCTGGTACGGCTGGCCAAGCGCAAGGACGTCGACAGCATCATCAACGCCTGTGACGCGGGCCGCGAAGGTGAACTGATCTTTCGTTACATCATCCAGTACGCGGGGGTCAACAAGCCCATCCGCCGGCTATGGCTGCAGTCCATGACGCAGGCGGCCATCCGCGAAGCCTTCAGCAATCTGCGCGACGACAGCATCATGAAGCCGCTGGAGGCCGCCGCCCGTTCGCGCGCGGAAGCCGACTGGCTGGTGGGCATCAACGGCACGCGCGCCATGACGGCCTTCAACAGCAAGGACGGCGGCTTCTTCAAGACGCCGGTCGGCCGCGTGCAGACGCCGACGCTGGCCATCGTGCATGAACGCGAAAACCGTATCCGCGCCTTCGTGTCGCGCGATTATTGGGAAGTGCGCGCGACCTTCGTCGCGGCCGCCGGCCTGTACGAAGGCCGCTGGATCGATCCCGATTTCAAGAAGGACGAGCGCGACCCCGAAAAGCGTGAATCGCGCCTGTGGTCGCTGGCCGCCGCGCAAAGCGTGGTCGCGGCCTGCCGCGATCAGAGCGGCACCGTTACGGAAGAATCCAAGCCCTCGACGCAGTTGTCGCCCGCGCTGTACGACCTGACCTCGCTGCAGCGCGAAGCCAATGGCCGCTTCGGTTTTTCCGCCAAGACGACGCTGGCGCTGGCACAGACGCTCTATGAACGGCACAAGGCGCTGACCTATCCGCGTACGGATTCGCGCTACCTGCCCGAGGACTACATCAACACCGTGCGCGACACCATGCGCACGCTGGCCGACGCGCAAGGCGGCCCCGCCGGCGCCAGCGCGCGCCATGCGGCGAAGGTCGTGGCGGAGAACTGGGTCAAGCCCAATCGCCGCATCTTCGACAACAAGAAGGTATCGGATCACTTCGCCATCATCCCGACGCTGCAGGTGCCGCGCGACCTGAGCGAGGCCGAAGCCAAGCTTTACGACCTGGTGCTCAAGCGTTTCCTGGCGGTGTTCTTCCCCGCCGCCGAATACCGCGTAACCACGCGCATGACGGACGTACAGGGGCATCGTTTCCGTACCGACGGCAAGGTGCTGGTCGCGCCCGGATGGCTGGCCGTCTATGGCAAGGAGGCGCAGGACGAGGACGCCAATCTGGTGCCCGTCGCCGACGGTGAAAAAGTCCGCACCGAAGACGTCGAAGCGGTCGGCCTGGCCACCAAGCCGCCGCCACGCTACAACGAAGCCACGCTGCTGTCGGCGATGGAAGGCGCCGGCAAGCTGGTCGAAGATGAAGAACTGCGTGAAGCCATGTCGGAACGCGGGCTGGGCACGCCGGCCACGCGCGCGGCCATCATCGAAGGGCTGCTGAACGAAGGCTATCTGCGCCGTGAAGGCCGCGACCTGGTGCCGACCGCGAAAGCACGCCAGTTGATGACACTGCTGTCGGGCCTGGACGTGACGGAACTGACTTCGCCCGAGCTTACCGGTGAGTGGGAACACAAGCTCAAGCAGATCGAGCAGGGCGGGCTGCAGCGCGACGCCTTCATGCGCGAAATCGCGCAGATGACGCAGATCATCGTCAAGCGCGCCAAGGAATACGAACGGGATACGGTGCCCGGCGACTATGCGACCCTGCAGACGCCGTGTCCCAAATGCGGCGGCGTGGTCAAGGAAAACTATCGCCGCTACGCCTGCACCAATTGCGATTTCTCGATCGGCAAGCATCCGGGCGGCCGCACGTTCGAATTGCCCGAAGTCGAGGAACTGCTGGCCAAGCGCGAGATCGGTCCGCTGCAGGGGTTCATCAGCAAAATGGGCCGTCCCTTCGCGGCCATCCTGCGCATCACCGACGAGTACAAGCTGGAGTTCGATTTCGGCCAGAGCAATGACGAGGACAGCGAACCGGTGGATTTCTCCGGCCAGACGCCGGTCGGCCCCTGCCCGAAGTGCCACTCGCGCGTGTTCGAGCATGGCATGAGCTATGTCTGCGAAAAGTCGGTGGGTCCCGAAAAGACCTGCACCTTCCGTTCCGGCAAGGTAATCCTGCAGCAGGAGATCTCACGCGCGCAGATGGAAAAGCTGCTGACCGACGGTCGCACGGATCTGCTCGACGGCTTCGTGTCCAGCCGCACCAACCGCAAGTTCAAGGCTTACCTGGTGCGCCAGCCCGACGGCAAGATAGGTTTCGAGTTCGAGCCGCGCGCCGAGAAGGCCGCCGGCAAGACAGCGGGCGGCGCGGGGGCGGCGAAGGCGGCCACGAAAACCGCCACGAAGGCCGCCGCCAAAGCCGCCGGCACGAGCCCCGGCAAAACCGCCGCCAAGAAAACGGCGGTCAAGAAAGCCGCGGTGAAAAAGGCCCCGGCCAAAAAGGCCGCCGCCCGGAAAACACCCGCCAAATCGGCGGCCTGACCCTCGGACCAACGGGCCGCGTCGAACCAAGGAGACTACCCGCCATGCAGCAGCACTTCATCGACAACCGTCCCGTGCCATCGTCCACCGGCGAATTCATACCGGTGATCGATCCGTCGACGGGACAGGAATTCGACGCCATCCCGCGCGGCAATGCCGCCGACATCGATCGCGCGGTGACGGCGGCGCGCAAGGCTTACGAAGGACCCTGGGGCGCCCTGACGGCGGCGGAACGCGGACGCCTGCTGCTGAAGCTGTCGCGGCTGGTCCTGGACCATTTCGATGAGCTGGCCGCCATCGAATCGCGCGACTGCGGCAAGCCTACCAAGCAGGCCCGCGCCGACGTCACCGCCATCTCCCGCTATTTCGAGTTCTACGGCGGCGCGGCCGACAAACTGCATGGCGAAACGCTGCCTTATCAGAACGGCTACACGGTGCTGACCCTGCGCGAGCCGCATGGCGTCACGGGCCACATCGTGCCCTGGAACTATCCCCTGCAGATCTTCGGCCGCAGTGTCGGCGGCGCACTGGCGGCGGGCAACGCCTGCGTGGTGAAGCCGGCGGAAGACGCCTGCCTGTCGGTCCTGCGCATCGCCGAACTGGCCGCCGAAGCCGGCTTTCCGCCGGGTGCGATCAATGTGGTGACCGGCTATGGGCACGAAGCCGGCGACGCGCTGGCGCGCCACCCGGGCATCGACCATATCTCGTTCACGGGCTCGCCGGCCATCGGCATCCTGGTCACGCAGACGGCGGCGGCGAACCACACGCCCGTCACCACGGAGCTGGGCGGCAAATCGCCGCAGATCGTCTTCGCCGACGCCGATTTCGACGCCATGCTGCCGGTGGTCATCAATGCCATCGTGCAGAATGCGGGCCAGACCTGCTCCGCCGGCAGCCGCCTGCTGGTCCAGCGCAGCGCCTATGAAGAAGTGCTGGAAAAAGTCGGCGCCGCGTTTGCCGCGCTGCGCACCGGCCCGGCCGAGCAGGACCTGGATTGCGGGCCGCTGATCCGCAAGACACAGCAGGCGCGCGTGGCCGACTTCCTGGCGCAGGCGCGCGGCGACGGCATCGCCACCGTGGCGCAGGGCAAGCTCAGCGAAGGCGCGCCGGCGGGCGGCTTCTATCAGGCGCCCACGCTGCTACGCGACGTGCCGCTGACGCACCGGCTGGCGCGCGACGAAGTATTCGGGCCTGTTCTGGCGGCGATTCCGTTCGAGGACGAAGCGGATGCGGTGCGTATCGCCAACTCGACCGATTACGGCCTGGTGGCGAGTGTCTGGACGCGCGACGGCGGCCGCCAGCTGCGCATGGCCCGCAAGGTGCGCGCGGGCCAGGTCTTCATCAACAACTATGGCGCGGGCGGCGGCATCGAACTGCCCTTCGGCGGCGTCAAGGCCAGCGGCCATGGGCGCGAGAAGGGCTTCGAGGCGCTGTACGGGTTCACCGTGCTGAAGACGATTTCGATCAAGCACGACTGATCGCGTCAGGCCTCGTCCTCGTACCAGACGCCACCGGCCAGCATCATGCGGTGGTGGCCGTAGCCCGCGGGCATCATGGGATAGCAGTTTTCCTGCTCCGCCACGCACACATCCAGGAAGTACGGTCCCGGGCTGTCCAGGCACTCCGCCAGCGCAGCGTCCAGCCTGGACGGATCGGTAACGCGCCCGGCATTCCATCCGAACGCCTTGGCCACCGCCACGAAATCCGGCAGCGAGGCGTTATAGCTGTGGCTATAGCGTCCGCCGTGGATCAGCTCCTGCCACTGCCGCACCATGCCCATATAGCCGTTGTTGCACAACACGACCTTGACCGGCACATCATGCTGGACCGCCGTCGATAGCTCCTGGATGTTCATCAGCACCGACGCATCGCCGCTGACGCACACCACCGTGCGGCCGGGATGGGCGATTTGCGCGCCGATGGCGGCGGGCAGGCCATAGCCCATGGTGCCCGCGCCGCCCGACGTCAGCCAGCGATTGGGGCCCTCGAAGCGCAGATACTGCGCGGCCCACATCTGATGCTGGCCCACGTCCGTCGAGACGATCGCGTCGCGGCCCGCGAGCGCGCCATCCAGGCTGCGCATCAAGTGCTGCGGCAGGATGGCATCGTCACGCGCCTCGAAGCCCAGGCAGTCCTTGGCGCGCCAGCGCTCGATGC
Organism: Bordetella sputigena; assembly: GCF_965137885.1. Lineage (NCBI taxonomy): Bacteria > Pseudomonadati > Pseudomonadota > Betaproteobacteria > Burkholderiales > Alcaligenaceae > Bordetella > Bordetella sputigena. Next base: position 288,769 of record NZ_CBCSCA010000007.1, read on the forward strand.
GATGCCACCACGTTTCCAGCTGCGCGGCAGCCGGCGCGCGGTCCGCGACCGCCTGCCGCAGGGCTTCGACCAAAGGCTGGCAATCGCCCACCATCGCCACATCCACCCGCACCACCTTGTTGATGGATGCGGGATCGATATCGATATGGATTTTGCGCGCATGCGGGCAGAAGTCCGCCAGCCTGCCGGTGATGCGGTCGTCGAAACGCGCGCCCACGCAGATGATCAGATCGGCGTGGTGCATGGCCAGGTTTGCTTCCAGCGTGCCGTGCATGCCGAGCATGCCCAGGAACCGCGGATCGGACGCGGGGAAAGCGCCCAGGCCCATCAGCGTCAGGGTGCAGGGCGCATTCACGTGGCGCACCAGATCGGTAAATGCCTCGCAGGCGGCGGGGCCGGCATTGATCAGCCCGCCGCCGCCGTAGAACACCGGCCGGCGGGCCTGGGCGATCAGGTCCGCCGCGCGGCGTACCGCGCTCTGCGGCACCTTGAAGGCCGACTTGGCGGCCTGGCGCCGCGCGCGCAGCGCCGCCACCCCGCGACGTTCGGCGGCCGGCAGGGCATCGTCCTGGTCCGCCGGCAGGGCCAGCTGTATGTCCTTGGGGAAATCGACGAGCACCGGCCCAGGGCGACCCTCGCGTGTCAGCGCCAGGGCGCGGGACACGGTATCGGCGACGGCGTCCACGCGCAGGATCTGCGTATTCCACTTCGTGACCGGACGCGAAATGCCGATGGCATCGCACTCCTGGAACGCGTCGGTGCCGATGGCCGCGGTCGCCACCTGGCCGCTGATGCACAGCACGGGGATGGAGTCGCACATGGCATCCAGCAAGCCCGAGGTCGTATTCGCCATCCCCGGGCCTGAAGTGACCAGCACCACGCCGGTGCGGCCAGTGGTGCGCGCATAGCCTTCCGCCGCGTGGACGGCGGCCTGTTCATGGCGGACCAGGACATGGCGCAGCCGCGGTTCCGCATAGAGCGCGTCGTACAACGGCAGAAGCGCTCCGCCCGGATAACCGAAAATGGTGTCCACGCCATGCGCGATCAAGGTCTCCAGCAGGATGCGGGCACCATTGAGGGCAGGGGGCGCGCCGCCGGCGTCGGCGCCATTCAATGCCTGGGAATGAAGTCGGTCGTTCATGGACATCATCTTAGGCCGGACAGGGCGGAATTTTTATCCTGTTTTTCTGCGTTATCCGGCCAAACGCGGTAAATTCGTCTGAAAAACACCGAGAAACAGGAAAATGCGTCTGGACAAATTCGACTTGGCCATTCTGCGCGTGCTGCAGGAGAACGCCCGCGCCAGCCTGAACGAGATCGGCGCGGCGGTGGGGCTATCGTCCACCCCGTGCTGGAACCGCATCAAGCGCATGGAAACCGCGGGCGTGATCCGCGGGTATACGGTCAATATCGATCCGGCGGCGCTGGGCTTCATGGACACCGTGATCGTGCACGTCACGCTGGAAAGCCATAGCGAGGAAACGCTATACGAGTTCGGCCGGGCGCTGGCGCAGATACCGGAGGTACTGGAAGCCTTCCTGGTCTCGGGCGACTACGACTACTACATCCGCATCGCGGTGCGCGATACGCGCGACTACGAGCGCCTGCTGCGCGAACAGCTCTACCGCATCCCTGGCATACGGCATAGCAAATCCAGCTTCGTCCTGCGCCGGTTGAAGGAATCCATGCTGCCGCTGACGCCCCCCGCGCCCACGCCCATATAAACGACCACGCGGACGCGCGACGCGCCGATATAATCCCCCGTCACTTCGTCCGATCGCAGCCGCGCGATCGGCTACTTCCTTACCGCGCCATGCGCGCGGAATCTGGCTGGACATGACCGAAGCAAGCACCAAACCCTGGCACGTCGTACGGCGCTCCAAGCTGCATGGCAATGGCGTCTTCGCCGCGCGCAAGATCCCGGCGGGTACGCGCATCATCGAATACGACGGGGCCCGCATCAGCGCCAAGGAAGCGGACCGGCGCCATCCCACTAATCCCGACGATCCTTTCCATACGTTCTTTTTCTCTCTGTCGTCCGGCAAGGTGATCGACGGCGGCGACCATGGCAACGACGCCCGCTGGATCAACCACAGCTGCGCACCCAACTGCGAGACGCAGGAAGGCAGCGCGGGCAAGCGCGTCTATATATATGCGCTGCGCGATATCAAGCGGGGCGAGGAGCTCTTCTACGACTACGGCCTGGTACTGGACGGCAAGATCACCAAGGCATTGAAGGAAGGCTACAAATGTCTGTGCGGCGCCCCGGAATGCCGGGGCACCATGCTGGCCTTGCCGGAAAAGAAAAAGAAGAAGAAAAAGAAGAAAGACTAGGCCCACGGATTACCGGGCGGTGGTTTCCCGACACATCGGCAAGGCGAGGCGTATAGCCACCCGACTTGCCGCACGGTCGCGGCAAGCGTCCGCCCGGCGCCGCCGGCATAGCCGGTATAGGCCGCCCAAAAATCAAAATCGATTGCCGTAAAAGCAAAAGCCCCCGACCGGCGACGCCGATACCATGCAGTGGCTGACATGGTGGCGTTCCGCCCACGCCATGTCTCAACCTGCCTCAACGCATCGGGGAGAAACGAAACATGGCAATCGATCGACACTCGCCCGTTTCGGACGTCGGTATAAAGCCCCCGCGGACGTCCACCGTCAGCCTTCAATCACCCGACATGGGCCAGGGCCCGAACGCGGTCAGCTGGCTGNTCGGCGATGTCAACGGCGATGGCAAGNCNGAGATCTGCCAGCAATACCGGAACGGCAATGGCAACCTCGGCATGATCNTCTACGGCTGGAATGGCACCGGGATGAAAACGCTGTGGCAGCAGGACGACATGGGGCANGGGNCGAACGCGCTTAGCTGGCTGATCGGCGATGTCAACGGTGATGGCAAGGCGGAGATCTGCCAGGCGTGGAATAGCGGTGACGGCCTGGGTATCGTGTTTTATATGTGGGCGGAAGAAGGCATGCATACCACCGTACCGACGTACCCGGGATGGTTGGAGTCCGCGGAAAGCGCGACGGGGAGTACGGGCTGGTTCATCGGCGATGTCAACAACGATGGCAACGCAGAGATCTGCCATTGGTGGAGTCAGGCGACATCTGACGGTGTCTCGCTATACGCCTATCTATACGGCGAATGTGCTTCCGGCGCCGTCTTTGCATATTACGACGACGGCCCCCCGCCTTCGGTCGGTTCCGTGCTGGGCAATTTCCGGGGCAAAGGCCGCAAGGAACTCTGCGAAGCGTACAGCCTGAACGGCATGCTGGGCATGGCACTCTTCACCTTCTACAGTGGAAACACTTTAAAGGGAAAGCGGGAATGGGGCAGGGACGACATGAAGCAGGGGCCGAACGCTATCACCTGGCTCGCCGGTAACTTCATGGGGCCTATCCAGGAAGGACAAACCACGGTTCAAAGGGAGCAGATCTGCCAGCTGTGGAACAACAACGGCAAACTCGACATGGTGGTGTACGGCTGGAAGAACGGCAGCGACGGCTACAAGGACGGCGACGCCGGCGATGGGGATGGCGGTATTGTGGTGCTGTGGCCCGCGGCCACATGAAACCGTGCGTCGGTATCATGCCGGCATCTCGCTACCGCCGGCATAATGCGGCGTCATGCCGAGATTGCTGCCTTCATGCACTCCGCGTGATGCCCGGGTCGCCGCCCGTCGCGCGGCCTTGTCCCTGACAGGCGCGCGGCCTTTGCCGGACCGGCTGGCCCGCTGGCATACAATATTGCTATTGCCGCTAACTTGCGGCATGCAGTACGTCTTCAGGGCGGGGTGAAACTCCCCACCGGCGGTAGGCCATGCAATGTGGCAAGCCCGCGAGCGCCCGCGGTCCGGCAACGGTCGGCGGGGTCAGCAGATCTGGTCAGATTCCAGAGCCGACGGTCATAGTCCGGATGAGAGAAGATGTGCCGGCACAATCCGTTCCCCGCGCGCCTGAAGGCGCGCACGCGGTTTTGCGTTTGGCTGTCCCATAGCCCTGAAACGTTTTTCGCCCAACTTTCCGCGAGAGCGTTTCAATGTCCCAAGCAACTTCGTACACCTTCAGCGCCGATTCCCGCACGCCGGCAATCTTCGCGCAACCCTTTCCCATGCGCCTGGCGCGCGCCCTGCACCATATGCGGCTGGGCCGTCCGGTCATCCTGCTGGACGACGACGACCGCGAGAACGAGGCCGACCTGATCGTTGCCGCCGACAAGATCACGGTGCCGGTCATGGCCCAATTGATCCGCGACTGCAGCGGCATTGTCTGCCTGTGCCTGGGCGACGAAACCCTGGACCGCCTGGCGCTGCCGCCCATGACGGCGCGCAACGAAAGTCGCCATGGGACGGCCTTCACCGTTTCGATCGAAGCGCGCGAAGGCGTCAGCACCGGCGTTTCCGCCAAGGATCGGGTCACCACCATCCGCGCCGCCATCGCGCCGAATGCCCAGGCCGGCGACGTCGTCAGCCCCGGTCACGTGTTTCCCCTGCGGGCTCAGCCGGGCGGCGTGCTGACGCGCCGCGGCCACACGGAAGGGTCGGTGGACCTGGCCGTCCTGGCCGGCCTGCCCCCCGCGGCCGTCCTCTGCGAATTGATGAACGATGACGGCACCATGACGCGCGGCGACGCCATCGACCGCTACGCGGCCAAGCATGGGCTGGTGGCGCTGACGATCGCCGAACTGGCCGACCATCGTCGCGGCCTGGCGACGCAAGCCGCCGACACGCCCGAACTGGAATCGCAGGCGGCCTGACCGCCGCTTCATCGGCACCCCATCGCCCGCAGCCGCGTTCGCCGCTCCTCGCCACCGGCGAATGCGGTGGAACGCAGTTGTTTCCTGTCGCCTTCCGTCGTTTACAATTAGAAACGATAAGAAGGGGAAGACGATGCAAATCGAATGGTGGTACGCCACGGCGGAAGGGCGCAACGGCCCCGTCGCGGAGGAGACACTGGCCCAACTGCTGTCGGCGGGCACGATCAGCGACGATACGCTGGTCTGGCGGAACGGGATGACCGGATGGGCGCGGCTCGCGGAGGTCCCGGAACTGGCGCGCCACCCCCGCGCCATCCCGCCGCCCGTGCCGGCCCCGCAACCGGGCGGCGAACGCGAACGCCTGATCTCGCTATCCCCGGCGGGTCCCTGGCGACGCTTTTTCGCCAGGATGATCGATTTATGGATCGTAGGAATCCCTACGATTTACATCGTCTCCTATCTGCTTGCTCGACACTATCTAGGCTTCGCGCTATGGATACAACGCCCGGGGAGCGATTTCTCATTCGGCTGGGTCATGTTGCCGCCGATATTGGCGGTGGAAGCATGTATACACCGGCTTTTCGGGAATACGTTCGGCAAGGCGCTGCTCAAGGTCGTCGTCATAACCGCCGACGCCAGGCGGCCCACCTTCGGCGAATATCTGCGTAGGCAACTCGGCGTTTACTGGTACGGTCTGGGCACCGGTTTTCCGCTGGTCCCGCTGTTCACCATGTTCCGCCAATACGGCAAGCTGAAGTCCGGCGGACAGGCAACGTACGATCGCGGCGCGTTCAACGTCAAGGCCCGCAAGCTGGGCGTGCTGCGCGGATGTATCGCGTTCGTTGTCGTGGTGATGCTGTTCTTCGCCGTCGGCATGCTGAACATCCTCTCCAAGGAAGGACAACGCTCCTATTATTCCGGCACGCTGTGGAAAAACCCGGTCTCCGGCAAACAGGTCCCTATCCCGCAGGGCTGGCTGTTGGCGGATCAGCACAACAGTGACCGCCAGCCTATCCACGTGTTCACCGCCCCGGACCTGGGCGTGCAGATGGTTTTCGCCCAAGAAGACGCGGGCCCCAGGCTGCCCCTGGGCGAGTATGCCCGGCTATGGCAATCGGCGGTGGCCAATGTAATGGCCCTGCAGCGCGACGGCCCGGCCGTCGTTCTCGATGGAAGAGAAGTCATCGTCCTTACCGGCACGATGACCAACGACAAAGCGCTGCAAGTCAGAGTCACGCTTACCAAGAGCGACCGTTATGTGTGGCGCTGCGTCATCGTGACCAACGGCGACAAGGATGCCGCAGCGGGACAGGCCCTGAAACTGCAATCCCTATTGTTCCGGTCGATAGATGCAAACGGGATCTAGGCGCTCGGCGCCGCGGGACCGGCACCCGCATAACGAGCGACGTCCCGCGCCGCCTGGACCAGGCATGCCTCGGCATCGCCCACGACGACGGTGGCGCTGCAGGCCAGCATCAGGTTGAGGTTCATGCCGAAGTCCTCCACCGTAAAGCCCTGCGCGTCGATGTGCGACAGGCCGTCCGTCGACTTCGCCACCGCGACCTGCTCCACGATGGAGGCGGCGACGGACGTATACGCCCAGACCGGCTTGCCCAACGCGACGGCATAGCCGACTTCGAACGCCGTACCCGAATCCGGTTCGGCGCCTCGGAAAGCGTTCAGATTGGCGATGACGCCGTCGGCCTGGCGTATCAGCGCGATGTTGGCGCGGTAGATCCAGGCAGCCAGCTCCGGGCCGCCGAGATCGGCGGGGCCGGCCTTGTCCAGCGGGTACAGGCCCTGGAAGCCATATTGCGCGCACAAGGCCTTCAGGCGTTCGCCATAGGCCACGGCATCCGGGCGGAAGACGTCGTAGCCCGCGAGGTAAAGAGAGAACGGCATGGCGAAAGCAGCGCGGAAGCAGGCGACTAGAACATCGTGTTGCGGTTGGCCGGGTTTTCGGGAATGTCCTGGCTGACGTCCCAGTGCTCGACGATCTTGCCGTCGCGCAGGCGGAAGATATCCACCACGGCCTGCCCGGTGTCCTCCGGGGACTCCTTCCACAGCGTATGCACAACCACCAGATCGTCTTCCGCGATCATGCGTTTGATTTCCGCGCTGGCCATGGGGTGCTGCTCCAGGTACGGACCATAGAAATCCGCCATCGCCGACGAACCGTCAGGCAGATAGGGGTCGTGCTGGATCAGGTCCTTGGCGACGTAGGTCTGCATTGCCTTGTCGACGTTCTTGTCCTGGAACAGCATGCGGAAGAAGGCCGTCACCACCGCCTTGTTGTCGGCCGGCGCTGCTTGCACGGCGGCGCACAGGCTGGCGGCCGCACAGAACAGGAAGGTGGCGGCAAGGGGTTTGAGCTTCATGCGAATTCCGGACTGATAGATAAACGGGCTGGCCGGCACGCCGCGCCCGCGGCGTGCCAGTGTAAACAAAACTTCAGGCCGCTCAGGCGTCGCGCCGGTTCTGGTAAACCTGCAGATGCGAATACGCCACACGCAGATAGGGCGTGGCGATGCCGGCGGCGGCGCCGCGGGCAATCATATCGCCGACGATATGGTCGCCCTCGACGCGCAAGCCCTGCCGCAGGTCGCGGAACATGGACGCCGTGACTGGCGATCCGGCATCGGCAAACAGCTTGCGCGCCGCCGCGTCGGCGGGCGGCCGCACGCGATAACCGGCGGCCGCCGACACGGCCTGGGCTTCCTCCAGCAGGCCAAGCATGACAGCCTGGCCGTCTCTCGTCGAGGCGATTTCTCCGACGCTGCCGCGTAGCAGGCAGGTGCCGGCCGCCAGCGTGCACAGGAAGACGTATTTTTCCCAGCAGTCCTGGTAGATCGCATCGCTGAGCCGGGAGGAAAAATCGGCCGGGGCCAGGGCGCTTTCCAGGGCGACGCAGCGCTCGCTGCGGGCTTCGCCGGTCCGCTCGCCGAAGACGAGACTGGCTTGCTGGCCCATGTGCACGATTTCGCCTTCCGGGCCCAGGGTCGCGCTGATCTGGCACAGGCCGCCCAGGACGCGCCGCGCGCCGAAGGTGTTATCCAGGGCGTCGTAATGCGCCATGCCGTTCATGATGGGAAGCACGGCCGACTCCGGCCCGACCGCCGGCGTGATGGCCGTTACGGCGCTGGCCAGGTCGTAGGCCTTACAGCTGAGCACGATGACGTCGTAATGCCCGTCCAGGTCATTGGCCGTCACCACCTTGGGATGCACCGTGGCGTCGCCGCGCGGACTGCGCAAGCGCAATCCCTGCTCGCGCAGCTTCGCCGCGCGCGCGTCGCGCACCAGAAAAGTCACATCCACGCCGGCCTGCGCGGCGCGGCCGCCGAAATAGCCGCCCGTACCGCCGGCGCCCAGAAACAACATCCGCATCGTTTTCTCCGTCCGCGGCGGAGCCGTCGCGCGCCGCCAAGGCCCGCATTATGCGCCGAAGCACCTGACGGAAGGCTCAGTCGAAGATTTCGTGCCAGAAGGATTTCTTGCGGTAGCCGCGGTCATAGCCGCGGCCATGATCCCGATCATGGTCGCGGTACTGCCGGTCCCTGTCATCATCGCGATAGGGCCGGCCCTGCGGCTGCGGCGGTGGCGCGGCCTGGGCGGTGCCGGTCTCCTGGATGCTGCGCTCGATCAGCTTGTCCAGTTCGCCCCGGTCCAGCCAGACGCCGCGGCACTGCGGGCAGTAATCGATCTCGATGTTCTGCCGGGCGGACATCACAAGCTCGGGTTCTCTGCAGCTGGGGCATTTCATATCGGTCTCCTTACGTTTTGCTGAACGAAGGTAGACCGATGGGCGGTGCGATGGTTCCCCGGCGCCCTGGCCGCGATGACCGCCCCGGGCCACCGCCGCGCAGGCGCGCAGGCGCTCATCCGCGCCGGCGCCGGCCCCGGGCGGCGCCCGGCTAACCGCGCGGCCGGTGCAGCACCTTGCTGACGGCGCGGATCGCGGCCCAGGCCACCCACCTGCCGTTCGTCAGCCGCGCCCGCGGCAAGCGGCGCATGACCTCCACGGCGATGCCGCCACGCCGATGCCATTCGCGCTTGCGTATCTGGCTATCCGTGCGCCGCCCCTCCAGCCAATCGAATTTGCGCAGGCCCGGCTTGTAGACCGGCGGCACATTGAAGATCAGGATATACGCCAGCCGGGGGGCATCCGATGTATTCGGCCCGGTGTAATGCAGGGTACGCATGTCATGGACCGTGCAGCCGCCGGCCGGCAACGGTACGGGCACCGCTTCGGCGCGCGGAAAGTCGTCGCAGCACTCCAGCGGATGCAGCGACTTGTCGTTGCCCGGAGAGCGGTGCTTGAGCACGTCGTAGCGGTTCGATCCAGGGATGAACTGCATGCAGCCGTTCACCTCGCCCACCGGCTGCAGCGGCAGCCAGATGCTGAGTTCGCGGTACTCGAAATCCGGGGAACGGAAGGCCTCGTCCTGATGCCACGGCGTTTCCGGACCGACGCGCGCCGGCTTGAGCAAGGCATGTTCGCCATACAACGCGGCATCCGGCCCCAGCAGTTGCCGGGCGATGGCGAGCGCGCGCCGGTGGTAGGTCGTCTTCAGCAATTCGGGCGCGTAGTGAGACGGATCATGCAGGCTGGGGAAAGTCTGGGGCTTGTCGGGATCGTCGCGGCTGGCGAAGTCGTATTGCGCGCCCTCTTCGTAGCCCACCTTGTTCTCGAACATGCGCATCAGCGTCTGCCGGATCCGGACCACTTCGTCGGGAGGGCAGATCTCCTCCAGCGAGATATATCCCCGCGCTTTGTATTCTGTCGTCGTTTCTTCCGGAAGTAAGTATTCCTGGTTCACATTCGCGCTCCGCACAGTCAGATACCTCGCCGCGGGCCTCCGCCCGGGGGCCCAAAGTGGTTAGCGGCTATGTACGGCGTAAGGTATCTTTTCAGCGGCGGAGCAACTATCGCTCGTCCTTCCTAGGACGGAAGCGACGGACGCCTCATGCGTAGTGCGGAGGAAACGCGGCGACGCCCGCCAACCGCGCGCGACGCCGTGGCGCTTTCGGCCGAGGCGCTAAAGCGGAGACGGCCTTGCGCCGCCACCCGGATGGGTAAGCAGGAAGCTGAACAGGCGGGCACGCAGCGCGTCCAGTTCGGCTGCGACGGCCCCGGCGTCGATGGCTTCGGCATTGCCGGCACCGGGGGCGCCGTCGGCACCCTGCCAGGCGATGGCACGGTCCCGGGCTTCCCGGATCACCGGGACGCCGGCGGCACGCAGACGGCTGGCGTAGGCGCGGCCCTCATCGCGCAGCGGGTCATCCGGACCGCTGAGCAGCAACAGCGGCGGCAGGCCGGCCAGGCGCGTCCCAGCCATGGGGGATGCATACGGATGGCTGGCGTCGCAGGGACAGGACAGGTAGCCGCGCCAGCCTCCGGCCCATTCCGCGCCCTCCGCGGTGCCCTGGGCGCAACGCACGGATGGCGTCCCCATGCTGGCATCCAGCATGGGCGAAAACAGGATCTGGCCATCCACGGGCGGGCCGAGCCGGTCGCGGGCCATCATCGCCACGGCGGCGGCGATACAGCCGCCGGCCTCTTCGCCGGCGACGAACAGGGCCGCGCCCTTGCCGCCCAGCTGTTGACGATGCTCATGGGCCCAGCGCAGCGAAGCGTAAGCCGCTTCCACCGCCGAGGGAAAAGGATGGTTGGGCGCGAGCGGATAGTCCACCGACAGGACGACGGCGCCGGCATCGGCCAGCAGGCGGGCCACCGCCGAGGATTCATCCACCGACCCCGAAACAAATGCGCCACCGTGGAAATGCACGACGACCGGCGTGGACGCCCGGCTCGCGCGGCGCCCATAGAAGCGTACGCGGTGCGGTGGCAGGGGCGCTACAGGATGGCGCGGGGATGAGGAGCCGGCCGCGCGCACCGGGCGCCCGGCGGTGATTTCAGAATCACAGGACATGACTATCAACCGGTGCCCCGCATAGGGCGGGGCGTATTCGAGAATGATGTAAGCATAAGAAATGCCCAGGTCCGGATAAACCACGCTCGATTGACTTAATAAGTTACCCGCCCCGACTAATACGCCCCGTGGGCGCGCACGCGGCGTGTGGACAACGTATGGAAAAATAAGGCGCTCCGTTTCGCGCTCCGCTCAGATCATGGCCGACCCCAATATCGAAACCCTCTTCGTCCACGTCCACGGCAAGGTCCAGGGCGTGGGTTTCCGCATGGCCACCGTACGGCGCGCGCACATGGTGGGCGCGACCGGATGGGTACAGAACCGTGACGACGGCACGGTCGAGGCCCTGGTGCAGGGCACGCCGGACCAGATCGACCAGATGCTGGAATGGCTGGGCCGGGGCCCGCCCGGCGCGGTGGTAAGGGAAGTGCACTCGCGCCGCGAGTACATCGACAAGCGTTATCGCAGTTTCCAGCAGCTGTAGGCGGGCGACGGCCCGACGCGGCAACGCCGGCGCGCGGCCCGAACCGCGATGGCATAAGGCACGGGGGCAGAGCTAGGACGGAACCGCCTCGCCACGCTCGCGCACCGTGCGGCGCAGCGCCGCAACGAACAGCTGGGCCGAGCGCGACAGCGGCGTATTGTTGGGCAGCAGCATTTGCGCCTTGACCTCGGTACGCGGCCGATAACGCAAGGTCACCACGCCATGGTCGCGCGGCGCCCATAGGTGGAAAGGGTCGATGATGGCGGCGCCGGCGCCGGAGCGGGCCAGGGAACATGCGACCGAGGTCAGCGTGACTTCGGTCGCGATGCGGCGCGCCACGCCAGCGCGCTGGAAGCTGTCTTCGATCAGCGCGCCCAGCGGCTGCGTCTTGCCGAAGGAAATCAGCGGATAGGCCGCCAGGTCCGCGGGCGTCACCGAATCGCGCGCGGCCAGCGGGCTGTCCGGATGCACCACGCACACCAGTTCGGCGGCGCAGACATCGCTGATGCGGCCTTTCACCATGCGGCCGTCGCGATGATGCAGCGGCGACAGCCCCAGGCCGAAATCGACGCGCTCCTGCACCACGTTTTCGAATACGCCCAGATTGTCCACGGTGAAAACCGAGATCTGGATGTGCGGCCACGACTTCTGGAATTCGGCGATGGTCGGCGACAGGAGGTTGTCCGCCAGCGTCGGCACCGACGCCACCTGCACGGTGCCCACCGTCATCTCGCGCATGTCGTCCATCAAACGGTTGACCCGCTCGATGCTGTCGAAGATGCGGTTCAGTTCGGCCAGTATCACCTGCGTTTCCCGCGTAGCCTGCAGGCGCCCATGCTTGCGCACGAAAAACGGAAACCCGGCCTGCGACGCGCAATCGCGCAGCATCAGGCTGATGGCGGGCTGCGAAATACCGAGGGCGGCCGCCGCCTCGGTAACCGACCCGTGCACGCTGACGGCACGGATGACTTCCAACTGCCGGACGGTGAGCGACATCGTGTCTCCTCCTGCATAAGGCGGGCTTATGTGGAAATTAGTTCGCCCCAATTGATTTTATCTACCCGCCTCCCTATTCTGGTCCGCAAAACAAGGCGCCGGTAAAAAAAGAACCGGCGGCCGCGGAGACAACATGGCGATTCGCATATGGGCGGCACACCCTGGCGGCAAGACGGCCAGCGGCGGCGCGCATCCTCACGGGGACGGCACATGAACATCGTGTCCGTCGCATCCGAAGTCGTATCGGTGCCCTTCGACATGGGCGGCCCCTACCAGCGCTTTGCCGGCGCCCTGTGGGACCGGCTGGACATCCTGCTGGTGCGCGTGGAAACCGAGGACGGCCTGGTCGGCTGGGGCGAGGCCTTCGGCCATGCCGCCATCCCGTCCACCCGCGCCGCCCTGGACACCATCATCGCGCCGCTGGTCATCGGCCGCGACGCCGGCGACATCGCCGGCATGACGCGCGCGGTGCTGCACGCCACGCATCTGCTGGGACGCAACGGCGCTTACGTCTATGCCTGGTCGGGCGTGGAAATCGCCTTGTGGGACCTGCTGGGCAAGCGCAGCGGCCTGCCGGTGCATCGCCTGCTGGGCGGCGGCGCCTGCGCCGACCTGCCCGCCTATGCCAGCCTGCTGAACTACAGCGACGATGCGCTGGTCGCGCGCAATACGGCGGCGGCGGTCGAACAGGGTTATCGCCACGTCAAGCTGCACGAAGTCACCGCCGGTTCGGTGCGCGCCGCCCAGGCCGCCGGCGGCGCCGCCACCGCCATCATGCTGGACACCAATTGCGCGTGGGACGTAGCCACGGCGCTCGCCATGGCCGATACGCTGCGCGACGACGGCATGTACTGGCTGGAAGAGCCCGTATGGCCGCCCGAGGACACGCTGGGCCTGGCCCGCGTGCGGCAGCGCGGCATCCCCATCGCCGCCGGCGAAAACGTCGCCGGACCGCATGGCTTTCTGCGCCTGCTGGAAGCCGGCGCGCTGGACATCGCCCAGCCCAGCGTGACCAAGATCGGCGGCATCGGCGAGTCCATGCGCGTGGCGACGCTGTGCCAGATGCATGGCGTGCAGACCGTGCCGCATTCTCCGTATTTCGGCCCCGGCTTCATCGCCACGCTGCACATCGCCGCCGCGCTGCCCAACAAGCCGCTGATCGAAGTGCTGTGGCTGGAGATGGAAGCCAATCCCTTCGATCCCTGGGTGCGTCCGCGCGACGGCCGCGTCGCCGTACCGCAGGGCCCGGGCCTGGGCTGCGACCCCGACCCCGACGTGCTGGCGCGTTATCGCGTCGGCGAACGCCATGTCATCCGGGAGAAGCACGCATGAAGCTGGAACGCCTGGAAACCCGCGCGCTGACGCTGCCGCTGGATCGCCCCATCGAAAGCGCGCTGGGCTCGATACGCAGCTGCGGCGTGGTGCTGGTGTACGCCTATACCGACAATGGCATCGTCGGCGAAAACCTGGTCTTTACGCTGAACGACCGCCGCACCGGCGTGCTGCGCCAGATGGTCGATGAGCTGGCCGACCTGGTGGTGGGACGCGACGCCGGCCACATCGCCGGCTTTTGGGCGCGGGCCTGGAAGGACATCAATTTCTTCGGCCACAAGGGCATATCGGTGATGGGCATATCGGCCATCGACGGCGCCTTGTGGGACATCGCCGGCAAGGCCGCCGGCATGCCGCTGTACCGCCTGCTGGGCGGCGCGCGCGACCGCCTGCCGGCGTATCACAGCGGCGGCCTGTGGCTGGACCGCGATATCGACGGGCTGGCGCGCGAAGCGCAGGACATGGTCGAGCAGGGCTTCAAGGCGGTGAAGATGCGCCTGGGCATGCCCGACCCGCGCCAGGACGCCGAGCGCGTGCGCGCCGTGCGCCAGGCCATCGGCCCCGGCATCCGCCTGATGGCCGACGCCAACCAGGGCCTGAACGAAGCGCAGGCCATCCGCCTGGGCCGCATGCTCGAACCATACGACCTGACCTGGTTCGAAGAGCCGCTGCCCGCCTGGGACCTGGAAGGCGTGGCCCGCGTCGCCGCCGCGCTGGACACGCCCATCGCCAGCGGCGAAACCGAGTACACGCGCTACGGCTTTCGCGACATGCTGGCCTTGCGCAGCGCCGACGTGCTGATGCCCGACCTGCAGCGCGTGGGCGGCGTCAGCGAATACATGCGCGTCGGGCACATGGCGGAAAGCCATGACATACCGGTATCCAGCCATCTGTTTCCCGAAACCAGCATCCAGGTGCTGGCCGCGCTGAACAACGCCATCTACCTGGAATACATGCCGTGGTTTTCGTCGCTGTATCGCGAGCGGCTGGAATTCAGCGATGGCGATGCGCTGGTGCCGGAACGGCCGGGCTGGGGATTCACCCTGGATCCGAAGCGCATCGCCGAGCTGGAGAACGCCAGGCGGTGATGCGGGCGGATGCGGTGCCGGCGCGCCGTCCGCGCAGGACCGCGCATACGCGGCTCCAGGCGCTGGCCAATATGCAGTCCCCTACGCAATCCCTTTCGCTGTCGGGTTCTCTTTTCAAGGAAAGACCATGCCTTTATCGCGTCGGAATTTCGTCCTGGGCACGACCGGGATACTGGGTGCGTCCGCCATCGGCGCGCCGCGCTTCGCCAGCGCGGCCGGCGAGCCGCTGCGCATAGGCTGGCTGGCCGCGCTGACCGGCCCCAGCTCCGCGCCGGGCGTCGGCTTCGACCGCGGCGTGAAGTTCGCGGCCGAAACGCTGAACGCCGCGGGCGGCGTCAAAGGCCGCAAGATCGAGATCATCACCCGCGATACGCAGGGCGATCCCACCAAGGCGGTGAACGCCACGCAGGAGATGATCAACTCGGTCAAGGTGGACGCCATCTGGGGGCCGACCAATTCCGGCGAATCGCTGGCCGTCACGCCTATCATGGCGCGCGCCCGCGTACCCAACATCCATCCCTGCGTGATCGACAGCCTGATCGACCCGAAGAAATTCCCCAACGCCTTCCGCATCGCGCCGTCCAACGAACAATGGGACGATGCGACCCGCAACTACTGCCTGAAAGTGCTGAAGGTCAAGAAGGTCGCCGTGATCGGCGACACCACCGGCTACGGCGTCAGCGCGCTGAAGGCCAGCGTGGCGAACTTCAAGCGCGATGGCGCCGAGGTGGTCTACAGCAACAACATCGACGCCACGCAGCCGGACATGACGCCCGACATGACGCGCGCGCGCAACGCCGGCGCGGAAGTCATCGTGATCTGGAGCGTATCCACCGGCATGGAGGCGCGCCTGTTCAACGCGCGCGGCGAGATGGGCTGGGATGTAGTGTTTGCCGGCCATCCGTCCATGGCGTCCGGCGAAATCCGCGGCCTGCTCAGCAAGCCGCAGAACTGGGACAAGGTCTACGCGGTGGGCTACCGCAGCTGCAGCTACGACGCCAGCGGCAAGCTGCCGCCGCGCTCGCAGGAATTCGTCGACAAGGTGCGGGGCAAGGTGAACCTGGACGACACACTGTTCTGGTGGGTCACGGCGGGCTACGACGCGGTGCACATGGTGGCGAAGGCCGTGCAGGAAAGCGGGGCTTCATCCAAAGAGATCATTGCCTACTGGAACTCGCTGAATCCCTATCAAGGCTACTTCGGCAATTACACCTACACGCCCGAACAGCACAACGGCTATCCCACGGCGGACGTCGTCATGTCGGCGGCCAACTCCGCCAAGCACGGCACTTTCGCGCTGGCTCCCGGCTACGCCTGAACCGGAGGACCCACGATGCTCGGCTCCATCATCGCATCCGGCCTGGCGATGGGCGCGGTCTACGCGCTCATCGGCATTACCTACAACACCATGTTCGCGACCTCGCGGGTGATGAGCTTTACCGCGGGGCAGCTGGGCATGCTGGGCGGCGTGCTGGGCTCCCTGTTCATCCTGAAGCTGGGGTTGCCGCCATGGCTGGGGTTCATCGCGACGCTGGCCGGCTGCGCCGTGATGGGCGTGGTCACGGAGCTGATCGCGGTGCGGCCGGTGCTCAAGAGCCTGGACCAGCACTTGTACGTGCTGTCCACGCTGGCGCTGGCGCTGATGGTCCAACAGGTCACCGCCATCGAATGGGGCACGGAGCCGCAGCCCTTTCCGCGGCTGTTCGGGCTGGGCTCGGGCGTCACGGACGAGAAATTCTGGCTGCCGGTCATCGCCTGCGCCCTGGTGGTGCTGGGGCTGGAGTACCTGTATCGCCGCACGCTGGTCGGCATGGCCTTCCTGGCGGTGGCGGAAGACAACTTCGCGGCGCGCGCGCTGGGCCTGCCGGAAAGGCAGCTGCGCGTGTGGAGCTATGTGCTGGCGGCGGTCATCGGCGGCATCGCGGGCTTCGCCAGCGGGCAGCTGATGCTGGCTTTCTTCGCCAACGGCACGCTGCTGAACTTCTATGGCTTCGTGCCGGTGGCGCTGGGCGGGCTGGGCAATAACCGCGGCGCGCTGATCGGCGGACTTGCATTGGGCTTGTTCCAGCAAGCGGCCAACTTCACCGTTGGCGGCGTCTTCGCATCCATCGCGGTGTTCGTGCTGTTCATCGTCGTGCTGCTGGCGGTGCCGCAAGGCTTGTTCGGCAGCTCGACGGCGCGGAGGGTGTGATGGGCGTGAAAAGCGAGCTGCAAGGGATGGGTGCGGCGATGCGTCGTCCGCGATCGACGGACGGCCGCGGCAAGGCCACGGCTGGCGACGGCCATGACGCATCGGGCGGCGGTAGCCGGGCCGCCGGTTCCGGCGGCGCCACCGCGCCCCGGACGCGTGCCGGCAGGGCCGACCTGCGCGCCCTCTGGCCCTTCCTGGCCATCTTCCTGCTGGCGGCGCTGCTGCCCTTCAGCGGCAACACGTACTGGACCGTCATCGCCACGCGCGCGGCCATCTACTGGATCCTGGTGTCCGGCCTGAACCTGGTGGTGGGCTTCGCGGGGCAACTGGCCATCGGCTACGTGGCCCTGCTCACGCTGGGCGCCTACATCGCCAGCGTACTGTCGGCCGGCAATGTGCTGCCTGCCCTGCCGCCTTTCGTCGCGCTGGCCTGCGCCGGCGTGGGCGGCGGCATTTTCGGCCTGATCGTCGGCCTGCCGGCGCTGCGGCTGCGCACCTTCTACTTCGCGATGACCACGCTGGGCTTCGCCACCATCGTCACGCAGATCGCATTGGCATGGCAGGACGTGACCGGCGGCGGCATCGGCCTGTCGGGGCCGGCGCTGCCCGCGCCCTTCGACAGCGAACTGGGACTGTACTACCTGTGCCTGGCCATCGCCGCGGTCTGCACGCTGCTGACGTCCAACGTGGCCCGCAGCCGCTACGGCCGTGGCCTGATCGCGGTGCGCGACGCCGAAGTCGCGGCCGAAGGCAGCGGCATTTCCAAGGTCAGGCTGCTTTCCATGGTCTTCGTCCTGGCCGGCGTCCTGGCGGCGGTGGCCGGCGGGCTGTTCGCCTCGCTGCAGACCTATATCACGCCGGACGCCTTTACCTTCGAGCTCTCGGTGCTGTTCTTCATCTCCATCCTGATCGGCGGCCGCGGTTCCATCCTGGGGCCGCTGCTCGGCACGCTGATCCTGACCGTATTGCCGGAGATCGCCGCGCCGCTGGCCGCGTGGTCGAACTTTCTTTATGCCTTGATGCTGCTGGTGATCGTGCTCGCCGCGCCCGGCGGCATCGCGGCGCTGTTGGACTTCCACAACCGGCGTCCGCTGCCGGCCGATCGCGGCATCGCGCCGGATCCCGCCGCGCTGGGCCAATTACTGACGGCCGCCCCCGCGCGCGGCGGCATCGCGCTGGAGAACATCGTGCTCAGCTTCGGCGGCGTGCGCGCCATCGATGGCCTGAGCCTGACCATTGCGCCAGGCCAGATACACGGGCTGATCGGCCCCAACGGCAGCGGCAAGACCACTACGCTGAACGTGATCTCCGGCTATTGCACGCCGGAAGCCGGCACGCTGGCCCTGAACGGCGAACCGCTCGCGCTCGGCCGGCCGTTGCTGCGCGCGCCGCGCGGCATCGCTCGCACCTACCAGACGCCGCGCATCATCGGCGAGGCTTCCGTCCTGCAGAACGTGATGATAGGCGGCACGCTGCAAGGCCATGCGTCCTTCGTCGAATCGCTGTTGCAACTGCCGCGCCATCGCCGCGACGAACAGGTCCTGCACGATGCCGCGCGGACCGCGCTGCGTATCGTCGGCCTGGGCGCGGTGGCGGATGTGCGGGCGGACCGCTTGCAGCACAGCGAACTGCGCTTCCTGGAAATCGCCCGCGCGCTGATGCTGCGTCCTGCCTTCCTGCTGCTGGACGAACCGGCCGCGGGCCTGGCCGCCGAGGAGATCCGCCGCCTGGGCGAGCTGATCCGCCACATCGCGCGGCAAGGTACGGGGGTATTGCTGGTCGAGCACCATGCCGACCTGATCTTCGACATCTGCGATCACGTCACCGTGCTGAACCTGGGCCGCGTGCTGGCCGACGGCACGCCGGCGCAGGTGCGCGAACACAAGGAGGTGGTTAGTGCCTATCTCGGAGGATAAGACAGCTCGCGCGGACAGCGCGGACTACCGTGGCTCGCCGCGGTCCATCGGCAGTGCGGACACAAATGCGTCCGCCGCGCCATTGCTGACGGTGCGCGGCCTGGCGGCGGGCTACGGCAAGATCGGCATCCTGCACGGCATAGACCTGGACGTCGGCGCCGGGGAGATCGTCGCCATCCTGGGTCCGAACGGCGCCGGCAAGAGCACGCTGATGCGCGCCATCTCCGGCCTGCTGCCGCTTGGCGCCGGCAGCATATCCTTCGGCGGCGTCGACCTGAGCCGCGCCACGCCGCGCGATGCGGCGCGCGCGGGACTGGTGCACGTCATCGAAGGCCATCGCGTCTTTACCCAGCAAAGCGTGATCGACAACCTGATGCTGGCGGGCTACGATGCGCCGCGAGCGGAACGCAGGACGCGCGTGGACGAAGCCCTGGCCTACTTCCCGGAAATCGCGGCCAAGCGCCATGACCGCGCGGGCGCGCTGAGCGGCGGGCAGCAACAGATGCTGGTGGTCGCGCAAGGCCTGGTCAAGCGGCCCCGCTTGCTTATCCTCGACGAACCGTCCGCCGGCTTGTCGCCCGTCCTGGTCGATCGTGTCCTGACGGTCGCCGGACAGCTGCGCAAGCAAGGCACGGCGATCGTGCTCGTGGAACAACTGGTGGAGAAAGCGCTGGCCCTGGCCGACCGCGTCTACGCGCTGGCGCAAGGGCGCATCGCCATGCAAGCCGGCACCCGCGAAGCCGACCTGGCCGCACGCCTGGAGCGGGCCTATTTTGGAGACCATGGCCGTGTGGCAGCCCAGTGAACGCTATCCCGATCCGCGCATCGAAGTCATCGATCCGCGCTTTTCCCGCTACGTTATCTTCTCGGCCGCCGTCGAGAAGCTGGGCGAGGGCATGCGCTGGGCGGAGGGGCCGGTATGGTTCGGCGATGGCCGCTATCTGCTGGTCAGCGATATCCCCAACAATCGCATCATGCGGTGGGACGAAGCCACGGGCGCGTTCAGCATCTTCCGCCAGCCGTCGCGCAATGCGAACGGCAATACGCGCGATCTGCTCGGGCGGCTGATTACCTGCGAACACGAAGGCCGGCGGGTGACGCGTACCGAGCACGATGGGTCCGTCACGGTGCTGGCGGATAGCTATCAGGGCAAGCGGCTGAATTCGCCCAACGATGTGGTGGTGAAGTCGGACGGGTCGGTGTGGTTCACGGATCCGCCGTTCGGCATCGGCGGCTGGTACGAAGGGTTGCCTGGCAAACAGGAGTTGCCGGCCCAGGTCTACCGCTGGGACGCGGAGACGGGCGAGCTTACGGTGGTGATCGAGGGGGCCGATGGGCCCAATGGGCTGTGCTTTTCTCCGGACGAAAGCGTGCTTTATCTCGTCCAATCGCGGGCGACGCCGCATCGGTTGATCACCGCGCACGATGTATCGGCGGATGGTCGTAGCGTGGGCGCGGGCCGCGTCCATATCGACTGCGGTCCGGGTACTTCGGATGGGATACGCTGTGATGTCGACGGCAATCTGTGGTGTGGGTGGGGGATGGGATCGGAGGCGCTGGACGGTGTCGCCGTGTTTGCGCCTGATGGTGTGCGCATCGGGCACATCCATCTGCCGGAGCGCTGCGCGAATCTGTGCTTCGGCGGCTTGCAGAGGAATCGCTTGTTCATGGCGGCGGGGAAGTCGTTGTACTCCGTCTACGTCAACACGCAGGGCGCCACGGTTTTGCGCTGAACCTGGTTGGTTGTTGGCTGATGGGGTGTTTCGTTGGTCGACGGTGGTGGTTCAGTAGGCTGTTGCGGGTCTGGTGCTGTTGCAGGTCTGGTGCTGTTGTGGGTCATGGTGCTAGTGCCGTCCGTCGGGGCAGTCCCCCTGTCGGGTCCAGCCCGATCGGCCGGTCCGGCGCGCGGGCGCCGGACTCCCGCTTCGTCTTCCTCGTACGGCGGCCGAACGTCACTTGGGTTCTTGCGTCTTTTTCGCCCGGCCGTCCTCCCTACGGAAGCCCTCGCGCGGCCTCAACGGGCTGGCCCCGACAGGGGGACTGCCCCGACGGACTCGGGTGTGCCTCAATCACGGGCGCTGCGGCGGGCTGTGTGCTTGGCCCTTCGTGGCTACGTGGTGTGAGTCAAGAAAGATCTGCTGCTGCCTGGCGCTGCAAGGCCGCCCAGCGCGGCCCCGCATCACCTACGCGTCTGGGTGTGCGTCGGCTGCTTTGTGGCGCGGGGCCGTGGTGCGTGAGTGGAAATCGATGCATGCAATGGGTGCGGATGTGTGCATGCGGTCTTCCCGGGCCCCCAGCGGTCCCGGGAAGACCTACGGGCTGTGCCTTGCCACGACCGCCGCTACGCGGAGATCGTCAAGCCGTTGAAGCACATCAACGCGCAGCGGCTGAATCGATGCAGACCACTGCCATCGTCCCGAGCCCCGATCAACGCAGGAAAGCACCCGACGCACACCAACGCGCGTAGGTGATGCGTGGCCGCGCTGGGCGGCCACGCAGCGCCGGGCACTGAAAGATCTTTCTACGGCGGAAGATCACACCAACGAAGGGCCAAGCAAACCGACGACCGCGGCATCCGTGTATGAGGCACACCCGAGTCCGGCGGGGCAGTCCCCCTGTCGGGGCCAGCCCGTTGAGGCCGCGCGAGGGCTTCCGTAGGGAGGACGGCCGGGCGAAAAAGACGCAAGAACCCAAGTGACGTTCGGCCGCCGTACGAGGAAGACGAAGCGGGAGTCCGGCGCCCGCGCGCCGGACCGGCCGATCGGGCTGGACCCGACAGGGGGACTGCCCCGACGGACGGCACTAGCACGACGACCCACAACAGCACCAGACCCGCAACAGCCTACCGAACCACCACCAGCAAACGGGTCAGCGAAGCATCAAAACCAAGCCACCCGCGAAACACCAACTTCAGAACCGCGCAAACACTCCCCGCAAGACCTCCAGCTCCTCCGTCTGCGAAAGGGCCAACGACAGCAGTATCCGCGCCTTTTGCGGACTGAGCGAGCTCCCCGCGATCCACCCGTTCTCGCGCAGCGCCCGCCGATTCGCCACACGACCGCTGCCGGCCCGCGAACACTGGACCAGCGCCAAGCCCGCGCGCCGCGCGCTTTCGTAAGCATCGCGCTCCGCTTGCGCCGGCATCCCCGGCGCCATGCCGGCGCAGACGATCCCCCGCGCGCCCGCGGCCACACAGGCCTGTACCAGCGCGCCATCCGCGCCTATGTACGAATACACGATATCCACGCGCGGCAAGGCAACATCATCCGCCAGCGCGGTGAAATCCGGCCACGCCGGTTCGCTGGCGCCACCAGCGAAAGAACGCGACTCATCATTCCGCCGGTAATAGAAAACCCCGTCAGGATCCACCACCCCCAACGCCCCGAAATCCGCCGACCGGAACGTCTGCACGCGCAGCGTATGCGTCTTCACCACATCGCGCGCCGAACAGATCTCATCGTTCAACACCACCAGAACTCCACGGCCACGCGACTGCGGCGCCGCCGCCGTGCGCAAGGCGGCGATCACATTCATCGGCGCATCCGAACCCACCGCGCTGAGCGGCCGCTGCGCGCCCACCAGCACGACTGGCTGCTCCAGCGACATTGTCAGGTCCAGGAAAAACGCGGTCTCCTCCAGCGACGCCGTTCCATGCAGGATCACGAACCCCGCCAGGTCCGGCTGTTCCGCCGCCATCCGCCGTATCGTCGCGCGCAGCGCGAACCAATCCTGCGTGGTGATCGCCGAACTGCTCACTTCCCGGAACGGCACCAGCACCGTGCGCGCCACCGAGGCCGTTTCCGGAATCGCCTCCAGCACATCCGCCACGCTGAGCTTCGTGCCGAACTCCGGATAGTCCATCGTATCCAGCGGCCCCGTGCCGCGCGACGTAATGGTGCCGCCGCAGCCGATGATCGCCACGCGCGGAAGAGAACTGCTGCCTGTCATGAATGTGCTCCCCTGGATCGCGAGCCCATGCCGGGGTGAGTCACAGTAGCGTGATTGGGCCGGGTCCCGCGTCGTCGCAATCGCGCGACGGCCGTCACACTAGCCCTGTTGCAGGATTCGCGCAAATGCCTGCGCCGTCGGATTCAGGTTGTCCGGCCGACGCGCGCAATACAGATCGACGTCGAACGCGTCGGGCAGCCCCGCCAGCGGCCGGTACACCACGGAATTGCGCAGTCCCGCCGCCGACTCCGGCACCAGCGCCATCCCCATGCCGCCTTCCACCAAGGCCAGCAGCGTCGGCAGCACGCTTTCGTAAACGATGCGCGGCCGCACATTGTGCTCGCGGCACAGGCGTGTCTGCACCGCATTGAAGTACGAAGACCCCTCGCGCTGGAAGCCCACCATAGCCTGCCCGTCCAGCTTGCCCATCGGTACCACCGCCAGTTCGCCGAACGGATGATCGGCCGGCATCGCCAGCACCATCTTCTCGCGATGTACGCGCTCGAAGATCAGGTCCGGTTCGGTCGCGCGCGGCAGCCGGCGGAAGATCGCAATGTCCAGCGTCCCGGACATCAGGCGATCGGTGATCGTGCCCGTCAGCTCTTCGAACAGCATCAGCTCCACGTCGGGATACTTGGCGCGGTAGCGCGCGATCGCGCCCGGCAGCACGCGATAGGCCGCGGTGCTGACGAAGCCCACCGCCAGCCGGCCGGCATCGCCGCTGCCCGCGCGCCGCACCGCGCGCAGGATCGAGTCGTTCTCGTCGACCAGCCGCCGTGCGCGGGGCAAGAGCACCTCGCCCGCCTGGGTCAGCCGCACCGAACGCGTCGATCGCACGAACAGTTCGGTGCCGACCTCCGCCTCGAACTGCCGTATCAGCTGGCTGAGCGGCGGCTGGCTGATGTTCAGCCGGATCGCCGCGCGGCCGAAGTGCAGCTCTTCGGCCACCACGACGAAAGCCCGCAGCGCGCGTGAAAGCAGAGCCATCGTTTTCCCGAATGATTAGGTCAAGATCTGTCTTAATGATGCCCTTATATTGTATTAGACATATCAATCGACGCTCCATAAAGTACTCAGGCCAGACAGCCGGCCCACGCCGACAGCGCGCGCCTTCCGCCGCCACCGCTGACTCGGCCTGACCGGGCAACCCCAAGGGGGTCGCCACGAATACATCCACGGAACGTTGCAGTGAAACCTTTGAATCAGCTGACCGCGTGGGAAGCGGCCGCCGCCATCGAGCGCGGCGAGACCACGCCCACCGCCGTCGTCCAGGCCTGCCTGGAGCGCATCGCCGAACGCAATGAGCAAATCCAGGCCTTCGTGGCCTCTGACCCGGAGCTCGCCCTGGCCGGGGCGCGGGCAGCCGAAGCCATGCCCGCGGGACCGCTGCGCGGCATTCCCTTCGCCGCCAAGGACATCTTCGACACCGTCGACTATCCCACCGAATACGGCTCGCCCATCTACCGCGGCCACCGCCCCGTCGCCGACGCGGGCTGCGTGGCCCTGGCCAAACATCGCGGCGCCGTGCTGATGGGCAAGGTCGCCACCGGTGAATTCGCCACGCAGACGCCCAGCAAGGCAGTCAACCCGCTGCGCGTCACGCATACGCCCGGCGGCTCGTCCAGCGGCTCGGCCGCCGCGGTGGGCGACTACATGGTGCCCGTGGCCTTCGGCACGCAGACCACCGGCTCCATCGTACGGCCGGCCATCTATTGCGGCGCCGTCGGCTACAAGCCCAGCTTCGGCCTGATCGCGACGGGCGGCATGAAACCGCTGAGCCCGTCGCAGGACACCGTGGGCGTGATCACGCGCGACGTCGCCGATGCCGCCTTCTTCACGATGGGCCTGCATGGCGCGCGCGACGTCATGTCCGGCAGCGTCCTGCGTCCGCGTATCGGCCTGTGCCTGTCGCGCCAATGGGACTACGCGCATCCGTCCACCATCGCCGCCATCGAGCGCGCCGCCGACACGCTGGCCAGGGCCGGCGCGCAGGTAACGCGCTTCTGGCTGCCCGCCGAGTTCGAAGCGCTGGAGGCCATGCAGCTGCGCCTGTTCGCCTTCGAAGCGCGCCAGACGCTGGCGCAGGAACGCCTGCACAACGAAAGCCAGCTGAGCCCACGCCTGCAGGCCCGGCTGCGCGGCGGGGCCGACGTCGGATTGGACGAATACACGGCGATGCTCCAACACGTCGCGCAAATGCGGGCGCGTGCCCGCGCGCTGTTCGATGACTATGACGTACTGCTCTATCCCGCCGCCGACGGCGAGGCGGAAGCCGGCCATGCCAATTCCGGGTCGCCGCGCTACGGCGCCATCTGGACGCTGCTGCATATGCCCTGCGTTTCCTTCCCGCTCGAAACCGGGCCCGGCGGACTGCCGCTGGGCGCGCAACTCATAGGCGCATACGGCCAGGACAACCGCCTGCTGGCCGCCGCGCGATTCGCCACATCGGTACTGGGCTCCGTGCTCCGGCCGGTCCACTGATCCATTTTCAACCGCACTGTTTCCAGAACAAGGGGAATGCCTCATGCATGCGAAGAAACTGCTTGGTAGCCTGATATTGGCCGCGCTGGGCGCCGGCGCCGCGCTGTCCGCGCACGCGCAGGAGACACTGAAGATCGGCGGCATCGGACCGCTGTCCGGCGGCGGCACCGCCTGGGGCCTGGCCGTGCAGCGCGGCGTGCAGATGGCCATCGACGAGGTCAACGCACAAGGCGGGCTGAAGGTCGGCGGCAAGACCTACAAGCCCGAACTGGTGATGTACGACGACAAGTACACCGCCACCGGCGGCCGCACCGCGGCCGAGCGCCTGGTCAACTACGACAAGGTCAAGTTCGTCATCGGCCCCATCGGCACGCCGTCGGCCATGGCGGTGGTGCCCATCACCAACCAGGCCAAGGTCATCGTGCTGTCCAATGGCTACGCGCCCGACATCCTCAAGCAGGGCGGCGCCAACGGCTACAACTTCCGCTCGATGAACAGCAATATCGAGTTCGGCCCGGCGATGGTGAAGTGGCTGAAGGAAACCCATCCGCAGGTCAAGAAGGTCGCGCTGATCGTGCCCAACGACGCCACCGGTCAGGTCGTGCTGCCCACCCTGGGCCAGACCTACAAGGACAACGGCTACACCGTGTGGTCGGAAAGCTATGAGCGCGGCTCCAAGGAATTCACGCCGCTGCTCACGCGCATGATGGCGCAGGGCGTGGACATCCTGGACCTGAACCTGAACGCGCCGGGCGAAGCGGGCCTGCTGGTCAAGCAGGCGCGGCAGATCGGCTACAAGGGCCTGATCTGGCAGGTCGGCGGCCCCGGCATCGACGAAATCAACGACATCGCCGGCCCCAACGCCGAAGGCTTCATGTCCTATGACGTGTTCGACTTCCGCGAACCCGGCGCGCAGAAGTTCGTCGATGCCTACAAGAAGCGCTGGAGCGGCGTGATCAATGCGCAGACGCCGGGCTGGTACAACTCCGCCAAGATCCTGTTCAAGGCGCTGGAGAATGCCGGCACCGTGACCGACACCGACAAGGTCCGCACCGCCCTGGAGAACATCGGCGGCTACGACGCCGGCATCTACGGTCCGGTGGTGTGGGGCGGCCAGAAGGCCTACGGCGTGAATCGCCAGCTGCTGAACAAGTTCTGGATCACCCAGATCAAGGACGGCAAGCCCCAGACCATTACGTCCCTGACGCCCGTCAAGGAATAAGCCTTATCCGCGCGGCGCGGCGGCCGGATGATGGCCGCCACGCCGTGCGTTCCGCCTTTTAGGGGATTGCATGTTTTCCGCACCGGTCCTGACCCAGGTGCTGATAAACGGCCTGAGCCTCAGCGCGATCTACGTCCTGATCGCCCTGGGGTTCACGCTGTTGTTCGGCATCATGAAAGTGGTCAATTTCGCGCATGGCAGCCTGGCGATGCTGGGCGGCTATGCGCTGCATTATTACTTCGGCGAGTTCAAGCTGCCTTATGTGGTGGCCATCCTGCTGGCCGGGCTGACCGTCGCCGCCGGCAGCATGATTCTGGAATGGCTGGTGTACCGCCGCTTCTACCAGAAGATGTTCCAGAGCATGATAGGCCTGCTGGGACTGGATATCGCCATCGTCTACAGCTGCGTGCTGATCTTCGACGTCTACGAACGTTCGATACCCGCCGCGCTGGACAGCATGGTTTCGGTCGGCTCGGTATCGATCCCGGCCGACAAACTGATGATCATCGGCATCGCGATCGTGGTGCTGCTGGCGTTCTGGGGCTTCATGAGCCTGAGCCGCTACGGCCTGGCCGTGCGCGCCGCATCGGAAGATATCGAAATCGCCGAAGCGCAGGGCGTCAATACGCGCCGCATCTATCAGCTGGCGTTTTTCCTGGCCGCTTTCATGACCGCCATCGCCGGCGCGATCTACGCGCAGACCTATGCGCTGTCGCCGTTCATGGGCGAGCGCCCGCTGATGGTGGCCTTCATCGTGGTGATCCTGGGCGGCATGGGCAGCATCCCCGGCGCGGCGCTGGGCGGCGTGCTGTTCGGCTTCGGCGAAAGCTTCCTGTCCACCTTCTATGGCTCGGCCACCTCCACTTTCGTATCCTTCGGCGTGGTCATCGCGCTGCTGGTGGTGCGCCCGTGGGGCCTGCTTGGAAAACCGGAACGCTGAGGCCGCCATGTCGAATACTTCCTTGAATCCCCCCATCGCGCGCCATACCGACGGCGCGCCGCGCGGAATGAAGGTGCTGGCCATGGGCGTGCTGACGACCGTGGTGCTGGCCGTGCTGCCGCACGTGGCCGACAATGCCTTCATCCTGGCCATCGGCGCGCTGATCCTGCTGAACGTCATCGGCGCGCTCAGCCTGCACCTGATCATCCGCACCGGCCACATTTCGTTTTCGCATGCCGGCTTCATGGGCGTGGGCGCCTATGCCTGCGCGCTGTCGGTGCTGAAGCTGGGCGTGTCGCCCTTCGTCGGCCTGGCGATAGGCGCGGGTGCTTCGGCGCTGCTGGCCTTGCTGGTGGGCCCGATCGTGCTGCGCCTGACCGGCAAGTACTTCGTGCTGGTCACCTTCCTGCTGGGCGAGATCATCCGCCTGGTGCTGGTCGAGTGGGAAAGCGTGACGGGCGGCTCCAATGGCCTGTCCAACCTGCCCGACCTGCATGCCGGCTGGAGCTCGCCGCTGGCGCAGTACTACATCGCCCTGGTCGCCGCGGTGCTGGTGGCGGCGCTGTGCATCCGCCTGCTGATGTCCGAGGTCGGACGCGCCATGGATGCGGCGCGCGAAGCCGAACGCGTCACCGAATGCGCCGGCGTGCCGGTCATCCGGCTGAAGGTCGGCATCTTCGTGCTGGGTTGCGCGCTGGTGGGCCTGCAGGGCGGTCTGCTGGCGTTCTTCATGCACTACATCGATCCCACCACCTTCGGCATGACGGACTCGCTGAACCTGGTGGTGATGAACGTGCTGGGCGGCATGTACAACGTCGTCGGTCCCATCGTCGGCGCGGTCTTCCTGGTGGCGCTGCCGGAACTGCTGCGCGGCTACGTGGAAATCCAGCGCATCCTGTTCGGCGTGGCGCTGATCCTGGTGATGGCCTCGTTCTCGTCCGGCCTGGTCGGGCTGGCCGCCATGCTGCGCGGCGCGCGGCGCGACAACAAGGAGGCGCGCGCATGAAAAAGCTGCTCAATGTGGACGGCATAGGCATCAGCTTCGGCGGCCTGAAGGCCGTCGACGGCGTTACCTTCGAGGTCTATGAAGGCGAGATCCTGGGCGTCATCGGCCCCAACGGCGCCGGCAAGACCACGCTGGTCAACCTGATCAGCGGCGTCATCAAGCCCTCGCGCGGCACGGTGGTCTTCCGCGAGGAAACCGTCACCGGCATGGCGCCTTCGCGCCTGACCGAGCGCGGCCTGGTGCGCACCTTCCAATCGACGGCGGTCTATGCGCAGCGCAGCGTGCGCGAAAACATCGTGCGCGGCTCCTATCTGACGCGCTATCCCGGCTTCCTGGCCACGCTGTTCGATACGCCGCGCGCCAGGCGCCAGCGCGCCGAATCGGATGCCCAGGTCGAAGAGCTGCTGCATCGCATGGGGCTGGCCGCGGTGGCCGACGATGCCGCCGGCAGCCTGCCCTACGGCATGCAGAAGATCCTGGGCATCGCCATCGCGCTGGCGGCGCGGCCCACGCTGCTGATGCTGGACGAACCCGTGGCCGGCCTCAGCGCCGAGGAAACCGACCAGGTGCGCGACGCCATCCTGCGCGTGCGCGAGTCGGGCGTCACGGTCATGGTCATCGACCACAACATGCGCTTCATCGCCGGCCTGTGCGACCGCCTGCTGGTGGTGGCTTCGGGCCAGGAACTGACGCGCGGCAAGCCGGATGAAGTCCTGCGCGACCGCCGCGTCGTCGAGGCTTACTTGGGAACTAGGAATGTCACTGCTGGAATTGCGTAATCTGGACGTGCGCTACGGCCGCGTGGCCGGCACGCGCGCGATCAGCCTGAGCATAGGCGAAGCCGAAACCGTGGCCTTGATCGGCTCCAACGGCGCCGGCAAGAGCAGCACGCTCAAGGCCATCACCGGACTCGTCAGCGGCTACGGCGGCGACATCCTGTGGCAAGGCAAAAGCATCAAAGGCCTGGCCGCATCGGAAGTGGTCAAGCTGGGCATAGGCTTTTCGCCGGAAGGCCGCCGCGTGTTTCCGTCGCTGTCGGTGCAGGAAAACCTGAAGATGGGCGCCTTCGGCCGCGGCGGCGATCGCCTGGCCGAGCGCATGGAACAGATGTTCGGCTATTTTCCGCGCCTGAAGGAACGCGCGCGGCAGGCGGCGGGCAGCCTGTCCGGCGGCGAGCAGCAGATGCTGGCCATCGGCCGCGCGCTGATGAGCGGCCCCAAGCTGTTCCTGCTGGACGAGCCTTCGCTGGGGCTGGCGCCCATCATCGTCGAACGCATCGGCGACATCCTGCTGGAAATCCAGCAGCGCGAAGGCCTGGCCTTCGTGCTGGCGGAACAGAATGCCAACTGGGCGATGCGCGTGGCCAGACGCACGGCCATCCTGCAGCTGGGCGAAAAGGTATTCGACGACGAATCCGCCGCGCTCCTGGAGGATCCCAAGGTACAGACCGCTTTCCTGGGGGTGTAGCGACGCGAACGGCCCGGCGAGGCCCCGCCGAGGCCGCCCCGTTGTGGACATCCACGCGCCAAACCCCTGAACTTCACTCTGTCGTCGACTCTCACACTCGGATCGAACCCATGCTACTTCCCTACCACGACCGGTATCCGTACAGCGCCATCACCAAACGCCCCGACTACAGCTGGCCCGGCGGCAAGCGCCTGGCCGTTTACCTGGGCCTGAACATCGAGCACTTCGCCTTCGGCGCCGGCAAGGGCCATCACCTGGGCACCGAATTGCCGCAGCCCGACGCGCGCGGCTTCGCCTGGCGCGACTACGGCAATCGCGTCGGCGTATGGCGCCTGCTGGAACTGTTCGACGAACTGGAGCTGCCGGCCTCGCACCTGATGAACACGGTGCTGTTCGAGTACGCTCCGGACGTGCTGGAGCCCATCCTGAAGCGCGGCGACGAACTCATCGGCCACGGCCGCACCAACGCCGAAGCGCAAGGCCACCTATGGCCCGCCGACGAAGCCCGCCTGCTGACCGAAGTGCGTGAAGCCATCAAGAAACACGCCGGCCAGGACGTGCGCGGCTGGATGGGGCCGTGGATGTCGCAAAGCGCGCAGACGCCCGAACTGCTGGTGGATACCGGCTACAAGTTCGTGATGGACTGGCCCGCCGACGACCAGCCGGTATGGATGAAGACCCGCTCCGGCCCGCTGATGTCGGTGCCGTATCCGCTGGAAATCAACGATTCCCCGCAGATGCTGGTGCGGCGCCACACCGCGCAGGACTTCGAACAGATGATCATCGAGCAGTTCGAGGAAATGCTGGTCCAGTCGGAGAAACAGCCGCTGGTGTGCGGCATCGCCCTGCACACGATGATCGTCGGCCAGCCTTATCGCCTGCGCGCGCTGCGGCGGGCACTGAAGCACATCGTCGAACATCCGCAGCGCGACAAGGTGTGGTTCACCCGCCCCGGGGAAATCTACGACCACTGCGCGGGATTGAAGGACGGCGTAATGATCCGTCCTTGAACACTTGATGTAGCGGGAGGGATGCCGCGCCGGACGACGCCTGGCGCGGCTTTTTTTTGAATTTACGTTGGCAAGACGCCACAAGTTATTTCTGCAACGTTGAGCAATTGTTTGGCTCTCTTCGGTATCTTCCGTGAAATTCCCCTCGATGCGGCGCAACAATCCCCCGGGGCCCAAGAAATAATTCGATAAAGCCTGGTAGCTTGTGGAGTTACACAACAGGGCGCCTTGTTAAACAAAGATCCTTAACTCACAATCAGTCGCACATGCGTCCCGCCCGCAGCATTTCGGCCTAATCCGCATGCACTGCAACTCGTTGAGGGATCTTGTATGCAAGGTGCCGCATTAGCGTATTTGCATGGCCGCCTTTGCATGCCGCAGTGGCGGGATTTCCTCCGGGCCCAGGCCGAGGAGTTTCGCGCGCATCTGTCGACGGACGAGCTGCGCGGCCTGATGCGCCGTATCGGTGCGCGCTTCGCCGCCCAGCATCCCTTGCCCGCCTGCGGCAGCATCGCCGAGTTGCGCGATGCCATGAACGCG
Organism: Bordetella sputigena; assembly: GCF_965137885.1. Lineage (NCBI taxonomy): Bacteria > Pseudomonadati > Pseudomonadota > Betaproteobacteria > Burkholderiales > Alcaligenaceae > Bordetella > Bordetella sputigena. Next base: position 320,076 of record NZ_CBCSCA010000007.1, read on the forward strand.
GCATGGCAACCATTGGATTGGGGGCTGGTCGAGCTGGCCGACCTGGACGATGCGGCGCTACTGATCGAACACCTTTGCTCGCCGCTGGCGGCCGCGTTCGGCGCCGGCGAGCTGGACTGGACGCCCGCCTTCCTGGAAGGCGTGTACCAGGGTTGGATGTCGGCCGCGGGGGCCGGCGACACACTGCAGGTACGGCTGCAACAGGCCGATCCCGCTACGGGCAGCCTGCGATTCGTATTTTCCAGATGAGGGGCCCGGCGCATGCATTCCGATGACGACAGCGATATCGCGCGGCTGTACGCGCAGTTCGGCGGCGATCCCGCGGGCTATCAGGAAATCGCCACGCTGGCCGCGGCCAGCCAAGCTCGGGCGCGCTGGCCCATGCTGTCGGCCATAGACCCGCTGCGGCCGGTGGAGGCGCCGGCGGTGGGCGCGGACGACGCCGCCGTGTTGGCGGAAGCCGCCCGGCCCGCGGCCGAGGCCGCGGACGCAGCCACCGAACGGGCCAGGCCGCGGCCGCAATTCATACCGCCCAACCCCAAGCCCTTCAGCCGCGAAGTACCGCGCGCTTTCGTGATCCCGCAGGCCCCCGAGCTGACGGCCAGGATGCCGGCCGGCGAGTCCGCCGCCGAGTTCGCCGCGAACGAGCACATGGCCGCGCCCGCCGATACGCAAGGCGCCGGCGCGCAGCCGCACGCGGCGCATGCGCCCGCGACTAGCACGGGTATCACGCCCCCGCCGATGCCGTCCGCTGGCAACGCCACGCCGGCAACGGCCGCCGGCGCGCAGCCGAATCCCCTGCGCCGCCTGGTGGAGGGCGCCCCATCCGAGCCGGCCTCGCCGGGCCTGCCCGACCTGTTCAAGCGGCTGCTTTCATCGTGAAGACCATTGCAGTGATATCCGCCAAGGGCGGCGTCGGCAAGACGACGATCAGCGCGAACATAGGCGCCGCGTTCGCCCGCATGGGACGCGCCGTGGTAGCCGTCGACCTGGACCCGCAGAACGCGCTGCGCCTGCACGCCGAAGCCGGCCAGGGCGGCATGGATGGACTGGCCCGTGCGACCCTGTCCGACCGGCCATGGGACGATGCGCGCCTGGCCGGCAAGCACGGCGTGGACGTGGTGCCGCACGGCCAGCTGCCGGAAAGCGATCGCGATCGGCTGGAGCGCCGCCTGCGCGACGAGCCGGGCCTGCTGGCGGCGCGCCTGCGCGCCATGCAGCTGTCCGAGGACGCCATCGTCCTGATCGACACGCCGCCTGGCCCGTCCGTATATACGCGGCAGGCGATCGCCGCCGCGGACCTGGTCGTGGCGGTCACGCTGGCCGACGCCGCTTCGTACGCGACCCTGCCCGCCACGGCGTCGATGGTCGAAGCCTACGGCGGCGCCAAGCCGCGCGGCGACACGCCCTGCGTCTATGCCATCAACCAGGTGGACCGTTCGCGCCGCCTGGCCCAGGATGTAGTCGAAGTCATGCGGCAGAGCCTGGGCGAACGCACCGTCGGCGTCATCCACGACGACGAATCGGTACGCGAGGCGCTGGCCTGCAACATGAACGTGCTGGACTACGATCCGCACGGCCGCGCCGCGCATGACCTTCAGCAATGCGCGCGGCACGTCCTGGCGCGCCTGGGCGATGCCGGGAGACCGACGCCATGACGCGCGAGACGCAGTCGTTCCACTATCCGCCGGCCGGGCCGGCGCCCGGGGACCGGCTGCTACAGCGCGGCATCTGGGCCAGCCTGCCGCTGCGCATGGCGATAGGCATCCTGGCGATCCTGCTGGTATGGCTGACGGTGATCATTCCGTTGACGCTGGAGCAGCAGTTGATGTTCTGCGTGGTCACCTTCCTGTTCGCGCTATGCGTACGCCGCATCCGCGGACAGCTGGCCGTGCTGACGCTGATCGTGCTGTCCTGCACGGCCTCGCTGCGCTACATGTACTGGCGCGTGACGGCGACGCTGGACTTCGACAACCTGACCGATACGCTGTTCGGCTGGGGCCTGGTGCTGGCGGAATGCTATGCGCTGGCCGTGCTGCTGCTGGGCTATCTGCAAACCGCCTGGCCGCTGCGCCGCAAGCCCACGCCGCTGCCGGCCGATATGGCGTTGTGGCCGTCGGTGGATATCTTCATCCCGACGTACAACGAGCCTTTGAACGTGGTGCGGCAGACGGTCTATACGGCGCTGACCATGGATTGGCCGGCGGACAAGCTGCGGGTGTATGTGCTGGACGACGGCCGCCGCGCCGAATTCCGCGATTTCTGCCAGGAAGTCGGCGCGGGCTACATCACCCGCGAAGACAATCGCCACGCCAAGGCGGGCAACCTGAACTGGGCGCTTAAGCAGACCCAGGGCGAGTTCGTCGCGATCTTCGATTGCGACCACGTGCCGACGCGTTCTTTCCTGCAGCTTTGCATGGGCTGGTTCCTGAAGGACCGCAAGCTGGCCATGCTGCAGACGCCGCATTTCTTCTTCTCGGCCGATCCCTTCGAAAAGAACCTGCGTACGGGACGCGCCGTCCCGAACGAAGGCGAGCTGTTCTACGGCCTGGTGCAGGACGGCAACGATCTGTGGAACGCGGCCTTCTTCTGCGGGTCCTGCGCGATCCTGCGCCGCGCGCCGCTCGAAGAGGTGGGAGGCGTGGCGGTGGAAACCGTCACCGAGGACGCGCATACCGCGCTCAAGCTGAGCCGCGCCGGATACAACACGGCTTTCCTGGGCATACCGCAAGCGGCGGGGCTGGCCACCGAAAGCCTGGCCGCGCACATCGGCCAGCGCATACGCTGGGCGCGCGGCATGGCGCAGATATTCCGCGTGGACAATCCGCTGGTGGGCAAGGGGCTCAAGTTCGGCCAGCGCCTGTGCTACCTGAACGCGATGCTGCACTTCTTCTACGGCTTGCCGCGCATCGTGTTCCTGACGGCGCCGCTGGCCTATCTGTTCTTCGGCGCCCACGTGTTCCAGGCCTCGGCGCTGATGATCACCGTCTATGCGCTGCCCCACCTGCTGCACGCCAGTATCACCAACTCGCGCATCCAGGGGCGCTTCCGCCATTCCTTCTGGAACGAGGTCTACGAATCGGTGCTGGCCTGGTACATCATGCGGCCCGTGATGCTGGCGCTGGTGAACCCCAAGCTGGGGAAATTCAACGTGACCTCCAAGGGCGGCATCATCGAGCAATCCTATTTCGACTGGACGATGGCGCGGCCCTATATCGTGCTGCTGGCGTTGAATGTCGCCGGCATGCTCGCCGGCCTGGCGACGCTGGCCCTGGGCCATGGCGACGCCGACGTCAGGACCACCGTGTGCATCAACCTGGCCTGGACGGTCTACAACATCATCATCACCAGCGCCAGCGTGGCGGTGGCCGCCGAAAGCCGGCAACTGCGCAATGACCCGCGCGTGGCGGCGCGCCTGCCCGCGGCGATCAAGCTGGACAACGGCAAGACCATCGTCTGCGAAACCAGCGATTTTTCGCAAACGGGGCTGGGCCTGGTACTGCCGGCCGGTTGCAACGTGCCGCTGCACGAGAAAGTGCGCGTATCGATCTTTCGCGGCGACGAGGAAGGCGTGTTTCCCGCCACCGCGGTGTTCAGCCGCGACGAGCGGGTGGGCTTGCGCTTCGATGCCTTGAGCGTCGCGCAGCAGGTGCAGCTCTCCCAACTGACCTTCGCCCGCGCGGACACCTGGGCATCGGGCTGGGGCAATCGCAAACCCGACGCACCGCTGGCGGCGCTGCGCGAGGTCACCCGGATAGGCATGCACGGCTTCGCGCTGCTGCTGCGCCATACGTTCTACGAACCCTTCCGCCAGCGCCGCCGTGCGCCGGCGGCCATCCCCGCCGCCGCGGCCGCGGCGCAAAGTCCCACCGGCACTGCGAGAGATAGATGACCGTGTTCCTTCATCGTGTCCGCCGCGCACGCCGCGGCCTGTGCGGCACGCTTGCCGGCACGCTGCTGGCCAGCGCATTCCACACCGCCGGCGCGGCGCCTGTCGAGGCGGCTGCCGGCGCGGCGATGAACGCCGCATCGAGCGGGGCGCAGTCCGGCGGCACGGCAGGCGGCGCGTCCGCCTCCGCGGCGGACGGTTCGCGCACCTACGCACTGACGCTGCGCCAGCTGGGCGCGCAATATCCGCTGAACATCACCGGCGTGGACGGCAGCAATGGCGTGCCTTTCAGCGTGCGCGCGGACGAAGTGGTGACCGCGGCGAAGCTGAAGCTGGACTATGCATACTCGCCTGCGCTGCTGCCCGATCTGTCGCACATCAACGTCATGGTCAACGGCGAAGTCGCCTACAGCATTCCGGTGCCCAAGGAAGACGGCGGCAAGAACCTGCAGCGCACGGTCGACATACCGCCGCGCCTGATCACCGATTTCAACCGCCTGAACCTGCAGTTGATCGGTCACTACACCATGCAGTGCGAAGACCCGCTGCATTCGAGCCTGTGGGCCAATGTCGGCAACCAGAGCGTGCTGGAGCTGACGGTGGCGCCGCTGCGCATGCGCAACGATCTGTCGACCCTGCCGCTGCCCTTCTTCGACCGCCGCGACGTGCGCCGGCTGGTGCTGCCCATGGTGTTCGCGGGCAATCCCGACTCCGGCACGCTGGAAGCCGCGGGGGCCTTGTCGTCGTGGTTCGGCGCGCTGGCGGACTATCGCGGCGCGCGCTTTCCGGCATCGATAGGCCAGTTGCCCAAGGAAGGCAATGCGGTGGTATTGATCACGGGCGGCACCACCGTGCCGGGCCTGCAGTCCGCCGGCGCCGCGCCCGCCGCGGTCAACGGACCGACGATCGCCGTGGTGACCAATCCCAACGATCCCAACGGCAAGCTGCTGGTGCTCCAGGGGCGCGACAGCGCCGAGCTGAAGACCGCCGCGAACGCGCTTGTCCTGGGCAGCCAGACCATGTCCGGCGCCACCGCCACCATTACCAAGCTGCAGCCGCTGGCGCCGCGCAAGCCTTACGACGCGCCCAATTGGCTGCCCAGCGACCGCGCGGTCAAGTTCGGCGAGCTGGCCGAAGGCCGCGCGCTGAACGTGGCCGGCTATCGGCCGGACCTGATACGCCTGAACCTGCGGCTGCCGCCGGACCTGTTCGCCTGGCGCGACAAGCGCGTGCCGGTGGACCTGAAGTATCGCTATACGCCGCGGCCGACCAGCGACAAGTCCGTGCTCAGCATCAGCCTGAACGACCAGTTCGTGCAGGGCATTCCGTTGCCCGCCGCCAAGGCGCCGTCGCTGGCGGACAAGCTGGTCTCCGACGCCACGCTGCCGGCGGAAAAGCGCCTGGAGCTGCCGCTGTTCCTGCTGCCGCCGCGCTCGCAGCTGCAGCTGTATTACTCCTACGACGTGCTGAAGCAGGGCGATTGCAAGGACGCGCTGCTGGACAACGTGCGTGGCGCCATCGATCCGGATTCGACGATCGATATCTCGCATCTGCCGCATTTCATCGCCATGCCCGACCTGACCGCGTTCGACAAGGCCGGCTTCCCCTTCACGCGGATGGCGGACCTGTCGCAAACCACCGTGGTGCTGCCGGACCAGCCCGCGGTGTCCGATTACAGCGCCTATCTGACGCTGCTGGGGCGCCTGGGCGCATCGACGGGCTACCCCGCCACCGGCGTGACCGTGAGTCAGCCCGGGCAGTCGGGCAAGCTGGCCGACAAGGACCTGCTGGTGATCGCTTCCGGCGACAACCAGCCGCTGCTGAAGCAGTGGGCGCAATACATGCCCGCTTCCGTGGATGGCAAGGACAAGCGCTTCAGCCTGTCCGACCTGGTCTATAAAACATCCGCCTGGCTGGGCGCGCCCGAGCAGCCGCGCGACATGGTCGCGTTCAGCAGCGATAGCGCCGATGCGATGCTGGCGGGCTTCGAATCCCCGCTTACGCCCGGCCGCAGCGTGGTGGTCGTCTCGGGCAACAAGCCGCAAGGCCTGGCCGACGCGCTGGACGTGCTGCTGGATGACAGCAGCAGCGACCATGGCATCAAGGGCTCGCTGGCGATGGTGCGCGGCAAGCAAGTGGAAAGCCTGCTGGCGCAGGAAAGCTACTACGTCGGCGAGCTGGGGCCGGTGGAATACACGGAGTGGTTCTTCAGCCGCCACCTGTTCGTGTTCCTGGCCTGCTGCCTGCTGGGTGCGCTGCTGCTGGCCGCGGTGCTGTACTGGTCGCTGCATGCGCGGGCGCAGCGGCGGTTGAAGCAGTAATGCATATGGCGCGGGCGCTTCGATCCTTGCTGAGCGCGCCGGACGCATGGCCGCGCGCGCTCGCGGTGCTGTCGGTGTGCCTGCCGTGCGTCGTCGCCATGCCGGCGCCGGTGGCCGCTGCCGGCCGGGACGCAACGAGCTGCGCCGCGCCGGCGTGGCCGCTGTGGCAGGACTTCCAGGCCCGCTTCATCCAGGCGGACGGCCGCGTACTGGACGCCAGCACCCCGCAGCGCCACACCTCTTCGGAAGGCCAGTCATACGGCATGTTCTTCGCCCTGGTGGCGGGTGACCAGGCCGTCTTCGACCGGCTTTGGAAATGGACCGAAGCCAACCTTGCCGGCGGCGACATCGGCAAGCGCCTGCCGGCCTGGTTCTGGGGCCAGGCGCCGGACGGTGCGTGGCGCGTGCTGGACGCCAACGCCGCCGCCGACGCCGACCTGTGGCTGGCCTATGACCTGCTGGAAGCGGGCAGGCTCTGGGGCCGCAAGGACTACTCGGCCAGCGGACAGGCGCTGCTGGCCCGCATCGAGGCCGAGGAGACCGCGCGGCTGCCCGGCCTGGGCCACATGCTGCTGCCCGGCCCCATGGGCTTCGACCTGCCCGGCGGCATCTGGCGCTTGAACGCCAGCTATCTGCCGCCGCCGGTGCTGCGCAGATTGGCCGGCGCGGGCAATCGCGCGCTGTGGCAGGAGATCGCTCGCAACACGCCGGCGGTCTACGCCGCCGGCGTAGACACGGGCTACGTGGCAGACTGGACGGCCTACGTGGCGCCGACAGCGGCCTCGACGTCTTCGACACCGTCCACAGCCCCGGCGGCCCCGGGCGCCAAGCGCGCCGCGCCGGCCGCGGCAACCCCAGCCATCGCGCCAGGCGCGGCACCCGCCGCGCAAGCCGCCAGGCCCACTGGCGCCGCCGGCCGCTTCGCCACTGACCCGGTCAAGGGCGACGTCGGCAGCTACGACGCCATACGCGCCTACATGTGGGCCGGCGTGACTCCCGACGACGACCCGCTGGCGATGCCCTTGCGCGCCGCGGCGCGCGGCATGGCCGCCGCCACGGCCGCGCTGGGCTACCCGCCGGAATCCGTGCGGACGGCCACGGGTGTCGCCGCCGGCACCGGCCCCTTCGGCTTTTCCGCCGCCCTGCTGCCTTACCTGCAGGCCACCCGCCGCGCCGATCTGCTCGAAGCGCAACGCGCGCGCGTTCAGACCCTGCTCGCGCAAGCCCGCGCGCACGCCGACGCCGCGCACACGCAAGCCCCTTATTACGACTACGTCCTGACCCTCTTCGGCCTGGGCTGGAGCGAAGGGCGCTATCGCTTCCACATCACCGGTATCGTCCAACCTTCCTGGGAAACATCATGCCGCCGCGTCTCAGCTCCCTAGCCGCCGGCCTGCTCGCCGCGTTGCTGCCCCTGGCCGCATGGGCGCAGGACAACGCCATCGACGTCCTGGTGAAACAAGGCCAGTACTGGCAGCAGCGCAACAATGCGGAACGTGCCGGCGAGGCCTGGCAGAAGCTGCTGCGCATCGACCCCAACCAGCCCGACGCGCTGTATGGCCTGGGCATCGACGCGGTCAAGGCCAACAAACCCGCCGAGGCGCGCAAATACCTGGAGCGGCTGCGCGCGCTCGATCCCGACAACGTGCGCGTGGCGCGCCTGAACCAGGCCATCGAACTGGGCGGCGGCGAGGGCAAGCGGCGGCTGGAGCAGGCCCGTCTGGCCGTCCAGTCCAACGACCAGAACGCCGCGCTGGAAAATTACCGCGCCGCGTTCAAGAACGTGCCGCATCCCACCGGCGATATCGCACTGGAGTACTACAGCCGGCTAGGCTACACCGCGGCCGGGCGCGCCGAAGCCCTGCGCAACCTGCAGCGCCTGTCGCGCGAGGAACCGGGCAACAACGAAATCCGGCTGAACATCGCGCAGATCACGGCGCTGGACGAGACGACGCGCGCCGACGGCATACGCGCCCTGGAGAAACTCTCGACGCTGCCCGACGTGGGCGGCGCCGCCACCGAAAGCTGGCGCGAGGCCCTGGGTTTCCTGGGCAATCCGCCGCGCAAGGTGGACGCGCCGCTGTTCGAGTCCTATCTGAAGGCGCACCCGGAAGACGAAGAAGTGCGCCAGCAGTACGCCAACATCGGCAAGGCACCCGTCGGCGCGGCCGCGGCGCCGCTGGACCCGCTGCGCGTCCGCACGGACGCCGGCCTGCGCGCGCTGGAGCAGGGCGAGATGGCGGCCGCCGAAGCCAGCTTCAACACGGTGCTGAAGGCCCGCGCCGATTACGCCGACGCCCTGGGCGGCCTGGGCGTGGTGCAGCTGCGCCAGCAGCGCTACGAGGACGCGAAAACCCTGCTGGAGCGCGCCGTGCGCAACGGCGGCACGCGCTGGAAAAGCGCGCTGGACAGTGCCTCCTACTGGGCGCTGGTCACCCGCGCGAACGCGGCGCGCCAGGCCGGCGACGCCGCCGGCGCCGACCGCCTGCTGCGCCAGGCCATGAGCCTGTCGCCGCGCGATCCCGCCGCCGCCAACCAGCTGGCCGCGATCGCCGCGGGCGAAGGCCGGCTGGACGATGCGGAGCGCCTGTATCGCAGCGCTGTCGCCAATTCGCCGAACGACGCGGATGCGCTGCGCGGACTGGTTTCGGTACTGGCGCGCAACGGCAGGGAGGCCGAAGCGAAACGCATCGTCGACGGCCTGACGCCGGCGCAACGCACGGCGCTCGGCGGCGCCGATACGCTGCGCGCCGCGCTGGACGATGGCAGGGCCCAGGCGGCACTGGCACGCGGCGACACGGCCGCGGCGCAGGCGGCATGGCAACAGGCCGTCAAGGAAGATCCCGCGGATCCCTGGATGCGGGTCGCGCTCGCGCGGCTGTACTTGAAGGCCGGCGACAAGGCCCGTGCTTCGAGCCTGATGGATGAACTCACGGCGGCGCGCCCTGGCGACAACGAAGCGCTGTACGCCAGCGCGCTGGTCGCCGCGCAAGCCAAGGACTGGCCTGCCGCGCTGGCCACGCTGCGGCGTATCCCGGAGCGGGCGCGCACCGCCGACATGACGCTCCTGGAACGCCGCACCTGGGTGCAATCCCAAGCCGCGCTGGCGACGCGCCTGGCGCAAAGCGGCCGGCGCAAGGAAGCGCTGAACCTGCTGGCACAGACGACCGCCTATGCCGGCCAGGATCCCGACATGCTGGGCGCCCTGGCGCTGGCCTACGTGGATGCGGGCGATCCCGCCACCGGTACGGCCATGCTGCGCGATGCGATGGCGGCGCGCAACCCGCCGCCGCCGTCGCTGTCGCTGCAGTACGCGTCGCTATTGCTCAAGACCGGCCGCGACGGCGAACTCGTCGATGTGCTGCGTTCCCTGCGGCGCCAGCGCCTGTCCCAGGCCGATAAGGACAGCTTCGACAATCTGCGCGTGCTGTACATCGTGCGCCAGGCCGAGGCCCTGCGCCAGCGCGACGATCTGGTGGCCGCCTATGACATCCTGGCGCCCGTACTGCAGGAGCGTCCCGAGGATCCGCTGGTGGCCGGCACGCTGGCCCGCATGTATGCGTCCGCGCAGGAATACGCCAAGGCGCTGGCCATCTACAAACGGCTGCAGCGCACGGATCCCGACAATGTGGATGTGCAGCTGGGCGCCGCGCAGATGGCCAACCGGGTCAAGGACTACGACGACGCCGACAAGTCGGCGCAAAGGGCGATATCGCTGGCGCCCGACAACGCCGACGTCCTTGCCTCGGCCGCGCGCATCTATCGCGAACAGGGCAAGACGGCCAAGGCGGCGCAGCTGCTGAAGGCCGCGCTGGCCGCGCAGCAATCCGGCGGCGCCGGTGCGCAGGTGGCGGCGGCCTCGCCCGCCGCCGCCAACCCCTTCGTCGGCCTGCCGGGCCAGCGTACCCAGTCCACGCTGGGCATGGCGCCCTTGCCCTTGCCGCAAGCCCTGGCCGGCGCGGGCGGCGACAAAGGCGGCAGCGGCGATGCATACATTCCCGCGCCGGCGTCCTCGCTGCCGGCGCCGCGTCCCTATCCCGCGGCCGGCTCGGCGCAGTATGCCTACGCGGGAGCCGCGGTGCCCGGTTATACGGCACCGCCGGGATACGCTCCTCCACCCGGATATCCTCCCGCGCCTGGATACCCACCGCCGCCCGGATACGCACCGCAGGCGGGCTACGCGGCCGCGCCCGGCTATGCCGCGCCACCAGGCTATGCGCCGCCAGCGGGCTACGCACCGCCCGCCTATGCCGCGGCCTCGGGCTATGCCGGCGCGCCGCCGCGCGCGGACGACCCCGCCTACGGCGCGGCATCGTCCACGCAAGCCGCGACGCCGCCTTCCATCCAGCAGGAGCTCGACCAGCTCCTGCGCACCGGCACGCCTTACGCGCAGGTCGGCGTGATGGGCCGCAACCGCAACGGCGAATCCGGCATGGGCAAGCTCAACGACATCGAGGCGCCCGCGCAGGCCCGCCTGCCGGTGGGCGACGGCAACCTGTTCCTGAAGGTCACACCGACGACCCTGCAGGCCGGATCGGTGGGCAACGGCTACGGCTCCAGCAGCCGCTTCGGCGGCGGCCCGGCCGCGGCGCTGGCGCAGCAGAGCGGCGCCGTCGGCTCGGCGGGGTCGCAAAGCGATCACGGCGTGGGCGTATCCGTGGCCTACGAAACGCAGGGGCTGTCCGCCGACCTCGGCAGCACGCCCATCGGCTTTCGCTATACCAACGTGATAGGCGGCGTGAAGCTGAACCGTCCGCTGGACGACAGCGGCCTGTCGTATACGGCCGAGCTGTCCCGCCGCCCGGTGACCGACAGCCTGCTGTCCTTCGCCGGCGCGCGCGACGCGCGCACCGGACAATCCTGGGGCGCGGTCGCCGCCACCGGCGTACGCCTTCAATTGACGCAGGACTATGGCGACTACGGCGTCTACGGCTATGGATCGTGGCAATCGCTGGACGGCCGCAACGTCGAATCGAACACGCGCCTGGAAGGCGGCGCCGGCCTGTACAAGTACCTGCTGCGCGACAGCGGCTACCAGCTATCCAGCGGCGTGAACCTGACGGCCATGTCCTACGACAAGAACCTCAGCTTCTTCACCTACGGACAAGGCGGCTACTTCAGCCCGCAGGAGTATTACGCGCTCAGCGTCCCCATCAACTGGGCGCAGCGCCGCGGCAACTTCAGCTACCAGGTGCAAGGGTCGCTGGGCCTGCAGTACTTCCGCACCGACTCTTCGCCTTACTTCCCGAATAGCGGCAGCCTGCAGAACGCCGCCAGCACCGCCGCGGCGCTGGCCTACGCGCAAGGCCTGACGGCTTCGCCCGACGCCCGCTACGACGGCCAGAGCAAGACCGGCGTGGGCTACAGCCTGGCGACCAGCGCGGAATACCAGGTCGGCCCGCAGTTGTTCCTGGGCGGCATGGCGTCCATCGATAACTCGCGCGACTACCGCCAGTGGGTGGGCGGGCTCTACGCGCGCTACACCTTCGACCCCATGCCGGGCGGCGTCAGCCTGCCTCCCGCCTCGATCAAATCGCCCTACGCGCAATAAGGACCGCGCGCCACTTGCCATCGTCGACATCGCGTTCCCGTTTGTTCATCGAAGAGAGAAACACATGCTACCTGCCGTACTCGCCGGACTGTCCATCCTGATCATCGGCGACAGCCACATGACCGTGCCCACGCACCTGATCAGCACGCTGCACGACGACCTGGTGCAGCAGGGCGCGCACGTGCATTCGCTGGGCATCTGCGGCGCCAATGCCGGCGACTGGACCAAGGTCACGACGGGCACCTGCGGCGGCGCCGAGCGCATCGACAAGGGTCAGATCAAGGTGCTGGGCGCCAATCCGCAGACCACGCCGATCAAGCAGCTGATCGCCAACGACAAGCCGAACATCGTCATGATCGTCATGGGCGACACCATGGCGGCCTACGACAAGCCGGATTTTCCGAAGACCTGGGTATGGCAGCAGGTCACCGCGCTGACCGGCGACATCGCCGCCACCAATACCGCCTGCATCTGGATCGGGCCGGCCTGGGGCAGCGAAGGCGGCAAGTTCGGCAAGACCTTCGCCCGCGTCAAGCTGATGTCCAGTTTCCTGGCGGCCAACGTCGCGCCCTGCGCGTACATCGATTCGCTGAATTTCTCCAAGCCGGGACAGTGGGGCACTGTCGACGGCCAGCACTTCACCGCGCCCGGCTACAAGCAATGGGGCGATGCCATCACCAAGGCCGTACTGGACCTGCCCATGGTCAAGGGCATGGAGAAGAAATGAAATCCATCCCGACGCGTTGGGCCGTCCTGGCGCTTGCCGCCCTTGCCCTGCACGGCTTCGCGCCGCACGCCGCCGTCGCGGCCGAAACGCAGTTATACGAAACCGGTCCGTCCGAAGACGCTTCGTTCCTGCGGTTCGTCAACGGCACCGCGGCGCCGGTCACCGTGATACCCGAGAATCGCCAGGCGCGCATCGTACTGGACAGCGCCAGGCCGGCCACCGACTTCCTGCCCGTGAAGGCCCGCGGCGCCATCGCCGGCACGGTGGAGCAGGCCGCGGCGCGCGCCGCCGTATCCGTACGCGTGGACGCCGGCGCCTTCGCCACGGTGGTCGTGCTGCCGGATGCCGCGGGCGGCCTGAAGACTGTCACCATCTCCGAAAAGCCCGACGACTTCAACGGCCTGAAGGCGTCGCTGGCCTTCTACAACCTGGATGCGTCATGCACGCCGGCAGCCCTGATGGCGGCGGGACGCAACGTCGCCATCGCGCAGGACGTCGCGCCGGGATCGCTGAAGCGACGCGACATCAATGCCGTTGCGCTGTCGGTGCAAGGCGCGTGCGGTGGACAAGCGGCCGGCGCGCCCCTGGACCTGGGCCAGCTGCAGGCCGGCAAACGCTACAGCGTGCTGCTGGTGCCCGGCAACGCGAGCGGCGGACCGCGCTTGATCCGGGCCGACGACATCCTGGCGCGTTGACCGGGATTCCCCGGCGATCGCCAGGTTGATCGCCTATCCGGCTCACCGCTTATTCACTCCAACCTAATGCTTCCATGGTCTTCGCGTCGCTGGAATTCCTCACGCTGTTCCTGCCGGCGTTCCTGATCCTGTATGTCCTGGCGGGAGTGGGAGGCGGCCGCGCCGTTCATCGCCGCAATGCCGTGCTGCTCGTTTGCAGCTGGATCTTCTATGGCTGGTGGAGCCCCGTCTTCCTGCTGCTGTTCATCGCGCTGACACTGCTGGGCTGGCTCGGCGGCATCCTCATCGACAAGGCCGGCGACGGCCCGCGCCGCGGCTGGACGCTGGCCCTGCTGATCGCCATCGCGCTGGGTACACTGTGCTGGTACAAGTACGCCAACATCCTGGTCGACACGCTGAACACCGCCATCGGCGCCGCCGGCGGCCGTCCCATCGGCTGGCAACGGGTCATCCTTCCCATCGGGCTTTCCTTCATCGTGCTGCAGTCGATCTCCTATCTGATCGACGTCTATCGGCGCACGGTCCCGGCCGACTATAGCTTCATCACGTTCGGCGCCTATCAGGCGATGTTCGTGCACCTGATCGCGGGCCCCATCATCCGCTACGACTGGGTCAAGCGCGAACTGGTCGCGCGCACGGTGGACTGGACGCAGTTCGCCCTGGGCGCGCGGCGCTTCATGATAGGCATGAGCATGAAGGTGCTGATCGCCGATACGCTGGCGCCGCTGGTGGATACGGCCTTCGCGCTGCCGCGCCCCACGCTGGCCGATGCCTGGCTGGGCTGCCTGGGCTACACGCTGCAGCTGTTCTTCGATTTCGCCGGCTACAGCGCCATGGCCATCGGCCTGGGGCTGATGCTGGGCTTCCACTTTCCGGAGAACTTTCTTCATCCTTACCTGGCGCGCAGCATCCAGGATTTCTGGCGGCGCTGGCACATATCGCTTTCCACCTGGCTGCGCGACTACCTGTATATCCCGCTGGGCGGCAATCGGCACGGCGCGCTGCGCACCTATCGGAACCTGCTGCTGACGATGGCCATCGCCGGACTATGGCATGGCGGCGATAGCTGGAATTTCCTGTTGTGGGGCATCGCGCATGGCGTGGCGCTATGCGTGGAGCGGCTGTGGCTGAACGGCGGCCTGCCGGCGCTGCCGCGCCTGCCCGCGCGCCTGCTGACGCTGCTTTTCGTGATGCTGGCCTGGACGATTTTCCGCGCCCATACTTTCGACGGCGCGCTGGCGATGTATGCCGGGCAGTTCGGCCTGCATGGCGCCGCGCTGGGCGACGAGATGCAGCTGGCATTGCGGCCGGTCCACCTGCTGGCGATATTGCTGGGCGTGTTCTGCGCCTTCGCGCCGGCGCTGCTGCCCTGGATCGAGCGGCACCGGAATCCGCTGGTGCTCGCCGCCGGCGCGCTGTGGCCGGTGCTGGGCTTTTTGTTTTCCTTCGCGCTGATCGCCAGCCGCGGCGCCGTGCCCTTTCTTTATTTCCAGTTCTGAGCCATGA